>NZ_BCTP01000008.1 GCF_001571345.1 Komagataeibacter xylinus NBRC 15237 | reverse complement strand
GGCTGATAGGGCGGAATTTCCTGCTCACGCGCCTCGCCCAGCCGCCAGCTACGCAAAGCCTCATAGCGGGCAGCGGCCTCGGGCGTGAGGTCGGCCATGGCAGGGCGCGTGCCGCCACCAGTGCCACGTGTCGTCGCGGCCTTGAGGTCCTCGGTCGCGTCCTCGCGCAGCATGATCGGCTCCTCGCCACGCAATATGGGGCGCGCGCGGCCTTCCTCAAGGGCAAGGGCATTGTATTCGCCCGTGACCCTGATGGCACCGCGCGCGATGAGCTGGCGGATCACACCGCGCCAGAACGGCTCTGGCCGGTCACGGCCGATGCCGAACACGCTCAGCTTTTCATGCCCGTGCCGCGCCGTCATGTCCGAAGCCTTGCCCCGCAGCACGCCCGCCACATGCACCGCGCCAAAGCGCTGGCCGGTGCGGTAGATGGCCGAGAGCACCTTCTGCGCGGCCACCGTGCCATCAAACGTGGCCACCGGGCTGCGGCAGTTGTCGCAATGGCCGCAGGCTTCATCGAGTTCCTCGCCAAAGCACGAGAGCAGCGCCTGCGTGCGGCAGCCCGTGGTTTCGGTCAGGGCGATCATGGCCTCGAGCCGCGCGCTCATGATGCGTTTCTGCGCATCGGGCGCGTTGGACTGCTCCAGCCAGTAGCGTGCGCGGGCCATGTCATCGCCGCCATAAAGCAGCACGGTTTCCGCCTGCTCGCCATCGCGCCCGGCGCGACCGATCTGCTGGTAATACCCCTCGGGCGAGGACGGCATGTCCAGATGCACCACGGCGCGCACATCGGGGCGGTCGATGCCCATGCCAAAGGCGATGGTGGCCACGATCACCACCGGCTCGCCCGAGCGGAAGCGCATCAGTGCCGCGCGCTTTTCCACCGGCGAAAGACCGGCATGGAACGGCAGCGCCGCATAGCCCTTGCCCGCCAGCGAGCGGGCCACGCGCTCGGTCTTACTGCGGCTGCCGCAATACACGATGGAGGCCGCCCCCCGATGCCGGTCGAGAATGGCGGTAAGCTGGCGGATTTCCGATGTCTTGGGCTTGACCGCGATATCGAGATTGGGGCGGTGGAAACTGGCCTTGAACACCGTGGCATCGGGCATGGCCAGGGCTTCAAGAATGTCGCTGCGCGTGCGCGCGTCCGCCGTGGCGGTGAGTGCTATGCGCGGCACATTGGGGAAATGCTGCGGCAATGCCGCAAGCTCGCGGTATTCGGGGCGGAATTCATGCCCCCAGGCCGAAATGCAGTGCGCCTCGTCAATGGCGATGACCGAGAGCGTGAGCCGCCCGAGCCGGTCGAGCATGCCCGGCGAGAGCAGGCGCTCGGGCGAGACGTAGAGAATGTCAAGCCGGCCTGCCATCAGGTCCGAGCGCACGCGGGCGGCGTCCTCGGGTTCCTGTTCGGAATGCAGGGCGCCCGCGTTGACGCCAAGCTGCCGCAGGGCGGCAACCTGATCATCCATCAGCGCGATCAGGGGCGAGATGACCAGCCCCGTGCCAGGCCGGGCAAGGGCGGGCACCTGATAGCACACGCTCTTGCCACCGCCGGTGGGCATGAGCACCAGGCAGTCGCGCCCGGCCATGACCTCCGCCACCGCCTGCTGCTGCAGGCCACGGAAATCGGGGAAGCCGAAAACCTCGGCCAGCACCGCGCGCGGGTCGCGCGTGCTGCCTTCAGGCGCCGTCATATCATGAAAAGCGGGGCTTTCGCTCAGTGTCCGCCGACCTCGATCTCGACACGACGCGAGGCCAGCGCACCGTCCTCGTTGTTCATCGGGCCACGCGGCTGCTGGCTGATACGGCCTGCATCCACGCCGTCAACCGCAAGCTGGCGGGCCACGATCTTGGCGCGGTCAATGGCCAGCAGTTCATCAGCCGACAGGTCATGGCTGGCGGCGGCATAGCCTTCGACCCGCACCTTGGAATGGTTTGTCACCGCACGCTGGGCCGCCTGCGAGATCACGGTCTGGGCCGGGGCATCAAGCTGGGCCGAATTGGGGGTGAAGAACACGACATACTTGCCCGGATGGCCACCAGCGCATCCTGTCAGCAGACCAAGACCAAGAAGAAGGGACAGGCGACGCATGATGGAGTTACTCCCGTTTCAGATATGCATGACGGACCGCGCCCAGCCTTGAGGTGTGTCCGATCCGGTTTTGAGCTACTTCGTGCCCGCTGGGGCGAGGCACGTCAATCCTTTCGGCAGGCAGGGCGGCCCCTTCATGCCGTAGCCGCCACGGTTTTACCACCCACGATACGCCATGCCTGATCCAGCTTTTCCACACCCGTCAGCCGGTGCACGATCAGAATGACCGTGCGCCCCTGCGTCACCTCGTTGAGGGTGAGCAGGAATTCACGCTCGGTCTGGGCATCCAGCCCGGTGGCCGGTTCATCCAGAATCAGGATCGGCGCATGCGAAAGCAGCACGCGGGCCAGCGCCAGACGCCGCCCCTGCCCGCCTGATACGCTGGCACCCCCTTCACCCAGCCAGCTATCCAGCCCATCGGGCAGTTCGCGCACCACATCGGCCACGCGGGCCTGCTCGAGTGCTGCCCACAGGTCAGCCTCGGTGGCGTCGGGGCGGCCAAGCAGCAGGTTGGCGCGAATCGTATCGGTAAACAGATGCGTCGCCTGTGACAGCCAGGCGATCCGCTCGCGCATCGCCCCGTCGCGGATGGTGGCGATATCCTCGCCGCCGAGCGTAATGCGCCCCGCCTGCGGCCCCACCACCTTGAGCAGCAATGCCGCCAGCGTGGACTTGCCCGCCCCCGAAGGCCCCATGACCGCAATGCGCTGGCCTGCGGGAATGCTCAGGTCAAGATGATCAAGCACCGGTGCGCGCGCCGCATCCCACCGGAAGGAAACCTGCTCGAAGCGGATGTCGGTGCCCTCGGGCGCAGGCTGCGTGCCTTCGGGCGGGGCATGCTCGGGCAGGTCGCCCACCGCCACCACCCGCGCGGCCGCACGGGTGATGTTGCCCGCAAGCGCGCCCGCGCGCGTCAGCCCGCCAATGCTCTCGAAGGCCGCAACCGTAAGGAACAGCACGGCGGCGGCAGGCAGCGGGGCAATGCGCGGCAGGCCCAGACCCAGGGCTGCGGCCAGAACCGCCACAACCGCCGCCTGCCCGCACAGATAGGAGGCGGCACCCGCCAACGCCAGCATGCGGGCCTGTTTCATCTGCGCGCGACAGAGTGCGGCATCACGGTCGCGCACATGGTCAAGCATGCGCCCCTCCGCCCCGAAGGTCGCGATTTCACGCAGGCCACCCACCATGTCGAGCACGCCCACGCGCAGTTGGGCCGCCTCATGGTTGACCAGCCCGCCTTCACGCCGCCCCAGCATGGCGGCGCATAGCGGCAGCACGAACGCCCCGCAGGCAAACAGCGCGCACACCACCACGGCCAGCACGGAACTGACCATGTTGATGGCGATGAACAGGAACGGCAGCACAAGGCACGCGCCCGCCAGCGGAAGGATGATGCGCAGGTAAAGCCCGTCCAGCGTCTCGACATCCGACACCAGACGCGAGAGCAGGTCGCCCGCACGGCGGAAGCCAAGCCCCGCCGCCGCCCCGCGCGCAAGGTGACGGAAGAACCACACCCGCACATCGGCCAGCGCGCGGAACATCGCATCATGCGCGACCAGTCGCTCCGCATAGCGCAGGATCACCCGCGCGCTGCCAAAAATGCGCAGCGCCCCGGTGGTGACCACGATCATGCCCATGGTCATGGCCGCAACGCGGATGCCTGCCTCGCGCATCAGCACAAGGCCGATGATGAGCGCCAGCAGCGACAGCAGCGCGCCCGCGGTGAGCAGCGGCGCGCGACGCTGCCATATCTGCAGGATGCGGCCCACGGGGGCGAGTACGCCCTCGCGCTGCGCCTGCCGGTTCAGTTCCCTTGTCTGTGAGGATTTCACGATACTGTCTCCCCACTGGTCACGACATGGCCCTGCGCCAGGTCAATGCGCTGGCCGTCAAACCCCGCCACCGCGCTGGAATGGGTGGCCAGGATGACGGTGCGCCGGGCGGCAAGGCGGCGCAGGCTTTCAAACACATCGGCCTCGGTATCGGGGTCGAGATGCGCGGTTGGCTCGTCAAGCACCACAAGCGGCGCATCCTTGAGGAAGGCACGCGCAATCGCCACGCGCTGCGCCTGCCCGCCAGACAGGCCAAAGCCCCCCTCGCCAATAAAGGTATCGAGCCCGTTGGGCAGGCTGGCCACGAAATCCCCGGCCGCTGCGGCAGCAACCGCGGCGTCAAGCTGCGCCTGTGTTGCATCGGGGCGGGCAAACAGGATGTTCTCGCGCAGCGTGCCCGCAAACAGCACGGGCTTCTGCCCGATCCACGAGGTCATGGCCACCAACGCTTCAGGCGCCAGCGTGGTCATGTCCACGCCGTTGAACGTAATGCGCCCGCTGGCGGGCTGGATGAAGCCGAGCAGCAGTTCGATGATGGTGGACTTGCCCGAACCCGACGCGCCGCACAGCAGCAGCGTCTGCCCCGCGGGCACGCTGAAGGACACATCATCAACCGCCATGCCGCGTGCGGCGTCCCATGCAAAACTGACATGCTCGAAGGCGACCGCGACACCCCCCGTCATGTCACACACCGCCTGGCCACCAACCCGCGCGGGGGCTTCACCGGGCAGGATGCGCATGGCGCTCGCGGCCCCCGAGGCATGCGCCCGATCCTGATAGGCCAGGGCAAGGCTGCGGAAGGGGGCGAAGAATTCCGGCACCACCAGCACCACGAACAGCCCGCGCGCCACCTGGCCTGCCATGATTGCGGCAGGCACGCCCTGCTCGTGCAGGTCCATCAGGTGCGCGCCGTTGCGCAGGGCGATGAGCACAAGAGCCACGACCATGGCGCAGTCGATGGAAGCGGAGGACAGGAAGGCCACGCGCAGCACCTTCATGGTGCGCAGGCGCAGTTCCTCCGCACTTGCTGCAAGCCTGCGGGTTTCATCCTCCGTGCGGCCAGAAAGCACGATGGTGGCGATGCCGCGCACCCGGTCGAGAAAGCGGGCCTGCAGGCGGGTCATGGCCAGGAACTGGTTGCGCGAGGCCACCGCCGCCCCGATGCCGAACAGCGCCTGGCCAAACGGCACCGCAATGCCGCACACCGCCATGACCAGCGCCGAGCCCGGCTGCACGAACGCCGCCAGCACGCCAATGACAAGAGGGGCCGCCATCCACAGCACGGAAGCGGGCAGCCAGCGGGCGAAGAACCCGTCGAGCGCCTCGATCCGGTCAACGGCCAGCGCGGTCAGCTCGCCCGTGTGGTGCTGGCGCAAAAGCCCCGGCCCGCCACGCATGATGGCCTCGATCACGCCACTACGCAGGCGCGCGCGGCCCTTCATGCCAGCACGCGCGGCCAGCGTGTCAGATGCCGCCTGCAGGCCCGCGCGCGCTACCGCAAGCCCCACCAGCCCGGCCAGCGGCCACGCAACAACCGGCATGCCGCCCGGCACCAGCACGCAGGCCAGCACGGTGGCGATGCACCATACCTGCCCCACGGCAACGGCGGATATGGCCAGACCCAGCAACACGACAGGCATGGCCTGCCTGCGCCCCAGGCGCGACTGTGCCCGGGTCCACGCCTTCATCACTGTCTTGTCATCGTTCATGACCGCTCCCTATACCGAATGACACGGCACAGGGACAGCCATCATGCGCCGCCATAAACTGCCCGTGAGATAACTCTGCCATGCATTTTTGCATGCATTCAGTCGGCCAGTTCGTCCTGATCGGGCTGCTTTAACGGAAAAACAAGCACATAGCGGGTGCCATTTTCCTCAAACATCTGCAACGTGCCGCCCAACTGCCGCGCAAAGCCGCGGATCAGCTGCATGCCGATCCCGCTGCGCCCGTCTTCCGCCCCGCTGAGGTTACGGCCCGCCGCCATGCCCACGCCGTTATCGGCAATCCACAGACAGGCCCGCCCGCCATCAAGCGCGCGCAGGCCCACTTCAAGCGTGCCGTGCAACTGGTCGGGAAAGGCATATTTGATGGTGTTGCTGACCGCCTCGGTCACGATCAGGGCCAGCGGCACGGCCTGGTCGGGCACCATGAGCAGGTCATCGACGCGGATATCAAGCGTGATCCGGCCTTCATCGGATTCACCAATGGCATGCATGATCTGGCCGCACAGTTCGCGCACGAAGCTCTGCATGTTCAGGCTGTAGAGTTCGCCATCGGCATAAAGGTAGCGGTGCAGGGTTGCCAGCGCGCGCACGCAGTCACGCGCCTGGGCGAATTCCTCGCGCGCGCCGGGCTGGCGGATGCGGCCCGCCTGCAGGTTGAGCAGGGAGGCCACGATCTGCAGGTTGTTCTTGACGCGGTGGTGCATCTCCTTGAGCAGCAGTTCCTGGCGCACCTGCGCGCGCTCAAGGCGCCTTTCATGCCGTGCCAGCCTGCGCGTGGCCTTGCTGAAGGCATGGGCAAGCTGCCTGACCTCAAGCGGCATGGCCCAGTTCGAGCGCACGTCATACACGCCGCCAAGCTGCCACTGGTTGACCGAGGCCGTAAGCTGGCGCAGCGGCGTGATGACCAGCACGTCAGCGCTTTTCGAGGCCCCCAGAAGCCCCACGAGCAGCAGCACCCCGCTGGTTACGAGCGAGATGGCGAACATGACCACCGCATGCTGCTCGCTGGCGTTGCGCCGTGTCATGGTAAGCACGTACACGCTACCCTGCACCCGCCCGATGGAATACGAACCTTCAGGCAGGGTGATGTGGTCGTGCTCCACGCCATGCGTGACCTCAAAGCGTGCCCACTGCATGATCCGCGCCGGGGGGTGCTCCTGCCAGTTGCAATCCGCGCACAGGGGGGCCGTGGCGCGGGCGTGGCTGTCCATGACCCAGATCTCGATCGGGCCGCTCTGCTGCATCAGGTCAAGCCGGGGGTCGCTGGTCTGGAGCATGGCACTGCGCCATGACAGCGGCATGATGGCCGTCAGGTAGCCCGAGCGCGCCGGGCGACCGGCATCATCGCCAATCGTGGCCGCGACCGTGATGCGGAAATGATCGGGCACGCCGGTCAGCGCATCGGGTATGGCCACGAGCTTCACGTCACCCTGAAAGCGCGGCATCTCGTCAATGGTCAGGGGAGTCGCGTCATGGTCGGGGCCAACAGCGGCGGCAATATTGCCCCGGTCATCGGCCAGCGCGATCTGGCTGTAATGCCGACCGGTCAGGGACTCGACAAGCTGGAGCATGCGCGCAAGCCCGCTGCTGTCGAGCCGCATGCGCGCCACCGCCTGCAACAGCGAGGCCAGATGCTCGGATTCATGGCGCAGTTCAAGATCGATGCGCGCCACGGCCATGTCCGTGCGGTAGCCCGGCGCTTCAAGAGTATTATGATAGCTGTGCCAGGCCTGCACGGCCCCGATCAGGGCGATGGGCATGGCCGCAAGCAGGATGATCGCCATCATCCGGCCCCGCACGGCATCGAACACGCGCCCGACCCGCGTAAACAGGCTGCGATGGCGCCCCTGCCTGCCGCCGCGCGCGGAGGAAGGTGGAACGGACATACCTATTTTGTCCGCTTCCGGTCTTCCTCAATAAGACGCAGCAGTTCCTCGGGAACAGGTTCTTTGGTCACATCATCGAACAACTGGTGCAGCCCTCGCCTCAGCCATAGCTCGAACGCATCATCCGATCTGCTTGTGGACTTCTTTCCTGGTTGCCTGGGAGGACACTTGTCCTTCAGAGCCATCGCATTATCCCGAAGTAAATTCCCACTTCACACAACCCCTGCCTGGATGCCAGGGCCGCATCATTACCCTTTAGAATCCCTTGGCACTGCCGAAGTCATCAGTGTCAGTGCCATATTCACGCCATAATTCAAAGTGGGAATTCCCGTCTCAGGCCGTTGCCGGTGCCGTAGCGGCACGGGCCTGCGTGCGCGAACGCAGGCGCTGCACCGCACCGCGCAGTTCAACGGTGGAGATATCGCGCTCCTCGCCATACAGCCACGCGGCAAGCTGGCGGCGGGCGCGGAACACACGGCTCTTGGCGGTGCCCACGGCGCAGCTTGTGGCGGCGGCAAGCTCGTCATAGCTCATGCCCTGCATCACCACGAGCACCAGCGCCTCGCGCTGGTCGGCGGGCAGGCGGTTCATGGCCTCGGCGAGTTCCTTGACCATCAGGCGCTCTTCATGCGCGCCGCTGCCGGCCATGCTGGATGCGGGCACATCATCGATGTTGCCGGTCTCGCGCTTCTTGCGCAGGTCGGAAATGAAGCGGTTGCGCAGGATGCGGTGCATCCATGCCGAGAAATTGGTGCCCGGCGTAAAGCTGTGCTGGGCGGCCAGCGCATTGCACACGGCATCCTGCACCAGGTCATCGGCTGCCGCACGGTTGCGCGTGAGCGACAGGGCCTGCACGCGCAGTCGGGGCAGGATTGCAATCATCTGGTCATGAAAGCTGCTGGTCATGTTCATCTCCCCTGTTTCGTCGTTCATGCCAGTGCAATGAATGGGGGGGAGGAAAGGTTACATTTTCCATGTAACGAAAACGCGAGCACCGCGCATCGGTTCCCTCAGCCTGCGCCGCCGTTGCCCGCCTGCATGTATTCCATGATCTGCGCGCGCGCGCGCGACACGCGGGCCTTGAGCGTGCCCACCGTAACACCGCACACATGGGCGGCCTCGGCATAGGTCATTTCCTGCACGCCCACGAGCACGAGCGCCTCGCGCAGGCGGGGGGTGAGCTGCCAGATCGCGCCATTGAGGTCGCGCAGCACGTCGGCTTCCCCCGCGCCGGTATCGCTTTCGGCCTGGTCGGGGCGCAGGGCGTAATCCGACATGACATCACGCTCGCGCCGCCCCTTGCGGGCCTGCTCGTAAAACAGGTTGCGCGCGATGGTATAGAGCCAGGCCTTCATGCTGGTGCCCGGCGTGAACTGCTCGAGCGCGCCGAGCGCGCGCAGCACCGTTTCCTGCACCAGATCATCCGCCGCCGCGGGCTGGCCGGTCAGGAAACGGGCAAAACCACGCAATTGTGGCAGGAGAGACAGCATCTCCCCACGCAAGTGCGTGACCGGTGACGGATCAAATGGTATTCTGGATTCCAGTTTGTTTACTCTTCAACTCTTGCAGCACAGCCTAACGCTGTCGTGATCCGGAGTGTAACAGTTTATCTGGGGAGATGAATGCCTCATGCCGCTATCACGGCGTCAAGACCTGCTTCGCGCCCTGCCCTATGCCCGGCGTTACGCCCGTGCGTTATGTGGCAGCCAGTCGAGCGGCGACCTTCTGGTGGCCGAAAGCCTGCGCGAACTCATGGCGGTGGATGATCCCACCCTGCCACCGAGGCTACGCCTTTACCAATGGATTTCGCGCCACCATGCCCAGCACGGCGCGCAGGACGCGAAAGCGGGCGGCATGCCGCCGCTGGCACGCAAGCTGCTCCTGCTCACCTCGCTTGAGGAACTGAGCGTGGCCGACGCTGCCCGCGTGCTGGCCATTGCCCAGCCGCAGGCCGCCGCCATGCTGGAGGATGCCCATGCCCGCCTGCGCTCGTGCGCCCAGACCAGCGTGCTGATCATCGAGGATGAACCGATCATCGCAATGGATATCGAGGAACTGGTGCGCCAGTGCGGCCACACCATTGCCGGTGTTGCCAGCAGCGAGGAAGAGGCCGTGCGCCTTGCACGCGAGACCCGGCCCGGCCTGATCCTGGCCGACATCAACCTCGGTGATGGCGGTGACGGGATGAAGGCCGTCTCGGCCATATTGCAGCACCAGGATATTCCGATCATCTTCGTCACCGCCTACCCCGAGCGGCTGCTCACGGGCGATACGATCGAGCCCGCTTTTGTCATCACCAAGCCGTTCGAGCCGCTGACGCTGGCGGTCTCGACCTATCAGGCCGTATCGGGCGGCGTACCGCTGAACTGACAAAGCCGCATGCCAGTCCCGGCGCAACAGGCATCCCGCTGCCCGGCCAGATGTGTATGCTGCCCCGGTCGTGCTGCCGGACGAAGCTGGGCCGCCATGCGACAGCTGAGTGAAGAGAGGGCAGAATGAAACGGCTGGTCATCGTCTCCAATCGCGTTCCCGTTCCCAAGGAGGGGCTGCGGCCCGGTGGACTCGCGGTGGTGCTCAAGGACCTGCTGGCCCGCCAGGGTGGCATGTGGTTTGGCTGGAACGGCACCTGCCACCCCGACGCCGCCCACCTGCCGCCTGAACACCAGCAGGCCGAAGGGGTGGAATACGCCACCATCGGCCTCACCCCCGCCGAGCATCGCAATTATTACACCGGCTTTTCCAACGCCACGCTGTGGCCGCTCATGCACTCGCTGCCCGAGCACATCCACTTCGAGCGCCGCGAGCTTGAAACCTACTGGTCGGTCAACCAGCGCTTCTGCGAGAACCTGCTGCCGCTGCTGCGGCCCGATGACATCATCTGGATTCACGACTACCACCTGCTGCCGCTGCCCGCCCTGCTGCGCCGCAATGGCGTGCGCCAGCCCATCGGCTTCTTCCTGCACACGCCCTTCCCCGCGCCTGATATGCTGGCCACCGCGCCTGATGGCGGCACCTTCCTGCGCGACCTGCTGAAAGCCGACCTGCTGGGCTTCCAGACTGCCGATGACACCGCCAATTTCATCTTCGCCGCAACCCGCACGGCAGGCGCGGTCCTTGAAGGTGAGGACGTGCTGGCGTTCGAGGGCCATACGGTGCGCGTGGGCACCTTTCCCGTCGAGATCGACCCGCAGGCCTTTGCCCGCGTTGCCGCGGCGGCCACCGATTCGCAGGACCTGAAGCGCCTTTCAGGCTCGCTGGCGGGGCGCAAGCTGATCTTTGGCGTGGACCGCATGGACCCCACCAAGGGGCTGGACCACCGGCTGGCGGGCTACGAGCGCATGCTCGAGACCTACCCCGAGCGCGAGCGGCAGGTCACCTTTTTGCAGATCGCGGCCGAAAGCCGCACCGAGGTTGAATCCTACAAGGCGCTGCGCAGGAAGCTCGAGCACCAGATCGGCAAGCTCAACGCCCATCGCGGCCAGGCGGACTGGACGCCGCTGCGCTTCCTCACCCGTGGCAGCCCGCGCCCCACGGTGGCGGGCTACATGCGCCTGGCCGATATCGGCTACATCACCCCGCTGCGCGATGGCATGAACCTCGTGGCCAAGGAGTTCATCGCAGCCCAGGACCCCGAGAACCCCGGCGTGCTCATCCTGTCGCGGCTGGCGGGGGCGGCCAACCAGCTTGACGCGGCCCTGCTGGTCAACCCGCTCGACCATGACGGCATGGCCGATGCGCTCGAGCAGGCGCTGGCCATGTCCGCTGCCGAAAAGCGTGAACGCTGGCAGGCGTGCTGGAACGCCATCGCCAACCGCACCGCGCTGGGCTGGGGGCTGTCCTTCCTCAGGCTGCTCGAAAGCACGGCGCGCAAATAGGGGTTGCCCACACGGACCTTGCGCCCGGCCCGCCTGACACGACATAAGCGGGTATGGCTCCTCCTCCCCTTCTCCTCCTCCAGGATATTACCCTGACCCTTGGCGGCGCGCCGCTGCTTGATGGCGCGGGGTTTGGCATCGGCCCCGGCGAGCGGGTCTGCCTTGTCGGGCGCAATGGCTGTGGCAAGTCCACCCTGCTGCGCATTGCGGCGGGCGAGATCCAGGCCGATGGCGGCACGGTTTTCCTCCAGCCCGGCACCACCGTGCGCTACCTGCCGCAGGAGCCTGACCTGTCGGGCTTTGCCACCACGCTGGATTACGTGCGCGCGGGCATGGGGCCGAACGACCCGGAATACCGCGCCGAACTGCTGCTGGGCGAACTTGGCCTGAACGGCACGGAAGACCCGGCCACGCTCTCGGGCGGTGAAGCGCGCCGCTGCGCGCTCGCCCGCGCGCTCGCCCCCGAGCCGGACCTGCTTCTGCTCGATGAGCCGACCAACCACCTCGACATGCCCACCATTGAATGGCTGGAGCGCGAACTGCTTTCGCTCTCATCGGCCATGGTCATCATCAGCCATGACCGCCGCCTGCTTGAAACCCTGTCGCGCTCGGTGGTGTGGCTCGACCGGGGCGTGACCCGCAGGCTCGACCAGGGCTTTGCCCGCTTCGAGACCTGGCGCGAAGAAGTGCTGGAGCAGGAGGAACGCGACAGCCACAAGCTCGACCGCCAGATCGCGCGCGAGGAAGACTGGATGCGCTACGGCGTGACCGCACGCCGCAAGCGCAACGTGCGCCGCGTGGCCGAACTGGCCGACCTGCGCAACCAGCGCCGCACTGCCATCCGCCCGCAAGGTGGCCTGAAGATGGAAGCCCGCGAGAGCGACCTTTCGGGCAAGCTCGTCGCCGTGGCCGAGGATGTCTGCCGCGCCTATGACCCCGCCCACCCCGTGGTCAGCCATCTCGACCTGCGCGTGCTGCGCCGCGACAGGCTGGGCATCGTGGGGGCGAACGGCGCGGGCAAGAGTACGCTTCTGCGCCTGCTCACCGGGCAGGACCAGCCGGATTCGGGCACGATCAATATCGGCAGCGCGCTGTCGGTCGTAACACTGGACCAGCAGCGCCGCACGCTCGACCCAAAGGCCACCCTGGCCGATACCCTGACCGGCGGCGGGGGCGACATGGTGCAGGTGGGCGACGAGAAGCGCCATGTCATTGGTTACATGAAAGACTTCCTGTTCCGCCCCGAGCAGGCGCGCACCCCGGTGGGCGTGCTGTCAGGCGGTGAGCGCGGGCGGCTGATGCTGGCCTGTGCGCTGGCGCGGCCCTCGAACCTGCTGGTGCTCGATGAGCCGACCAACGACCTCGACCTTGAAACACTCGACCTGTTGCAGGACATGCTGGCCGCCTATTCCGGCACGGTGCTGCTCGTCAGCCACGACCGTGACTTCCTCGACCGGGTCGCCTCCTCCATCCTGATGGCCGAAGGTGGTGGCAGATGGGTGGAATATGCCGGTGGCTACAGCGACATGCTGGCCCAGCGGCAGGATGCAACACTCGCCGCCCGCCCCCGCACCGAGCGCAACGAGGCCACACCCGCCACGACCGATGTGACCCCCAGCGCCTCGCCCCACCAGCCCACGCGCAAGATGACCTACAAGGACAAGCATGCGCTTGAGCAACTGCCGGGGCAGATGGCCGCATTCGAGACGGAAATCGAGCGCCTGCGCGCAGTCCTGAGCGATGGCGGGCTTTATGCCCGCGACCCCGCCGCCTTCGCCGCCGCCACCGCGGCGCTGGAAAAGGCGCAGGCCGACCTGACAGGTGCCGAGGAACGCTGGCTGGAGCTTGAAATGCTGCGCGAGACGCTTCAGTCCTCCTGAACTGGGGGAATGATCAGCCCCGACGCCTCCATCCGTGCCCGCGTGGCGGCGATGCCCTGCGTTACCGCAAGGGCGGCCGCCAGCGCCCGGCGGCCTGCCGCGCCATCAACCAGTACTTTCGCGCCATCAAGGCAGGAGGCGGCAAAGGCCGCGTGCTCGGCGGCCAGCGTGTCATGGTCGCGCCATGTGACCGATTCGCGGCGGAAGCCGCCCGTGCCCGGCAGCGGCAGGCCGCGCTCGCGCCCGATCATGGTCAGTTCACGTTTCATGAAATCGGCGGAGAGATAGCCCTCCTGCGAGAACACGCGCATGCGCCGCTCGGTCTTGAGCGAGATGCGGCTCGCCGCAATGGTGGCCACACAGCCATTTTCAAAACGCACGCGGGCATTGGCAATATCCTCGAACGGCGAACTCACCGCCGCCCCCAGCGCGTCCACGCTCTCGATCGGGCTATCGACAATGGCCAGCACCAGGTCGAGGTCATGGATCATGAGGTCGAGGATGACCGATACATCCGTGCCGCGCGGCTTGTAGGGCGCGATGCGGGTCGCCTCGATATAGAGCGGGCGGGTGATGCGCTCGGTAATGGCCCGGTGCTCGGCGGAATAACGCAGCAGGTGGCCCACCTGCAGCACCACGCCATGCCTGTGCGCCAGGTGCATCAGCTCATCGGCCTGCTCCAGCGTCGCGGCCATGGGTTTTTCCACCAGCACGTGCCTGTCCGCCGCAAGGGCTTCGCGGGCCAGGTCGAAATGATATTCCGCCGGGGCCGCCACGATGATCGCATCGGAACGGGCCAGCAGGTCGGGGTAGGACAGTACCGGCACGCCACCGGCCTCATCGGCCACCTTGCGCGCGCGCGCGGCATCGGGGTCATGAATGCCCACGAGTTCCTCCCGCGCGCCAGACAGCACCTTGAGCGCGTGAAAGCGGCCAAAATGCCCTGCCCCCACAATGCCAATGCGTAACCGCCGTGCTGCCTGCGCCATATCCTGCCTTTCCTGCGTGCCGTTCTCTCGCGGCCGTTTCAAAAACGGGCCTGTGCCCTGCCGCGCTTTTGAAACAGCCCCCTGCCGGATTAGCAGCCAGCACGCCGGTCGCACAGCCCCCCGCCATGCGCGCTTCGCCCCGCCAATGCGGCAAAACGGCAACGCCGGGCAGGCGCCCGGCGCATCAGCGGTTGCATCATCGGGCGTGGAGCGGCATGTTCCCGCACTGATTTTACGTGCACACGACACATTGACCATGCCGGGCAAGGAAACCGGCTCAGCCGGGCGCAGGGAGCTTTCCATCAAGTCATGATGTATTACAGTCGGCTCAGAATGGCTTCGGTCATTGGCGTATGTCTGATCGGGCTGGCGCTGTGCCTGCCCAACTTCATCCGCCAGCCCAGCCCCGCCCTGCCCTGGCGCCAGATCCATCTGGGCCTTGACCTGCGTGGCGGCTCATACCTGCTGCTGCAGGTGGACATGGCCAGCGTGACCGCCGACAGGCTGCGCGGCCTGCAGGATGAAACCCGCCAGACCCTGCTCAAGGCCGGACTGGGCTACCGTAACCTGGCCACCGGCCCGCACGCGGTGACCTTCACGCCCCGCACGCCCGACGAGACGCAGCCCGACCTCAAGGCGCTGCGCGCCATGCCGATGAACGCGCCGGGCGAATTTCAGGTGGAACAGGGTGAAGGCGGCCAGATCGCCATCACGCTCTCGCCCGATGCCGCCCGCCAGCGCGCCTATGACGCGGTCACCCAGTCCATCGAGATCGTGCGCCGCCGCATTGACGCCACCGGCGCGATCGACCCCGAGATCACCCGCCAGGGCGAGGACCGGATCATTGTCGAACTGCCGGGCATCAGCGACCCCGAGCGGGTGAAGAACCTGCTCGGCACCACGGCGAAGATGACCTTCCACCTCGTGGCCGATTCCGCCATTGGCTCAAGCGTACCGCCCGCAGGCGTGGAAATGCTGCCCATGAGCGACGGGCAGGGCACGCTGCCGGTCTTCTCGCACGTGGACGTGGATGGCGCTGACCTGACCAATGCCAGCGCCTCGATCGATCAGGATGGCGGCGAATGGGCAGTGAACTTTACCTTCGATTCGACCGGCGCGCAGGAATTTGGCGATGTCACCCGCGCCAATGTGGGCAAGCGCTTCGCCATCGTGCTCGATAACAAGGTGATCGAGGCCCCCGTCATCCGCGGCGCCATTACCGGCGGCAACGGGCAGATTACCGGCGGCTTCTCCGCCCAGCAGGCCACCGACATGGCCCTGCTGCTGCGCGCGGGCGCCCTGCCCGCACCGCTCAACGTGATCGAGCAGCGCTCCATCGGCCCCTCGCTCGGCGCCGATTCGATCCGGGCAGGCGGCTACAGCCTGGCCGCGGGCTTCGTGCTCGTGATCGCGTTCATGGCGCTGTTCTATGGCCGGTTCGGCTGGTACGCCAACATCGCCCTTCTGGCCAACCTGGTGCTGATGACCGCCATCCTCTCGCTGTTCGAGGCGACACTGACCCTGCCGGGCATGGCGGGCATGCTGCTGACCCTGGGCATGGCGGTGGATGCCAACATCCTGATCAACGAGCGCATCCGCGAGGAAGTGGCCCGTGGCCGCAGCGCCCTGCAGGCCATGCAGACAGGATTCGAGCGCGCGACCGCCACCATCGTGGACAGTAACGCCACCGCCCTGCTGGCCCATGTGATGCTGTTTGTTTTCGGAACCGGGCCGGTGCGCGGCTTCGCGCTGACCATCACGATCGGTATCGTGACGACCCTGTTTACCACCCTTCTCCTCTCAAGGATGCTGATGGTGCGCTGGTATGCCCGCACACGCCCCAGCACCCTGCCGGTCTGAGGCGCGCCGAATGATGTTTGATCGTCCCCTTCTCCGGTTCGTGCCCCGTGGCACGAAAATCAACTTCATGCGCGGGCGCTTTATCGGTCTGGCCACGTCCGCCGTGCTGTCCATCGCCTCGCTGATCCTGTTCTTCCACCCCGGACTGACGCTGGGGCTGGATTTCAGGGGCGGCATCGTGGTCGAGGCCCGCACGCAGGGGCCGGCTGATTTCAACGTCATCCGCGCGGCCCTCGCCGCCGAGCATGTCTCTGCTGCGGGCGTGCAGTCCTTTGGCGGCCCGGATGACGTGCTGATCCGCCTCGACACGCCGCCTGAGAGCGAACCCGACCACGAGGCCCGCACGCAGGCCATGGTCGACTCCGTGCGCCATGCCATCGCCACCCTGCCCGGAGCCCAGGTGCTGCGGGCGGATGCGGTGGGGGCTTCGGTGTCGAAGGAACTGTTCCGCAACGGCATGCTGGCGCTGGGCATCAGCCTGCTGATGATCCTGGCCTATATCTGGTTCCGTTTTGAATGGGAGTTCGCGGTCAGCGCGGTGGTGACGCTGGTGCTGGACCTGACCAAGGCCATCGGCTTTCTGGTCGTTACGCATTTCGAGTTCGATCTGGTGATGGTGGCGGCCATCCTGACCATTCTGGGCTATTCCACCAACGACAAGGTGGTGGTGTATGACCGCGTGCGCGAGAACCTGCGCAAATACCGCACCATGCCGCTCGCCGAACTGATCGACCTGTCAATCAACGAGACGCTGAGCCGCACGCTGGGCACGTCATGCACCGTCTTTCTGGCGGCCCTGCCGCTGGCCCTGTTTGGCGGGGCCAGCCTGTCCGGCTTTGCGTGGGTGATGCTGTTCGGGATCGTGGTGGGCACGTCGTCTTCCATCTTCATCGCAGCGCCCCTGCTGCTGCTGATGGGCGAGAAGCGCCTGCGGCGGGATGCACGTCCGCCCACACGTTCCTGAGAGTATGATTGGATAAAAAATAAAAGTTTCTGGCTGCCGCCTTTTTTCAAGAAGGCGGCGTCTTTCGAAGCGTTCTGAAAAAAGCTTCACCAGAACCTTTTCACACTATCTGGGGGCAGGTTTAACCGATGGCGGTTGAACCTGCCCTTTTGCATTGACGGGCATGAGCGGCGCGCCGGGAAGGCAGCGCGGGGGCGCAACACCATTGAGCGTGGAGGGGTCGGGCTGATTGGCGCAGGCCACCATCAGGGCTACGGCCTGCTGGCCTTCGCGGCGCGCGCGGCGCGAGGGCTTTTGCAGCACGGTCATGATCGTGTGCTTGCCGTATTTGAGCGAGGTGGCCATGTCATACACCTGCTGGCCTGAAAGCCCGCCATCCTGCAGGCGGCTGACAAGGCTGCCCTCGGCCATGAAATAGGTCGAGACCAGCAGGTAATCCTGAGCCGGGCCGGGCAGGCGCGCCATGTCCGGGCGCTGCGGGCCATGGCAACCCGCAAGCAGGCTGGCCGCCGCCACAAGCAGCATGCCGGAACGGACATGTCGTCGAATATCAATCATATAACGCCAACCCTGTAACGGCTGTGAAAATTCTCTCATGCACAACGCATGCCCCCCGCCGTGGTCTGGCCAGACGGGCGGGTCACGGCCACCGGGTTACACAAACGCCGCATGCGATCAACCCGCGCCTGCGATAGTGGGCACGCAGGCTACCGGACACAAGGGCATGAAAGGGCACAAAAAAACGGGCACCCCCAACAGGATGCCCGTTCCTTGCCCGCGCCCGCAAATATGGCGCCAGGGGCGTGCGCTCAGGCCTTGGGGGCCTCGCCCTTCTGGGCGGCTTCGGTCTTGAGCACGTCGAGAATGTCCTGCAGCAGCAATTCGCTGCGCGGGGGTGCGGGGGGCGTTGTCGGCTTCTCGGCTTCTTTCTTCGCGGTCAGGCGGTTGATGACCTTGACCACCCAGAAAATCACGAAGCCGATGATGACGAACTGGATCACGGCATTGAGGAACAGGCCCACATTCAGCGTGACGGCCCCTGCCTTCTGGGCATCGGCCAGCGTGGCCAGATGCGGGCCGCGCAGGGTGATGAACAGGTTGGTGAAGTCGATGCCGCCAATAAGCAGGCCAAGGATGGGGGTGAAGATATCCTTCACCAGGCTGTTCACGATGGCTGTGAAAGCCGCGCCGACGATAACACCGACGGCGAGGTCAACCACGTTGCCACGCATGAGGAAGTTGCGGAATTCGCCCAGCCAACCGGGTACATGAATATCCTTGACGTGCAGTTCAGGCACGTGATCCGGCAGTTTTGCCATTAACGCCAATCCTTTATTTCTCAGAAGATATTCACTCCTAGCAACATCGGGCGCGCGTGACGACTGCATCAACGCCGCTTTTTTGCCATTCCGCTCCCCTGATGCAACGCGGTAACACCCTGCCTGCCTGCAACAGGGGCGGATTTTCTGGCCATCGGGTGTTGATCTCGGGCGCCCATCTCGTCTATAGGCCAGCCGAACATACGCCCCCGGTCGGCATCGGTGGGCCCAGCGCGAAAGTTTTTTGAAATGAAATCCGGCATCCACCCCGACTACCACGAGATCAATGTCATCATGACCGATGGCACCGAGTACAAGACCCGCTCCTGCTACGGCAAGCCGGGCGATACGCTCCGCCTCGACATCGACACCAAGTCCCACCCGGCGTGGACCGGCGTGCAGCGCATGATGGACACCGGGGGCCAGGTCGCCAAGTTCAACAAGAAGTTCGGCGCGCTGGGCCAGCGCAAGAAGGGCTGATACCCCTCACCTCCACCGAACATACACTGCGGTTACGGGCAATGCCCGGTCCCTTGAACGGGGGGCCGGGCATTCCCATGTCTGGACCATGCGAATGCCCGAGCGGGTTCGCATCTTCCCCAAAGCGCGGCTCGCTCGACCGAGGAGCCGCCTACCGCAGACCTTGCTTCATGGAGGTTTTGAACATGGCTTATGATTTCGCACCGCTGTTTCGCAGCGCGATCGGGTTTGACCGGCTGGCCCAGCTTGTCGATACGGCGGCCCAGAATCCGGTCAGCACGTCCTACCCACCCTATAATATCGAAAAACTGTCCGATGCCCGTTATGTCCTGACCATGGCGGTGGCAGGCTTCGGCCCCGATGACATCGAGCTGACCGTGCAGGACAACACGCTGATCGTGGCCGGTCGCGTGGCGGAAAACACGCAGGACCGCGAGATGCTCCATCGCGGCATCGCCACCCGTGCGTTCGAGCGCCGCTTCGTGCTCGCCGACCATGTGGTGGTGGAAAAAGCGGACATGACCAACGGCCTGCTGCGCATTGCCGTGCGCCAGATCGTGCCCGAGGCGCTCAAGCCGCGCCGCATTCCCATCTCGTCAGGGCAGGTCACGGGCATGGAGGGCGCGCAGCCGGCGCCGGACTCCATTGCGGCACCAGCCATGACCGCACAGCCCGCCGCCTGTGGCTGCGCGGCCTGAACAGGGCGGTTATCTGATGACAGGGGCGGCCCATCTGGCGCGCCCCTGTCGTGCAGGGTGCCCCCCCGCCTGGCTGGCAGGGGTCGTTTCAATAGCCGGGGCTGATGAATGCGAAACATCCGGCGCGGGCGGATTGAAGTCTTGACCTTTGGCGCCCTCAACCTTCATATCACTTCCACGAGTGTTTTCCGTTTCTGGCGCGCCAGCAGGTACGCACGGTTCCCGCTTCGGGATGGAGCCGTTTCACACACCATTTCAGGTGCCTGCGTGTGGCGCCACACGCTGTAGGACCTGAGTGACAATGACTGCCCTGCCCCTGATGCCCAAGGCAACCGCCGTGTGGCTTATTGAAAAGACGGCGCTGACCTTTACCCAGATTGCCGAATTCTGTGGAATGCACCCCCTTGAGGTGCAGGCCATCGCCGATGGCGAAGTGGCGCAGGGAATCGTGGGCTATGACCCGATTGCCAACCACCAGCTGACCCAGGCGGAAATCGACCGCTGCGAGAAAGACCCTGAGTCGCGCCTCAAGATCCTGCCGCCTGCCAACCCGATCAACCGCCGCTCGAAGGGCGCGCGCTACACGCCGGTGGCCAAGCGTAACGACCGGCCGGATGCGATTGCGTTCATCCTGCGCAACTTCCCGCAGTTGTCCGAGCAGCAGACCAGCAAGCTGCTGGGCACCACCAAGGACACGATCGAGAAAGTGCGCAGCAAGCAGCACTGGAACAGCCCCAACATCAAGCCGCGTGACCCTGTCACGCTTGGCCTGTGCAGCCAGACCGACCTCAATGCCATGGTGGCCGCCGCCAATGAGCGCCTTGCCCGTGAAGGCCAGGCCGTTCCCCCGCCGCTTGAACTTGACGACGAGGGCGAGCACTCACTGTAAGCCTGACCGCCCGGCGGCATGCCCGCCGGGCGGAAAGCAGGGCCTTTTGTTCAGCCCAGCCTGGCCAGTCGCTCGATTTCTTCCTTTACGCGCAGTTTTTCCAGCTTGAGCCGCCTGATCGCGCCTTCATCGGGCAGCGGGCGGCGGTCTTCATCGAAAATGCGGGCATCAAGCCGCGCATGGCGAGTTTTAAGGCTGTTGATACGCGCTTCATACGACATGGAACCCTCCAGCGTCTTTGCTACGACCCGATCAGGCTAGACCAGACGCGCAGGCGAATTCCATGCTAAAATTGCAGACCGTGGGGCAAGGCGCGCGCATTTCGCCTTTTGGCGCGGATATGCTTAGACTAGGGCCCTGCCCACCGAACAGATGAGCCGCCATGCTGACAGATCGCGAGACCCTCCTTCGCAAGCTGCATGAACTGCGCAGCGAACATCGTGACCTTGATACGGTCATAAGCCGCATGGCCCTGCAGATATCGGACCAGTTGCAACTGCAACGGTTGAAAAAACGCAAACTGCTGCTCAAGGACGAGATCACCTGGCTGGAAAGCCGCCTGATCCCCGACAGTATTGCCTGACGAGAGTATTTCAAACCGTGAGCCACCCTTCTTCCTCCCCCCGCGTGGGGATCATCATGGGCAGCCAGTCCGACTGGGAAACCATGCGCCACGCCACCGCCGTGCTGGAAAAGCTTGATGTCGCGCATGAGGTGCGCATCGTCTCCGCCCACCGCACGCCCGACCGGCTGGCGGAATATGCCAAAGCCGCGCAGGGGCGCGGGCTTTCGGTCATCATCGCGGGTGCTGGCGGGGCGGCTCACCTGCCGGGCATGTGCGCTGCCTGGACGGCGCTGCCGGTGCTAGGGGTTCCGGTCGAATCGCATGCGCTCAAGGGCATGGACAGCCTGCTTTCCATCGTGCAGATGCCCGGCGGCATTCCCGTGGGCACGCTGGCCATTGGCAAGGCGGGGGCAACCAATGCCGCCCTGATGGCCGCCGCCATCCTCTCTTTGTCCGACCCGGCGCTGGGCACGCGGCTGGCAGCATGGCGCGCGGCCCAGACGGCGGCCGTGGCCGATGAGCCGACCCGATGAGCATGCTGCCCCCCGGTTCCGTCCTTGGCATTGTGGGTGGAGGCCAGCTTGGCCGCATGTCCGCCATTGCCGCCGCCCGCCTTGGCTACCGCGCCCATATCCTGACCACCGAGGCCGATGGCCCGGCGGCCCAGGTGGCGCATGCCGTAACCCTTGGCGCCTATGATGACCACGACGCCCTGCGCCGCTTTGCCGGTGCGGTAGATGTCATCACTTTCGAGTTCGAGAACATCAGCGCCGACGGGCTTGACCTGCTCTCGAGCCTGCGCCCGGTTCACCCGGCGGGTGCGATCCTGCGCATCAGCCAAGACCGCATAGCCGAGAAAAGCTTCATGGGCGAGCACGGCATTCCCGTTGCCCCGTGGCATGCGGTTGAAAGCCGGGCCGACCTTGACCGCGCGGCGGACGTGCTGGGCTATCCCTTCATTCTCAAGACCACGCGGCTGGGCTATGACGGCAAGGGGCAGGCCCGCATTCACAGCCCGGCCGATCTGGACCATGCCTTCGATACGCTGCGCCCCCACCCGCTGGTAGCCGAGGGCATGATCCGCTTCGCCTGCGAGGTGAGCGTGATGGTGGCCCGCAACGAACGCGGCGATGTCAGCACCTTTGACGTAACCGAGAACCGCCACCGCAACGGCATTCTCGACATCAGCCTCGCCCCCGCCCGCATCAGCCCTGACCTTGCGGCGCAGGCCCGTGACCTGGCCCGGCGCATTGCCACGGCCCTCGGCCTTGTGGGGCTGCTGGGCGTGGAGATGTTCGTGGACCATGATGGGAGCCTGCGCGTGAACGAAATCGCGCCGCGGCCGCATAATTCCGGCCACTGGACCATGAATGCCTGCCCGGTGGACCAGTTCGAGATGCATGTGCGTGCCGTAACCGGCCTGCCCCTGCCGCCTGCCATCCGCCATAGCGACGCGGTGATGAAAAACCTGATCGGCCCCGATGACATGGCGCTGTGGCCCGACATCATGGCCACCCCGCACCTGCTGGCCCACCACTACGGCAAGGCCGAGGCCCGGCCGGGGCGCAAGATGGGGCATGTGAACGTGATCTTTCCGCTCGGCAGCCTGCCCGGCGAGTTCGGTGTTGACGCCGCACTCGGTCCACTCGCGGCCCCTGCGGATACGAACAGCTAACTCAGCCTGAAAAATGCTCAGGGTTCGTGGATGCCGCCTTTCTTGAAAAAGGTGGCATCCCTTGAAGCTTTAAAAAAAAGCTTCACCAAAAACTTCTTTTTGTTAAAATGTTACCGGAACAAAGCCCTGCTTATCAAAGCCGATACCATGGGCATCAAACATCTCTACCAGTTTGCGTTCAAAAACCGCGTTATCGCCAGACCGTTTCCAGTCATGCACAAACGCCTCGCCTTTCTCGGCCAGGTAAAACTGGTACGTTGACCAGATAACGGCACCATCAATTACATTAGGCGAAAATGCTGCGAAATCGTGGAATATCTTCTTCATTTCTTCAGGAGTTGGGTCGCTATTTGGATAATCAATACCCATAAACCCAGTTTTTATCATCCTGTATGCAAGGTCAAGGGCATCCTGGCACCACTCCTTGCCATATTCAGTGCCGGAAATACGCCAGTAATCGAACCGTTTATCATTCCAGAAATAAAACAGGGTATAGACGTCAAATTCACATAAGGATAAAAAATCCATATAGGCTTCAATAATATTCATTACCAACAGAATCATTAATAAAAAATTAATTATTTAGTTATTTAAATAATTATAGTATTGTTAAATATTAATTATTGAAACCAGACTCAGGCAATCAGTCCCATGGCGCGAAAGCTGTGGGTACGCCCGTTACCAACGATGATATGGTCATGCACCACAACACCCATCATCTTGCCGATCTGGGCAATGCGCATGGTCATCTCGATATCGGCGCCCGATGGCTCGGGGCGGCCTGCGGGGTGGTTATGGGCCAGCACCAGTTTTTCAGCGCCCAATTGCAGGGCGCGGCGCATGATCTCGCGCGGATAGACGGGGGAATGGTTGACCGTGCCGGTACCCATCAGGTCATCGGCCAGCAGGTGGCACGCCCCATCAAGGAACAGCACCCGGAACTGCTCGACCACCTCATGGCCCATGCAGGCCTGCAGGTAAGCCTCCAGCCCCTTGCGGCCTGCGAGCACATCCGTGCGCCGCACCCGACCGCGATACAGCCGCAATGCCGCCTCACGCGCCACCGCCAGCAATGGCGGCACGAGGGCCTCCCGCCCTGCCACTTCATCAAGCCCGCCCACATGGGCTGATAGCGCCATGCCCGCCGAGCCGAAACGGGCCAGAAGGCTGGCTGCCAGCCGGTCGGGGGCGGGATGCGCCGTATCAAGCGTGCGGATGAGGCGATGCAGAAAGGCATGATCCTGCGCGCGGCTGATGCTGCCGCCACCAAGCGGCACCGATGCGGGAACAGGCGGCTTATGGTCGGACAAAACGGCCCTTCCCCAACAATTGCAGGACAGAACGCGCCGCCATGGTGCATGATGGCGACAAAATAAGGAGGTTATGAACCTGCATGCGTCTTCATCAGTCCCATACCGTACTTTTTGACCTTGATGGCACCATCATCCGCTCGCGTGATGGCATTGTCGAATCCATCCATGCCGTGCTGCGCGACCTCGGGCATGAGCCCGACCTGTCGATGGACCTGACATGGGTGGTCGGCCCGCCGCTCGAGGAACTGATCGGTCACATCCTCGCCCATTATGGCGATGACCGGGTGCAGGAGGCAATGGCGCTGTACCGTAAGCATTACGAGTCGGGGGGCATGCACAAAAGCCCGGTGTTCGAGCATATGCGCGAGCTGATCGAGACCCTCTCGGCTGAAGGCGTGCGGCTGTTCGTGGCCACCTCCAAGCCGCGCTACCTTGCGCGCAAGATCCTGCACATGCGCGGCCTCGTGCAGTATTTTGATGGCCTGTCCGGCGCGCGCGAGGATGAAAGCGGGGCCGAAAAGCCCGAACTGATCGCCGCCGTGCTGCGTGAATACGCGGTCAACCGCGAGGATGCGCTGATGATCGGCGACCGCCGCTTCGACATCAGCGGCGCGCATGCCAACCACGTGCGCGCGCTGGGCGTGCTATGGGGCTACGGCACGCGCGAGGAACTGGTGCAGGCGGGTGCGGATGCACTGGTCAGCCAGCCCTCCGAACTGCTGGCCGCCATCCGCCAGCAGTTCGCGGCAGCCGAGGCGCATCCCCACACCTAATGCTCCATCAGCGCCCGCAGGCTCACCACCTGCCCCGCCCCGCGCACCAGGCAGTCCTGGAACACCAGGCCGAGCAGGCGGGCATGCGCATGCAGCATGCGTAAAAAGCGCAGTTCGGGCAGGCTTTGTGGCGGTGGCGGGGCCTGCTGGCCCATATCACGCACCGCAAGGAGCGAGACCGCATGCAGTTCAAGCGCACGGGCCAGCACCGTGCGGCACTGCGCGGGGGCCGGGCCTGAGGGCACGACCTCATCGGCCAGCATGTGGCGGGCTGAATCAAGGTAGAACAGCCGCATGCCATCAGGCGTGCAGGCTGGCAGGCGGTCGCAGTAATCGAGCAGCACCGTCATGTCGGTAAAAACAACCTGCGCGCGCAGGTCGGCATGCGCCAGGCGCTGCGCCACCTCGGCCGGCACGCTGATGACCGCCACCCCGCGCGGCCCCAGCCCCGCGGCCCGCAGGGCGGCAGGCGGGGCCTCAAGCACCGCCTCGAGGCTGCCAAATTCTGCCAGTAGCGCCTTGGCCTGCGGCTTGGTGTCGCGCCGGGGGGTTGCCGCGAACAGCAGCACCTCCAGCAGTTCATAATCGGCCAGCGAGTGCGCGCCCGCCATGCGAATGCGCTGGCGCATGCGCGCCCTGTGGCCGCCGGGGCCGACCCGTGCCGGTGTTTTTGCGGTTTTTGTTTCTTTCATGACCCCTCCCCATGCCCGATAGCATTGGTGCGCACTGCCCGGATTGGTATAGAAGAAAGCGTGATGGACAGCCTTATCCCTACCGGCAACGCGCCGGAATACCTTAACCGCCTCAACCCCGAGCAGCGCGATGCGATCGAGACGACCGATGGCCCGCTGCTGGTCCTTGCTGGCGCGGGCACGGGCAAGACGCGGGTGCTGACCACGCGGTTCGCGCATATCCTGCTCTCGGGCCGGGCGCGGCCCAACCAGATCCTGGCCGTGACCTTCACCAACAAGGCCGCGCGCGAAATGCGCGAGCGCGTGAGCGCCCTGCTGGGCGAACCGGCGGAAGGGCTGTGGCTGGGCACCTTCCACGCACTCTGCGCGCGCATGCTGCGCCGCCATGCGGAATATGTGAACCTTACCAGCAGCTTCACCATTCTCGATACCGATGACCAGTTGCGCCTGCTCAAGCAGGTGCTCGAACCCTACCGTATCGACACCAAGCGCTGGCCACCACAGGCGATCATGGGCGTGATCCAGCGCTGGAAGGATCGCGGCCTCGTACCCGACGCCATCACGGCCGCCGAGGACACGGATTTTGCCAATGGCCGCTGTGCGGAGATCTATACCGACTATCAGGCCCGGCTCCAGCAGATCAACGCCTGCGACTTTGGCGACCTGATGCTGCACATGACGGAAATCCTGCGCAAACACCCTGCCGTGCTGGAGCAGTATCACCGCTACTTCCGCTACATTCTGGTTGATGAATATCAGGACACCAACACCATCCAGTACCTGTGGCTGCGGCTGCTGGCCCACAGGGAAGGCCAGCCGTCCAACATCTGCTGCGTGGGTGATGATGACCAGTCCATCTACTCATGGCGCGGGGCGGAGGTGGAGAACATCCTGCGTTTCGAGCGTGACTTCCCCGGCGCGCGCGTGGTGCGCCTTGAGCGCAATTACCGCTCCACCCGCCAGATCCTTGGCGCGGCGTCGGGCCTGATCGCCCATAACGAGGAACGCCTTGGCAAGACGCTGCACCCCGGTCGCGAGGATGCGGAAGGCGAGAAGGTGCGCGTGATTGCCGTGCAGGACTCCGATGACGAGGCCCGCATGGTCGGCGCCGAGATCGAACGCCTGCGCGCCAATGGCCACGCCATGAGCGAGATCGCCATTCTGGTGCGTGCGGGCTTCCAGACCCGCGCGTTCGAGGAATGGCTGATCACCCTCGGCCTGCCCTACCGCGTGGTGGGCGGCCTGCGCTTTTATGAACGCGCCGAAATCCGCGACGCCATTGCCTATATGCGCGTGGTCAGCCAGCCCTCCGATGACCTGGCGTTCGAGCGCATCATCAACGTGCCGCGCCGGGGCGTGGGCGCCACGGGGTTGCAGAAGCTGCACATGCACGCCCGCGAGCGCCAGATACCGCTGACCGCCGCCGTGCTGGAAATGCTCGCCACTGGCGAGATCAGGGGCAAGGCAAAGGAACAGTTGACCGCGCTGATGCAGGCCCTTGCCACCGCACGCGAGCAGGCCGGGCGCGAAGGGCATGTCGTGGCCATCGACAACCTGCTGGAAGAAAGCGGGTATATCGAGATGTGGAAGGCCGACAAGTCGCCCGACGCGCCGGGCCGGATCGAGAACCTCAAGGAACTCGTCCGCTCGCTGGCCGACTATGAAAACCTTGGCGGCTTCCTCGAACATGTCGCCCTTGTCATGGATACCGAGGCGAAGGCGGGCGATGACAGCATGAGCATCATGACGCTGCATGGCGCCAAGGGGCTGGAATTCGACACCGTGTTCCTGCCCGGATGGGAGGAAGGGGTCTTCCCCTCGCAGCGCACGCTTGATGAAGGCGGGCTGAAGGGGCTGGAGGAGGAACGCCGCCTGGCCTATGTGGGCATTACGCGCGCGCGCAGGCTGGCCATCATCAGCCACGCCGCCAACCGGCTCATCTATGGGAGCTGGCAGTCCGCCATTCCCAGCCGGTTTGTGGAAGAACTGCCCGCCGAACATGTTGAAAGCCGGGGTGACAGCGCCAACAGCCGCCGCAACTTCCTCGGCCGCCCGGCGGTGTTCGGCTCATCCCCCTTCCCGCTCGTGGCGGCGCGAAGGGTGCATGACGTCACCCCCGCAGCCGCCCCGGCTGCGGGCATGAAGGTGGGGGTGCGTGTGTTCCACCAGAAATTCGGCTACGGCACGATTACCTCGGTCGAGGGAAACCGGCTGGAAGTCGCGTTTGAAAAAGCAGGCCCCAAGCGGGTGATCGATAAATTTGTTGAGCAGGTATAGATGAGCCTTTCCCCCCGGCGTCACGCCACCGAACTTGAAACCATATCGGTCACCGTTCCGCCTGATGCGGTCGAGGCCTATGAATCCGCCCTCGCCACCGTATGCGCCACCATCGGCATCTTCGAACTTGATGACAGCCAGACCCTGTGGCGCGTGGAAGGAGTGAAGGACACCGGCAGCGGCGAGGACGAACTGCGCGCGGCCCTCATCCTTGCCGCCCTGACCAGCGGCGTGGATGCCGAACTCGAGCGCAGCCACACCGAGGCCGAAGGCTGGCTGGCCCGCACCTATGAATCCTTCCCCGAGCAGCTTGCGGGCAAGCGTTTCGCCATTCGCGGCACCCACCTTGAGGATGCGCCCAACCCGCAGCGCATTACCATAACACTCGATGCGGGCGTGGCCTTCGGCTCGGGCGAGCACGGCTCCACGCGCGGCTGCCTGCGCGCGCTTGAAATGGTGGCCTATCGCAAACCACAGCGCATTCTCGACCTTGGCTGCGGCTCGGGCATTCTGGCCATGGCGGCGGCGGCACTGCTGCACAAGCCGGTGCTGGCCACCGATATCGATCCGTGGTCGGTGCGGGTGACCAGGCGCAACGCTACCATGAACGGGCTGGCCAATCTGGTTGACTGCCATCTGGGCAATGGCTGGTCCACGCCCGCCATCCGCCACCATGCGCCGTACGACCTTGTATTCGCCAACATCCTGGCCCGCCCGCTCTGCGCCATGGCCGCTGACCTCGCGCTCAACCTGATGCCGGGCGGCACCGCCATTCTGGCAGGCCTGCTCAACACGCAGGTGCGCATGGTGCTGGCCGCCCATCGCCGCCACGGGCTTGTTCTCGAGCGCCACCTGCGCGAGGGAGACTGGGGCACGCTGATCCTGCGCAAACCCCATGGCTGACACGCCTGCCCTCCTGATCCGCGATGCGACGGATGACGATATTCCGGCCATTGTCGAGATCGTCAACCACGCCATCCGCAACAGCACCTCGATGTGGGAAACGCAGGAAACCACCCTCGAGGCCCGGCTGGAGTGGCTGCACGCCAGCCAGGCCAGCGGCTTTCCCGTGCTGGTGGCGCAGATGCCTGACGGCAATGTTGCAGGCTACAGTAGCTGGAAGATGTTCCGTCCGTTTTCAGGCTACCGCCATACGGTGGAGCACTCGCTCTATATCGCCCCTGCCTACAAGCGCCAGGGCATTGGCAGCGCCCTGTTGCAGGCCCTGTGCGAGCGGGCGAAGGCGGCAGACGTGCATGTGATGATCGCGGGCATTACCTCGACCAACATCGCCTCGCGCAAGCTGCATGAGCGCTTTGGCTTCCAGCACGGGGGCCTGCTGCCTGAATGCGGCACCAAATATGGCCGCTGGATGGACCTTCTGTTCCTGTACCGCATCATGTCACCGGTGTAAGTTCCACCCCCCCTCAAGGATATGCCCATGTCGCCTGCCCCGAACCGCCCCGATGCCCTGCGCACGACCCTGAGCCGGATGGGCGTGGACGGCTTCATCCTGCCGCGTGGCGATGAGCATCTGGGCGAATATGTCGCCCCCTGCGCGGAACGGCTGGCCTGGCTCACCGGCTTTACCGGCAGCGCGGGGCTTGCGGCCATTCTGCCAGACCGCGCTGCCGTGTTCTCCGATGGGCGCTACATGACGCAGATGGACCAGCAGGTTGACGGCGCGACCTGGGAGCGGCTGCACATCACCCAGACCCCGCCCGCAGGCTGGCTGGCGCAGCATGGCGCCACCCTGCGTATTGGCTACGACCCGCGCCTGACCAGTGAAAGCGCGCTGCGCCCGTTCAATGATGCCGGACTGACGCTCGTGCCACTGGCCGAGAACCCGGTGGACCAGATCTGGACCGACCGCCCCGCCCCGCCCTGCACGCCCTGCGTGCCGCAACCCGAGGCCCTGGCGGGACAGGCAAGTGCGGCCAAGCGCGACGCCATTGCCGCCAGCCTGCACATGGCGGGCGAGCACGCGCTGGTGCTGAGCGACCCGGCCTCGATTGCGTGGCTGCTCAACATTCGCGGCACCGACGTGCCCTACACGCCGCTCAGCCTGAGCTTTGCCATCGTGCATGATGACGGGCAGGTGACGCTGTTCATCGACCCCGCCAAGGTAGCGCAGCAGACGCGCGACTGGCTGGGCACCGACGTGACCCTGCAGCCGCCTTCCGCACTGGAGGAGAGCCTGCGCGCCCTCGCCCCGGCCCGCGTGCAGGTTGACCCCGCCCGCAACGCCATCTGGTTCATGCAGGTGCTGGAACAGGCCGGGGCCACGGTCATTCGCAAGGATGACCCGTGCCAGTTGCCCAAGGCCATCAAGAACCCGACCGAGCAGGACGGCAGCAGGCGTGCCCACCAGCTTGATGGCGTGGCCATCTGCCGCTTCCTGCACTGGCTGGATGAAAATGCGGCCCGCACCACGGAACTCGATGCGGCTGAAACGCTCAATGGCTTTCGCAAGGACTGCCCGGATTACCGCGAGGAAAGCTTTCCCGCCATTTCCGGCGCGGGGCCGAACGGGGCCATCATCCACTACCGCGTCACCGCCGACAGCAACCGGGCGCTGCGCCCCAACGAGGTCTACCTGATCGATAGCGGCGGGCAGTACCCCTTTGGCACCACCGACATAACCCGCACCATCTGGACCGGGCCGGATGCGCCCGATACGGATGTGCGCGATGCCTTTACCCGCGTGCTGCGCGGGCATATCGCCCTTGCCCGCGCGCGCTTCCCCACAGGTGTGACCGGGCACGCGCTTGATGCGCTCGCCCGCCATGCCCTGTGGGAGGGCGGGCTGAATTATGACCACGGCACCGGCCACGGCATTGGCAGCTACCTGTCTGTGCATGAGGGACCGGCCACGATCTCGCCCGTGTTCCGGCCCGTAAAACTGCATGCGGGCATGATCCTGTCCAACGAGCCGGGCTATTACCGCCCCGGCGCGTTTGGAATCCGGCTTGAAAACCTGCACCTGGTCCAGCCCAGCACCGTGGGCGAGGCCAACCGGTCGTTTCTGGAGTTCGAGGTGCTGACGCTGGCCCCCTTTGACAGGCGGCTGATTGACGCCGCCAGCCTGTCAGCCGCCGATACGGCATGGCTTGATGCCTATCATGCACGGGTTTTTGAAAGCATCGCGCCGTATCTGCAAACTCCGGCGCGCGCATGGCTTGCGGCGGCCTGCGCGCCGCTGCACGCCGGATAATGTGACTGTAAAACCGCCAGCCCGGCCCCGTGGCCCGATTGTCACGCCGGACTGGGGGGCCTAGGACTTTTAACCAGTTCCGACGGGGCACCCGGCAACGAACCGGGTCCGCCAAGCCGGTGCGCATGCTGAAACGCTTTTCAGTAGCAAGCACTAAAGGGAGACGTTCGAGAATGTCCGCAGAAAAAACAATTCCCGCTACCCTGATTCCCGGTGATGGAATCGGGCCTGAAATTGTCGACTCCGTTGTCGAGATCCTTGATACGGTTGGCGCCCCCTTCAAATGGGAAAAGGCGCTTGGTGGCGTTTCCGCCCTTGAGGCCACCGGCAGCCCGCTGCCCAAGGAGACGATCGAGAGCATCCGCCGCACCGGCCTTGCGCTGAAAGGCCCGCTGACCACGCCCGTCGGTGGCGGCTTCAAGTCCATCAACGTGACACTGCGCCAGGAGTTCGGCCTGTTCGCGAATGTGCGCCCCACAAAAACGATCGTGCCGGGCGGGCGGTTCGAGAACATCAACCTCGTCATCTTCCGCGAGAACCTCGAGGGCTATTACGCCGCACTCGAAAACTACATTCCCGTCGGTGATGACCCGCATGCCATCGCCACCAGCGCGGGCTACACCTCGCGCGTGGAATGCAACCGCATCGTGCGCTATGCCTTTGAATATGCGGTCAAGAACAACCGCAAGCGCGTCACCCTGGTGCACAAGGCCAACATCCTCAAGCTGCTGACCGGCCTGTTCCTTGAGGAAGGCCGCAAGGTCGCCAAGGAATATGAAGGCCGCGTGGAAGTGAACGAGCGCATCGTTGACGCCTGCGCCATGCAGCTCGTGACCGATCCGTGGCAGTATGACTGCATTGTCACCACCAACCTGTTTGGTGACATCCTGTCCGACCTGACCGCCGGTCTGGTTGGCGGCCTTGGCCTCGCGCCGGGTGCGAATATCGGCGAGAAAGCCGCCGTGTTCGAGGCCGTGCATGGCTCGGCCCCCGACATTGCAGGCCAGAACAAGGCCAACCCGACCTCGCTGCTGCTCGCTGCCAACATGATGCTGCAGCATGTTGGCCGCCAGGACCTGGCCACCCGCATCGACAAGGCCATCGAGAAGGTTATCTCCTCGGGTGCCGTGCGCACGGGCGACCTGGGCGGCAAGGCCAGCACCACCGACCTGACGGCAGCGCTGAAGCAGGCTGTTTCCTGATTTCGGTGCACCCTGCGGCGGGCCAGCCTGCCGCAGATGCATGCAAAAAGGGCCGTGGCGTTCATGCCACGGCCCTTTTTGCGTTTACGCTGATGCCTTAAAACACTGTTATCTGAAGCTTTTTGAAAAAAGCTTCACCAGAAACGTCTGGTTTTCAGCTACCGCGATAGGTTGAAAAACCGAACGGCGAGGCCAGGAGCGGCACGTGGTAATGCCCGCCTTTGCCATCCGCCCCCGCTGCCGCAATGCCGAACGCAATCGGCACCACATCAAGGAAAGGCGGCTCGGACAAAGCAGCGCCCTGCGCGCGGAAATAGTCCGCCACGGCAAATTCCAGCCGGTAGGCGCCGGGGCGCATCTCGCCCATCTGCGCGCCCAGTTCCGGGCAGCGGCCATCGGCGTTGGTCACGCCACGGAACAGGCAGTCCTGCCCGGCCCACAGGCTTATGGCCATGCCAGCGGCGGGCCTGCCCGATACGAGGTCGAGCACATGGGTGGAAAGCGTGCTCATATTTCATGCTCCAGGCGTTCGAGCACATCGGCCAGGCGAAGGGCTGCGATCTTGTTGATCTCGGCCAGCGCGGTCTGCTGCTCGACCTCGGGTGTGTTTTCCAGACGGGTCCGCAACCCGTTGAGGATGGCCTGCTTGTCCGAGCGCCGCACGCAGATGATGAAGGGCATGCCGAATTTGGCCGCATAGGCCTCATTGAGCGCACGAAAACTGGAAAACTCATCCGGCGTCAGCCGGTCCAGCCCGGCGGAGGCCTGCTCGGCGGCAGAGGCCGAGGTGAGCGTGGGGTCAACCCCCATGCGCTGCGCCAGTTCGGGGTGAGCGCGGATGAGGGCCATCTTTTCGGCCTCCTGCGCCTGTTCCAGCACCAGCGCCATGCTGGCCAGCATGGCTTCGTGCCCGCTGAAGGGCCCATGGCCATGGGCGCGCTGGGCAACCCACGGCGAATGCTCGTATATCGGGCCAAACAGTTCCACAAACCGCACGGCGGAGAGTGAATTCACCCGGTCAAAAACGCGGTTCATGCTGGGTGCGTCTCCAGCCAGTGCCGCGCGATGTCCAGCCGGGTGGCGACCCATACCTTCTCGCGCTGGGCAATATAGTCAAGGAAGCGCGCCACCGCCCGCGCACGGCCGGGGCGGCCCGCCACGCGGCAGTGCAGGCCGACCGACATCATGCGTGGCCTGTCCGCCCCTTCCTCGTACAGTTCATCAAACGTGTCGCGCAGGTAGTTGAAGAACTGCTCGCCTTCGGTAAAGCCGTTCAGCGCCACGAAGCGCATGTCGTTCACATCTAGCGTATAGGGCACGATCAGTTGCGTCCGACCCGTGCTGCGGTCGTAATAGGGCAGGTCATCGGCGTAGGAATCGGCGTCGTACACAAAGCCGCCTTCCTCCGCCACGATGCGGGCGGTGTTGGGGCTGGTGCGGCCCTGGTACCAGCCCAGCGGGCGCGCGCCGGTCAGCTTTTCATGCAGCGCGATGCATTCAAGAATATGGGCGCGCTCCACAGCCTCGGGCACGTGCTGGTAGTCGATCCAGCGCAACCCGTGGGAGGCGATTTCCCACCCGGCCTCCTTCATTGCTGCAACCGCTGCGGGGTTGCGCGCCATGGCGGCGGCCACGGCAAACACCGTGAGCGGCTGTTTGCGCTGCGTAAAAATGCGGTGCAGCCGCCAGAACCCGGCACGCGAGCCGTATTCATACAGGCTTTCCATCGCAATGGCGCGGGCGCCGGGTATGGACTGCGCCCCCACCATCTCGGACAGGAATGCCTCCGACCCGCGATCCCCATGGAGGACCGAGTTCTCGGCCCCCTCCTCGTAATTGATGACGAACTGGACCGCGATCCGCGCCCCGCCAGGCCATTTTGCATCTGGCGGGTTGCCCGCATAACCAACCATGTCGCGCGGATAGGCACCTGTGTCAGACATTACGCCGTGGTCTCCCATTATCAGTCGTTATAGGCGGCAAGGGCGGCATCAACGCCCGCGCCTGCGGTCAGGCCGTGGCCTTCATGGCGCAGCACGGTCTCGAGCGCGCCCATGGTCAGCAGCACCTTGTGCTTCTCGGCGTTGTAGCCCATGGCCCCGATGCGCCAGATCTTTCCCTGCAGAGGGCCGAAGGCGGAGCCGATCTCGATCTCGAAATCCTCGCGCATGCGGCCACGCACCTTTTCGCCATCAATGCCCTTGGGAATGTACACGCCGGTCACGTTGGTCATGCGGTGTTCGTCGCCGCCAAACAGCTCCAGCCCCATGGCGCGCAGCCCGGCGCACACCGCGTGCGATGCGGCGGCATGGCGGGCGAAGCGGGCCTGCAGCCCTTCCTCCAGCACCACGCGGGCGGCTTCACGCGCGCCGTACAGCATGGTGGTGGCCTCGGTATGGTGGTTGAGCCGCTTTTCGGACCAGTAATCCATCACCATGGCCAGATCGAAATAGTTCGACGGAATGCGCACGCGCGTGCCGTCCGTCGTGTCGCTACCGCGAATGCCCGCCTCGACATGGCGGCGGGCGAAGATGTGCTCGGCCGCGCGGTCGGAGATGGTGATGGGTGCCGAACCCGGCGGCCCGCCCATGCACTTCTGCAACCCGCCGCTCACCACGTCCACGCCCCAGCGGTCGGTGGCCACTTCCATGCCGCCCAGGGTTGCCGTGGTATCGACATAGGACAGCACATCATACTTGCGGCACAGCGCGCCGACGCCATCGAGCGGCTGGGCCATGGTGGTGGATGTATCACCATGAATGCAGGCCAGCACATGCGGGCGGTGGGCTACGATGGCATCCTCGATCTGCGCAAGGCTGGCCACCTCGCCCCAGGGCAGGTCCAGCGTCACGATCTCGGCGCCGATGCGCTGCGCGATCTCGGAGAGCAGCAGGCCGAAACGCCCCGCGCGCACGATCAAAAGCTTCATGCCCGGCTCGACCAGCGAGACGAGTGCCGCCTCGATGCCTGCCCGCGCCGTGCCATCGACCAGTAGGGTCCAGCGGTTATTGGTCATGAACACCTGACGGTAGAGTTCCATCGTCTGGTTCATGTAGTCGGTCATCTCGGGGTCGAACTGGCCCAGCATGTCGGCCGCCATGGCGCGCAGCACGCGCGGGTGGGCGTTGACCGGCCCCGGCCCCATCAGCAGCCGGGCGGGAGGGTTGATCTGGCCGAAAAAGGTCTGGGTCATCCGAAATGTCTCTCAAAAAGTCCAATAAAGGCGATCATCGCCCGCAGGGCTGAATCAGTATCCGCATCGGTTACGGATTCAGCGGGGTTATGGCTGATGCCACCCGCACAGCGGATGAACAGCATGGAAACCGGGGCCAGATGCGCCATGATCATGGCATCATGCCCGGCCCCGCTAACCAGAAGGCGCGGGTCGGCCCCCGTCACGTCGCGCACGGCCTGTTCCATGAAGGTGGTCAGGCGCGGATCACATGGTGTCGCATCAAGATCCTGCTGCATGCTGATGGCAAGTTCCAGCCTGCGCGTCTTTGCCACCGCGTCGGCCACGGCCAGGATTTCGCGGGCGGCCCGGTCACGCGCCGCATTGGTGCCCGCCCGCACGTCAAGGGTGAACACCACCTCGCCCGGCACCACGTTGGCCGCGCCCGGCATCACGTCAAGCGATCCCACGGTGGCCACCAGCCCGTCAGTGCCCGCGCGGCCAATGCGCTCGGCGGCGAGGATGATCTCGGCGGCTCCCACCAGCGCGTCACGCCGCAGGTCCATCGATACGGTGCCCGCATGCCCGGCCATGCCGCGCAGGGTCATGCGGTAGCGATGCTGGGCGGCAATGGCGCTGACCACGCCCAGCGCCCGGCCCTCGGCCTCGAGCACCGGCCCCTGCTCGATATGCGCCTCGACATAGGCGAGGATGTTTTCGCCCTTGCGCGATGCCGCATGCATCCGGCCAGCATCCAGCCCGAATTCAGCCAGCGCCGTGGCCAGGGTTGCGGTATCCGCCCAGTCACGCATGGCGGGATCGGGCGTGTCCAGCACGCCCGCCACGGCGTGCGAGGTCAGCATGCCGGACGGGAAGCGCGACCCCTCCTCATCGCCAAAGCCTATGACCTCCAGCGCGAAGGGGAAGCGTTTGCCCGCTGCCGCGAAATGGGCCACGGCCTCGATGCCGAGGATGACGCCGAGCATGCCATCAAAAAAGCCGCCATCGCGCACGCTGTCGATATGCGAGCCAAGCAGCAGCACCGGGGCATCAGGCGCAAGCCCCTCGTAGCGGCCCAGCAGGCTGCCCGCCGCATCCATGCGCGTGGTCATGCCCGCCGCGTGCATCCATGTAGCCAGCCGGTCGCAGGTGGCGCGGTAGGAGGGGCCGAGATAGGGGCGGAACAGCCCGCCCTCCATCTCGGAATAGGGCGCACGGCCCAGTTCGGCGCAGCGTGCCACCGCGCGCCGGCCCGAAGGCTGATTAATGCTGTCCCGTGCGTTTACCATGCGGCGACACACCCATCACTGCGCGGGTCGGACGCCCCCTCCAGCAGGCCGGATTCATGGCGCACCAGCGCGCCCGCGTGCCCCATGACGGAGGAAAACGGCGCCACGCGTTCCATCTGGTGGCCTGCGGCACTCATGCGGGCAATCACCTCGGGGTCGAAGCGGTCCTCGTATTTCAGGCTGACGCTGGATTCCCCCCATGTGCGGCCCAGCAGCCAGCGCGGCGCGGTAATGGCGCGCTGCAGCGGCATGCCATACCGTGCGTAGCGGGTGAACAGGGCCGCCTGTGTCTGGGGCTGGCCTTCGCCGCCCATTGTGCCGTACACCATGGTCCGGCCATCCTCGAAGCGCGCGCCCGCGGGGTTGAGCGTATGGAACGGCTTGCGGCCCGGCCGCAGCCCGTTCCACCCCTGCGGGTCAAGGCCGAAGCTGGTGCCCCGGTTCTGCCACACCACGCCGGTGCGCGGCAGCACCACGCCGGAGCCATATTCAAAATACAGGCTCTGGATCATGCTCACGGCCAGCCCGTCGGAATCGATCACGCCCAGCCACACCGTATCGCCCTGCTGCGACTGCCACGGCCAGGGGGCCGCCTTGTCGGGATTGATGCTCGCTGCCATGCGGTCGAGCGCCTTGCGGTCATCAAGGATGTCCTGCGCCTGCACGGTCATGTAGGCGGGATCGCCCACATGCGTGTCGCGGTAGCGGAAGGCCTGCTTGGTGGCCTCGACCAGCCCGTGCAGGTAATCGAAATCATCCGCGTTCGCGGCCTTGAGCCGGTCAAACAGCGCCAGGATCAGCAGCGAGGCCACCCCCTGCGTGGGCGGCGCCATGTTGTACAGATCCGCGCCGTGAATGCGGGCATGGAGCGCGGGCTGGTGGGTTGCCCTGTGCGCCTGCAGGTCGGCCAGGGTGAGCGGACTGCCAAGGGCCTCCAGATCGGCGGCGAGTTCACGCGCCACCGTGCCGCGATAGAAGCTGGAAAGCCCTTCATCAGCCAGTTGGCGCAGGGTTGTTGCCAGGCGCGGGTTGTGCAGGATGTCGCCTGCCTGCGGCAGCTTGCCGCCGGGCATGAACTGTGCGGCAAAGCCGGGCACGTTCCTGAGTTCTTCCACCTTCTGGCGGGTGATCTCGGCGGCGCCCGCCGTTACGGGCACGCCCTGCTCGGCATAGTACAGCGCATCGCGCAGCACGCGGCCTAACGGCAGGCCCGGCGCCATGGCGTGGCTCCACGACAGGGCCATCTCCCACCCCGATACGGTGCCCGCGACCGTATTGGCCGCAAGCGGGCCACGCCACGGAATCGTGTCATGGCCCGCCGCGTGATAGAACGCGGCATCCGCCCTGCCTGCCGCAGCCCCGCAGGCATCAATGGTTTCAACCCGTCCATCGGGCCACATGGTCAGCCAGAAGGCATCCCCCCCGATACCGGTCATATGCGGATAGACCACGGCCAGTGCCGCGGCGGTGGCGACAGCGGCCTCAATGGCCGTGCCGCCTGCCTTGAGCACGTCAAGGCCGGCCTGGCTGGCAAGATGGTGGGGGGATGTGACCATCCCCCGGCATGAACGTGGCGTATTCAGCATGCCTGCTCCTTTTGCGCATAACCCGCATCAAGCGGGCGGCAGGCGGCAAGGCCCGCGCGCTGCAGTTCGGCGGCCACGGCGAACAGTTTCGTCTCGGCCCCCGGCGCGCCGATCAACTGGATGCCCAGCGGCAGGCCGTCCACGGCCAGCGGGGTGGCCAGCACCGGCAGCCCGGCCAGGCTGATGGGCTGGGTATAGATACCCAGATTGGCCCGCGCGGAAACACTTTTGCCATCCACCATGATGGAAGGCTGGTCGATACGCGGCGCAACGCCCACCGTGGTGGGGGCCACCAGCACATCGGCCTGCGCAAAGGCCGCATGCACCTGCGTGCGGAACCACCGGCGGAAGCGCTGCGCCTGCACGAAGGTGGCCGCAGGCAGCATGGCACCCGCCATGAGGCGATTGCGGGTGGCGGGGTCATACTGCATGGAGCGCCTGCGCAGGCGGGGCAGGTGCAGGTTGCCCCCCTCCGCCGCACTGATGAGGAAGGCAGAGGCCCGCGCCCGCGCCACTTCGGGCAATTCGATCACGCTGTCATGGCCCAGATGCGCCATCACGCCATCAATCGCAGCCGTCAGTCCGGTGCTGACATTGCGGGCAAACCAGCCCCCCAGCCGCGCCACTTTCACCGATGCCACATCAGGCAGGACCGACACGTCCCGGCCTGACATGATGCCGTACACCGCCACCAGGTCTTCAAGCGTGTCGGCCATGGGGCCTGCGGTATCGAGGCTGGCCACGAACGGATAGACCCCGCGCAGCGGCACCTGCCCGTAAGTGGGCTTGAGCCCCCACACCCCGCACAGCGCGGAGGGGATGCGGATCGAGCCATTGGTGTCCGAGCCGAGCGTAAAGGGCAGCAGCCCCGCCGCCACGGCGGCGGCCGACCCGCCCGACGAGCCCCCGGCCAGGCGGGCGTGGTCATGCGGGTTGCGGGTCGTGCCGTTATGCGCGTTCTCGGTGGAGAAGCCGTAGGCAAATTCATCCATGTTCAGGGTGGCCACCGGCACGGCGCCTGCGGCACGCAGGCGGGCGATGACGGTGGCATCCTCGGTGGCGGGCAGGTTGTCGCGCAGCACGATGGAGCCTGCGGTCGTGACCTCGCCGCGCACGTCAAACAGGTCCTTGACGCCAAAGGGCACGCCCGCGAGCGGGCCGGGGTCGCGGCCCGCGGCAATGGCCTTGTCCACGTCCTCGGCCTGCGCCACGGCGGCGGGACCAAGGATGCGGGTCACGCTGTTGAAGCGGGTATCACGCGCCTCGATATCGGCAATGACCGCCGTGACCACGCCAACGGCGTTGCGGCGGCCTGCGCGTATGTCAGCGGCGATGCCAAGCGCTGCCCCCATGGCGCGCGCGGTCATGGCGCATACTCGTAGGCTGGCTCGCAGTCATCGGGCAGCACGAAGCCTGCCACGAGGTCGGCATAGCCCTGCAGCAACGCCGTATTGGCCACGACATCAGGCAGGCAGGCCACCGGAATGGTCAGGCCGATCATCCGGGCCATGTCTGCCACGGGGGGCACCTTGTGGTCAGTGCTTGCCCCCGCGCCGGCAACACCCGGCGCGGAAGGTGAAAGGCTTACAGCGCTACTCATCTACTCACTCTCTCCCGAATGGATAAATCTACCCGGGGTGCATCATGCAACAGGAGGATCGAGACTGACTAGTTCCGCCACGTCATAGGACAGCAGACTTTCAAGGTGCTGGCGGCCATCGGCCACGTAAAGGTCACGCCCCAACCCGTGGGCGAGGCGCTCGACGCCAAAGCGCATGCCGCTGATCGAGGCCCCCGACAGCCCCATGCTCGGCGTGGCCGAAAACGTGAAATTGTGAATGTTGGCAAGCATGGGCGCCAGCGGATCATCCTTGTGGCGCGGCAGGAACTGGTAGCAGTCGCCCAGGTAGGGATAGCTTTCCAGCACCGCGCTCTCGGCATCGGCAGGCGCTTTGTAGCGCTCGCCCCACAGGGCGACGGAGGGGGCGAAGGATGCGGTCTCGGGCCTGCGGGACAGGTCGGTGGCGAAGCCCGTGCCAATGATCACGAAGTCAAAGCGCATCTCGCCGGTGGGCGAATCGACCACGATCTCGTCGCCCTCCATGCGGGCACCCGTCCAGGGGCAGCCGGTACGGTAGGCGAAGTTTGCATGCCTGCGGCACCGCCAGAACGTATCCTGCGGCGGCGGCTGGTTGAGGTCGAAGATGCGGCGCATGAAGCCCCAGCGCAACTCATCGGACAGGGCGGGGTAATAGGCGAGGAAGCCGGTATTCTCCATCCACCGGTACGGGTTGATGGAGGGAATTTCCTTGCGGCGCAGGCAAAGCGTCACGCTGCCCGCACCTTCCTCGAGCGCGGTCGCGGCATTATCGAACGCCGAGGCCCCGGCGCCGAGCACGCCGATGCGCTTGCCCTTGAGCGCTGCAAAATCGATCGCCTCGGATGTATGGGCATAGCGCTCGCGCGGCAGGCCGTTGCGGATGAAGTCGGGCACATGCCACGTGCCACAGCCCTCGATGCCGGTGGCCAGCACCAGCTTGCGGGCATAATGCACATGGCTCGTGCCATCGGGGCGGCGGAAGGTGAGGCGCAGCAGGCCATCCTCCCACGTCACACCCGTGAATTCGTGATCATTGGCCACCGGCAGGTCGAGGATGTCGCGGTACCAGTCAAGATAGGCCTGCCAGTCCCCACGGGGGATCTTGTCCAGCTTTTCCCATGCCTGCGCACCATACTGCGCCTCATACCATGAGCGCGGGGTGAGCGAGGGCACGCCAAGGTCGGGGCCGGTCACGTATTTGGGCGTGCGCAGCGTGATCATGCGCGCGAATGTCACCCACGGGCCTTCCCCGCCTTTTGATGCCCGGTCGAATATGCGCACATTGGTGATGTTGTTGCGCTTGAGCGCAAAGGCCGTGGCAAGGCCGCCCTGCCCCGCGCCAATGATCGCCACATCAAGCACGCGCTGGCCATCACGTTCGATGGGGGGAACCCATTCCTTGCGCGGATAGCGGATGATTTCCAGGTCACGGCGCACGGCTGCATCGAGCGCTGCCAGCCCCCCGTCTTTCGGCTGCATGTTGGTATCCATCTGCGGGTCCCCATCTGTTTTTTTCGGCTTTGGCTGATGCAGCCCCGCATGACGTCCCCCGACGTCATGCGGATATCCCCCAACCGCACCACGATGGGTTGATCTAATCAGCCCGCTGGGTGTTTCGTCCAGTAGAATGATTTCATCATTCCGTTGCTTAAATCGCAACAGAGCTCAGACCGCGCGCTCGTCGCTCACGCCCTGCACGCGGCGCAGTTCAAGGCGCAGTTCCTCGATCACGGTTTCAAGCAATGGCGGCAGCCAGCGGGATTCGCGCACATAGGCCCCGAGGTCGGTCACGGCGCGGGTGTCACGCAACGGCACGTGGCGCAGGCTGTCCTGGCCGGGCTGCACGCCCACCGCCAGCGGCGACTGGAAGGCCAGCCCCGCGCCTGCAAGCACCATGCGGTTGGTCAGTTCGATCGAGCCGGTATGCAGCACCACGTTCAGCCGGTCCTGCCACGGGCGCAGCATCGGCTCCATCACGCGGTAGAGCGAGAGCGTGCGCGTGGGCAGGATCAGGCGGTAGGCCACGCATTCCTCCACCGTGACCGTGCGCAGGTGCGCCAGCGGGTGATCGGCGCGCACCACGGCACCAACGGGAAAGTGCCCCACCGCCACCCGCCGCAATTCGGGGTAAAGCGCCAGCGAGAACGCGATGCCAAGGTCGACCCGCCCGTCCTGCAATGCCGAGACGATGGTCTTGGGGGCGCCGACCTCCACATGCAGCTCAACGGTGGGGAAGGCCGAGATGATGCGCTCGAGCAGCGCGGGCAGGAGCTGGCCTGCTATGCCTTCCACCGCCATGATGCGCAGCCTGCCGTCATGCCGTCCGGACAGGGCGTTGATCTGCTCCTCCGTGCGGGCGGCATCCTGCATCACGGTCACGATGTGGCGGGCCATGATGGTGCCCACCTCGGTCAGGACCATGCCTTCGGGCAGGCGATCGAACAGGGGCGCGCCGATCTCGGCCTCCATCTGCGCGAGCTGCCGCGTCAGCGCCGAGGGCGTGACATTGAGCCTGCGCGCCGCCTCGCGGATGGAACGGCATTCCCGCACCGCATTGAAGTAGGAAATGCCCCGTGCGTGCAGGCGCATCATGCGGGGCGTGCGCGAAAGCGGATCGTTCATAAGCGTGTCTCATCCCCATCTGCATCACCTTCTTCCTGTGGCGCGTGCAGGAAGCGCGTGACGATTTCCGCCGCCACCAGCGCCGCGATGACCGGCGGCCGCTTGTCGCGCACGCCCTGCCCCCCGATGGGGCAGACCATGGCATTGATGCGGTCTTCGGGCAGGCCGAGCGCACGGAAGGCCATCTCGAAGCGGCGGCGCTTGGTGTGCGAGCCGATCAGGCCCACATAGCGAAAATCGCCCCGTTCAAGGATGGATGCAACAATCAGGCTGTCAAGCGCGTGGCTCTGCGTCAGCACCAGCGCGCCGGAGCCTGCGGGCGCATCGGTTACAAGACGCTGCCAGTCGCCATCATCATGCACGTCCACGCCGGGGGGAATGACGGGGCCGAATTCATGCGGGCGCGAATCGCACCAGGCCAGCCGCAGCGGCAGCGGGGCCAGCACATGGGCCAGCGCGCGGCCCACATGCCCTGCCCCGAACAGCACAAGCAGCGGGGCCTCGCGGCGCTGGCGCTCGAGTTCCGCCATGATGGCGTCGAGCCCACTGCCATCGGGCATATCAATGAACAGCATCACCTCGCCGCCGCAGCACTGCCCGGAACGGCCGCCAAGGTCAACGCGCAGATCCTGCGCCCCGCCCCCCGTGTCCAGCAGGGCGCGGGCGTGATGGACAGCGTTCCATTCAAGCTCGCCACCGCCCACCGTGCCGGACTGCTCCGTGGGCGTGACCAGCATGAAAGTGCCCGCCTCGCGCGGGGTGGAGCCACGCGCGGCGGATACGCTGATCCGGGCAACGGGCTGGCCCATGAGCCGCCACCGGGCCAGATCGGCGCGCATTTCCATGCTCATGGGGTTCAGCGGGCCGGAGGCCGGTCGCGGCGCAGGCGCTGTGCCGTGCGCAGGATCATCTCCGGCGTGGCGGGCGCATCGAGAAGGGGGCAGGTGCGGTAGCCATCAAGGCTGGCCAGCGCATCCGATATCGCCTGCAGCACGGACACCCCATGCACGAAAGGCGGCTCGCCCACCGCCTTGGAGCGGAAGATGGTGTGCTCGCGGTTGGGTGCGTTTTCCAGCAGGTCCACATTGAACACGCGCGGGCGGTCGGAACAGGCGGGAATTTTATAGGTGCTGGGCGCGTGCGTGCGCAGGCGGCCTGCCTCGTCCCACACCAGTTCCTCGCAGGTCAGCCAGCCAGCACCCTGCACGAAGCCGCCCTCGATCTGGCCGATGTCGAGGGCCGGGTTCAGCGACTGGCCTGCATCATGCAGGATGTCCACGCGGTCGATCCTTGTCTCGCCGGTCAGGAGGTCGATCACCACCTCCGAACATGCGGCCCCGTAGGCGAAGTAATAGAAGGGCCGCCCCTGCCCCGTATCGCCATTCCACGAGATCTTGGGGGTTTTATAGAACCCGTTGGCCGACATGGACACACGCGCGAAATAGGCCTGCCGGGTCAGGTGCGAGAACGCGATGACCTTATGGCCCACATGCACGCCATCGGGCGCGAAACGCACTTCGTCCTCGCTCACGTTCCAGTGGCTTGCAGCAAATTCCACCAGCCTGCGCTTGATGCGGCGCACGGCATCAAGCACCGCCATGCCATTGAGGTCCGCCCCGCTCGAGGCCGCCGTGGCCGATGTGTTGGGCACCTTGCCGGTGGTGGTGGCGGTAATGCGCACCTGATCGGGGCCAAGGCCGAATTCGCGCATGGCCACCTGCACCATCTTGGTGTGCAGCCCCTGCCCCATCTCGGTGCCGCCGTGGTTCACCTGCACCGAGCCATCGGTGTAGACATGCACCAGCGCGCCTGCCTGATTGTAATGGGTAGCGGTGAACGAGATGCCGAATTTGACCGGGGTGATGGCAATGCCGCGCCGCAGGTAGGGGCTGGTGGCATTGAATTCGCGGCATGCCGCGCGGCGCTGCGCATAATGGCAGCGCCGGGCCAGTGCGGGCAGCAGGTCGTGGGTGATCGAGTCCTCCACCACCATGTTGTACGGCGTGACGTTACGGTCATGCGTGCCATAGACGTTGCGCTGGCGGACCTCGAGCGGGTCGAGGCCGGTGGCGAAGGCAATCTCCTCGATCACGCGCTCGGCGGCGACAATGCCCTGCGGGCCGCCAAAACCGCGATAGGCGGTGTTGGACTGCGTGTTGGTGCGCAGCGGCTCCGAGCGCAGGCGCACATCGGGGTAGAAATAGGCGTTATCGGCATGGAACAGCGCCCGGTCGATGACCGGGCCGGACAGGTCGGCCGACCAGCCGCACCGCGCGGCGAGCACCATGTCCACCGCCACGATCCGGCCTTCATCGGTAAAGCCTGCATCGTAATCGATCACGAAGTCATGGCGCTTGCCGGTCATGGTCATGTCGTCATCACGGTCGAGGCGCATCTTGGCGGCCCGGCCCGTCCTGTCGGCCACGAGGGCGGCGAGGCAGGCACAGGCATTGGCCTGCGTTTCCTTGCCGCCAAAGCCGCCGCCCATGCGCCGCACCTCGACGGTAACGAGGTTGGCAGGACGGTCGAGCACATGGGCGACCATATGCTGCGTCTCGGTCGGGTGCTGGGTGGAGGAGGTGACATGCATCTCCCCCTCTTCACCCGGTCGGGCCAGCGCCACCTGCCCTTCAAGGTAGAAATGCTCCTGCCCGCCCACCGTAATGCGGCCCGAAAGCCTGCGCGGCGCGTGTTCCAGCCCGGCCAGAACGTCGCCGCGCTTCATTTCCATGGGCCGCCAGACAAGCGGGCTGCCGTTTTCGCGGGCCTGCGCGATATCGACGATGGCGGGAAGATCCTCGTATTCCACAACCGCCAGCCGCGCCGCGCGCCGGGCGGCACCGCGCGTGGTGGCAGCGACCACGAACATCGGCTGGCCGTAAAAGGAAACAATATCCCTGGCCAGCAGCGGCTCATCGCCCTTGCCCACCGGGCTGATCTGGTTCTCACCCGGTATGTCGGCCGCCGTATAGACCGCCACCACGCCCTCGGCCTGCTGCACGGCGTCAAGGTTCATGGAGGCAATGCGGGCATGGGCGCGCGCGCTCAGGCCGGGCACGAGGTGCAGCGTGCCACGGGGTTCGGGCAGGTCGTCAATGTAGCTGGCCGTGCCCTGCACATGCATGGCCGCACTTTCATGCCGCAGGCTTTGCGATGCGCCACCGGGCACGGGAGCGGCGGTGGCCGCGATGTTTGCATCAGCCATGAGCGTGGTCTCCCGTGGCGGTGCAGGCGGCATGCACGCTGGTGGGCACGCGGGCGGCCTGCGGCCCGCAATCGGCATAAAGCCGGGTGAGCAGGTTGGCGGCGACCGTGCTGCGATACCATGCACTCGCCCGCATGTCGGTCAGGGGGGTGAAATCGGCCATGATCGCCGCACGCGCGGCTTCCAGCGTGGCATCATTCCACTTCTGGCCCGCAAGGGCTTCTTCCGTGCGTAATGCACGGCGCGGGGTGGCCGCCATGCCGCCAAAGGCGATGCGCGGGTTACTGATGGTGCCATCGGGCGCAAGCGTGAGCGAAAACGCACCCAGAATGGCCGAGATATCCTGATCGAACCGCTTGGACACCTTCCAGCCGCGGATGACCGTATCAGGCGCGGGAACGGGAATGGTGATCCCTTCCACAAATTCGCCCGGCGCGCGGTCCTGTTTGCCGTAATCGATGAAGAAATCTTCCAGCGCGAGGGTGCGGCGCGTATCGCCCCGGCGCAGATGCACGGTAGCTCCTGCCGCAATCAGCACCGGCGGGCCATCACCAATGGGCGAGCCGTTGGCGATGTTGCCGCACACCGTGCCCGCATTGCGCACCTGCACCGAGCCGATGCGGCGGAACACCTCTTCATCCGGCTGGGGCAGGATTTCCGCCAGTGCGGCGCGGGCTTCCTGCCATGTCACCGCCGCACCGAGGAAAAGCCCCTGCGGCGTCACCTCGATACGCCGCAGGTCGGCAATCTGGCCAATCGCAATCACATGCGGCAGGTCGCGCAGGCCCTTGGTCACCCACAGCCCCACATCGGTGGCCCCCGCCACGATGCGGGAATCGGGGTTCTCAAGCAGCGTGTGGGCCAGCGCATCCACCGTTGCCGGAATGGTCAGGCGGCCCGTGGGTCCGGCCATGTCAACCGTGGTGCCATCGCGCAGGGTGCGCAGGCGCGCGGCCATGTCATCGGCCATCGCATCGAAATGGTCAGGCCCCGCCTGCATGGCGTGGCGCATGGCGCGCACGATGGGCGCATAGCCGGTGCAACGGCACAGGTTGCCTGCCAGCATGTCGTCAATGCCGCGTTCATCCTGCCCAAGCCCTGCCGCCTTGCGGCCCGCCACCATGGACATGACAAAGCCCGGCGTGCAGAAGCCGCATTGCGAACCGTGATGGTCTACCATGGCCTGCTGCACCGGGTGCAGGCTGCCATCAGGCGCGCGCATGTCCTCGATGGTGAGCACCTGCGCGCCATCGAGCATGGACACGAACTGGATGCACGCATTGACCGCGCGCCAGACCAGGCGTTCGCCCTCCAGCCTGACCACGAGCACCGTGCAGGCCCCGCAATCGCCCTCGTTGCAGCCTTCCTTGGTGCCGGTCAGGCCACGTTCCTCGCGTAGCCAGTCCAGCAGCGTGCGTGTTGGCGCGATAGTGGCCAACTCATGATATGCGTTTCCGACATAGAAACGGATATAGCGTCTGATCCCCGTCAAACCTGTTCCCTTGTTCCTGTGGCCACGGACTGCCTCACCCCCCTCAAGGCAGACAGCCGGAACAGCCATTGATGTTTCGTGTTCCCATCATATGGGAAGGTGATCCTACGCTGTCACCCTGCCCCAACGCAAAGGGGCAATGCCATGATGCATTTTTCCAGAATGTCGCCTTTTAAAAAAAAGGCGGCACCCGGAAACTTTCATCTCTGGCCTGTTTTCAAACGGATAACCGCGCCGCCTGCCGCAGCCGCACCGACAGGCCGGGCCGGAATGCCGGGCAGGGCACATAGGCACCGCTGCCTGCCCCTTCCTGCAGCGCGCCATCGCGGAACGCCACCACCCCGCCCCGGATCACGCATTCTGGCTGGCCGCCCAGAGCAATGCCGCCATACAGGCCGCCCGCGCTGGCAGGGCGCATCTCCTGCGCATCGGGGTTCCACAGCACGAGGTCGGCATCAGCACCCGGCATGATGGCGCCCTTGCGGGGGTAGATGTTGAAGGCCATGGCTGCCGCCTCCGATGTGGCGCGGACGAATTCCTCCGCCTCCATCACGCCCGCCTGCACGCCGTGCCGCCACACCACGCGCATCCGCTCGGCCAGCCCCCCTGCCACGCCATGGCCCGCCCGCCCTGCCGGGCTGAAGCCGCTGGCCACCATGCCCACCGCGCCACAGGCCAGCGCCCCCCACAGCGCCCGCCGGTGCGTGCCGTCGCGCAAGGGCGGGCGGATCAGGTAGGGGGAAGCGTCATCGGCGTCATACACCGCCTCATCGAGCACAAGATGCGGGGCCAGCACATGCGCCTGCACGCGCTCGGCCCGGGCGCGGGCGGCGATGATGGCGGCACACGCGCCCGCCGTTGAAACCGGCCCGACATGCACGGGTGCCCCCACCAGCCCCGCCAGCATGATGGCCCGGCCCACGGCGTCCGCCTCAATGGCGGGCGGGCAGGCCAGCGGGCAGGCTTCGGCTGCGCTCACGCCTGCATGGTCAAGGGCCGCGCGCAGGTACGCCATGGCCTGGGCATTCTGCGCCTCGATAATGCACAGGGCGCCAAGGCCCGCGGCATGGGTTGCCAGATCAAGAATGTCACGATCCGCCATGCCCGCTGCCATGGACAGGTGAAAGCTGTTGACCCCACGGCCCGCCAGCATGTCCATGCCGCCCATGACTGCGCCACCGCCACCCGGCAGCCCCATGCACAGCCCGACATCAACCGGCGCGTGGGCCGCAGCCTGCCGCCAGTCGCGCCATGCCTGCGCCATATCACCGCCCTGTGGCTGCATCACGTCGATCACGGTGGTGGTGCCGCCAGCCAGTGCATCGCGCGTTGCGGCAAAACCAACCGCATCCGCACCAATGCCGGTATGGGGGTCAACCCCGCCCGGCAGGACCAGCAGGCCATCGGCGTCAATGATCGTGCAGCCGCTGGGGGCTTCAAGCTCAGGCCCCACGGCTAGGATTTCCCCCACGCCGCCGCACAGTACGTCCACCCGCAGGCTGGCCTGCCCCGTGACCACCGTGCCGCCGCGTATCAGCAGCAGGTCGCGTTGCGCGCCGTGCTTCATTGCTGCCCTCCGTCACCGATCTGCCTACAGGCTATCGTGCAGACGCCGCCTTTTTGAAAAAAGGCGGCACCCAAAAACTTCTATTCCGATTCAGTTTCCAACTTAGTGATCGCGGATGCGCACCGACATGTCCATGGCGCTGCCCAGGCGTTCGAGCCTGCGGCGCACGCTTTCGCCCTGCACCACGTCGCGCCCCGGCGCGAAATGCAGCGACAGCGTGCCGCCCGCCATTTCCAGCCGCGTGCCATCAAGCAGGGCTTCCGTGCCGCCACTGACCGTGTAAGCCAGCCGGAGCGCCTGCCCCAGCACCACGGCACGGGCAAACTGCGCGGGGTCAAGCAACTGCCGCGAGGGTTGCAGATACGCCACCGACAGGTCAGCCCCGTAGCGCACCGCAAGCGTAAGCGACAGGAAAGCCCGCGCCTGATGCGTAAAGCCCACGCCCTGCAGGCGCAGGATGCGCAGATAGGTCTGCTCGGCGCGGTATTCCGGGTGGTCATGCGCGCCGACATCCGAAAGCCAGCACGCCACCGTGCGCAGGCGGGCGGCCACGGGGTCATCATCGGGGAAGAGCGGCGCCGTCCAGTCCGTCAGGCGTTCGGGCAACTGCATGCTGCGCCCGAGCATGCTGCACATCTCGCGGGCCACGGCCTGCTGCGGGTCGTTATCGGCAACGCTTGCGGCGACATTGCGCATGTACCACCCCTCGCGCAGGCCATCGACACAGAAGACCAGCCCGTTGGGCTGCGCATGCCGCATGAGCCGGCGCAGCACGGTGGCGGCAAACGGCGCATCATCAAGCCGCTTGCGCGGCACGTTGGGCAGGCGCTCGATCGAACGTTTGTTGGCGCTCAGGATCCAGTCCGTCATCTCGCGCGCGGTGTCGGGCGCAAGCTGATAGAGATGCACGATATTGAGCGGATAGGCCGTGCGCGCGATCTGCATGCGCGCCAGCGCCCGAAAGGCGCCACCCACCAGATACAGATCCTGCCCGCGCACGGCCTCCAGCCAGTCCACGCGGGCCAGGTCTTCATCCACCAGCGTGCGTGCCCGGGCCAGATCGCCATCGGAGCGGTCATCGAGCCGGATCACCCCCAGCGGCAGGGTGCAGGCATCACACTTGCGCCCGTTCTCGATGCGGATCAGTTCAAGCGAGCCGCCGCCAATATCGGCCACCAGCCCGTTGGCGTCGGGTATGCCGCACAGAACGCCGGTGGCGGAATAATCGGCCTCCTCCTCCCCGCTCAGGATACGGATGGGCACGCCAGGCAGGCGCGATTTCAGCCCCGCCACGAATTCCGGCCCGTTGGTCGCATCGCGCACGGCCGCCGTGGCCAGCACCTCGAACGGGCTTGCCTCCATGCCGCGCGCAATGGCGTTGAAGCGGGCCATGACCTCCATGGCCAGGGGCACCGCCTCCTCGTTCAGCCGGCCCGTGGCGTTCAGCCCCCGGCCCAGCCTGAGCACGACCTTCTCGTTGAAAATAGGCGCGGGATTGCGCGAAATGCCGTCAAACACCACAAGGCGCACGGAATTCGAACCCAGATCAATGACCGCCGAACGGCGAAACCCGCCAGCACCCGTCACATCGCGCCCCATATGCTGCCCGCGCGTCCTGCCTTGAGCGTGCCCATGCCGTAATCCTCAGTCCTCAATAATCTGTTCCGCATGCCACGGCTGCGATGCGCTGACCCGGATCGGGGCTTCTGGCGCGCCACGTACCGGGTAGCCCGGATGCTCCATGAAATACTCATGCGATGAAAAGGGCCTGCGCCCCGGCTCCAGCCGCCGCCAGACTCCGTTACGCTGTAGAATCCACGACTGCAGGTTGTCTTTGAGATCGATCATCATGATCTGGTCAAGCACGCGGGCATGAATTTGCGGGTCGAGCATGGGCACCATGCTTTCCACCCGCCAGTCCATGTTGCGCTGCATCCAGTCCGCCGAGGAAATGTACAGCTTCGCCTGCTTGGATGGCAGGCGGTGCCCGCCACCAAACGCATAGATGCGCGCATGCTCGAGGAAGCGCCCCACGATGGACTTGACCTTGATGTTCTCCGAAAGGCCGGGCACGCCAGGGCGCAGGCAGCAGATGCCACGCACCACCGCCACAATGCGCACCCCCGCGTTGGATGCGGCATACAGCCGGTCGATCAGGTCGGGATCGACCAGCGAGTTCATCTTGAGCCAGATCTGCCCCGGCCTGCCCGCCTGCACATGCGCGATCTCGCCTGCGATCAGGTCTTCAAGCGTGCGGCGGATGGTCACGGGCGAGAACGCGATCGCCTCCATCTTGGCAGGCATGGCGTAGCCGGTCATGTAGTTGAACAGCCGCGCCGAATCGCGTGCAAGCTCAGGGTTGCACGTAAAGAACGACAGGTCGGTATAGATCCGCGCCGTAATGGGGTGGTAATTGCCGGTGCCAAAATGCGCGTACGAGCGCAGGCCACTGCCCTCACGCCGCACCACGAGGCTGAGCTTGGCATGGGTCTTGAGGTCGGAGAAGCCAAAGACCACCTGCACGCCCGCCGCCTCGAGCGCGCGGGCGAGGCGGATGTTCGCCTCCTCGTCAAAACGGGCGCGCAGTTCGACCATGGCGGTGACCGCCTTGCCTGCTTCCGCCGCCTCGATCAGCGCTTTCACGATCGGGCTGTCACGCGATGTGCGGTACAGCGTCTGCTTGATCGCCACCACGGCGGGGTCGAGCGCTGCCTGCCGCAGGAACTGCACTACCACGTCAAAGCTTTCAAACGGGTGATGCACGATCATGTCGCGCGCGCGGATGGCGGCGAAGCAGTCGCCCCCGCAATCGACAATCCGCTCGGGGAAGCGCGGCGTGTAGGGCGGGAACAAAAGGTCGGGCCGGTCATCGACGATCAGCTGCTTGAGGTCCACCACCCCGATGAGCCCGGACTGCACGAACACTTCATCAGGCGGGGGCGCAAGCCCGTCGGCCATGGAGCGGGCCAGGTCCTCGGGCATGCGCGATTCGATATCGAGATGGATCACCACGCCACGCCTGCGGCGCTTGAGCGCACTCTCATACGAGCGGACCAGATCCTCCGCCTCGTCCTCGAATTCCACATCCGTGTCGCGCACCACGCGCATCACGCCCCAGTCGCCTGCCACGAGGCCGGGGAACAGGCGGTCGATGCACATGACAATCAGGCGCTCGAGCAGGATGAAGCGCGTGACGCCGGGCGGCGAAAGGGCATCTGGCAGGCGGATGAAACGCTCGATGCGCGCGGGCAGCAGGATCAGCGCCTCCATCACGAACTGCCCGGTCTCGGCATTCATCAGCCGCAACGCCTGGGCTATGCCCATGTTGGGGATGAAGGGCAGCGGGTGGGCGGGGTCGATGGCCAGCGGCGTGAGCACGGGGAAGACGCGCTCCATGAAGCAGCTCTCCAGCCATTCCTGTTCCTCGGCGGTGAAGGAGATTTCATCGCGCACCACCACGCCGGCGGCATCGAGTTCGCGCTGCAGGTCGCGCCAGATGCGCTGCTGCTCCTGCAACAGCCGCCCCGTGCGTTCGCGCACGGCGGAAAGCTGCTGCTGCGGCGTCAGCCCGTCGGGCGAGGTCTTGACCAGCCCCTCGCGCACTTGCCCCACAAGCCCGGCCACGCGCACGGAATAGAATTCATCAAGGTTTGACGCGCTGATCGACAGGAAGCGCACGCGCTCGAGCAGCGGGTTGCGGGGATTGTCGGCCTCGTCAACCACGCGCTGGTTGAAGTCGAGCCAGGACAGTTCGCGGTTGATGAAGCGGGCGGGCGATGTGGCGTCGATCCGGGTTTCAGGCGCCTCGCGCAGGGCGACCTGCCGCCCTGCCGCTTTGGTGGAGGTTGCGCGGCTGCGCGCGCGGGGCGCCGGTTTTGCGCCCGTGGCAGGCTTGCGTGGCGTTCTGGCCAATGGATTCGCGCTCCCGTTCGGCGGTGGCATTGCTTGTTGCAAGTGATTCTAGACGACGGAGCATCCTCTTGGCCAGCGCCAAGCCCCTGCGTGCCCCGCAGCGTTCAGGACCGGCATCCTGAAGTCCGGGATGAGGCTGCTTTCAGAATGCTTCGGTAGAACGCCGCCTTTTTGAAAAAAGGCGGCACCCAAAAACTTTTATTCTGAATGGGATGCCTGCCAACATGCTTCAGGCTGAAAGCCGATGAATTTTTTATGACACGCGCAAACCGTCGTTTTTCTGGTCCGCAGGCACCAGCGGCGGCTCGGCTGGCAGCAGGTCGGCCAGTGCCTGCGCGGCCAGGGCGCGGGTGACCGGGCGGCCCGAGGCAAGGGCTGCATGGTCGAGCCGGTTCGCGGCCTCCTGCATGGCCAGCGCCGTGCGCGGCAGGCGGCGCAGCAGCCACTCCACCACCGGCTGCGCCACCACGATCTGGCGCTCGGCCAGCAGGCGCAGCAAAAGCACGCGCAAAAGCCCGTCGCCCGGCTGGCCAATGGCCACCGCCATGGTCGCACGCAGCCTGCTGGTCAGGTCCGGCAGGGCCACCGCCCACCGCGCGGGTGGCGTGCGCGCGCCCAGCAGCAGCACCATGCCATGCTCGCGCGCGGCATTGATCAGGTGCAGGAGCGCGCGTTCATCGGCGCATTCATCAGCACTATCGAGCGCAATGGCCATGAGCGGCGCCCGCGCGCCACAGGCCGGGAACAGGGCCGCCACATGCGCGTGCGACAGGCTGGCCCCGTGCAGCAGCCGCGCGCCATGACGCTGCGCCCAGATTTCAAGCAGGTGTGTCTTGCCGGTGCCAGCCGCCCCCCACAGCGCCAGCCTGCGCTCGGGCCATGGCGTGGAGCCGAGCAGCCAGCTCCGGGCTGCGGCGTTGGAAGCGGCAAAAACGAAATCGGCGGCACGGAAACGCGGCGTGTGGGCAAACGGCAACACCATCTGGCCGATCACCCCGGCAGGCGTGTTTTCATCCGTTTTCAGCTTCGTATGCTCAACCACCGCTTTGTGCGCAGCCCCACCATGACGTAAAGAAAGCCGGAAGTCCGTTTGAACCCGGCTCCAAGGGCGGTTTTCATAGCCTGCGCGAGGGAGTCCGGGAAAGTGATAGTTTGCTTGTGAAAAAGGCCTGCTGCATGACGTCCGCCCCCCGCCCGACCACACCTGCCTCCGACAACGCGCCAAGCGCCACCTACCGCGATGCCGGGGTGGATATCGCGGCGGGCGACGCCCTTGTCGAGGTCATCAAGCCTGCGGCCAAGGCCACGGACCGCCCCGGCACCATGGGCGGGCTTGGCGGATTCGGCGCGCTGTTTGACCTCAAGGCCGCCGGTTTCTCCGACCCCATTCTCGTGTCATGCACCGATGGCGTGGGCACCAAGCTCATGATCGCCATTGAAAGCGGCCTGCATGAAACCGTGGGCATCGACCTCGTGGCCATGTGCGTGAACGACCTTGTGGTGCAGGGCGCAACGCCGCTGTTCTTCCTCGACTACTTCGCCACCGGCAAGCTTGCGGTGGAAGATGCCGCCAAGGTGGTGCGCGGCATAGCAAAGGGCTGCGCCGAGTCCGGTTGCGCGCTGGTGGGTGGCGAGACCGCCGAGATGCCGGGCATGTACGGCCCCGGCCATTACGACCTGGCTGGCTTTTCGGTTGGTGCCGCCGAGCGCACGGCGCTGCTGCCCGGGGATATCCGCCCCGGTGACACGCTGATCGCGCTGCCTTCGGCGGGCGTGCATTCCAACGGATTCTCGCTGGTGCGCAACATCGTCAGGCGCAGCGGGCTGGGCTGGGATGCCCCCTGCCCGTTTGCCGATGGCCTCACACTGGGCGAGGCGCTGATGACGCCCACCACCCTGTACGTGCGCCCCGTGCTCGACCTGCATCACGCGGGCCTGCTGGTGGGCGCTGCCCACATTACCGGCGGCGGCCTGCCGGGCAACCTGCCGCGCGTACTGCCCAAGGGCGTGCGCGCCGTGCTGGATGGCACGTCGTGGCCGGTGCCGCCGGTCTTCCCGTGGCTGGCCAGCATTGGCAATGTCACCACCGAGGAAATGCTGCGGGTATTCAACTGCGGCGTGGGCATGGTGCTGGTGGTGCGCGATGCCGATGCCGCCATGGCGAAGCTGGCCGAGCGCGGGCAGCAGGCCTTCATCATCGGCACCATAACCCAGGGCGAAAGCCCGGACAGCCCGGCCACGCTGACCTTTGATGAACTACCCGAACTGCGTGACTGACCCCGCCCCGATGCACAAGACTCCCATTGCCATCCTCATCAGCGGGCGCGGCAGCAACATGCGCGCGCTGATCGAAGCCTGCGCTCAGCCTGACTATCCTGCCCGCATTGCCCTGGTGCTGAGCAACAACCCCGACGCGCCGGGGCTGGACGTGGCGCGTTCCGCAGGACTTGCGGCACAGGCCATCGACCACCGCGCCTACCCCCGCGACCGCGAAGGCCATGAGCGCGCACTCGATGCCACGCTGCGCGCGGCGGGCGTGGAATATATCTGCCTTGCGGGCTACATGCGCCTGCTCACCCCCTTCCTGACCACGGCGTGGAAAGGGCGGATGCTCAATATCCACCCCAGCCTGCTCCCCGCCTTTCCCGGCCTGCACACGCATGAGCGCGCGCTGGAAAACGGCACCCGCATCCACGGCTGCACCGTGCATTGGGTGACGGAGGGCATGGATGAAGGCCCGGTCATAGGCCAGGCCGCAATACCCGTGCTCGATGGCGACACGCCAGACATGCTCGCCGCCCGCGTGCTGGTGCAGGAACACAGGCTCTACCCCGCCGCCCTGCGCCGCGTGCTGGCTCCGGCCACGATCCCTGTGCCTGACGCGGCTGACAGCCTGCTGGCGGTTTAAACGGGCTTCCCGGCGCTGCCTTTTTCATGAAGGCAGCGCCGTGTCGAAGCTTTTTGAAAAAAGCTTCACCAAAACACTTCTTCTTTTTCGCTTTCATCCTGGCCGGGCCTTTGCGCGGCCAGTTCTGTCATTGTCGCCTTCCAATATCATTATGTGCGATAAAATATTGATGCGCCCGTCAGCCCGCAGGCATAAAAAAAGCCGACCCGAAGGTCGGCTTTTCCGCAACCGGGGCAAATGCCCCGGCCCGTCACTGATCCAAAAGGATCAGGGCAGGATCTCGGTGCCGGCGAAGAAGAAGGAGATCTCGTTCTTCGCGTTCTCGAGGCTGTCGGAGCCATGCACGGAGTTGGCTTCGATGCTCTCGGCAAACTGGGCGCGGATGGTGTGGGCTTCGGCCTTCTTGGGGTCGGTCGCACCCATCACTTCGCGGTTCTTCAGCACGGCGTTCTCGCCTTCAAGCACCTGCACCACGACCGGGCCGGAGATCATGAAGGACACGAGATCGTTGTAGAACGGGCGCTCCTTGTGCACTTCATAGAACGCGCCAGCGGTCGCCTTGGTCAGCTGGATGCGCTTCTGCGCCACGATGCGCAGGCCATTGCCTTCGAACACGGCATTGATCTTGCCGGTCAGGTTACGGCGGGTCGCATCGGGCTTGATGATGGAGAGGGTACGTTCGACTGCCATGGGACAGCTCCTTTCAACGGGTTGCAAAATATACGAGGCGGCATTGGACATAAGCCGACATCACCTTACAACCGCCATCTAGAGCATATCGCCGCAGACTGGTAGGTACAAACCCGCACGAAACCAGCCATGCCCCCTTTATTGCCGGAGTTTTCCGCCCGTGAGCCTGCTCGTCATATCTGACCTCACCCTGCGCATTGCAGGGCGCACCCTGCTCGATGGCGCGAGCCTGAGCATCGACCCTGGCCGCAAGATCGGCCTCGTGGGCCGCAACGGGGCAGGCAAGTCCACGCTGCTGGCCGCCATTGCGGGTGACATCGCGCCCGATGGCGGCTCCATCCACCTTTCCGCCCGCGCGCGCATGGGCCGCATCAAGCAGGAGGCCCCTACCGGCTATGGCTCCCTGCTCGACACCGTGCTGGCGGGCGATACCGAGCGCACGGGCCTGCTGGCCGAATCCGAAACCTGCACCGACCCCGCCCGCATTGCCGATATCCACGAGCGCCTGCTGGCCATCGATGCCCACAGCGCGCCCGCCCGCGCAGCCGCCATCCTGTCCGGCCTTGGCTTTGACGCCAGCGCCCAGGCGCGCCCGGTATCCGACTTTTCGGGCGGGTGGCGCATGCGCGTGGCACTCGCCACGGCCCTGTTCCTCAACCCCGACCTGCTTTTGCTTGATGAGCCGACCAACCACCTCGACCTCGAGGCCACGATCTGGCTCGAGAACTGGCTGGCCCGCTTTGGGGGTGCTGCCCTGATTGTCAGCCATGATCGCGGCCTGCTCGACCGCGCGGTCGATGCCATCGCCCATCTTGACCGGGGCAAGCTCACGCTCACGCCCGGCGGGTATGAGGAGTTCGTGCGCATCCGCACCGAGCAGGCGCTGCAACAGGCCCGCATGGCCGAGCGCATCAATGCCAAGCGCGCGCATATGCAGTCCTTTGTTGACCGTTTCCGCGCCAAGGCCACCAAGGCCAAGCAGGCGCAGGCCCGCATCAAGGCGCTGGAAAAACTGCCCCAGATCGACAGCGTGGTGGAGGACGTGCCCAGTCACTTCGCCTTCCCCGAGCCCTCGCCCCTGCCGCCGCCCATGCTGACCATGGAGCGCGTGAGCGCGGGGTATGGCGATCACACCATCCTGTCCAACCTGTCGCTGCGCATCGACATGGAGGACCGCATCGCCCTGCTCGGTGCCAATGGCAACGGCAAATCCACCTTCGCCAAGCTGGTGGCGGGCAGGCTGGAACCGCAATCGGGCACGATCCAGCACAGCCCCAAACTCAAGGTGGGCTATTTTGCCCAGCATCAGGCCGAGGAACTGCGGCCCGATGAAACGCCGGTGGACCACATGGCCCGTGCCCTGCCCGAGGCCACGCCGCCTGCCGTGCGCGCGCAGCTTGCCCGCTTCGGGCTGGATGCGGAACGGGCCGAAACCCCCACGCGCGACCTCTCAGGCGGCGAAAAGGCCCGCCTGCTGCTGGCCCTTGCCACGCGCGATGCCCCGCACCTGCTGATCCTGGATGAACCGACCAACCACCTCGACCTTGATGCGCGCGATGCGCTGATCCGCGCCCTGGCGGAATTCGAAGGCGCGGTGCTGCTGATCAGCCACGACCCGCATCTGGTTGAACTCGTGGCCGACCGCCTGTGGCTGGTAGGCGATGGCACGGTGCGCCCGTTTGAAGGCGACATGGCGGAATACCGCGTGTGGCTGACCGAACGCGCCCGCGCGGTGGCAGCCAGCAACCCCGACCGCCCCGCCGCCGCCCCCAAGCGCGATGACCGCCGCGAACGCGCCGAGGCCCGCAAGGCCACGGCCCCCCTGCGCAAGCGCATCCGCGATGCCGAGCAGCTTATGGCAAAACTGGTGGCCGAACGCGCAAAGCTGGAAGCCCGCCTTGCCGACCCCAAACTGTATGAAACCGGCAAGCCCGAGGAAGTGACGGCGCTCAACACCCGCCTAGCCGCCATTGCGCGCGAACATGACCACGCCGAGGAAGACTGGCTGGAAGCCGAAACCGAGCTTGAAGCCGCGAATGCGGACTAAGGCCGATAAAAGTTTCTGGTGAAGCTTTTTTCAAAAAGCTTCGAAAAAACGCTGCCTTTTTGAAAAAAGGCAGCACCCAAAAACTTCTATCATTTACAGGTCGCTTTCCGGGAACCGGCCAGCCCGATCAGGAAAATCCCCAGCCCCGCAGCCGAGAGGCAGGCCCCGGCCCACCCGACCGACTGCGCGCCATAACCCGCCGCAATCACCGCTCCACCCAGCCACGCCCCGAAGGCGTTGGCGATGTTGACGGCGCAGTGGTTGAGCGCTGCCGCCAGCCCCTGCGCCCCGGCTGCCACGTCCATCAGCCGGGTCTGGAGTGCGGGCAGCAGGGCGATGATGCAGCCGGTCAGGCCGATGACCGGCAGGATCAGCCAGACATTCCCCGCGCAGAGCGCAAACAGGCATGACATGAGCGTGCTCGCCACCAGGGTTACGATGATCGCCAGCACCGGGCTGACATCAACCAGCCGCGCGCCCGCCATGTTGCCCGCCACCATGCCCAGCCCCCACAGCATCTGGGCTACCGGCAGCACATCGGCGGAGACCCCGGTAACCCCCAGCAGCACGGTGGAAAGATAGGTGCCGACACAGAACATGCCCCCAAACCCGACCGCCCCCGTAGCCAGCGTCAGCCAGACCTGCGGGCGGCCGAGCGCCCCAAGCTCGCGCCGCACGGAGGACGCATGGGCAGGATCGACCGGCACCTGCGGCAGGCTGCGCGCCATCAGCCCGAAGGCGATGAGACCCATGAGCGTGACCAGCCCGTAAACCGCGCGCCAGCCCAATGCTTCGCCCACCCATGTCACCAGCGGCACGCCCACCACATGCGCGATGGTAAGGCCCGAAAACACGCCCGCCACCGCCCGCCCCCGGCGTGCGGGTGGCACCATCGCTGCCGCCACCAGCGCCGCCACGGCGTAAAAGGCGCCATGCGGCACCCCGGTCAGAAAACGCAGGGCCACCAGCGTGCCGTAACCGGGGGCAAGGGCGCACCCGGCATTGCCCGCCACGAACACGGCCTGCAACACCAGCAGCAGCCTGCGCCGGGGCATGCGGGCGGCAAACAGGGTGACAAGCGGCGCGCCCACCACCACGCCCAGCGCATAGGCGCTGATGACATGCCCCGCCACCGGCACGCCAACGCCAAGCGAGCGCGCCACGCCGGGCAGCAGGGCCATGAGCGCGAACTCACCCGTGCCGATGGCAAACGTAGCCACTGCCAGCGCCACCCAGACCGCCCATGCGCGACCCGCCGGAAGGGGGGCCATGTTCGCGTCACTCACATATCCGCCCTTTCCCGATGGCGAAGATTGGCTTACCGCTTGCACATCAATGCGGCATTAACCCATCAGGGGCCATATCACTTTAGCAGACCATCCGTGGCAGAATTTTACCCTCGGGCAATCCGTCCATCCTGCCCGGCGTTATCCGGGTTCACGCCACGCGCACGCCTTTCCCGTTCCACATGTTCCATGCCCAGCATACGGACCCATAGATGACAGCCTCTCCGCCCACGGCTCCCGCTTCCAACGAACCCGATTCAAAGCCTGTCCATCACAAGGATGACATCACCGACCCCCGCGCCACCCAGCTCGCACGCATCTATGCCCTGCTGCGGCTGACGCTGATCGTGACCATCGTGGTCATGCTGATCTGGGTGGTCGGCGATGTGCTGATGGTCATCTTCGCCGCAACCCTGGTGGCCGTGATCCTGCATAACCTTGCCGGTCTTGTTGAACGGCGCACGCGCATGCCTTACTGGCTGGCGCTGACCATCGTGGTGGTGGTGCTGATCGGCGCGCTGACCGGCCTGATCTGGAGCAGCGGGCCGGAAATATCGGAGCAGGCGGTCAAGCTGCGCACCGCGCTGAGCGAGCAGGCCCACAACCTGCGTGACAGCATGGGCAATTCCTCCACCGGGCGGATGATCCTTGATAAGCTGCCCACCACCCTTGGCGGCAACGAACAGACCTCGGGCAATGCCGGATTCGGGTCCATCGCGGGGTCGATGACCGGCTTTGTCTCCTCGGCCTTCGGGGCGGCGGGCACGCTGGCTGTGATCCTGATCGCGGGGCTGTATTTCGCCATCTCGCCCGAAATCTATGTCAATGGCATGCTGCGGCTGATCCCCCACCCCTACCGCAGGACATCGCGCACGCTGCTGCTGACCGCAGGCCGCACGCTATGGGCCTGGACGGCGGGGCAGGCGCTGGACATGACGGTGGTGGGGCTGCTGTCCTTCATCGGGCTGTGGTGCATTGGCGTGCCGCTGGCCCTGGCTTTGGGCGTGGTGGCGGGAATGGCCAATTTCATTCCCTATATCGGGGCCTTCGTGGGGGCGGTGCCTGCCGTGCTCATCGGGCTGTCGCAGGGCACGCGCGAGGGGGTGATGGTGCTGGGGCTTTACGCCGCCATCCAGTTCTTCGAGGGCAATGTCATGGCGCCGCTCATCCAGCGCCACGCGGTCAAGATGCCGCCGGGGCTGACCATCCTGTCACAGACGATCTTTGGCACCATCCTCGGCATTCCGGGCCTGATCCTGGCCTCGCCCCTCACCGCCGCCCTGCTCGCCACCATGGACAAGGCCACGCCTAAACTGGACGATGACGAGCGGGTTTAGGCACCGGCAAGCACAATGCCGCCTTTTTGAAAAAAGGCGGCACCCAGAAACTTTTATCTTTACCAGGTCGGTCTTGTCGCCCTGCGGCCATCAGGCCTGCAGGGTATTCACATCCACATGCGCCATGCCCGCGCGGGTGGCAGCCTGCATGCCCTCCGGGCTGTCCTCGAACACGAGGCAGGTGGCGGGCAGGCAGGCAATGCTGCGGGCAGCCAGCAGGAACATGTCCGGCGCGGGCTTGGGGTGGTTCACATCATCAATGGTGATGATGACATCAAACAGCGTCTCAAGCCCGAGATGGCCCAGGCAGGCCGAGACAACCTGCCGCGACCCGTTCGAGGCCACCGCCATGGGCAGGCGGCCATGATAGGCACGGGCGATATCGGTCACGACCGTGATCTCGCGCAGCACATGCAACTGCCTGAGCATGCTGGTCCGCGCATTCGAGATGATGCCATCGCGGTCCACCACGCGGCCAAGGCGCTGCTCGACAATATCGAGCACCATGTGCTCCGACATGCCGCCATGGCCATGAAACCACTCCGGCGGCACGCCGTGGCCGATCGCATCCTCAAGGGCCGCGAGCCAACCTTCACGGTACAGCGGCAGGCTGTCGACGAGCGTGCCGTCGCAATCAAAGATCAGGCCCTGCGTGCCTGCGCGCACAAGGCTCATGGAAAGGCCGACCGGGCATAGTCATACTGGTTGACCAGATCCCGCAGCGCGTCGAAATCCTTGTCCTTGTAGTGATGGAAGCGGATCACGGCGCCGGGGCGCTCCTCTACGAACACGGTGTTGTTCCAGTCAGCGGCGCTGATGCCGGTCCACAGCGTGATGCGGTACGGCACGGCGGGGCCACTGGCCTGCTTGCCATCGGGCGCCACCTGCATTTCCATCACGGCATCACCACTTGAAGGCGGGGTCTGGCCCAGCGGCCCCCAACCCTTGGTGTGGCCCTGCAGCCAGTCATTGAGCGTCTTGACCTGCGCTGCCGTGAGCGTGCGCTCGCGCCGCATGGGGCCGACCGCAATGGTGCCCGACTGCATGGTGGGGAAGCTTAGCGGCCGGAAATTGGGCATGGCCATGTACCACAACCCTGCTGCCGTGCCGATGGTGATGAACAGGAACCCGATCAGCAGGGCGGTTTCGCGTCTCATTGGCGTATGGTCTCCTTATGCACACACAGCCGCGATGACCCGGGCCACGTCATTGTCCGACAGTTCCGGATGTAGCGGAAGCGCCATGATCCGGCGCGAAAGATCTTCGGCCACCGGCAGCGATGCGCCATCATGGCAGGCCTCATAGGCCGGCTGGCGGTGCAGCGGCCGGGGGTAATAGATGGCCGAGGCCACGCCACGGGCCTTGAGCTTTTCCTGCATGGCGGCGCGGTCGGCCTCGCCTTTGGTCAGCACGGAATAGATCGCCCATGAGGACTCGCCATCCGCCACGCGGGCGGGGGGCACCAGATGGCCCGCGATGCCCTTGTCATAGGCGCTGGCAATGGCCCGCCTGCGGGCAAGCTCGGCATCGAAACGGTCCATCTTGGCCAGGATGATGGCCGCCTGCAGCGTATCAAGGCGGGCGTTCATGCCCGTGCGCAGCACCTCGTAGCGGGTCTTGCCCTCGCCATGGGTGCGCAGCGAGCGGTAGAGTTCGGCGCGCTGCGGGTCATCAGTCAGGATCGCGCCCGCATCGCCATACGCGCCAAGCGGCTTGGAGGGGAAGAAGGACAGCGTGGTCGCCACCCCCTCGCGCCCCAGCCTGCGGCCAGACAGGCTTGCGCCATAGGCCTGTGCGCAATCAGCCATGAGGAACAGGTCCTCCTCTGCCGCAATGGCGCGCAGTGCGGGCCACGGCGCGGGCTGGCCGAACAGGTCCACCCCGATCAGCGCGCGCGGGCGCAGGCGGCCGGCCCTGCGCACATCGGCAATGCGCTGGCGCAGGTTTTCAGGGTCGATCTGGAAGGTGTGGGGGTCCACATCCACAAAAACCGGGGTGGCGCCAAGCACCAGCGGCACCTCCGCCGTGGCGGTGTAGGTGAAGGCGGGCAGGAAGACGGCATCACCCGCCCCGATTCCCTCGGCCATCAGCACCACCTGGATGGCGTCCGTGCCTGATGAAACGCCCACGCACTCCGCAGCGCCCACATAGCCTGCCAGCCGGGATTCGAGTTCGGCCACTTCGGGGCCCATGACAAAGCGGCAGTGCCGCATCACCGTATCGACACGCTCGCGCAGTGCATCGGCAATGGCGGCCTGCTGTCTGGGCAGGTCAAGAAAACCTATGGGCGCCTGCGCCGGAGCGTTCATGATGCATTCCTTTCCACATCGGCCTGCCCCGCCGGAACCTGTGTAACCATGCCGTGCGGGTTATGGACAAATTCGGGTACGAGCTGGCCTGCCAGTTCCAGCGCCCGCGCGCTGTCACCCTGACGACATGCCACTGTCAGTGCATCCATGATATTGACGACCTGCGCAAGGTCCACCGTACGCGGCGTTGCCATCCGCAAACCGGGACAGCCGGTGGGTTGCAGGATTTCCTGGCTGTGAAACAGGTCTTCGGCCAGCTTTTCGCCCGGCCGCAACCCGGTAAAGCGGATCTGCACGTCACGCTCGGGCCGCAGGCCCGCCAGCACGATCATCTGCCGCGCCAGATCAAGGATGCGCACCGGCGTGCCCATGTCGAGCACGAACACCCCGCCCCGGCGCAGCAGGGCGGCGGCAAGCCTGTCCTCCTGCGCGCCGGTGCCACAGGCGCTGGCCTGCAGCACCAGCCCCACGGCCTCCGACACGGTCATGAAATAGCGCCGCATGCGCGGGTCGGTCACCGTAAGCGGGCCACCACGCTCAAGCTGGTGCTGGAACAGTGGAATGACCGAGCCGGTCGAGCCCATCACGTTGCCAAAGCGCACGGTCACGCAGCGCATCGCATCAGGGCCACCCCCGCGCCGGGCGCGGGCATCAAGGGCCTGGCAGTACATCTCGGCAATGCGCTTTGACACCCCCATGACACTGGCGGGATTGACCGCCTTGTCGGTCGAGACGAGCACCATGGCCCGCACCCCGTGGCGGCTGGCCGCATCGGCCACGATGCGGGTGCCGGTGACGTTGGTGAGCAGCCCCTCGCACGGGTTGGCCTCGACCATGGGCACCTGCTTGAGCGCGGCCGCGTGAAAAACCAGCTCGGGGCGATAGCGGGCAAAGGCGCGCTCGATGCGCGCGGGGTCGCGTATGTCGGCCAGCACCATATGGCGCTTCAGCGCGGGCATTGTCGCTTCAAGGTCGATATCCACCTGCCAGAGCGGAAACTCGCCCATATCGAGCAAAACGAGTTCCGCAGGCGCATGGCGGGCGATCTGGCGCACCAGTTCCGCCCCGATCGACCCACCCGCCCCCGTGACCAGCACCCGCCGCCCGCGCAGCATGCTGGCAAGGCCCTGTTCATCGGGGGGCATGGGCTGGCGGGGCAGCAGGTCGGCCAGCCTTACGGGGTGCAGGGGCGCGCGCGCGGTGCCCGTCAGGCCGGACAGGTCGGGCATGCAACGCACCGGGGTGCCACTTTCATGCGCCATGCGCAGGACAGTGGAAAGCCGCTCGCCCCGGCAATGCGGGTCGGCCACCACCACCATCCAGTCCTCATCCGCCCCAAGGGCTGCCAGAATGGCCCGCAGGTCGCCCACCTGCCCCAGCACCGGCAGGCCACGCAGCCTGCGGCCGGGGCGGCGCTGGCGGCCTTCAAGCACCAGCCCCGCGACCCGGCGGCCCCTATGCGGCGCCAGTGCGAGAAAGCGGCTGGCGTCTTCCCCATCGCCCAGCACGATCACGCGCTGGCGGCTCCCGAGCCCCCGCAGGCCCTGCCGCCAGTACTGATAGCCGCCCCGCACGCCCGCCAGCAGCACGAACGCCGCCATGGCGTAAACCATGCTGAAGGCTGGCGCAGCCATGCCCAGCCCGATCGTGGCCAGCAGCACCAGCCCGCCCGCCAGCGCGCAGGCCCCGCCCAGCCGCCAGAAATCGGACCGCCCGGCAAAGCGCCAGTGCTGCTGGAAGATACGGAACGGCCACCCCGCCACGCCAAGCCCCGCCATGCCGAGCACCTGCACGCCGGCGTGCCACACGCCGCCAGATACCGGCGCCGGATACCCGCACGCCCAGCCCGCAAGGCTTGCCGCCAGCCCCCCCAGGACCGTATCAAGCATGCAGTTCAGCGCTATTGTCCGTGTCATGCGCAGGCACTCGGCCAGGGAGTGCGCGCTGGAGGATTGCGTTGCCATTACCCCCTTCCTATAGCCGAGCCAGCGGGGGGCAAGAAGGAGAGATCATGCCCCGGACCCCGCTTTCATGACCCTTGTGCATGCCGATCATGGCGCGGCCATGCTTTTCGTGCTGCTGCTGGGCGCGGGCGCGACCGTGGCCGCCCTGCTGTCGCGCCGGGTCATCGGGCTGCGCATACTGGACTACCCCACCGGGCGCAGCGCCCATGCCCGGCCCGTGCCCAAGGGCGGCGGGCTGGCCATTCTGGCCGTGTTCATGACCGGCGTGCCGCTGGCGCAGATGCTCTGGCACCATGCCCCCACGCTTGCCGACAAGACCCTGCTGGCCGCGACGGCCTGGCTGGGCCTGTTTTCATGGCGCGACGACATGCACCCCATGCCCGCCCTGTGGAAACTGCGCGCGCAGGTGCTGGCGGCATTGCTGGTGGCCTGGGGCAGTCTGGGCGTGCTGCCGCATGATGGTGCCGCATGGACCGCGCTGGCAGGGCGCAGCCTGTGGCTGGTCGTGCTGTGCAACGCCATCAACTTCATGGATGGGCTGGACGGGCTGGCCGCGGGCTGCACCCTGCTGGCCTGCATGGCCACGGCCCTGTTGTGCCTGCATGCTGGCGCAGGGGTCGACACATGGGGCACGGCGCTGGTCATGGCTGTTGCCATTGCCGGTTTCCTGCCCTTCAATTTCCCCAGAGCGCGGCTGTTCATGGGCGATGTGGGCAGCCAGTGCTGCGGGCTGGTGCTGGGCGCGCTGGGGCTGCACATGGCCGACCTGCCGCCGCTGGCGCATGGCCGGGTGCTGATGCCGCTCATGCTGTCGGGCCTGCTGGCCGATGTGGGGGTGACGCTCCTGCGCCGCGCCATGCTGCGCCGCCCGCTGCTGCAGGCGCACCGCGAGCATTTCTACCAGATGGCCCATCGCGGGGGCATGGAACCCACCGCCATCACCATGCTGGCCTGGGCGGCAACACTCTGCGGCGCGGTGGCGGCGGGCGCACTGGCAGGCGGCGTGATCGGCCTGCCAGCCGCAACTGGCGGGCCACTGGCGCTGCAACTGGTCTGGGCCGCTGTGGTGATCTGGCGCGTGCGGCATGCGCCGGGCGTGCGGTGGTAGAAACGAAACAGGGGGAATGGCCCTGCGACCATTCCCCCTGCCGATCGTGACAGATAACGGACCTTACTTGCCGGTAAAGGTAATCTTCATGCCCTGGGCGGCTGCGGCAAGGCGGCCGCCGGAACTTGTGGTATCGAGCCGGATGCGCACGCCTGCGGGGTTGTTGAGCAGGACCGCGCCAATGCCGGTGCCCGCTGTGACATCACCGTTGACGGCGGCATAGCTGCCTTCAAAATCCTTGACCGAATGCAGGTTATAGACCGTGCCGCTGCCCTTGATGTTGGCATAGCCCACGGCCGCGAGCGACCCGCCCTCGACCTTGAAGCGGTAGGTATGGTGCCCATAGACCAGCTTGCCCGTGCCCCATGTATGCCCCACGCCGATATCGAGCGACTTGAACTTCATGGTGACGGTGCCCGATGGCGTGCCAAGCGAGGACTCCGCGGCCATGGCCGCGCACGGCAGGCTGGCAAGGGGGGCGATCGCAATGGCGAGGGCAAGCAGACGTCGAGAGATATGCATGAAATGGAAACCTTCCGTCCCGGAATGCACGAAGAGAACCTGCTTCTAACTCAACTCGCGCGGCGAAGTTCCTCGGTGCGGCGCGCACGCGGCGCCTTGCGCACGGGAGCGGCAACCTTTTCCTGCGCCGCGGCGGATGTTTCGTTCACGATCGTGCGCAGGTCGCGCAGGAAGCCGTTGCCCTGCGGGGTGTGCGTGATCAGCACCGAGCGGCGGTCCATCGGGTCGGCCGTGCGGCGGGCGAGGCGCAGGTCCTCGAGCCGGTCGAGCGCGCGGGTGATCGCGGGCTTGGACACGTTCAGCTCGGCGGCGAGGCCACGTACGGTGTGGGCGTTGTCGCTGAGGTAGCAGGTCAGGAACACGGCAAGCTGGCGCGCTGAAAGGTCAGGCCCGTCGCGGCGAACCATTGCAACAACGGTATCGCGCAGGGACTGCGTCATCTGGTCCGCATTAGCCTGATTAACCTGTGATGACTTGGCCATCGGTTGGAATCCTCTGTCATGATGTCGTGCCGGCCAACGGGCCTGTGGGCCATGGAATCGGACCGGCACGGAATGGTGTCTATCTGGTGGTGCCTATATAATTGGCATTTACGGCATATATAAGTCGCACCTGGCAAATTAGTTCGATTTCATAATTGTTTCTTTAACGGCGCGTTCGTTTCGTCAAGATTAAATATTTTTAATATCCCTTCATAAGTCGCTCTTAAACCAAGACTTTCTCCACCTTCGGGGCGGCCGGGGCGGTCGGAATCGTTCCATCCATAGGTATCGATATGAACCCAGCGCACATCAGTTTTGACAAAATTCTCTAGGAAAAGCGCTGCCGTAATCGCCCCTGCCGTCGGTTTGGATGAAATATTGTTCAGGTCTGCCACCGGACTGCGCAGCCATTTACGGTAGCCCGGCCACAGTGGCAGCCGCCATAGCGGGTCGCCGCAGGTCCATCCCGCCCCCTCCAGCGCCAGGGCGGCTTCATCGCTGTTGCTGAACAGCGCGGGCATGTCAGGGCCGAGCGCCACGCGGGCGGCGCCGGTCAGGGTTGCGGCATCAACCAGCAGGGCGGGATCGTGCTCGCACGCGGCATGCAGCAGGTCGCACAGCACCAGCCTGCCCTCGGCATCGGTATTGCCCACCTCCACCGTCAGCCCCGCGCGCGTGCGCACCACGTCGGATGGGCGCATGGCGCGGCCCGACACGCTGTTCTCCACGCAGCCCAGCCGCAGTTCCAGCCGCACCGGCAGGTCGCGCAGCACCACCAGCCGCGCCAGCGCGAGCATGATGGCAGCCCCTCCCATGTCCTTTTTCATCCGCAGCATGGAGGAAGGCGGCTTGAGGTCGTAGCCGCCGGTATCAAAACACACGCCCTTGCCCACCAGCGACACAAGCGGGGCATCCTCAGGCGCGGTGCTGCCGCTCCAGCGCGCCACCACCACGCAGGGCGCGCGCTCCGAGCCCATGCCCACATGGAACACGGTGGGGAAATCCTGCTCCAGCCGCGCCCCGCGAATGACCGACACATCCGCGCCGAGCGGCTCCAGCGCCACCTGTGCCGCGCGGGCCAGATCATCGGGGCCCATCAGGTTGGGGGGCGTATTGATGAGCGAACGCGCAAGGTTGATGCACTGCGCCACCGGACCTGCCGCCAGACCCGCCTCGTCAGCCACCAGCCGCGCGCGTGGCGGCTTTGGGGCACTGTCGCGCCCGAAGGCAGGCATGCGATACGCGCCAAGGCAGAAGCCAAGGGCCATGTCGGCCGGGGCAACATCCTGTGGCGCGCTGATGCGCCACAGGCCGCTTGGCAGCGAGTCGGTCAGGGCGCCGAACACGAACGGATCGGCTCCATCCGCCGCTTCCGGCACGCCCAGCACGGCGGTGGTGATGTTGCCATCCGCATCGGGCAGGCCCTGCACCTGCCCGTAACGGGCAACAAAACCGGCCTGAAGCGCAAAACGCGCCGCCTTCTCGCCCACCAGCGCCGCAAGCCCGCCCAGAGCCGAAGGGCGGATGGCGTGCACCACGCCCACGGGTTCGTGGCCCACATCGTGCGCGGCGACCAGGCAGTCGGGATGTTGCGGCATGTTCATGGCGTTCCTCGGTTGCGTCAGCTTCTATTGCCCGCAAGGGTGCGTCCGCCATCGCGCCAAAGCAACACCCCCTGGCGCGGTCCCGCGCATACCCACGTGGTTTTGCTTGCATTTCCGTCCACTTGGCCGGAGCATACCTTCATGACGGGTGTACCCTCGGGGCTTCGTGGCCCCCATCGCGCAGCGGCCGGACATCGCTCCGGCCCCCATTCCGACCAGGTGGTCCGGGCTGTGCTCGGCCCGACCAATACCGGAAAGACGCATCTCGCCATCGAGCGGCTGCTCTCGCACTCCAGCGGGGTGATCGGCTTCCCGCTCCGCCTGCTCGCCCGTGAGAACTACGACCGCATGGTCGCCCGCAAGGGCGCGCAGGCCGTGGCGCTGATAACGGGGGAGGAAAAGATCATCCCGCCGAAGGCGCGCTGGTTTTCATGCACGGTCGAGGCCATGCCGCTCGACCGGCGGGTGGAATTCGTGGCGGTGGATGAAATCCAGCTCTGCGCCGACCCGGACCGGGGCCACATCTTTACCGACCGGCTGCTGCACGCGCGCGGCACGGCGGAGACGATGTTCCTCGGTGCCGACACCATCCGCAACCTGATCCGCCGCCTTGTGCCGGGCATCGAGATCGAGCACCGCCCCCGCCTGTCACAACTGACCCATGCGGGCGCGTGCAAGCTCACGCGCCTGCCGCCGCGCTCGGCCATTGTCGCGTTCTCGGCGGGCGAGGTCTACGCCATTGCCGAACTGCTGCGCCGCAGGCGCGGCGGCTGCGCCATCGTGATGGGCCAGCTTTCGCCGCGCACACGCAATGCGCAGGTGGCGCTGTATCAGGAAAAGGAAGTCGATTACCTCGTCGCGACCGATGCCATCGGCATGGGGCTGAACATGGATGTGAACCATGTGGCCTTTGCCAGCCTGTCGAAATTCGACGGCTCGCGCATCCGCCCGCTCACGGCTGGCGAGATCGCGCAGGTGGCCGGGCGCGCCGGGCGCGGCCTGCGCGATGGCACGTTCGGCACCACCGGCACCTGCCCGCCCCTGCATGAGGAACTGGCCGAGGCGGTGGAGCAGCACCGCTTCGACCCGCTCACCCGCCTGTCATGGCGCAATAGCGCGCTTGATTTTTCCTCGCCCTCCAGCCTGCTTGGCAGCCTCAACCAGGCATCGCCCAGGCCTGAACTGATTGCGGGGCATGAAGCGAGCGACGTGCTGGCCCTTTCAGCACTCTCGGCAAACCCCGATATCCGCCCGCTGGTCCATTCCCGCGCAGCAACCCGGCTGTTGTGGGAAAGCTGCCAGATCCCAGATTTCCGCAAGCTTGGCGATGACAGCCATATCCGCCTGTGCGGGCGCATCTTCACCCATCTGATCAGCGATGGCCGCATACCCGCGACGTGGATGGAAAACCAGATTACCCATTTCTTCCAGACCGATGGCACGATCGACACCCTGATGCAGCGCCTGGCGGGGATTCGCGTGTGCAGCTACATCGCCGCCCGCCCCGGCTGGATCGCCAATGCCGAACACTGGCAGGCCCGCACGCGTGAGGCGGAGGACCGACTGTCCGATGTGCTGCACGAACAGCTCACCGCCCGCTTTGTCGACCGCCGCGCCACCACGCTGATCCGCAGGCTTGATGAGGGCGGGCACGACAACCTGCTCTCCGCCGTGACCGCGCAGGGCAATGTGGTGGTGGAAGGCCACGAGGTTGGCCGGATTGCGGGCCTTGACCTGATTGCGGGCGAACATACCGATGCCGAGGATGGCCGCCTGCTCATGCGTGCCGCCCGCCGTGCCGTGCGCAGCGAGATTCCCCGCCGCGTGGCGCTGCTGGTGCAGGGTGACGACCAGCAATTCACCTTCTCGCCCGATGGCACGCATATCATGTGGGAGGGCATGAACCTTGCCCGCCTGCTGCCTGGTGCCGACGTGCTCTCCCCCCGCCCGCTGGTGCTGGACAACCCGCTGCTCGACAACGCGCAGCGCGAGCGAATCCGCAACCGGCTCCAGACCTGGCTCGGGCAGGTCGTGCGCGAGCATCTTGCCCCGCTTTTTGCGGTGCAGGCCACCGTTGCCGCCACGCCCGCGTTGCGCGGCATCGTTCACCGCCTGCTCGAAGGTGCCGGCATCGCCCCCCTGCACCGGGGCGAGCGCCTGCCCCCCGAGATGCTGGGCCGCCTGCGCAGGCTGGGGGTGCGCGTGGGCCATTATACCCTGTTCATGCCCGCGATCCTGAAGGAACGCCCGTTGCAGTTGCGCGGCTGGCTGGTGGCCATCAGCCTGAACATGCCCTGCCCCGCCCTGCCCGCCATGAGCCGCGTCACCCTGCCGCCCGATGCCCTGCCCCCGGCCTTCATGGACCGCATGGGCTGGCTCGCGGCGGGGCCCGTGCGCCTGCGGCTCGATATTGCGGAAAAATTCATTCGTGAACTGGCCCGCCTGACCCGCCGCGCCCCCGTGCCGCTGCCCCCGCAACTGGCCTCGCGGCTGGGCGTGCGCCGTGAAATGCTCCCTGCCGTGCTGAAGGGGCTGAACATGCGCGTGCACCATCCGCGCCCCATGCCCGCCGACCGCTACGGACCACCAGCCCCGATCATGATCCGCTTCCATGCGGAGGGCGAAAACATTCGGCACGAGAAAACCCGCCCGGCGCAGGACCACCAGGCCAGCAGGCGCGGTGCTACCCGGCGGCCTGACAGCCCCTTTGCCGCCCTTGCCAGCCTTCTGGATCAGCCCTGAACCCATGAAACAGGCCCCCGCCCCCCAGCCTCTGGCCCAGCGCGTGGATGTGTGGCTGTTCCATGCCCGCTTCGGTCGCAGCCGCAGCGCCTGCGCGCAGATCGCCACCAGCGGGCACGTACGCATCAACCGCCAGCGCGTGACCAAGGCGCATGCACTGGTGCGCGCGGGCGACGTGCTGACCCTGCCCGCCCCCGACCGCAAGGCCGTGATTGTCATTCGCGTGACAGGTCAGGCCGAACGCCGGCAGGCAGCGCCACTTGCACAACTTCTGTATGAAATTGTTCCAGAAACTGCCTGAATATTGTGGCGATAGGGACAATACAGGCACGGATTATGCATTAGCCACCGTCTTGGGCTTGCCACGACCGGAAAACACTCTCATATCTTCCGCCATTCCCGATGAGGTCATGCCCCCTGTGGCGCCTCGTCCCTTTCCATGGCTGGGCCTACTGCCACAGGCCACACAAATAACGATCGGAGATAGGCGATGACCTATGTGGTCACCGAAAACTGCATTCGCTGCAAATTCACAGATTGTGTCGAAGTCTGTCCGGTTGACTGCTTCTACGCGGGTGAGAACTTTCTCGTAATCAATCCGGATGAATGCATCGACTGCGGCGTGTGCGAACCGGAATGCCCGGCTGAGGCCATCTTCCCCGATAGCGACGATCGCGCCACCCCCTGGGCCGAGCTTAACGCCAAATACGCCGCCCTCTGGCCCAACATCACCCGCAAGATCGATGCCCCGGCCGATGCCGAGGAATGGAAAGACAAGCCCGGCAAGAAAGACATGCTTTCCCCCGAGCCGCAGAAGGGCTGATCCCGCCGCTTCTGGCCAGGCCCAATAAAAAAGACCGGCACGGTTTCCCGTGCCGGTCTTTTTTTATGCCGTCTGGCCCAGGGGGCGGTTGCCCACCCCCATAGCCCAGCATGAAGCCGCGTATCAGCGCGACATCATGTTGATGGACGTGTCATGCATGATGAACATCGTGCCGCCCACAAGGACCAGAACCGACAACACCGTGAATGTAAACGCCATGACGTTCCAGCGCTGCTCGGACGAACCGTTCATGTGCAGGAAGTAGATCAGGTGAACCACGATCTGGACCACCGCCAGCAGGGCAATCGCCCCACCGGTGGCGGACGGTGACATCGCATGCGACATCACCAGACCGAAGGATGCTACCGTCAGGATAACGGCAAGTACGAACCCGGTCGCGTAAGATCCTACGCTACCATGGCCCTCTCCCGAGGATGAAATATGATCAGCCATCAGAGCACACCCATCAGATAGACAAAGGTGAAGACACAGATCCAGACAATGTCCAGGAAGTGCCAGAACAGGCTGAGGCAGGTCAGCTTGCCGATCATGCGCTCGTTCAGCTCAGTCTTGCCAGCCGTCTGGAACAGCAGAACCGCCATCCACAGCAGGCCGCAGGTGACATGCAGACCATGCGTGCCAACCAGCGTGAAGAAGGCGGACAGGAACGCGCTGCGATCCGGGCCGTTGCCTTCGGCAATCATGTGCGAGAACTCGCGGATTTCCATGAACAGGAAGCCCAGCCCCAGCAGGAAGGTCACCCCGAGCCAGGTCCGCATGGTGCTGACCTTGTTCTCGTGGGCGGCGATCATGCCAAAACCGTAGGTGATGGAGCTGAACAGCAGGATTGCCGTTTCAATGCCAACACCCGAAAGTTCGAACACTTCGTGGCCGGTCGGACCGCCGGCAAACTGGTCACGCAACACCGCGAACACTGCGAACAGCGTACCGAAGATGATGCAGTCCGTCATCAGATACAGCCAGAACCCGAACACCACGGGAGATTCGTGGTGTTCATCATGGGCATGGGCTGCATCAGCAGTCATGTTTTGCGCCATTATTCCGCTGCCTGTGCTGCCATAAGGTTATGGGTATGCTCCTGCTCGATACGAGCCACCTCGGACACCGGCACATAGTAATCGACGTCATTGTCAGCCGAACGCGCGATCACCGTAGCGATGACACCGATCAGACCAACAGCCGCCAGCCACCAGATGTACCAGATAGCACCGAAGCCAAGCACGAAGCTGAAGGCACCGATCAGGAAACCGCATGCCGTGTTCTTGGGCATGTGGATGGGCTGATAGTCACCACCAGCGCGACGCGTATCAATACCTGCTTCCTTGTCGTGGGCAAAAGCGTCGAGCTCATGCACTTCCGGCAGGATAGCGAAGTTATAGAACGGCGGCGGCGAAGAGGTGGACCATTCCAGCGTGCGTGCGTTCCACGGATCGCCCGTCAGGTCACGGTTCTCGGCCAGGTTACGGTCGCGGATCGAGACATAAAGCTGGGTCAGCTGGCACACGATACCGCATGCAATCAGCACGGCACCGGCTTCAGCAATCAGCAGCCAGGGGTGCCATTCCGGGTTGTCGTAGTGGTTCATACGACGGGTCATGCCCTCGAAACCAACGACATACAGCGGCATGAACGCCACATAGAAGCCAATGAACCAGCACCAGAACGCCCGCTTGCCCCATGCTTCGTTCAGCTTGAAGCCGAAAGACTTGGGGAACCAGAAGTTCATGGCCGCCACGTAGCCGAAATACACACCACCGATAATCACGTTATGGAAGTGAGCGATAACGAACAGCGAGTTATGCAGCACGAAGTCGGAAGCCGGGATGGCGAGCATCACGCCGGTCATGCCACCGATGGAGAAGGTGATCATGAAGCCGATCACCCAGTACATGGTCGCATGGAACTCGATGCGGCCCTTATACATGGTGAACAGCCAGTTGAAGATTTTCACGCCAGTCGGAACGGCGATGATCATCGTCATGATGCCGAAGAACGCATTCACGTTCGGGCCAGCACCCATGGTGAAGAAGTGATGAACCCATACCACCAGCGACAGGACCATGATGGAAGCGGTCGCGTAGACCATGGTCTTGTAGCCGAACAGCGGCTTGCGGGAGAAGGTCTGCGTGATTTCGGAGAAGGCACCGAAGGCAGGCAGGACCAGGATGTACACTTCCGGATGGCCCCAGCCCCAGATCACGCTCAGATAGAGCATCTGGTTGCCGCCGCCGTCATTGGTGAAGAAGTGCATGCCCAGGTAACGGTCCAGACCAAGCAGGCCCATGGCCACGGTCAGGATCGGGAAGGCAACCATGATCAGCACCGTGGTGCAGAAGATGGTCCAGGTGAACACCGGCATACGCATGTAGGTCATGCCAGGCGCACGCATCTTCACGATGGTCGCGAAGAAGTTCACACCCGTAAGCAGCGTGCCCACACCGGACAGCTGAACCGCCCAGATATAGTAGTCAACACCGACGCCGGGGCTGAACTGCTGCTCGGACAGGGGCGGGTAAGCCAGCCAGCCGCACTGCGAGAACTCACCGATGAACAGCGAGATGTTGACCAGCAGGAAGCTGATGGTCGTCATCCAGAAGCTCAGCGTGTTCACGAATGGGAAGGCCACGTCGCGCGCACCGATCTGCAGCGGCACCACGATGTTCATCAGACCCTGCATGAACGCCATGGCCATGAAGAAGATCATGATCGTGCCGTGCGCGGAGAAGATCTGGTCATAGTGGTGCGGCGGCAGGTAGCCGGGGTTGCCGGCATAGGCCAGCGCGAGCTGGGAGCGCATCATGATCGCGTCCGCAAAACCACGGAACAGCGCCACGAGGGCCACAACGATATACATGACACCAATGCGCTTGTGGTCGACCGAGGTCAGCCATTCACGCCAAAGGTAGCCCCATTTACCGTAATAGGTGATGAGACCGACAACGGCGAGACCCGCGATAGCGGCACCGATGAACGTCCCAACAAGGATCGGCACATCATAAGGGATGGCCGACAAAGTTAATTTGCCAAACATCTGTCCTATTCCTTCATGTTCATGTCGGACATCGCGGACTGCTGCACGTGCAGCATCTTGCCGGTGCTCTTGTCCATGACCATGCCGTCATTGTACTTGGCAACAATGGCATCGAAGAGACCCGCATCGACATGCGAGAAGTATTCAACCGGGTTGGCCTCGCTCGGCGCGGCCAGCTTCGGATAGCTTGCGCTGTCCAGCTGCTCGGAAGAAGCCTTCACCTTCTCGACCCACGCGCTGTACTGGTCCGCCGGCATTGCCAGCGCACGGAAGCGCATGTCGGAGAAGCCCTTGCCGCTGAAGTTGGAGGACTCACCCTGGAAGTCACCCGCTTCGTTGGCGATCAGGTGCAGCTGTGTCTGCATCCCGGCCATGGCATAGATCATCGTGCCGAGCTGCGGGATGAAGAACGAGTTCATCACGGAGTCAGAGGTGATCCGGAAATCGACCGGCGTATTCACCGGCATGGCCATCTGGTTGACGGTTGCAATCCCTTCATCCGGATAGATAAAGAGCCACTTCCAGTCCAGTGCCACAACATCGACATGAATTGGCTTGACGTTGGCTTCAGCCTCGAGCGGCTTGTACGGGTCAAGCGAATGACATGTCTGGTAAGTCAGCACCGCCAGGAACAGAATGATCAGGCTGGGGATTGCCCAGATGATCACTTCGATCTTGTTGGAGTGCGACCATTTCGGCAGGTATTCCGCCGAAGTGTTGGACTGACGGTACTGCCATGCGAACAGCAGCGTCAGGATACATACCGGTATGACAACCAGCAGCATCGCGTAGGTCGAGGTCAGGATCAGGCTTTTTTCCTGAGCACCGACAACGCCCTTGGGATCAAGAGTATCCCAGGTACAGCCTGCTAACAGCGCTGCTGAAGATAGACTCATCAGCTTTGTTAATCTCGGCAAGATTTTTTTCTTCATCTCACGCCTCGTTGGTTTCGACATCACCCTGTTTTGCTCACATCCTCGCTTCATCCACGGGCTTAGACAACAGCGGCCACGTTATACGCATGGCGGGAAAAAAGCATTCTGCTTTCCCGGCATCCAGCGACATCGCGCCTGAGTCGACTTCCGAAAACGACAATCGCCTCTTTCGGTTTGCATCCGTCATGAGTTAGTTGCCGGCCGGCTGGCCATGACCTTGATCAATACGGCCCGCCAGACCTTACGTAAATATTACTCTCAGGGCAGATCGGACCATGGATCGCGATGCCGTCCTGTGTGCTGAAGCGCATGTCCTGTGCCGCATACCCTTTCATATAGTTTTTCTATTCAAGGGTTATCCGACCTGAACGGCCTTATAGGCAAGCCTTCACATAATATTTCAATAGATTTCATTGCTTAAAATTTATCTTACAAAATCGTTGTTTTACAGTGACTTAATCAGGTGTCATTAACCTCACACTCTTGTCATCATATAATTTCCATATATGAATAAGTCTTATCTTTTTTAGCAGAAAGACCTTTCCAGCCCTCCAGCAACGCAAAAAGGGCCGCCACGGTCGTGGCAGCCCTTCTCATGCAGGCAAACAGGACTGATCCAGTCCTTGAATCCAGGAATCCTGCCGGTCAGTCGTTGCTGCTGTTTCGCACACCCATGAACTGCAGGAGGAACTGGAACAGGTTGATGAAGTTCAGATACAGGTTCAGTGCATCATAGACCGAGCGCTTCGCGGCCTGGTCCGGGCCTTCATAGGCTGCAACCTGCTGGTAGGTGGCCTTGATGTTCTGGGTATCGAACATGGTCAGCCCCACGAACAGCAGCACGCCTGCGGCGCTGTAGACAAAATACAGCGCAGGGCTGTGCAGGAACATGTTCACCACGCCCGCGATGATCAGGCCGAACAGCCCCATCATGAAGAACGAGCCAAAGCGGCTGAGGTCGGTACGAGTCGTGTAGCCCCAGATCGACATGGTGCAGAAGGTTGCGGCGGTAATGAAGAAGACGCGCGTGACCGAAACCCCGGTAAACACCATGAAGATGTTGGACAGGCTTGCCCCCATCACCCCGCAGAACAGCCAGAACAGGGTCTGCACCGCCTGGGTGGACAGCCGGTTGACCCCGAACGACATGACCAGGACGAAACCAAGCGGCGCGATCATGGCCAGCATGCCAAGCCCGGTCGGCTTGACCGTGCCAAGGGCAGGCACGTACTGGAAGAACAGCGCCTGTAGTTGGGTGTTGGCGATCAGGTAGGCGACTAGTCCGGTCAGGACCAGCCCGGATGCCATCCAGTTATAGACTCGCAGCATATAGGCACGCAGGCCCATATCGACGGAGCCCATGGCACTCTCAGCGGTGGGGCGGATGAAACTCCGCGAATCAGGGCCAAAAGCCATTTTGTTGTTTCCTTCCTCCACGTCCGTAACTGACGTGCGTCTGCCTGCATGTGGGCTTATGCTAGACGCGGTTCAAGAACATCAGCGTGACGAACACATTACAATGCGGCAACACGCCGCGCATTTCACAGCACTATATATACTGTACGACACATGCTGCATGTGTCGTTTTCTCTTTCCGCCAGAAAGGTGCCGGATGCGTCTGTTCATTGGCCTTGAACTCCCCCCTGCGCTTACGCACGCCCTCGCTGGCCTGCGGGGCAACCTGCCGGACGTGACGTGGTCTCCACCGGAGTCCTATCACCTTACGCTGCATTATCTGGGCGCGGTAACGCATGGCCATCTCCTCGAAGACATTCACCATGCGCTGAACGCCATAACAGCAGCCCCCCCCATGCTCCGCCTGAGCGCGCCGGGCCTGTTTGAACCCGAAACCCATCACGGACCGGATACGCTATGGGTCGGCTGCGCACCCGATGCCGCCCTGACGCACCTGCAACAGCGAGTCCGCGCCACCATGAACCGGCTCCTGCCCGGCAGTGCCCGCGCTACGCGCCGCTTTGTGCCGCATGTGACAGTGGGCCACATGCAACACCCCGATCCACTCCGGCGGCAGGCCTGGCTGGCCGCGATGCCGCCCATGCCCGAGGGGGAACTGGTGGGTCACTTCACGCTTTTCCAGTCCCTGCGCCATGCCGATGGCCCGGTTTATGATGCGCTGGAACATTATCCGCTACAGGGCTGATTCTCTGCCCCGATCCGTTACGCGTACGGCGTGAAGCAGATGGTCGTTTCACCAAAAATTTATGCCATTCATGAATAATAAAAATATATTTCTCATCATTTATTGTGAAACACCTGTCGCGCGGCCTTAGGCGCATCTTCTCATTCTTGCTGCAATATCAACATATTTTAAAAAAAACTCCGCTGGAGCCAGCTATCTGTTTCATTGCTTATCAGACAACATATTCACGTTTTCGTGAGCTTGAACACTAAAATGTCAGGAGACGGGCGTGCTAGCCTCGGTATGTTCGGGTGAAACGGACTACCTGCTTTATCTCCCTGCCCGAAGCCGGTTTCCTGTCTGGTCGGAAAATGAGCGCCGCCCGCGCTTTTTGCCGGTTACATTCAGAAAGCCTGCCCGGACGGAAAGTTGCAGCGGCGGCGTCCTGAATTCGAAACCGTTAGTTTTCTGAGGACATCACATATGATTTCTGCCGTTTTCGGAAAAAGACGTTCTCTGAGCAGAACGCTTACAGCCGGAACGATATGTGCGGCTCTCATCTCGGGCTATGCCACCATGGCATCCGCAGATGACGGGCAGGGCGCCACGGGGGAAGCGATCATCCACGCGGATGACCATCCCGGCGACTGGATGACCTATGGCCGCACCTATTCTGAACAGCGCTACAGCCCGCTGGATCAGATCAACCGTTCCAATGTTGGTAACCTGAAGCTGGCCTGGTATCTCGACCTTGATACCAACCGTGGCCAGGAAGGCACGCCGCTGGTTGTCAATGGCATCATGTATGCCACCACCAACTGGAGCATGATGAAGGCCGTTGATGGCGCCACCGGCAAGCTGCTGTGGTCGTATGACCCGCGCGTGCCCGGCAACATCGCCGACAAGGGCTGCTGTGACACGGTCAACCGTGGCGCCGCCTACTGGAATGGCAAGGTCTATTTCGGTACCTTCGATGGCCGCCTGATCGCGCTTGACGCCAAGACCGGCAAGCTGGTCTGGAGCGTGAACACCATCCCGCCCGAGGCGGAGCTGGGCAAGCAGCGTTCCTACACGGTTGATGGCGCGCCGCGCATCGCCAAGGGCCGCGTGATCATCGGTAACGGTGGCTCCGAGTTCGGCGCGCGCGGCTTTGTCTCCGCGTTCGATGCCGAGACCGGCAAGCTGGACTGGCGCTTCTTCACGGTTCCGAACCCCAAGAACGAGCCGGACCATGCTGCCTCCGACAGCGTGCTGATGAACAAGGCCTACCAGACCTGGAGCCCGACCGGCGCCTGGACCCGCCAGGGTGGCGGCGGCACGGTGTGGGATTCCATCGTGTATGACCCCGTGTCCGACCTGGTCTACCTTGGCGTGGGCAACGGTTCGCCGTGGAACTACAAGTACCGCTCGGAAGGCAAGGGCGACAACCTGTTCCTGGGCAGCATCGTCGCGCTGAAGCCGGAAACCGGCGAATACGTCTGGCATTTCCAGGAAACGCCGATGGACCAGTGGGACTTCACCTCGGTCCAGCAGATCATGACAGTTGACCTGCCGATCAACGGTGAGACCCGTCACGTCATCGTTCATGCGCCCAAGAACGGCTTTTTCTACATCATCGATGCGAAGACCGGCGAGTTCATCTCGGGCAAGAACTATGTCTATGTGAACTGGGCCAGTGGCCTCGACCCCAAGACCGGCCGCCCGATCTACAACCCCGATGCGCTCTACACGCTTACGGGCAAGGACTGGTACGGCATTCCGGGTGACCTTGGCGGCCATAACTTCGCGGCCATGGCGTACAGCCCCAAGACCGGGCTGGTCTACATTCCCGCGCAGCAGGTTCCGTTCCTGTACACCAACCAGGTCGGTGGCTTCACGCCGCATCCCGATAGCTGGAACCTTGGTCTGGACATGAACAAGGTCGGCATTCCCGACACGCCCGAAGCCAAGCAGGCCTTCGTGAAGGATCTGAAGGGCTGGATCGTGGCCTGGGATCCGAAGACGCAGGCTGAAGCCTGGCGCGTGGACCACAAGGGTCCGTGGAACGGCGGCATTCTGGCAACGGGCGGCGACCTGCTGTTCCAGGGCCTGGCGAATGGCGAGTTCCATGCCTATGACGCGACGAACGGTTCCGACCTGTTCCACTTCGCGGCAGATAGCGGCATCATCGCTCCTCCCGTGTCCTACCTTGGCAGCGACAAGAAGCAGTATGTCGCGGTTGAAGTGGGCTGGGGCGGCATCTATCCGTTCTTCCTCGGTGGCATTGCCCGCACCAGCGGCTGGACCGTCAACCACTCGCGCATCATTGCCTTCTCGCTCGATGGCAAGGCAGGCCCGCTGCCCAAGCAGAATGACCAGGGCTTCCTGCCCGTCAAGCCGCCGGCACAGTTCGACAGCAAGCGCACCGATAACGGCTACTTCCAGTTCCAGACCTATTGCGCCGCCTGCCATGGCGACAATGCCGAAGGTGCTGGTGTGCTGCCTGACCTGCGCTGGTCCGGGTCCATCCGCCACGAGGATGCGTTCTACAATGTTGTCGGCCGTGGCGCCCTTACCGCCTACGGTATGGATCGCTTCGACAGCAGCATGAACCCCACCGAGATCGAGGATATCCGCCAGTTCCTGATCAAGCGTGCGAACGAGACCTATCAGAGGGAAGTTGATGCCCGGAAGAATGCTGACGGTATCCCCGAGCAGCAGCCATAATCTCCCGGTTTTGACAATTTTTCGCATCAACGCGACGCATGATGGTGAACATAATGATCAACAGGCTTAAGGTGACATTCAGCGCGGCAGCGTTTAGTCTGCTGGCAGGGACGGCATTGGCACAGACGCCAGATGCCGACCCCGCGCTGGTCCAGAAAGGGGCGTATGTCGCACGACTGGGTGACTGCGTAGCATGTCACACCGCCCTTCACGGGCAGTCGTATGCAGGCGGGCTTGAAATCAAGAGCCCGATCGGCACGATCTATTCCACAAACATTACACCGGACCCGACCTACGGTATCGGTCGCTACACCTTCGCCGAATTCGACGAAGCCGTGCGCCATGGTATCCGCAAGGATGGTTCCACGCTGTATCCGGCCATGCCGTATCCTTCCTTCTCGCGTATGACGAAGGAAGACATGCAGGCGCTGTATGCATACTTCATGCATGGGGTGAAGCCGGTCGCACAGCCTGACAAGCAGCCGGACATTTCCTGGCCGATGTCGATGCGCTGGCCGCTGGGCATCTGGCGCATGATGTTCTCGCCCTCGCCCAAGGAATTCACCCCCGCCCCCGGCACCGATGCCGATGTGGCCCGTGGTGACTACCTGGTGACGGGTCCGGGCCATTGCGGCGCGTGCCATACGCCGCGCGGCTTCGCCATGCAGGAAAAGGCGCTCGATGCTTCGGGTGGGCCTGACTTCCTGTCCGGTGGCGCGCCGATTGACAACTGGGTGGCCCCCAGCCTGCGTAACGACCCGGTCGTGGGTCTGGGCCGCTGGTCGGAAGATGACATCTACACCTTCCTCAAGTCCGGCCGTATCGACCACTCCGCCGTGTTCGGTGGCATGGGCGATGTGGTGGCATGGAGCACCCAGTACTTCACCGATGACGACCTGCACGCCATCGCGAAGTATCTGAAGAGCCTGCCGCCGGTGCCGCCCTCACAGGGCAACTACACATACGATCCGTCCACCGCGACGGCCCTGAACGCTGGCAACACCGCCAGCATGCCGGGTGCTGACACGTATGTGAAGGAATGCGCCATCTGTCACCGTAACGACGGTGGTGGCGTGGCCCGCATGTTCCCGCCGCTGGCTGGCAACCCGGTTGTCGTGACCGAGAACCCGACCTCGCTGGTGAACGTGATCGCTCATGGTGGCGTGCTGCCGCCGAGCAACTGGGCACCTTCCGCAGTGGCCATGCCGGGTTACAGCAACTCGCTGTCCGCCCGGCAGATCGCCGATGTGGTCAACTTCATCCGCACCAGCTGGGGCAACAAGGCGCCGGGCACCGTTACGGCAGCCGACGTGACCAAGCTGCGCGACACCGGGGCTCCGGTTTCCAGCTCCGGCTGGAACAGCATGAGCAGCGGCTGGTCGGTGTTCCTGCCGCAGCCTTACGGCTCGGGCTGGACGTTTGCACCGCAGACGCACACCGGTCAGGACGCCGCGCAGTAATACGCGGCAGGGGTGGCCTTTTCTCCCGGGTCACCCTTCCCCTGATACGCATTACGGAAAACCGCCATGGGCTTATGTCCATGGCGGTTTTCTTATGTGTACGGCAATCCCGCACATTACTGGCTTCCACCTTGAAGGAGAGTTCGCATGCAGCGCATTGTTGTCCTGACCGGGGCGGGCATCAGCCAGGAATCGGGCCTTCAGACCTTTCGTGGCCCGGATGGATTGTGGAACCATGAACGGATCGAGGATATCTGCACACCGCAGGGCTTCGCGCGCGATCCGCTGCGGGTGGACCGGTTCTATAACGGCCTGCGCGCACAGCTCCCCAGCGTGCACCCCAACGCCGCGCACAGGGCGCTCGCCATCCTTGAGCAGGCCGGACGTAACGGCGACTGGCCGGGGCACCTCACCATCATCACGCAGAATATCGATGACCTGCATGAACGCGCAGGCAGCCGCAACGTCATTCACATGCATGGCGAACTGCTGCGCCTTCGCTGCACCCACTGCCACGCCACCCCGGCATGGCATACCGACTGCACCCCCGATACGCCCTGCCCCGATTGCGGAGCAGCGGCACTCCGGCCCGATATCGTCTGGTTTGGCGAAATGCCCTACCATATGGAGGCCATAGCGCAGCGCCTTGCGGCCTGTGACCTGTTCGTGGCCATTGGCACCTCCGGCGTGGTCTATCCGGCGGCCGGGTTTGTGGACAGCGTGGCCGACCATGCTGATACGATGCTGTTCAACCTTGAAGCCCCATCGGGCCGCAGCGCCTTTGACCAGACCATTCTCGGGCCTGCCACCCGCACGGTTCCCGCATGGACACGCGACCTGCTCAACGCGTAAAGGCAGCTACCATGGCCGAAACCCTTGAAGACCTGCTGCGCGCCATTCGCGCCTGCCAGAGCTGCGCGGCACACCTGCCGCTTGGCCCCCGCCCGGTGCTGCATGTCTCGCGCACGGCGCGGCTGCTCATTGCCAGCCAGGCGCCGGGCACGCGCGTGCATGAAACCGGACAGTCCTTCAATGATGCTTCAGGGGACCGGCTGCGGGGATGGATGGGTGTGGATCGCGCCACGTTCTATGATTCCAGCCGCATTGCACTGGTGCCCATGGGCCTGTGCTATCCCGGCCGCCTGCCCAAGGGTGGCGACTGCCCACCCCGGCCGGAATGCGCGCCGCAGTGGCGCGCGCGCATCATGGCGCAGATGCCCGGCCTTGAACTGACACTGGTGGTGGGCAGCTACGCCCAGCTTCATATTCTGGGCAAGGGAAAGGTCAGCGAACGCTGCCTCGACTTCCGCCGCTACCTGCCGCGCTACTTTCCCCTGCCCCACCCTTCATGGCGCACGGGCGCATGGGAACGGCGAACACCGCAATTCGGCGCGGATGTGCTGCCTGCGTTACGCGCCTGCGTGCGAGCCGTGCTCGATGGACGGCCCGTACCTGAAATCGCCCCGCTGTCGTGATGAGGAAATGAAACTTGCCGGATGCCGCTTTTTTGCAGTCACGCAGCGTTCCTCAAAGCCTTTTGAAAAAAGCTTCATCGAAAAATTTTAGAGACTGTCTGAAAAGTTGGCGCAGAAAACGTCCAGTAATTTAAGGAAGTTTTTGGTGAAGCTTTTTTCAAAAAGCTTCGAAGAACGCCGCCTTTTTGAAAAAAGGCGGCACCCAAAAACTTTTATCGTTTTTTTATCAATGAATTGTTTTTAAACAGTTTCTTAATTCGCCATTGTCATGACGGCATGCGCGGTTGACAGCACCACCCCCTGCACGCCCGTAACCAGGATCTGCACGCCAATCGAGAGCAGGATCAGTGCTGCGAGCCGCGAGACAATGCGCGTGCCGGTCTTGCCCAGCAGATGCAGCAACTGCTCGGCATAGGCATAGGCCGCCCAGACAATCCCTGCCACCAGCACCGCCGCAATCGACAGCACGCCGTAAAAGATGATGTGGGTACCTGTCGGTGGACCTTCCGAGCCAAGCGCAATGGCCACCGCAATCGTGCCGGGGCCGACGGTAAAGGGCATGGTCAGCGGAAAGAACGCCTGCCCCATCAGGTTGGCGGCCTGCGTGCTGCCACTGGCCTGGGCCTGCTTGCGGGCTTCCTCCGTCTCGGGGGCCTGGAGCAGCGACCATGCCCGCACCGCCACCACCAGGCCGCCCGCAATGCGCAGGGCATCAATGGTGATGCCAAAGAACGACAGCACCAGCCCGCCCACCCAGATCGAGGCCAGCATCAGCATGGCGGAATAGAACGCCACCTGCCCGGCAAGTGCTACGCAGGTGCGCCGGTCATGCCCCGCCGTAACCTGCGCGAAGATCAGCGCCGCCCCCAGCGGATTGACAATGGAGAACAGCGCCGGAAACGCCATGAGGAACGCACCCGACAGGCTGGGCAGGCCCACCACGGTGGAAAAATGGGTGAGCAGCCCGGCATGGGCGGTCATGAGCGGTTTCCTTTACGCCACGCGGCACGCGCCTTCAGCATCCGGCCTTCCCCAAAGGCGCGAAGGCCTTGTCCATCAGCGAGCGGATCGTGTTCAGGTCATCCGCGCCCGCGCACAGGAAACACGGGTGCAGCGGCGCGCCTTCCTCGGTCAGGGGCCACGGCGTCAGGCCCAGTTCGTTATAGACCGCAAGCAGGCTCGTGCCGACATGCCAGAAAGCAGGCTGACAACCTTCCTGCACCGCAAGGTCGCGCAGCCACCAGATGGCCGATGTGCAGTCATCCGCATGGCCCGCCGGGTCACCCAGCCCGACCAGATACGGCCCCAGCCGCACGAAGGGCAGCAGCGCCTGCCGCCGCGCCCCCGGTATCAGCCCCGAAGGCGCGGGAGTGACCTGCCCCACCCCGTCAAGCGCATGGTCAAGGGCGCGGTAACGGGCCTGGCCCTGCTTGTTCCACGGCAGCACATGAATGCGCCCCGGCCGCACCAGCCGCACGATCATGACCAGCCCCAGCATGACCGCAAGCCCCAGCGTCCATTGCGCAATGCCCGGACGGGTGGCGAAGAGCATGATCTCCCACCAGCTTCCCCCCGCCGAATCATGCGGGCCCGCCAGCACCAGCACCACGACCGAACTGATCAGCAGCACAAGGGAGAGGATGGTCTGTGAGGAAAGCGGCTCGCTCATGATCCGCGCATGGCGGTAATAGGAACCCCGGAAAGGAGCGATCAGCAGGCACACCAGCATGAGCAGGCCCGGCACCGCCATGGGCGAGTCGCGCAGCAGCGTCAGCGCGCACGCCACCGACAGCAGCCCGATTGTCGCCTTCCACGCCAGCGTCACGCGCTGCGAAAGCCCGATGCCCAGACCGATCAGCGCCACACCGATCAGCGAAAGCAGATAGTCGCCCACCATGGCGAAGAGCGGTTGCAGGCGGCCCGCATTCAGCCAGTTTTCGGGGTCGAGCAGGGTCAGCGCCAGCAGCAGTCCCCCGCACAGCGAGACCGCACCAGTCGCCACCGCCACCGAGAAATCGGCCTCGCTTTCACGGATCACCTGGCTTGGCCTGCCGGGGCGCGGCCCACGCAGGGGGCTGCCCCCGCTCGCCTTGCGCGCAAGGGCCGCGTCACCGCGCAGGAACAGTTCATGCGCCGCGAACATGATGCCCGCCACGAACAGCGGCACGATGTAATAGAACAGGCGGAAGATCAGGATGGCGGTCACGACACGGGTCGCGGGCACGTAGGCGCCAAGGGCCAGCATCATCGTGCCGTCAAATACGCCCAGGCCACCCGGCACGCTGGCCACCAGCCCTGCGGTGTAGGAGGCGATGTAGATGGCCAGGAACGTGCCGTAATCCAGCCCGGGCGCTGCAGGCACGAAGGTGTAGGCAATGGCCGCCGTGGCCGCGACCTCAAGGGCCGCGACAAGGGTCTGCATTACCGCCATGCCAGCGGACGGAAACGTGACCTGCCAGCGCCAGACCCTGATCTCGTTCACGTAGCGACCGGCAATGACATAGCCGATCACCCCCGCCCACAAGACACAGCCTATGAGCCGCATCACGGACGAAGGCAGCGCATGGCCGATGAAGGGCACCGTGCCCGGCTCCAGCACCAGCACGCTGCCGATCAGCACCGCAGCCCCCAGAAGGTAGGTGGCCGAACAGAACGCGATGATCTGGGCGACATCAAAGGGCTTCAGCCCCCAGTTGCCATACAGCCTGAAGCGCACCGCCGCACCCGAAATGGCGGAAAACCCGAGATTATGCGACAGGACATAAGAACAGAACGCCGCAAACGCCGTGCGCCGGAAGGCCAGCTTGCAGCCCACCTGCCGCACGGCAAGCCAGTCATAGAAGGACAGCACCAGATAGGACAGCAGCGTGAAGCCTGCCCCCGCCCACAACGTGGTGGCGGGAATGGTGAGCAGCGCGTGGCTGATGTCCTGCCAGTGCAGGGTGCGCACCTCGCGCTGCACCACGATTACGGCGCTCACCAGCAAAAACAGCCCCAGCACATGCGGCAGGTGGCGCAGCAGCGCGTTGCGCCGGCGCGCGGGAGTCAGGTCCGCCCCGGTGGGGCCACCACCGTCAGGCGGAGCAGGCGTTGCGTCTTGGGTCGGACGTTCAGCCATGGGCAGGCCCTTAGGCCGCTGTTCCCTCGGCGCGGGTCAGGGCGGCCTCGATCAGGGCCACGGTTTCCGCCACGCCGTAGAGGGCAACAAAGATGCCAAAGCGCGGGCCTTCCTTCTGGCCCAGCAGCACTTCATACAGGCAGCCAAACCACGCGCGCAGCGGCTCGAAGCCGTGGGTCTTGCCAATCTCGAACACGAGGTTCTGGCAGGCATCGGGGCTGACATCGCCGCCTTCCATGCCGCGCAGGGCCTGGGCCAGATCAGCTAGCGCCTTGCGCTCATGCGCCTCAGGCGCGCGGTACTGCTTGGTGGGCCGCACGAAATCGGCGTAGTAGACGATGGCGTATTCCACCAGCCGCGCCAGCATGGGGCAGCTTTCCGGCGTAGCATTGGCATCATAGCGCTGGATGAACTTCCACAGCACATCCGGCGTCTCGGCATTGGCGACCGAGGCGAGGTTGAGCAGCATGCCAAACGTGACCGGGCTGCCTGCATCGGCAGGGATCGCGCCCTTGTGGATGAACCACGCGGGATTGGTCAGCAGCACGGGGTCGGCAGGCTCCATGGCGCGGGCCTTGCCCACATGGGCCAGGTATTCATCCGTCGCCTTGGGGATGACATCAAAGAACAGCCGCTTGGCGCGCTGCGGCGCGTTGAACATGTACTGGCCCAGGCTTTCAGGCGGGGCATAGCGCAGCCATTCCTCGACCGAGATGCCATTGCCCTTGGACTTGGAAATCTTTTGCCCGTTCTGGTCCAGGAACAGCTCGTAGGTCAGGCCCGCGGGCGGCTGGCCGCCAAGGATGCGGCAGATCCTGCCAGACAGGCGCACGCTGTCGATCAGGTCCTTGCCCGACATTTCATAATCAACGCCCAGCGCATACCAGCGCATGGCCCAGTCGGCCTTCCACTGCATCTTGGCATGGCCGCCGGTTACGGGTGTCTCGAAAGTTTCGCCTTCTTCATCGGTCCAGCGCACGGTGCCTGCCACTGGGTCGATGGCGTCCATCTTCACCTGCATCACCTGCCCGGTGCGCGGGTGGATGGGCAGCACGGGGGAATAGGTGGCGCGGCGTTCCTCGCCCAGCGTGGGGGCAATCACGGCCACGATCTGGTCATGCACCTCAAGCACGCGCTTCAGGGCGGCATCAAAACGCCCGCCTTCATAATACTGCGTGGAGGAGGCGAATTCGTAATCGAACCCGAAGCCATCGAGGAAGGAGCGCAGGCGGGCATTGTTGTGGGCGGCAAAGGATTCATGCGTGCCGAACGGATCGGGCACGCGCGAGAGCGGCTTGCCGATATACTGGCGCAGCATCTCCTGGTTGGGCACGTTCTCTGGCACCTTGCGCAGGGCGTCCATGTCATCGGAGAAGGCCAGCAGCCGCGTGGGCAGGCCGGTCAGCTTCGTAAACGCCTGCCTGACCCATGATGTGCGCGCCACCTCGCCAAACGTGCCGATATGCGGCAGGCCGGACGGGCCATAGCCGGTTTCCAGCAGCACGGGTTTATCGGCCGTCACTGCACGCGCACCAACATGCGCGGACAGTTTGGCGGCCTCCTCGAACGGCCAGGACTTGGGAAGGGGCGAGATAAGGGCAGGATGCTGTTCTGACATGGACCGGCAAGCTATGGACAGGAAGGGCACGGGTCAATCCATCCTATTCCACACCCCGGGGTACAGCAATAAGAATGGCATGACACACGGCGGGCGACATCTGCCCGCTTGTACCCTATATCATTGACGACCATGCCAGACACCCCGCCCCTGCCGGACAGCGCCCCGGCGATCCTTCCCCGGCACGGCGCCTGGTCGGTGCTCACGCCGGATGGGGAAATCCTGTCCATGCAGGCTGCCGACATCCGCCGTGAACTGCCGCAGTGGCCCGTGCCCATGGTCATCCATGCGCCTGCCATCGCGCGCAGGCTCGATCTGGCGCCCCCGCCACGGCCCTGCCCGTGGCTGGACCTGCTGGAACTGTTCGCCTTTACCCTGCCCGCCCATGCGGCCCCGCCCACCGCGCGCGGGCTGGGCATGGCGCTGGGGCTCGGGGCGGACAGGCTGGAAACCCCCGAGGCCGACCTGCTGCCCGACCTTGCCTTCGAGATGCTCGGCCGCATCGCCCGGCTGCGCAACACGCCCGAGGGCGGCATCCGCGCAGCACTTGCCTGGCGCATGCGCAAGGCCGGGTGGGCGTGGGGGCCATCGGTCTGCGCGGCACTCGGCCTGAAGGATGACGGGCCACTGCCCGCGGGCATGATCCAGCCCAACGAGGCGCTCAAGGTCTGGACCCGCCTGCCAAAATGGGAGGAAACCGCCCCGCGCCCCGCGCCCGGCGCCCATCCGGTCAGCGGGGAGGAAGCGCAGGCGCATCTGCGCGAGATCATTGGCGAAGGGGCCGAGCACCGCCCGGCGCAGGAGGCGTTCAGCCACATCGCCGCCCGCGCCTTCACCCCGCGCGCGACCCAGGGCGACCCGCACATGGTGCTGGCCGAGGCGGGCACCGGCACCGGCAAGACGCTGGGCTACGTGGCGCCCGCCAATATCTGGGCACGCCGCAACGGCGGCGCCGTGTGGATCAGCACCTATACCCGCCACCTGCAACGCCAGATCGAATCCGAACTGGCCCGGCTCTACCCCGACCCCGCCGTGCGCCGCAGCCATGTGGTGGTGCGCAAGGGGCGCGAGAACTACCTGTGCCTGCTCAACATGGAGGAGAGCGTGAACATAGCGCTCTCACGCGGGCAGGCGGGCGATGGCACCCTCATCGGGCTGGCGCTGGTGGCGCTATGGGCGGCGCATACGCTCGATGGCGACCTGTTTGGCGGCGACCTGCCCGGCTGGTTTGCCGACCTGTTCGGGCGCGGGCTGCTGACCGCCATTGCCGACCGGCGGGGCGAGTGCATTCACGGGGCCTGCCCGCATTACCAGCAATGCATGGTCGAGCACTCCATCCGCCGCGCCCGCACGGCGGACCTCGTGATTGCCAACCACGCGCTCGTCATGTCGCAGGCGGCGTGGCACGCGCTTGATGGCACCGGGGCCAGCAACGAGGACAACACCCCCACCCGCTATATCATGGATGAGGGCCACCATATTGCCGATGCGGCGGACAGCGCCTTCGCCCTTGAGCTTTCAGGGCTGGAGGCGGCCGAACTGCGGCGCTGGCTGCTCGGCGCCGAAGGGGCCCGCTCACGCGCGCGCGGCCTGCGGCGCAGGCTTGAAGACCTGATGGCCAACATTCCCCGCATCGAAACCCCGCTTGATACCGCGCTGATGGCCGCCCGCGCCCTGCCCGCACCGGGCTGGTCGGCGCGCCTCGCGGCCCTTGACCCGGTGCACCGGGCCGCCCGCGTGCCCATCGAGGGCGAGGAGCCGGTGCTGTCCAACCCCTCCGAAGCGCTGCTGCATGAACTGCGCCAGCAGGTGCTGGCCCGCACGCAGGGCAGCCCCGAGGGCGGGGCGCGCCGCAGTGACAGCGAATGCGATCTCTACCCCATGCCCGAATCGCTGCATGCGGCGGCACAGGCGCTGGAACGGGCATTGAGGCGGCTGGCCGAGCCACTGCGCACGCTGGTGGCCCGCCTTGATGAGGCGCTGGAAACCGAGGCCGACTGGCTCGACACCCCCATGCGCGAGCGCATTGCCGCCGCCATCCGCTCCATCCGCCGCCGCGCGCTCTCACGGGTGGATGGCTGGTGCGCCATGCTGGGCAGCATGCAGGCAAACGAGCCGCCCACGGGGGGCGAAACGCCGCAATATATCGATTACATCCGCATGGACCGACGCGAGGGCCAGAACCCCGGCGAGCGCGACGTGGGGCTGTACCGCCACTGGCTGGACCCCACCATTCCGTTTGCCAGCGTGCTCGCGGCCCCGGCGCATGGCGTGCTGGTCACATCCGCCACGCTGCGCGATGAAAGCGGCGAGGACAACACCAATGACAGCGCCGAACGCGCATGGGATGCCGCCGAGGCAAGGTCAGGCGCGATCCACCTGCCCTCGCCCGCCATCCGCGCGTCGTTTCCCAGCCCGTTTGATTACGCGCGCCAAAGCCGGGCCTTCATCATTACCGATGTGGCGCATGATGACCCGGCGGCCCTTGCCGGGGCCTACCGCACGCTGTTCATGGCATCGGGCGGGGGCGCACTGGGGCTGTTTACCGCCATCTCGCGCCTGCGCGAGGTGTACCGCCGCATCGTGACCCCGCTGGAGGAAGCGGGCCTGCCGCTTTTTGCCCAGCATGTGGACCCGATGGATAACGCAACGCTGGTCGATATCATGCGCAGCGAGCGTCATGCCTGCCTGCTGGGCACGGATGCGATGCGCGATGGGGTGGATGTGCCGGGCGAGGCCCTGCGTCTTGTCGCCTTCGAGCGCGTGCCGTGGCCGCGACCCGATATTCTGCACCGCGAGCGGCGCATTCACCTGTCTGGCGGCGCGCCGGGGCGCTTTGATGACAGGATCGCCCGCCTGCGCCTGCGCCAGGCTTTTGGCCGCCTGATCCGCAGCAGGCAGGACAGGGGGGTGTTTGTCCTTCTGGACCGGCGCACCCCGTCACGCCTGCTTTCCGCCTTCCCCGAAGGGGTGGCCGTGCGCCGCCTCGGGCTGAGTGCGGCGGCGCGGGAGATCACGGCCTTCCTGCAGGCGCAGGACATATCCGCGGACCAGCTTTCCTGATCGTGTCTCCCTGCCCTTCCCCGCGCGGGGCGGGGCAGACGCCTCAGAGCGCCTTGAGGTTGGTCGCGGCAGCCTTGCCACGCTCCATGGCGATGTCGTAGCTGACCGCCTGGTCCTCGTTCAGGCCACGCAGGCCCGCAGCCTGCACCGCCGTGATGTGCACAAACACGTCCTTGCCGCCATCATCAGGCATGATGAAGCCAAAACCCTTGGTTGCGTTGAACCATTTTACTTTTCCGGTAGCCATAGCCAGTCTCTTCTCCAGCGCCATCCTTGCCGGTCCTAATACCGGCAATCCGGGCGCGTGTGCCTTTACCGCCATGAAAAAACGGGGCATCCGGAAAACACCCTGCCACTTCCACGCCGTTCGTGCACCCATAGGGGCAGCATGAAATGGGCACCCGTGTCAAATGATCCCGACATGATCGCACGCGCCGGGCATAAAAAAAGGGGGAAAGGCCAATGGCCCTTCCCCCTTTTTTTATTCTGGCATCCGGCCCCGTGCTGCAGCTTGGGGCCGGGGTGCGCAGGGCTGGCCGGATCAGAAATCCATGCCGCCCATGCCACCTTCCGGTGCCGCGGGCTTCTTCTCGGGGCGCTCGGCAACCATCGCCTCGGTGGTGATCAGCAGGCCCGCGACCGATGCCGCATCCTGCAGCGCCGTGCGCACGACCTTCATCGGGTCGATGATGCCAGCTTCCACCAGGTCCTTGTAGTCGCCGATCTGGGCATCGAAACCGAAGGTGTAGGTGTCGTTTTCCAGCACCTTGCCAGCAATGACCGCACCGTCTTCACCCGCGTTGTGGGCGATCTGGCGCAGCGGAGCCTGCAGGGCCTTGCGGATGATCTCGGCACCAACGCGCTGGTCATCGTTATGGAAGTGCAGGCCACCAAGCTTGGTCGATGCGCGGGCCAGCGCCGTGCCACCACCGGGAACGATGCCTTCTTCAACAGCCGCACGGGTTGCGTGCAGGGCGTCGTCCACGCGGTCCTTGCGCTCCTTCACCTCGATCTCGGTGGAACCACCCACGCGGATCACGGCAACGCCGCCTGCCAGCTTGGCCAGGCGTTCCTGCAGCTTCTCGCGGTCGTAGTCGGAGGTGGTTTCCTCGATCTGCGCGCGGATCTGGCTGCAACGGCCCTTGATGGCCTCGCCTGCGCCCGCACCCTCGACAACGGTGGTGTTTTCCTTGTCGATGTGCACCTTCTTGGCGGTGCCCAGCATGTCCAGCGTCACGCTCTCGAGCTTGATGCCGAGGTCTTCGCTGATGACCTGGCCACCGGTCAGGATCGCGATGTCTTCGAGCATCGCCTTGCGGCGGTCGCCAAAGCCCGGCGCCTTGACGGCGGCGACCTTCAGGCCACCACGCAGCTTGTTGACCACCAGGGTCGCCAGCGCTTCGCCATCGACGTCTTCAGCGATGATCAGCAGCGGACGGCCGGACTGCACGACAGCTTCAAGCAGCGGCAGGATGGGCTGGAGCGAGGAGAGCTTCTTCTCGTGGATCAGGATGTAGGGGCTGTCCAGATCGACGGTCATCTTCTCCGCATTCGTCACGAAATACGGGGAGATGTAGCCACGATCGAACTGCATGCCCTCGACCACGTCGAGTTCGGTGTGCAGGCCCTTGGCCTCTTCCACCGTGATCACGCCCTCGGAGCCGACCTTCTGCATCGCCTTGGAGATCATCTCGCCGATTTCATGCTCGCCATTGGCGGAAATCGTGCCGACCTGTGCGGTCTCGGCAGGCGTGGTGATCTTCTTGGCGTTCTTCTTCAGCTCTTCAATGACAACGCCAACCGCCTTGTCAATGCCGCGCTTGAGGTCCATCGGGTTCATGCCGGCGGCAACAGCCTTGGCGCCTTCACGCACGATGGCCTGTGCCAGCACGGTTGCCGTGGTGGTGCCGTCGCCTGCGATGTCGTTGGTCTTGGAGGCGACCTCACGGACCATCTGCGCGCCCATGTTCTCGAACTTGTCGGCCAGTTCGATTTCCTTGGCGACGGAGACACCGTCCTTCGTGATGCGCGGCGCGCCGAAGCTCTTGTCGAGCACGACGTTGCGGCCCTTGGGGCCGAGCGTCACTTTTACTGCATCGGCCAGAATGTCCACGCCGCGCAGCATGCGCTGGCGGGCTTCACCGCCGAACTTTACGTCCTTGGCTGCCATTGTTCTCTTCTCCGTATGGAAAGGTTTTTTAAAAGGTTACCCGGTGCGGAAAGCGCAGGTGGGTCAGGCGACCACGCCCATGATGTCGCTTTCCTTCATGATCAGCAGTTCTTCACCGTTGATCGTCACTTCCGTGCCCGACCACTTGCCGAACAGGACGCGGTCACCCGCCTTCACGTCGAGGGCCACAATCTGGCCCTGCTCGTTACGGGCACCTGCGCCCACCGAGATCACCTCGCCTTCCATCGGCTTTTCCTTGGCGGTCTCAGGGATGATGATACCACCTGCTGTCTTTTCCTCGCCCTTGAGGCGACGGACGACCACACGGTCATGCAGGGGACGAAATTTCGTCATGGATCGCTCCAAATCTTCTAAAGGTAACGCCCTTGAATCAAGCAACGCCACCGGTTGGCGCGCGCGCCAGGCCGCATCGCGTTAGCACTCCCCTCGTGAGAGTGCTAAATACCAGATAGGTGGCCCCCCCACAGGTGTCAAGAATGGCGCGCGGCGAGACGGCGCAGAATTCGCGCGCAAAAGGGCCAGCGGAAAAAAAACCGTGTTTTTACGTTTAGTATCAATGGTTTGATAAAGTGTTCCGCCCCCCATCAAAAGCGGCGGAACAGCCCTCCCTACAATGCATGACACGCTGCCGCGCCGATTCCATCACGCAGCCCGGCTAGGCGGGCCTGAATGCGAAAGAATTCTCATAAAGTCGCCCCTCACGCGGGTTTCATATTGACGTCAGGGCAGGCCGCATCATTCTTTGCCCGGCAATGAAGGAAAGAATGGAGTGAAAACCATGGGCGCAGTCGTAACCGTTACCGCAGCGGACGGGCATGAATTTTCCGCCTATCGGGCTGGTCGGCCCGATGCGGCGCGCGCCGTGGTGGTGGTGCAGGAAATATTTGGCGTCACCCCCTATATCCGCGCGGTGTGCGATGCCTTCGCCGCCCAGGGCTATCAGGCCATTGCCCCTGCCCTGTTCGACCGCGCGCGGCGCGATGCCATCCTGCCCTATGATAATGCGGGCATGCACGAAGGGCTGAAGCTGCGCGCCGAAGTGGGGCAGGAGAACGCGCTGCGCGACCTCGTGGCCGCAGCCGATATGCTGACAACCGAGAAGAAGGGCATCGTGGGCTTCTGCTGGGGCGGCAAGCTGGCGTGGGAGGCCGCGTGCCACACCAGGGCGTTCGCAGCCGCCGTGGCGTGGTATGGCGGCGGCATTGCCGAGAGCCGGGGCCAGGTGCCCAACTGCCCCGTGCAACTGCATTTTGGCGCGGAAGACGCCCATATCCCGGCGGACGACGTGGACGCCATCCGCGCGGCGCATGAGGAGATCGAGATCTTTACCTATGAGGGGGCCGATCACGGCTTTGGCTGCACGGATCGCCCGTCCTACAACGAGGCCGCCGCCACCCTGGCCATGCAGCGCACGCTGAGCTTTTTCGAGCACTGGCTGTAACCGCCAAAAAAAATGCCGCCTTTTTGAAAAAAGGCGGCATCCAAAAACTTCTGTTTTTTCAAGGCCGTTTTTTAACCGCGGCTGAGCACGCGGCCCGCAACGGCTTCCAGCTTCTTGAGCAGCGCCGGATCACGCTTTTCGGGGGCTGTGATGATGGCGTGCTCGAGCGCGCGGTCGCAGCCTGCATAACAGGGACCACGCTTCGCACCGAGCTTGGGGATGACCGAACGCACGAGCGCGCGCGCGCGGCTGGCGTTCTGCTGCATGACCTTGACCACCGCATCAACCGTGACGCTGTCATGGTCGTCGTGCCAGCAGTCATAATCGGTGACCATGGCCACGGTGGCGTAGCAGATCTCGGCCTCGCGGGCGAGCTTGGCCTCGGGCATGTTGGTCATGCCCACCACCGAGCAGCCCCATGAGCGGTAGAGGTTGCTCTCGGCACGGGTGGAAAACTGCGGGCCTTCCATGACGAGGTACGTGCCGCCACGGGTCACGTCCAGCCCGAGTTCACGGCACTGGCCCTCAAGCACGTCGCCAATGCGCGGGCAGAGCGGGTCGGCCATGCCGACATGCGCCACGCAGCCGGTATCGAAAAAGCTCTTCTCGCGCGCGAACGAACGGTCGATGAACTGGTCGATGACCACGAAATGGCCCGGCGGCAGTTCTTCCTTGAGCGAGCCGACCGCCGAGAGCGAGACGATATCCGTCACACCCGAGCGCTTGAGCGCATCGATATTGGCGCGGTAATTCAGGCGCGAGGGCGGCAGCGGGTGGCCCCGGCCATGGCGCGGCAGGAACACGCAGCGCACGCCATCAAGCCGGCCGAACAGGAGCTGGTCGGACGGCTTGCCCCACGGGGTCTCGACCGTGCGCCATTCCTTGTCCTCAAGGCCCTCGATATCATACAGGCCGGACCCGCCGATCAGGCCGATAACCGGCTCGATCTGCGCGCCGGTGGCAGCGTTAGTGGACATTGGACCACGTTCTCCGTTTCAGACAGATGGAAATTACAAGCAAGATCAGCAGGAACACGACCGCCCCCACGCCCGCGCGGTGGCGTGCCGTCAGGTGCGGGCTGGCCACCCAGGCCAGGTAGGTCGTGACATCACGCGCCTGCTGCTCAACCGTGGCGGGCGTGCCATCGGGGTAGGTAATGCCGCCTTCATACAAAGGCGGCGGCATGGCGATCTGCCCGTTGGCGGCATACGGATTATAGAACGTGCCCGGCGGCACCACCGTGCCCGCGGGCGGGGTCTGGCCGTAGCCGGTCAGGAAGGCATAGATGCGGTCCACGCCGCCGGGATGCACCACGGCAAGGCGCGACTGGTCGGGCGGCACCACGCCATGATTGGCCGCCGCCGCCACATGCGCATCGGGATAGGGGGAGAGCAGATGGTCATCCATGTTGGCGGGCCGGGTGACCGGGTGGCCGCCTGCATCCACCCCCGCCGGAATGTGGTGGCTGGCCGCCAGCGCGTTGACATCCGCCTCCTTCAGCCCCAGCCCGGCCAGGTCGCCATAGGTGACGGACTTCATGCCGTGGCAGGCGGAACAGACCTGGGCATACACCGTGTAGCCACGCTGCACGGCCGCCATGTCAAAATGCCCCAGCGGCCCCTGAAAGCTCCAGTGCCGGGGAGGCGGCTCGCGGTAGTCATGCGGCTGCGCCCTGGCCCCGCTGCCCAGTGGCAGGAGTGCCAGCAGGCCGCCAAGCAGCAGGCCACGGCGTAACATGATGCGCCGGCGTTGCGCCACGCGCTGCTGATGACCCGGTTCATGCATGTCTGCTACTGTTCCTGCCGCAATTTCCGTCTGCCCCGCATTTCGGCACGGGGCTGGCCTCCTTCCTAGCGGCAGCGCGGCCGGTCTTGCAATCACCCGTCTTGCAATAAGTGGAACAAACGGGCACCCGTAATATCCATCACGAACGACCAGAACGGGCTAAATGAGACCAGCATGACAATTTCCCGCACCCCCGTCGCCCACGACGCACTGAAGGACACGGCCCGGACCTGGTTTGAAACCCTGCGCGACCGGATCTGCACGGCCTTTGAACAGATCGAGGATGAGGGCGTGGCCGCTGGCACGCCCACCCTGCCCGGTAAGGAAAAAGCGGGCCGCTTCGAGCGCAAGCCGTGGTCGCGCACCAACGACGATGGCACGCCCGGCGGCGGCGGCGTGATCAGCCTCATGCGCGGGCGCGTGTTTGAAAAGGTGGGGGTCAATGTCTCCACCGTGAGCGGGGTGTTCAGCCCCGGCTTCCGCGACTCGATTCCCGGCGCGTCGGAAGACCCGCGCTTCTTTGCCACCGGCATCAGCCTCGTCGCTCATATGTGCAGCCCGCTGGTGCCCGCGGCCCATTTCAACACCCGCATGATCATCACCACGCAGGGCTGGTTTGGTGGCGGCGGCGACATTACGCCCATGTTCCCCGAAAGTGCCGAGGCCATCAGTGATGGCGCGCGCTTTCATGACGGGTTCCGCAAGGCATGCGAGAAGCATGACCCGGAATACTATCCGCGCTTCAAGGAATGGTGCGACAGGTACTTCTACCTGCCCCACCGCGATGAAGCCCGCGGCCTGGGCGGCATTTTCTATGACCGGCTCAATACCGGCAACCTCGATGCCGATTTCGCGTTCACCCGCGATGTGGGGCTCGGCTTCCTGGAAACCTATCCCGACATCGTGCGCAGCCGCATGATGGAGCCGTGGACACAGGAGCAGCGCAAGGCGCAGCTTGTCCGGCGCGGGCGGTATGTCGAGTTCAACCTGCTGCATGACCGTGGCACGATTTTTGGCCTCAAGACCGGCGGAAACACCGAAGCCATCCTCATGAGCCTTCCCCCGGAAGTCCACTGGCCATAAGAATAGCCGCCATGCCCGTTTCACGCTCCCTGCCCTGCCCTGACCAGCCCGTCCGCCCCCATGCGGCGGAACCCCACAGGGCATTGGTTGCGCGCAGGCCCCACCGGCAGCGCCAGCCATGATCAACCGCCGGGCTTTCATGGCCCTTATGGCCGCAGGCTCCGCCCTGCCATGGGGGGCACGGGCCTCGGAACTTCCACGCGAGCGCCTGCCCCAGCTTCCTTCCGGCACGCCGGGGCTGCTCATGGCGGGCAGCCACAGCGCCATGGCGGAACGCTGGAGCCCCATCCTGCCCACGGCCCTGGCCCAGGGGCTGGGCCAGCCCACCCCGCTTGGCGTGCGCGATACGGTGGGGCAGGACGGGGTGACGGGGGCCAACCTGTTCGATTCCCAGTTCGCATCCGATGGCATGATGGCGCTGGCGGCCCCCGGTTCGGCGCTGGTTTCCTCGCTGTGCGGCGACCCGCGCATCCATTTCGACTACAGCCGCTGGCTGCCGTTGCTGCTCAGCCTGACGGTGCCCATCGTGATCGGGCGCACGCAACTGCACCGCAGCCTTGGCAGCTTCATGCGCGACCGGCCCGTGCGCATTGCCGTCTCGACCCTGACCGGAATCGAACTGCCCACCGTGCTGGCCATGACGCTGTTCGGGCTGCGGCCCATACCGGTTACGGGCCTGGCCACGCCGCAGGCCGCCGCCGCCGCCCTGCGCGACAACCAGGTCGATGTCATCCAGATTACCGACCCGCTGGGCACGCCCGAGACGGCGGCGCTGACCAGCACGCTGGCGCAGGCGGGCTGCCCCGCCCTGTTTGCCCTGACCGACCGGCCCGGCCCGTGCAGCCTGCCCGGCCAGACGATCATGAACATGGAAGACCGGCTGCGCCAGGATGCGCGCTCGGCGCTGAACAGCCTGCTGCATGCGGCGCTGAAGCCGCTGGCGGGGGCCGCGGGAGTGGATCTGGCGCTGGTGCTGCCCATGCTGACCTCATCGGCCACGCTGGCGCGGTGGCGGGCGGCCACCACGCAGGCGCTGCATGATGGCACCCTGCAGGCCACGATGCATGATGCAGGCCGCACGCTGCTCACCGGCACGGACGCAACCGAGGCGCTGCGCCAGATCTCGGGCGATACCTCGAGCATCATGACCCTGCGCCGCTGGCTGGCCGCCAACCTGCCCACCTGGCGGCTGGGCTGAGGGGGCGATGGTAGTAGCGGCGCGGCGGCGGCTCTAGCGGTACACGCCGCGCCCCGGCCTGCGCAGCAGCACGCGCACGGCACCCTGATTGGCCGCATGCGGGTGCACCACCGCCAGGATCAGGCGGCCAAGATCGCCGCGCCCCAGCCAGAACGGCAGTTCGCGCCGCAGGATGCCGCCATGATGGCCGCTGCCCAGCCCGGTAATGATCTCGACACAGCGCACATTGTCGGCATGCGCCTGAATGAGAAAGCCGTGCAGGCGGTGGAACGCCGTCTGCGCCACCTGCCCGTGCAGGTCCAGCCTGCGCTCGGGGCGCAGCTTGCCGCTCACCAGCCCGCGCCAGCTCGTATCATCGAGCCCCGGCCTGCGCACACCGATCTCGAACGCGCCGCCCTTTCCCTTCTGCACCGTCAGGCTGTGGCTGGCGGTCTGGTGCACCGCATGCACGCCGCCCTGCGCAAGGCGCTGCATGATGGCCGCGCGGCTCATGCCCGGCCGGTCGGCCTCGGGCGGCACGGAGGGCGGCAGTGCGGACGGCGGTGTCTGGCCCGTGTGGCGTGGCATGGTCCGTAGCGGCGCAATACCCTGCGCGAAGGCCGCCCACAGGGCCTGTTCCTCCTCGTTCAGTCTGCGCTGCCTCACGGTATGATTCCTTTCTGCGGGCCGGTGGCCTGCGCGCATAGAATCATACCGCGCCCGCAAGGTCCATGTTTTCAGGCATGGCACCCGCGCAAAAGCCCTGAAAAGCCAGCGGGAAAAACATCCGGGAGAACGCCGCCCTTTGAGATAAAGGCGGCGCCCGAAAACTTTTATCCTCTCACGGCGCCGTATTGCGCAGCGTCTCGCCCTGGTAGCGCCCGGTCAGCGTGTTGAGGAAGGCCACGATATCCGCCACGTCAGGATCGGACATGTCATGGTCCGGCGTCTGGTAGCGCGCCATCTTGCGCACGGCCTCATCAAGCGTTGTGACGCTGCCATCATGGAAGTAAGGCGCGGTCAGCGCGATGTTGCGCAGGTTGGGCACCTTGAAGCGCTCCATGTCAGCCGGGTCGTGCGTGACTTCGAAACGTCCCCTGTCGGCATCGGTCAGCTTGCCGCCACGGGCCGCGAAATAATCGCCTTCCAGCCCCATCGGCTCAAGCGCCTGGCCACCCATGGACGGGCCGGTATGGCAACCGGAACAGCCAACCTGCTTGAACAGCGCGTAGCCATGCTTTTCCTGCGTGTTCAGTGCTGCGTCATCGCCTTTCAAATACTGGTCAAAGCGGCTATCCGGGGTGATCAGCGTCTTTTCGTATTCCGCGATGGCGTTGGTGATGGTGCCTTCATCAATCGTATCGCTGCCAAAGGCGGCCGCGAACGCAGGTGCGTAGGTCGGGTCGGCGCGCAGGCGGTCTGTCACGGCGCTCCAGTCATGCGACCCCATCTCGACCGGGTTCATGACCGGGCCTGCCGCCTGCTGTGCCAGCGTGTCGGCGCGCGCGTTCCAGAACTGCCATCTGCTGAAGCCCGCATCGAACACCGTCGGCACGTTGATCGGCCCCTTCTGGGCGCCAATGCCGGTGGCCGTGACCAGACCATCCACGCCGCCATGCTGCAGGCTGTGGCATGAGGCGCAGTTCGACTTTTCATCACCCGACAGCCTGCGGTCAAAGAACAGGCGCTGGCCCAGCGCCACCTTGTTGGCATCCACCGCGACAGATTCGGGAATGGGCTGCACGGGTTCGGCGGCAAAGCGGTCGGCAACGCCGGCGGTGGCGTAATGCTGGCGGCGCACCTGCGCGATCCAGGCCAGCATGCTCTCGCGCTGGCTGGCGGAAAGATGGGCATGCCAGTGCATGAGCAGGTACAGCGTGGGAGGCATGCGGTTCTGGTTGATGACTTCCTCGATGCGGGCCAGCTTTTCCTCATCGGGCACGCCGCCATTTTGCAGCGCGTCGATCACCGGCTCCACGCGGAAGTGGCGCAGCCCCTCGGCGCGGTCGCGGCTCATGAGCGGCTGCGCTACGGGAAGGCGGAAGTAGAACGGCAGTTCGACCTTGGCCGCATGGCAATAGTCACACCGTGCCTCGCGCACGACATCAAGTGCCGCGGCGGACACGGCATCCACGCCCGCACCCGCAGGGGCAGGCGCGGTTGCGTGATCAAAATGGGTGAGATAGGCGACCGTACCGCCATACACCACGCCCCCGGCCACCACCGCCGCCGCAACCATCTTCCTCATCGACATGCAAAACCCTTTCGCTTGGCCTGCGGACGTTCTGGTCGATTGGGGGATTATTTGTCAAAACAATCGTTTTAATGAAAACGATCAATAATTTCGATCATCCATCCCGTCCGCGCCCGCTTCAGCCGCCGCCATAGCTTGCCGCACGCGCTGCCGGGCCACATTGACATAGATGGTATCGAGATCAATTCCGATGCCCCGCCCCCCTTCGCGCACGGCGGCGACAAGCGTGGTGCCCGTGCCCATGAAGGGGTCGAGCACCACCGGCGCGCTCTTGCCATGCAGGCGGATGCACATCTGCGGCAGCATGACGGGAAACGTGCCGGGATGATGGAATTTCTGCGCCTTGCCCTGCACCGTCTCATACGGAATGAACCACGTATCGCCCCGGCAGCGCCGGTCCTGGCGGTGGCCACGGCGCACGATGTTGGACTTGTCCATGTAGGGCACGCCAATATCGAGCCGGTTCAGCCCGACATCGCCCCCACGGGTCAGGTGGAACAGGTGCTCGTGGTTACGGTTGAGGTAACGGTGGCTGTTGACCGGCTTGAAGTGACCATGCGTGTCGGTGCCGACCGAGATCGACTTGACCCAGGCAATATGGTTTTGCAGCACGAACACTTCGCGCAGCCGAACCATCAGTTCGAACGGCAGCCAGGGCTGCGCCGATGATCCCGCCACGTTGAGGAAGAACGACCCGTCAGGCCGCATCACGCGCCGCACCTCGCGCGCGATCTCGACCATCCAGTCCAGATAGCCGTCCTCTTCCAGCCGGTCGCGATAGGTGCGGTATTTCAGGCCGATATTATAGGGCGGCGAGGTCACGACCACATCCACGCTATCGGCTTCCATGCGGCGCAGCGCGCGCAGGCAGTCGCCGCGCACGAGCAGGTGCGGCCCCTCGGTGTAACGGACAGTCCGCGGCAGGCGGGGTGTGGATGCGGAAACCTGCCCCGCGCGGGGTCGCCCTGTCATGATGCTGCTACGCTCTTAACTCCGCCCGGAGCGGATCTAGTGTTTGTGTTTATGCCTGTGCTTCTTTTCCTGCCCCGGTTCGCTGCGGGGCACCAGCAGGATCATCTGGCCGGGTGAATGCAGGTTTCCCGCTGCCTGCGCGGCTTCTGGCCCCCAGCCCATATACAGGTCGGCCCGGTCCGGTCCCTTGATGTCGGTGCCCAGATCCTGCGCGAAATCGAGCCGGTTCCACGCAGCAATGTGGCCTGCAACCGGCACCTGCGCCTGCACCCATACCGGGCTTCCCAACGGAATGTAAGAGCGGTCGACCGCCATGGAGCGCCCCGGTGTCAGCGGCACGCCCAGCGCGCCCGGCGCACCGGCCAGCGGGCTGTCGGACGGCAGTTCGCGGAAGAAGACGTAATTGGGATTCTGCTCCATCACCGCCCGTGCCTTGCCCGGATTCGCTTCCAGCCAGCCCCGGATGGAGGCCATGTTGACATCATCGCTGCCAATCAGGCCCTGCGCCACCATGGCCCGGCCCAGCGGCACGTAAGGCTGGCCATTGAGGCCATCGAAGCCAAGGCGGACCACCTCGTCATTGGGCAGGCGCACGCGGCCTGAACCCTGAATCTGCAGGAAGAACAGGTCAACCGGGTCGGCCAGCCACAGCAGTTCGAGCTTTTGATGCGCGAGTGCGCCGCCGTCGATCTGCGCGCGGGTCCAGTAGGGCACGACCTGCCCGTCATGCAGGCGCCCGGTCACGACATTGCCCTGCGCGTCACGCTGGCGCAGCAGGTCGGACGGCCTGCGGTAGACGGGGGTCTGGTAAATGCCGCCACGACGCAGGGAACCGCGGATCTCGGGCTCATAATAGCCGGTGAACAGCATGCCGCCCGCCCGCTTGCCCGCGGCCATGCGGGTTGGCACGAACCATTGCTCGAAAAATGCCCGCGCAGCAGCCCGGTCGCCGGTCGGCACCGCGCGGGCCGCCGTGCAGGCGGCCTGCCAGTCACCCACCTGATGGCCCGCATGCGCGGAAGCATCGCCCCCCAGCCCGCTTTCAGGCGGCAGGCTCTCGATCTTATGGCATTCAGCCAGAAAGACGGGAAGCGCCTCTTCGAGCGCATCGTCCTGCCAGCCGGGCAACTGGCTGAAGGCGAGTGCGCGGGCATGGGACGATGGTGCCTTTGCCCCCAGCGTGGGAGACTCCATATGGCACCCGCACAGGGCGACTACGGCGCACAACGGCGCGATACGCTTAAACACTTTCATAAAGATGTATTTATCATGACTTTATTGGTGAAAGTAAGGCCGTTCCTGCACCCTACGCGCTGCGGCTTGCCCCAAGCCGCCAGCCATCACCATTAACGCCAAGAATACGCTCGAACACCCACAGGTCGGAGAACTCGGTCACCGCATCCACGCCCGCCACCGGCTGGCCATTGCCATCCAGCGTGACGCTGATCTGGTCGGACACGATGCGCACCTCAACATGGGCGACAGGATTGGGGCCTGTCGTCTCGTCGATATCCGCGCCAATGATGGCAATATCGGTAATATCGCGGATTTCGCTGCGCAGCGTCTCGCCCGCCTGCTGGCGCGACGCGATCGCGGCCTCGAACGCCGTGAAGGTCGCCGCGGTCAGCAGCGTGCGCAGCGTGTTCAGGTCGCCCGCCGCATAGGCGGTCACGATCTGGCGGAAGGCCGCCTCCGTGCCCTTGGCAAACCCGTCTGGCGTGAAATCGGGCTGGAGTGCCGCGATGCGGGCCAGCACGCCGCCTACGCGCGTATCGGGCGTGGGGATGTCATAGGTTACGGCGGGGGGCGGTGGTTCAGGCGCCGTTTCCACCACCGTGGGGGCCATGGGCGGTGGCGCCACGGGACGGGGGGCCTGCTCGGCGCCAACACGGCGACCGAGGATACTGCGCAGCCGCAGCACGAGAAAAACAGCCACCAGCCCCAGAACAATCAGATCCAGCGGAAAATGACCAAAAGAAAAATTCATGCCGCGCGTCCATTACCGCAGGCGGGCCAGCCTGCCAAAGATTACCCTACGTCACAACATAGGCAACGCCCGGAGCCAGCACAATGCGCGACGGGCGTTAAAATTCCGGCAGCTGGTATGGCATCACCTGCATACCCATGCTACGGCCAGAGAATACGGTACCCTTAAATCCTTTTGCGTCTCTCTTGTGGGGAATACAGACAAGCATGTCCGACACGACCAAGCCGCCCACCCCTGAAAACGACCAGACCGCCCCCCCGGCACAGCCGCTGGCGATCAACCTGCAATACATCAAGGATCTTTCGTTCGAAGTGCCCGCCGGGGCGGAAATCTTCGCAACGCTGCGCACCAACCCGCAGATTTCGGTCAACATCGATGTGCAGGCCAACCGTCTGGAACCCGACCAGATGGTGTTTGAGGTGATCCTGGCCGTAAAGACCGAGGCCAGCGAGCCGCCGCAGCAGGAAGGTGGCCCGCAGGGGCGTCCGGTGTTCATTGCCGAGCTGGCCTATGCCTGCATCGTGACCCTGACCAACCCGCCCGCCGAGCTCGTCGAGCCGATCCTGCTCGTTGAAGTGCCGCGCCTGATCTTCCCCTATGTGCGCAACATCCTCAGCGAGGTCACACGTGATGGCGGGTTCCCGCCCGTGGTGCTGCAGCCGATCGACTTCGTGGCGCTGTGGCAGGCCAAGCGTAACTCGTTTGACCAGACGCCGGGCCACGCCTGATCCTTCTGGCGGTTACGGTTACAGGCAAAAAGGCCGGGGGCATGTGCTCCCGGCCTTTTTTCATGGGTCGTGCAATTCATGCGCCAAGGCTGTTATTTTCTCAGACACCGTTTTAAAAACAACTCATTGATGAAAAAGAGTAATCATCCGGCGAGAGACGCGGGCGTATTCAGGCGGCGATGGTATTGTGGACCTGCTGGTGGGCTTTCCAGTGCCAGGGCAGGAGTTCATGGAGGCGTGGATTGGGAATGTCATTGATCCGTGCCAGGACATCAGCGAGCCATGCCTGGGGATCGACATCGTTCAGGCGCGCGGTGACGATCAGGGAATACATGGCGGCAG
>NZ_BCTP01000007.1 GCF_001571345.1 Komagataeibacter xylinus NBRC 15237 | reverse complement strand
GTCGAGCGTTTCATTGCCGCTACCGGCATAATACGTGGTCGTGCCGCTGGTGGCGGCCGTCAGGTCCACCCCGGCCGCGCCGAAAATGGTGGCATTGCTGCCTGTTATGGTATCGGCCACGGGCAAAGCCGTGCTCGCGCTGATGAAGGTCAGCGCGCCAGACCCGCTGGCATTGATCGTACTGTCATCCAGGCCCTGCACCACCAGCGCGGTGCCGGCGTTGATGGTGTCATTCGCGCCGCCATTGATGGTGACGGTCGCGTTGTCTGATCCGCTGTTGAAGAAACCATCCATCTTCGCGGTATTGATCGTATCGAACTCGGTATCCTGCACCACGACGCCATTGTACACATCGAGCGTGCTGCCATCGCCACTGAACTGCGTCGAGACATCGGTCACCGCGCCGGGAGCGGTCCAGTCGCCGGTTACGGTGGGGGTGCTGTCATAGGCAAGGATGGTGTCCGTGCCGCCCATGGTGTGGATGACATCCTGCCCCGTTCCGCTGAGGAAGAACGTATCACCCGCAGCGGCATAATAATCTACATTGCCTGAAGCCGCAGCGTAGACCACCGTACCGTCATCGCCATCCATCACATTGGTCGCGCCAGAGCCGCCCTGGATGTTGATCTCCTGGTCGAGGCCGCTGCCCGTCGCGCTGCCAATTTCCACCGTGCGGGCGGTGGCATCATAGGTGCCTGCCCCGGCCAGCGTCTCGATACTGCCGCCCGAATCCTGCTTGAGCGCGCCGTCAATGGCAACCACGCCCACGGCCTGGGCGGCCAGCACCGCCCCCCAGGCGGGATTGCTGCTGTCCCCTTCCAGCGAGGTGATTTCGTTTTGGGGGATCCCCTCATCAAAAGCGTTAAGGGCGTTCTGGGCGTTCTGCGCCGCGTTCTGCTGCAGGCCCTGCATCAGCGCAGTCGTGTCCTGGTTAAGCCCCAGCGTGAGCCCGGTGGCCCCGGCTACGGTCACGTATCCCATTCATTCCGTTCCTTGTCTCACGGCGGCAGGAACCGGCCTCGCCGCAGATGATCCGCTGCCCCGCCGCCCGGTCGGGGCGGAAAAAGCATTCTTTCAGGACCGTATTTGTCAGGAATGGGTTAAGAAATTCGGAATCAGGATTGATCTGAATCAATCCCGTGGCACGCGCCGCTCCAGTTCCTCCAGCCACAGCCGGGCATTGCCATCCGATGGCGCGCGCCAGTCCCCGCGCGGCGACAGCGCGCCACCGGCCACCACCTTCGGCCCATTGGGCATGGCCGAGCGCTTGAACTGGCTGAAGCCAAAGAAACGGTTGAGGAACACACCCAGCCAGTGCCGTATTTCCGCCAGGGTGTAGGCCCGCCTGCCCTCGGCGGGGAAGCCGGGGGACCAGTCCCCGCCCGTGGCCTCGCCCCAGGCATGCAGCGCCATGAACGCAATCTTGGAGGGACGCACGCCATGGCGCAGCACATGGAACAGCGTGAAGTCCTGCAACGCATATGGCCCGATCAGCGATTCCGTGCTCTGCACCGCCTGCGTTGCGGTGGCGGGCACCAGTTCGGGCGAGATCTCGGTGCACAGGATGGCCTCGAGCACCGTGCAGGTGCGCGCCTGCTCGCGCCCGCTGGCCATGACCCAGCGGATCAGGTGCTGGATCAGGGTCTTGGGCAGCCCGGCATTGACGTTGTAATGCGCCATCTGGTCACCCACGCCATAGGTGCACCACCCCAGCGCCAGTTCCGACAGGTCGCCGGTGCCAATCACGATCCCGCCTGACTGGTTGGCCAGCCGGAACAGGAAGTCGGTCCGCAGGCCCGCCTGCACGTTCTCGAATGTCACGTCATACACCGCCTCGCCCGCGGCGAAGGGGTGGCCCATCTGCTCAAGCATGAGGCGGGCCGCGGGGCGGATGTCGATCTCGCGCGCCTGCACGCCAAGGGCGGCCATGAGTTCATGCGCGTTGTTGCGCGTGGCCCCCGTGGTGCCGAAACCGGGCATGGTGTAGCCCAGCACCGCCTGCCGCCCCAGCCCGCATTCCTCTGCCGCACGCGCGGCGACGAGCAGCGCATGGGTGGAATCCAGCCCGCCCGATACGCCAATGACCAGCGTCTTGGCGCGTGAGGCGAGCAGGCGGCGCTTGAGGGCGGTGACCTGAATGGTAAACGCCTCGTAGCAGTCCTGATCGAGCAGCCCGGGGTCACTGGGCACGAAGGGAAAGCGCGCAATGTCGCGCCGCAGCCCCAGATCACGCGTGGGCGGCGTGATGGACAGGTCGATATGCCGCCACGCGCCCGCCGTGGTCCGGGCGCGGTTATCGGCAAAGGTGCCCATGCGCAGGCGTTCCTGGCGCAGCAGGTCAAGGTCCACATCGGCCATGAGCGTGACCTGGCCCGAGGGGAAACGCGCGCTTTGCGCCAGTGTCACGCCATTTTCAAAAATCGAGGTCTGCCCGTCCCATGCCACGTCGGTGGTGGACTCGCCCTCGCCTGCCGCCGCATAGACATAGGCGCACAGGCAGCGCGCCGAATGCGACTGGCACAGCATCGTGCGCGTGCGCGCCTTGCCCACCGTGATGTTGCTGGCCGAAAGATTGGCAATGACCGTGGCCCCGGCCAGGGCGGCATCAACACCCGGCGGGTGCGGCACCCACATGTCCTCGCAGATCTCGGCGGCCACGACCAGCCCCTGCACCGCGGGCGCATGGAACAGAAGGTCGGTGCCAAACGGCACGGCCACGCCACCAAGGGTGACCGTGCCACCGCGCAGGCCCGCGCCGGGCGTGAACTGACGCGCCTCGTAAAACTCGCGGTAATTGGGCAGGTAGGATTTGGGCACCACGCCCACCACGCGCCCGTCATGCAGGGCGATGGCGCAGTTATACAGCGCATCGCCCACGGCCAGCGGCGCACCGACGAGCACCAGCGGCAGCAAGCCCGCCGTCTGCCCGGCCAGCCAGCCAATCGCCTCACGCACGCCATCAAGCAGCACATCCTGCTGGCGCAGGTCATCAATGGCATAGCCTGACAGCCCGAGTTCGGGGAAAACGGCCAGCACGGAACCCGCCTCGTGGCAGACGCGGATGGCGTGGTGCGTGCGGCGGGCGTTTTCCATCGGGTCGGCCAGGGCCACGGGCAGCGTGCAGGCTGCGAGCCGGGCAAAGCCATGGTGGTACAGGCTGTAAAAACCTGCCGTGTCCGTGCCGTCTTTCATGGAGTGCCTCCCGCCTGTTCTGCGCGAAATTCCGCTCGGGTCACGACCGCGCCAGGGCCAAAATAACGTATTGCGATGAACCCGTCGCCCTCTGGCGCATTGTTAAGGGGCGGATGTCATGCCCGCGTCTGTCACAACATCGATCGGAAGGAACCGGATCATGGACCTGTTACGCTGGACCATCACATTCCTTGTTCTCGCCCTGATCGCCGCGGTTTTTGGCTTCGGCGGCATTTCGGACACATTTGCCTATTTCGGCAAGGTGCTGTTCTTCATTTTCATCGTACTGTTCATCCTTGGATTGTTTTTCGGCCGCGGCCGCGGAACTTCGCCCTGACCCGCAACCCCCGGCGCACGACAGGGATCAGCGCCAGCGCGTAGATCCCGCCCATCGCCGCCATGGAAAGCGGCACGCCGGGCACAAGATAGGTTGCCGCATCGCACGGCTTGGCCGGGCGGCGCGGCATGGAGGCCAGACGCTGCGCGAAACTGCCGCCATGAAACGTGGGCGCTCGGCATTCGGGCAGCGGACTGGGCCACCAGCCCTGCTCCACCCCTACATGCAGGCCGCCAAGGAAAGCCGCCACAAGCAGCACCGGCATGCACAGCCACAGCGCGCCACGCGCCGCATCACGTGGCAGCACCAGCGCCAGCAGCCCCAGCCCCGCCAGCACCCGATAGGGCCAGCGTTCCCATAAACACAACCCGCAGGGCACATGGCCCAGCGTGTATTCACTCCACCAGGCCACCGCAAGCGCGGCGCACCCGGCCATTACCATCAATAAAGCGGTTGAACGCATGGGCGGCTACGACCGCCCCGCCATGGGTGCCGCGTCAAGTGCCTGCAGGAAGTCAGCCGCCCAGCTTATGGCCGTAGTGCTGCTCACCTCCTGCTCCAGCGCCTGCCAGCGCGTGCGCCGCTCCGCCAGCCCCATGGTCAGGGCGGCGTGCAGGGCATCGGCAATCTCGTCGGGGTCATAGGGATTGACCAGAATGCCCTCATCCATTTCCGGCGCGGCACCGGCAAAATGCGACAGGATCAGCACGCCCGGATTGGCCGGGTCCTGGGCAGCCACGTATTCCTTGGCCACGAGGTTCATGCCATCGCGCAGCGGCGTGATCAGGGCTGCTTCGGCCCGGCGGTAGAACCCGGCCAGCACCTCACGCGCCAGCGGGCGGGTAATGTAGCGGATGGGCGTCCAGTCGAATTCGGAATAGGCCCCGTTGATCCGCCCGGTCAGTTCATCAAGCTGGCGGCGCAACTGCCGGTATTCCTCAACGCTGCCGCGCGAGATGGGGGCAACCTGCAGAAAGGTCACCTTGCCGCGATGCTCGGGGTAGCGCGCCAGCATGGCCTCATAGCCGCGAAACCGCTCGGGCAGGCCCTTGGAATAATCCAGCCGGTCCACGCCCAGCACCAGCTTGGCGCCACGCAGGCTGCCTTCCAGCCGCTCGACCTCCGGGCCTTTCATGCTCTTTTCAGCCTGCGCGCGGAATTCATCGGGGTCGATGCCGATGGGAAAAGCCTGCCCGCGCACCGCGAGGCCATTGGCCTGAAGGCAATGGTTGAGGTTCTCGGCATCCTCGGGCGTCTGCACGCCAATCAGGTCGTAGCTCTGCATGTCTTCAAGCAGCAGGTCGGCACCGGGCAACGAGCGCACGAGGCTCCAGGGCGGGAACGGAATGTGCAGGAAGAAGCCGATGCGGCACTTCACCCCAAGGTCACGCAACGCCTGCCCGAGCGGGAACAGGTGGTAGTCATGCACCCAGATCGTGTCATCAGGCCGGAGCAGGGGCAGCAGCGTGCGGGCGAACATGGCGTTGACCGCCAGATACGTCTTCCAGTCCGTGCGGGAATAGTTCATCAGCCCGACGCGGTAGTGGAACAGCGGCCACAGGATGCCATTGGAGAAATTCTGGTAGAACCCCTCATATTGCAACGGGGTCAGGTCAATGGTGGCGTAGGTGACGTTATCGACCCTGTCGAGCCGGGGCACCGGGTCGCCGCCATGCAACTGCACCTGCTTGCCCGACCAGCCGAACCAGAGCGATTCCCCCTCGCGCAGGGCATCTTTCAGCCCGACCGCCAGCCCGCCGGCGGGCTGGCTGCGCTCACGCGGGGAAGGCACGCGGTTGGATACGATAATCAGCCGCCCCATGCGCCATCACCCCCCTGTGCCAACATGGCCAGCCATGCACGGAAGGCCGCCGGATCAGGGAAATCGTGGGGAATGCGGAAACCAGCGCCACCAAGGCCGACCGCTGCGCGCATGCCATCCTCATCCGTCACGTCATCGCCCACGAAAATAGGCAGACGACCCGCAAAGGGCGCGCTTTTCATCACCGCTTCGACCGCATGACCCTTGTCGATGCCAGCGGGGCGGATTTCCCACGCCATCTTGGCGGCCTGCACATGAAACGCGCCGTGGGTGGCGTCCACCCATTCATCCGCGATCCGGCCCAGCGCCGGACCCGCATCGGGCGCGCCACGGTAATGCAGCACCAGCCCAGCCTTCTTGTGTTCGATCCGCACGCCGGGGTGAGCGGTGGCGAGCCTTTCCGCCTCATCCATCCATGCCTTCGGCACGGGCGGCAGCGCCGCGCGCTCGATGGGCTGGCCCGGCGCATGGCGGATGGCGATGCCATGCTCGCCCGCCACGGCATAGGGCACATCAGGCAGGAAATGGTCGATCTGCTCGATGGGGCGGCCCGAGATGACCGCGAGCGCGTTGCCGCATTTGTCACGCAGGCGGCGCAGGGTGTCGCGCAGGCCCGGCGCCACCACCACGGATTCGGGCGTGGGCGCGATATCTACCAGCGTGCCGTCAAAATCCAGAAGGAAGGCCGCCCGCGCGGGAGGCGGCAGCCGATCGAGCGAAGGGAGGGAGGGTGTCTTGCTCATGGTGGGTCTAGCCTCTGGCAAAGCGGGATAATACGCAAGCCCACAAGCGTGCTGGACAGGGCTGCAGCATTTATACGACACAAATTAAATTATTTTCTAATGCAGCATGAGCGGGGCCGCGCCCTCATCGGCAGGCTCGGGCGGCATGGCGGGCAGCGGCGGGGAGACCGGTTGCGGTGCAGCGGGCGGGACGGAAGGTGCTGCCCCTGATGGCGCAGGCTGGCCATTGGGCGTGGCAACGGCCGGGTCCATAACGGGCGCGGCCTCTGTGGGGGTGGCCACGGCGGCGAGTGGCGGCGGCATGGGCGCCACATTGTCACCCGCGCAACCCACGAGCTGCACATCATAAAGCGGGTTCTGGAACACGCCTGTCGCAGGCTCGGCCACCGCCATCCAGCCCTGGAAGGCCGCCATGCCCTCATGCGCGTCATGCACGTCCAGCCAGGCGGCACTATCGGCAGGCAGGGTGGCGGGGCGCTGCAGGCACGACGTGGCGTGCAGGGTCAGGCTTTTATAGGGCATGTCCTGGCCTACGGGCACGTTGAGCAGCACGACATGGGCATCAAGCTTGTCGAGCACGCGCACCACCGCCACCGTGCGCCCCTGCCACATATCGGGCGGGTAGATGGCGGGCGGCGCCAGCCATTCGGTGGCATGGGCAAGGCCGGGCAGGAAGCCGAGCAGCAGGGCGGACAGAAAGCCGAGCAGGCGCCTCATGCGTGGGGGCTCCGCAGCGTGTTGACCACGTCGATCAGGATCTGGCGCATGGCCGCCTCATCCACGCCCATCAGCACGGCATCCTCGAACGCATCCTGCAGGACCGTCCGCACTTCCTCATGGTTTTCGTGCAGCACCAGCAATTTGTCGCGGCATGAAACCGGCGTGCCATCGCGTTGCGGCCACATGGTGGGCCGGGCATTTTCGCTGCTCATGGCGCGTCCCCGCCCAGCGCGGGGGGCGTGGCCTGGTTTGCCTTGTCCTGCCGGGCCTTGGTCAGGGTATCGGTCACCGAGAAGATGAATTTGCTGAGCAACTGCTCGAGGCTGATCGCGCCCTGGGTCTCGCCAATCATGCCGCCGGGGGCGAGCATTTTGTCATCACCACCGGGCGAGAGGGCAATGTACTTGCCGCCAAGCAGGCTGTCGCTGGTAATGATGGCCGCCGTATCATCAGGCAGCTTGATGTCGGGCCGCACGGTAAAGGTGACCTGTGCGGCATACGTCTGGGGATTGACGCGCTCATCAACCACCTGCCCCACCGTAATGCCCGCAAGCCTGACATCCGAGCCGATGGACAGGCCATCGATATGGGTAAACCCGGCATGGAGCCGGTAGCCGGTTTCATGCGGGCGGCCCTTGTCGAGCACGGCATAGGCCAGCAGCCCCGCAAGCCCCGCAAGCACGGCAAAACCGGCAAGAAGTTCCGCTGGCTGACGGCCCGCGCGCCCTGAAACAGCAGCAACCATGGTGGCAAAGCTTCCCCAATATCCAATGGCGCGCACCCTAGCAGGTTACGCCACGGGTTTCATCCCTCGGGGTACCATGCCTCATAATCACTGGTGGTTGAAGCCCGCTGGCCGCCCCGGCAGTCGCTGCCCGGCGGGTGGTAGGCGCCCGCTGTTCCGGTCTGGTTGGGCTGCCAGGGCTGCTGCCACGGCTGGCGCGCGCTTTCGGGCAGGGGGGCCGCCTCCATGTGGTGCAGCCAGCCCCACCATTCGGGCGGCACGGCGGATGCGTCCTCGCCCCTGTGGTAGATGACCCAGCGCTCGTGGCGCTTTTCCCCGCCGCCGGTGCGGTTGGGGGTGCGGGCCTCATAATAACAGCGGCCATCGGCATCCTTGCCGACCAGCCGCCCCCTGAAGCGGGTATAGATGCGGGTGCCTAGATTTGCCATGCCGCAAGCCTAATCCGGCGGCGCCCGCGCGGTCCACGCGCATATGCGTGCGCGACCGTCACATCTGCGGGATCAGCGCGGGGCCTGCGCTGAGGCTGCCTGCATTTATATTCAAGGCACCGCTTTTTTGAAAAAAGGCTGCCGCCTCACGGCGCGGTGATGGGGGTGGATGCGCCCTGTGCACAGTTATCCCCCATATCCACTGTATTCAGGCCCATGTATAGTTGCGACTCCGTGCTGAACGGGTTCCGCCATCATGCGCCCGCCCGGTAAACATAGAAGCATGACAGCACGAAGCCACTGGAACGGCGTGCGTATGCGTACCGTTGAAGCCGCAGCGGACCCAGACGACACACCGCGTTCCGTAACCCTGCCCGCCGACTGGGATGACACGGCAGCCGAGGCCGTGGCCCGGCTGGCCCCCGGTCATGGCCCCGCCAGCCTGCCCGAACTCGCGGCGCGATGGATTGATGACCTGTGCGCGGGTGAGGTGTCCGGCCCGGTCATTGGCCCGGTCGCGCGCACGCTGTCGTGCCTGCTGCTCATGCGCCAGGCCGCACCGGGCGAAAGCCTGTGGCATGGCCACCATGACCGCAGGCCCGCCTTCGTGATCAACCTCGCCGCCTTTGTCGAGGCCGATAACAGCTTCATGGCGCACGACTTCGTGGCGGCCCTGCGCCTGCTCGCCCGCGTGCTGCGCACCCTTGCGCACCAGAAGCTGCACATGCGCAATGGCGAACTGCCCCTGCCCGAGCCCGAAGGCGGCGCGGTGGCCCACCTGCGCGCCGTGGCCCTGCCCACCGCCAGCGAGACGCATGAACGCCCCACGGTTGCGGGCGCGCTGCTGCTGACCAACCTCGATGCCTGCCTGGCCGGGCTGGGGCTCGATTACGACAGCGAGGCCGGGCGCGACGCGGCATGCAGCATCGTGGCCCTTGCCACCCTCGTGGCCCATGCGGGCGAAGGGGCCGATGCCATGCCCCTGCCCCCCGTGCGCAGCATCCTGCCCGGCGTGAGCCAGATCGCGCGCAGCGTGTGGCAGGAAGCGGCGGTCGAGACCGACCAGCCCGCAGCCCGCGTCGAGACCGGCTTTTCCACCCCCGGCCCCATTGATGCGCTGCTCGGCGTGGAAGCCTGCGGGCTGGCCCCCGTCTTTTCTCCGCTGCGGCCTGACGGGCGGCTGGCCATGAGCACGCTGGCCCGGCTGGCCAGCCGGGGCCTGACGCTGGAGGCAGCCTTCGCCGCCACCCTTGCGGGCGAGAGCGTGCTGCCCCTGCCCGCCGCCGCCTCGCACCAGGCCATGCACCGCGCGCTGAGCGGGTTTGTCGATCGCGTGCCCGCCCGCCCCGACGCCACGCGCGACACGCTGGCCACCCGCGCGGGGCTGGAGCGCGGCGTGCGCCGCCACCTGCCCGCCCGCCATGGCGGCTTTACGCAGAAGACCCGCATCGGCGGCCACCGCCTGTTCCTGCGCACGGGGGAATATGCCGACGGCTCGCTGGGCGAAATCAGTCTGACGCCCACGCGGGAAAGCCCGATGGTGCGCAGCCTGATGGACACGCTGGGCCAGGCCGTGAGCATCGGCCTGCAATACGGCGCGCCGCTGGAAAGCTATGTGGAAGCCTTTGCCTACACCCAGTTCGGCCCCGCTGGCACGGTGGAGGGCGACCCGGTTGCATCCTACGCCACATCCATGCTCGACTATGCTTTCCGCGCCCTGTCTGATGCCTATCTGGGCCGCAGGCTACCCGATGCCCCGCATGAGGAGACGCTGGCCGAAAGCCCCGCCCCCATGCTGCCGCTCGACCTGCCCGGCTCCGGCAATGACGATGGCGATGACACGCCCCCCCGGCGGCGCGGGCTGCGGCTGGTCGGATAACCCGGCCCGGCACCCCGCCGCCTGAATACAAGGATTGTTGCCCATGCCTGATACAACACCCGAACAGCGCCTCAAGCAGCTTGGCATCGTGCTGCCCACGCCTGCCACCCCCGTGGCCAATTACGTGGGCACCGTCATCAGCGGGTCATCGCTGGTGGTGTCAGGCCAGTTGCCGCTGGTTGATGGCAGGCTGCTGACCACCGGCAAGCTCGGCGGCACCGTGGCGGTGGAACTGGCGGTGGAAGCCGCGCGCTACAGCATGATCAACGTGATCGCGCAGGTTAAGGCCGCCCTTGGCGATCTTTCACGCGTGAAGCGCGTGGTGCGGCTGGGCGGGTTCATCGCCTGCACGCCCGACTTCACGCAGCATGCCGCCGTCATGAACGGGGCCTCCGACCTGGCGGTGGCCGTGTTTGGCGATGCGGGCCGCCATGCGCGCTCGACCGTGGGCGTGCCCTCGCTGCCGCTCGACTCCGCTGTCGAGGTCGAGGGCCTGTTCGAAATCGGCTGATGTAACCACCACGCACAAACATAGGGAGCCAGTCATGACCGCACCGCCCCGCACGGCCCGCACCCCGGCGCAGGCATCATGACCGGCACCACCATGACCCTGCACCGCCGGATTGCCGAGATCCCGGCGGTGCAGTGGGATGGCTGCGCGGGCGATGAAAACCCGTTTGTCAGCCACGCCTTCCTCTCGGCCCTTGAAGACAGCGGCTCCACCGGCCCGCAGACCGGCTGGATGCCCCAGCACCTTGCCCTGCGCGACGGCGAAGGCAGCCTGCTGGCGGTCGCCCCGCTTTACGCCAAGGGCCATTCCTTTGGCGAATATGTGTTCGACCACGCCTGGGCCCGTGCCTTCGAGCAGGCGGGCGGGCAGTATTACCCCAAATTGCAGGCGGCCGTGCCGTTCTCGCCCGTGCCGGGGCCGCGCCTGCTCGTTCACCCCACCGCCCCCGATGCCGACAGCCTGCGCCTGCTGGCGGGCCGCGCGCTGCGGCAGGCCTGTGGCGAGATGGGGCTTTCCTCCGTGCATGTCACCTTCTGCACGACGCATGAATATGACCTGCTGGGGGAAAGCGGCTGGCTGCAACGCCTTGGCGTGCAGTACCACTGGGATAATCAGGATTATACCAGCTTTGATGATTTTCTGGGCATGCTCGCCTCACGCAAGCGCAAGGCCATCAGGCGCGAGCGGCGCGATGCCAATGCCTGCGGGCTGACATTCCACACCTATCGCGGCACGGAAATTACCGAGGCGCTATGGCAGGATTTCCATCACTTCTACCTCTCCACCGTGGACCGCAAATGGGGCAGCGCCTATCTGCAACCCGCCTTCTTTCCGCTGCTGTCCGAACGGCTGGGCGACAGGGTGGTGCTGATGATTGCAAGGCAGGACGGCGTGCCGGTGGCCGGCGCGCTCAACCTGATGGGGCGCGATACGCTGTACGGCCGCAACTGGGGGCGGCACGAGGGGGAGTGGCCGTTCCTGCATTTCGAGCTGTGCTATTACCGCGCCATCGACTTCGCCATCGCCCACGGGCTGAAAAGGGTGGAAGCAGGTGCCCAGGGCGAGCACAAGCTGCAACGTGGCTACCGCCCCTGCCTGACCCATTCCGCCCACTGGATCAGCCATCCCGGCCTGCGTGAGGCCGTGGGCGAGTTCCTGCAACACGAGCGCGCGGCCATACGGGCCGAACTGCCCGCCCTTGATGCCATGACGCCTTACCGGACAGAAGAATAGGTCCAGAACCGGTTCAAAAGTTTCTGGTGAAGCTTTTTTCAAAAAGCTTCAGGGAATACCGCCTTGTTGAAAAAAAGGCGGCACCCAAAAACTTCTGTTTTTTGAAACGGCACAGCGCGATGATGCAGGTCATGCCGCAGGGGCCACTGCCATGCTAGCCTGCACGTCATGGCACCGGCGGCCAGCAGGCCGCGCCTGTACAGCCAAAGGAGCGCCACCATGTACGCAATGCGACTGCTCGCCCCCCACACCCCCCTGCAATGGACCGAACTGCCCGACCCGCAGCCGGGACCGGGGCAGATCCGCGTAACCGTGGGGGCGTGTGGCGTGTGCCGCACCGACCTGCATGTGGTCGATGCCGACCTGCCCTTCCCCGGCCATGCCCTCACGCCAGGGCACGAGATCGTGGGCCGGATCGACGCCATCGGCCCGAATGTGGAGAGGCTGCACATGGGCCAGCGCGTGGGCATTCCATGGCTCGGCCATACCTGCGGCTGCTGCCACTACTGCCAGACCGACCACGAGAACCTGTGCGACCACCCGCTTTTTACCGGCTACACGCGTGATGGCGGCTACGCCACCAAGGCGGTGGCGGATGCACATTTCACCTTCCCGCTGCCTGAGGGCGATGACGACGTGGCCACCGCCCCGCTGCTCTGCGCGGGGCTGATCGGCTGGCGCTCGCTGGTCATGGCAGGCGAGGCGGCCCGCAGCATCGGGCTGTATGGCTTTGGGGCCGCGGCCCACATCATTGCGCAGGTGGCGGTATGGCAGGGGCGCAAGGTCCATGCCTTCACCCGCCCCGGTGACACCAAGACGCAGGAATTCGCCCGCTCGCTGGGCTGCGTGTGGGCTGGCGGCTCGGATGAGGCCCCGCCCGAACAGCTTGACGCCACCATCATCTTCGCCCCCGTCGGCTCACTCGTGCCTGCGGCACTCAAGGCGGTGCACAAGGCAGGCCGCGTGGTGTGCGCGGGCATTCACATGAGCGAGATCCCGGCCTTTTCCTATGACCTGCTATGGGAAGAACGCCAGATCATGTCGGTGGCCAACCTGACACGGCAGGACGGGATCGACTTCCTTGAACTCGTGCCGCGCGTGGGCATCCGCACCACCACCACGCCGTATGCGCTCAAGGATGCCAACAAGGCCCTTGATGACCTACGCCACGGCCGCTTTGAAGGCGCCGCCGTGCTGGTGCCCTGAAAAACTGATCAAGTTTCTGGTGAAGGTTCTTGCAAAAAGCTTCAGAAAGAACGCCGCCTTATAAACAGTAAGACGGCATCCAGAAACTTTTTCCCCGCCTCCTGCCGCGCACTGATGGTGCCTGAGCGCGCGTGCAAAAATACCCCGGCCATTATTAATTCTGGCTTTTGAGGCAATCCTTCTTTATGCACCGGCCTTCTCCCCTGACGCATGAACACGGCCGGCGGCCAGTTTCCTTCCTGCGTCGCCCATGTTCTTCATGTTTTTGTCCGGATTGCCCGATACATGCCGTTTCCCGAAACCCACCCCGCCCTGCAACGCGCGCTGGACGAGCGTGGGTACGATAACCCGACTCCCGTCCAGAAAGCGGTCCTGGATGTCGCAGCCGAGGGGCGCGACCTCCTCGTCTCCGCCCAGACCGGCTCGGGCAAGACCGTTGCCTTTGGCATCGCCATGGCCGACACCCTGCTTGGTGGCGCCGAGCATTTTGGCCCCGCAGGCCCGCCGCTGGCCGTCATCATCGCGCCGACGCGCGAACTGGCCATGCAGGTCACGCGCGAACTGACCTGGCTCTACGCCCCTGCAGGCGGGCGCATCGTGTCGTGCATTGGCGGCATGGACGCCAGGCGCGAGGCGCGTGCGCTCCAGATGGGCGCGCATATCGTGGTCGGCACGCCGGGACGGCTGTGCGACCATCAGTCCCGTGGCCGTCTGGACATGTCGGACCTGCGCGTGGTCGTGCTGGATGAAGCCGACGAGATGCTTGACCTCGGCTTCCGCGATGAACTCGAGCAGTTGCTCGACGCCATGCCCAAGACCCGCCGCACGCTGCTGTTCTCGGCCACCATCGCCAAGGAAATCGCATCGCTCGCGCGCCGCTACCAGAACGACGCCGTGCGCATCGATACGCTGTCGGGCGCCAAGCAGCATGCCGATATCGAATACCGCGCCATCGTGGCCGATGCGCGCGAACTGATCCCCGCCGTTGTCAACGTGCTGCGCTATACCGACAGCCAGACCACCATGGTGTTCTGCGCCACCCGCGAGATGGTGCGCCACATGCAGGCGGCCCTGGTCGAGCGCGGCTTCTCCTCGGTCGCCCTTTCGGGCGAGCTGGGGCAGAACGAGCGCACGCGCGCCATCGACAGCCTGCGCAAGGGCCAGGCCAATGTGTGCGTGGCGACCGACGTGGCGGCCCGTGGCATCGACATTCCCGCACTTGCGCTGGTGGTGCATGCCACCCTGCCGACTGATTCGGCCACGTTGCTGCACCGTTCGGGCCGCACGGGCCGCGCGGGCCGCAAGGGCGTGTGCGTGCTGATGGTGCCCATGTCGCAGCGCCGCCGCGCCGAGCGCCTGATGCAGGGCGCCAAGATCACGGCCACGTGGTCCGGCGTGCCGACGGCCGCCGAAATCCGCGCGAATGACGCCAAGCGCCTGCTGGCCGACCCCGTGCTGAACCAGGACGTGGCGGAAGCCGATGCCGAACTGGTGGGCCAGCTTGTGGAAGGCCGCACGAGCGAACAACTCGCCGCAGCCCTGCTGCAGATGTACCGCGCCCGCCTGCCCGCGGCAGAGAACGTGCGCCACATCACGCCCGATGCCCCGCGCCCCGTGCGTGATCGCCCCGAGCGCGATGGCCCCCGCCCCCCGCGCGAGAGCTATGGCAACGGCGAGCCGGGTGCCTGGTTTGCCATGAATGTGGGCCGGCAGGAAAAGGCCGACCCGAAATGGCTGATTCCGCTGATCTGTCGCCTTGGTGGCGTGCGCAAGGCGGATATTGGCGCCATCCGCATCAACGATAACCAGACGCTGTTCGAGATCACGCCGGAATCGACCGAGAAGTTCCGCTCGTGCATTGCCGCGATCGAGAATGACGAAGTCCAGATCTCGCCTGCCGCTGCTCCGGCCGGTGGCGCAGGCCCGCGCCGTAGTGGCCCGCCGCGTGGTGGCCGTCCCTTCGCCCGCAAGCCCGGTGGTGCTGGCGGTGCTGGTGGCGGTGGTCGCCCCGGTGGCGGATTTGGCGGGGGGCCGCGTGGTGCGGCATCATCGCGCAAGCGCCCGCCGCGTTCGTAAGCGCCAGACGCCTTTCTTCCGTTATCCTTCATGCCCGGCATTGTCCGGGCATGTTGCGTTTCAGGGCCGTGAAACAGGGCCATCTTTCATGCGGCGCAGCCCGTTCCGCCTTTTCCGTTGCCTGGCCTAAAAGACTGTTTGAAAAGTTAGCTCAGAAAACATTCAGAAATCATAAGGAAGTTTTTGGTAAAGCTTTTTTCAAACAGCTTCGAAGAACGCCGCCTTTTTTGAAAAAAGGCGGCGACCAAAAGCTTTTATTATTTTTTTATCAATGATTTGCTTTCAAACAGTCTTTTAAAAACCATTCGCAAACAATTCTTTACTGGTTGTTCTGGCCATTGCCGCCGAACAGGCTGCTCACGTCAGAGCCGGTCTGGCTTTTCAGGTTATCCCAGCGCTGGCGTTCCTCGCTGCCTGCATCACGCAGCTTGTCGAGGCGATTTTTAGGCGCGTTGCGAATCGCATCAAGCCGGTCACGGCCGTTCTGGATCTTCTGGTCCACGCGGTCGCGGTCATCGGTCAGATTCTGCTTTTCGTTGTCCCACCGGCCCACGGTGTTCTGGCGCAGCGTATCCTTGCGGTCCTGATAGCCCTGCTCAACGTTCTGCTGCTTGTCCTTCCAGGCCTGCTCACGGTCCTGCAGCCGGGTGTTGGCGCAGTCACCGGCCTGCGCCACGCGGCCGAGCACATCCCATTTGGAGGTGGTCTGGCTGCCATCACAATCAGCGGCCCGCGCCGTGATGGAAACGCCCGTGCCTGCCGCGACAACTGCCAGAACAAGCATATATTCACGAAACTTCATTAACGGAGCCTTGTACAAAATGATTTCGACCTGAAACTTTACAGAAACATATGTCAGATTCCGGTCAGAAACATGACAATGCACTGTCATCATTCCTGAATATAGTAATCAGGCGCCAAAAGCGTAGCGCATGCAGCACATGCCACCTGCCCTGCAAACGCAGATGAGCCCGATACCCATGGTGGACAGCCCACGATAATGGCACTATGTGACACTTAAACACCTAGATCCATTCCGAACTATAACCCTGAACCCGGTTGCCCTCCGCCACTTCCGTTGCGGTCATGCTGCCGCCTGCCAGCAATGGTCACTGCCGCGATGTGGAATGAACCATACCTTGAAACCTGCTGCCGCTCGGCCCTGCACCGGCTGAAGCTGAGTGGTGAAAACGGACGCCCGGCCGGCCTGCGCGATGACCCCTGCCTGCGCAGGCTCACCGGCATGGGCCTGGCCCATATGCATGGCGAGACCCGCTTCACCATCACCGGGCAGGGGCAGGCCCGCCACCGGACCGAAATACTGAAACTGGCCCCATGATCACCCATGCCGACATCTGGCGCGCAATCGACCGCCTGGCCGCCGAGCGCGGACTGACCCCTTCAGGCCTGGCACGGGCGGCAGGACTGGACAGCACCACCTTCAACCCTTCCAAGCGGATCACCCCCTCGGGCCGCCCGCGCTGGCCGGGTACCGAAAGCCTTGCCCGCACGCTCAGCGCCACCGGCATATCCTTCGAGGGGTTCAGCCGCCTGCTTGCGGGCCATGACGACCCCGAGGCGGATGGCAAGGTGCATCATTCCCACCTCCGGATCGCCCCGTTCTCGCAACTGGCGCACCCCGAGCTGTTCGACGAGACCGGGCTGCCCGAGGGCGAGCGGTGGGAAAAATGGGATTATCACGGCATGGCGGACCATCATTCCTATGCCGTGCACGTGGATTGCGATTCAATGGAGCCGATTTTCCGCAAGAATGGCACGCTGATCATCTCGCCCACGGCGGCCATACGCGTGGGCGACCGCGTGCTGCTCCATACCGCGCAGGGCATGGCCTGCTGCGGGCATGTGGTCGAGCGCTGGCATGACGCACCCGTAACCGCCCCGCTGCATGAGCTTGTGCGCATCCGCGGCCTTGGCGCCATTGATGGCCAGGAAATCATTCTCGATGGCACCACGCGCATCCATCGCATCACGATGGCGTGCATGTAGGCGGCCGCGCGGTCCCGCCCCGATATTTTCCTGCCCGGCATGACAGGTAGCGGCTGACTTTCATGCAAATTTACACTATGTCTCGCCCATGACCGACACGCCCCTCTCCCTGATCCGCAATTTCTCGATCATCGCGCATATCGACCATGGCAAATCGACCTTGGCCGACCGCCTGATCCAGGCCTGCGGCGCGCTGACCCAGCGGGAAATGACCAACCAGGTTCTGGACAACATGGATCTGGAACGTGAACGCGGCATCACCATCAAGGCGCAGACCGTCCGCCTGGCCTACCCGGCGGAAGATGGCAAGACCTACGTGCTCAACCTCATGGACACGCCGGGCCATGTCGACTTCGCCTATGAGGTCAGCCGTTCGCTTGCCGCATGCGAGGGCTCGCTGCTTGTCGTCGATGCCTCACAGGGGGTGGAGGCGCAGACGCTGGCGAATGTGTATCAGGCCATCGACGCCAATCACGAGATCGTGCCGGTGCTCAACAAGGTCGATCTGCCTGCCGCCGACTGCCCGCGCGTCAAGGAGCAGATCGAGGAAGTGGTTGGCATTGACGCCGAGGACGCCGTCGAGGTTTCAGCCAAGACCGGGCTGAACATCGAGGCCGTGCTTGAAGCCCTCGTCAAGCGCCTGCCGCCCCCCACGGGTGATGCCGAAGCCCCGCTCAAGGCATTGCTGGTTGATAGCTGGTACGACCCGTATCTGGGCGTGATCACGCTGGTGCGCGTGAAGGAAGGGCGGCTCAAGCGCGGCATGCGCATCCGCATGATGTCGTCTGGCGTGGTGCATCTTGTGGACCAGGTGGGCGTGTTCGCGCCGCGCATGACCAACGTGGCCGAGCTTGGCCCGGGCGAGATCGGCTACATCAACGCCGCCATCAAGACCGTGGCCGACACCAACGTGGGCGACACCATTACCGATGACCGCCGCCCCGCCGAGACGCCGCTGGCAGGCTTCAAGCCCTCCATCCCGGTCGTGTGGTGCGGCATGTACCCCATCGTGGCCGATGATTTTGAAAAGCTGCGCGACAGCCTGGCCAAGCTGCGGCTCAATGATGCCTCCTTCCACTACGAGGCCGAGACATCCGCCGCCCTGGGCTTTGGCTTCCGCTGCGGGTTCCTTGGGCTGCTGCATCTCGAGATCATCCAGGAACGGCTCAGCCGCGAATTCGACCTCGACCTGATCGCGACCGCACCTTCGGTGGTCTATAAGATGAAGCTGACCAATGGCGAGACGGCGGAACTGCACAACCCCGCCGACATGCCCGACCTGTCGCTGATCGAGACGATCGAGGAGCCGTGGATCAAGGCCACCATCATGGTGCCCGATGAATATCTGGGCGCGGTGCTGACCCTGTGCAGCGAACGGCGCGGCGTGCAGGAAGACCTGACCTATGTGGGCAACCGCGCCATGGCGGTCTACCGCCTGCCGCTCAACGAGGTGGTGTTCGATTTCTATGACCGCCTGAAATCCGTCACCCGCGGTTATGCCAGCTTCGACTACCAGATGGATGGCTACGAGGAGAGCGACCTCGTGCGCATCTCCATCCTCGTCAACCAGGAACCGGTGGATGCGCTGTCCTTCATCGCCCACCGCTCGGCCGCCGAGACGCGCGGGCGCTCCATCTGCGCCAAGCTCAAGGAACTGATTCCGCGCCAGTTGTTCAAGATTGCGGTGCAGGCCGCCATTGGCAGCCGCATCATCGCGCGCGAGACCATTGGCGCCATGTCGAAGGACGTGACCGCCAAGTGCTATGGCGGCGACATCTCGCGCAAGCGCAAGCTTTTGGAAAAGCAGAAGGAAGGCAAAAAGCGCATGCGGCAGTTCGGCAAGGTCGAAATCCCGCAGAGCGCCTTCCTCGCAGCCCTCAAGATGGACCAGTAACCCCTGCCCCGACCGCCTGCCGGGCCGAATTGCGGCAGGCGGTCAGGGCATGCCGTTTTTCGCTTGCGCGGACGGAATTTGGTGATATGTTCCGCACCCATCGGATACCGCCACCCCACGGGCGTGGCAGACTTCGATACGGCTGGAGAGATGGCCGAGCGGCTTAAGGCGCACGCTTGGAAAGCGTGTGTACGTTAATAGCGTACCGTGGGTTCGAATCCCACTCTCTCCGCCATGTCCCTTGGACATTGTTTGAAAACAACCCATTGATAAAAGTTTTTGGGTGCCCGTTTTTTCAAAAAGGCGGCGTTCTTGGAAGCTTTTTGAAAAAAGCTTTACCAAAAACTTCCTTATGATTTGCGGATGTTTTCCGGGCTGACTTTTCAAACAGTCCCTTATGAAATCAGTAAGATCAGATACCTCCGGCGTTACAGTCGTGCATGGTATTGCTCCATGCGCAGCGTTGCATATCGCAAGGTATGAGCGGCATGCACAAGCTGTTCCGGCGTTCCGGTGCCCAGGTATGGAGCGCGCGCTTTCATGTGCATGTACGCGCCCCCCGGACGGAGGCAGGAACTTCCAGCGGGCAGAAAGGAACTCCAGACACAACCAACCCCAAGGCCGCGATGACTCAACGCCCCTGGTTGGGCATCGGGGAACTGTCCGGCTTAATGAAGAACAGTTCAAAATAGCATGATGTGACGATGCGTACAGGGGTTTTGCAGTAACAGGGCATTGCCAGTCATCGAATAGTGCGAATACCTACAATCCAGATATATAAATGCGCTGATGATATGCCAATATCATCAAAAAATAACATTTTCCTGTTCATATTCTTCTTCGCCCCTTCATGACCGGAACAATGCTTTTCAGGCGCGCATGCATGGGCGTTGCGTCAATCAACTCGGCCATAACGTAACAAAGAGTGACTGCTTCTTATCGACGGATTATTTTATTCCAGTTAGCATGGTCCCATGGCCGCCACGAGGGTGACATGATTCCGTCATGGCACGACAAAACAGCTTGCGGAATATCCGGTCTGGCGCGTATCAGGCGCGACAACAGGCATTGCGCTCAGGGAAGTACGAAGATCATTGGAAAAGAGTGCGTTAAACGAAAAACCCGGTGCAGGTGAAGGCCGGGTTGCCGTTGTCACGGGGGCAACGGGCGGTATCGGGCAGGCTCTCGTCCGCCGCATGCGCGCGCGGGGTTACACCATCATCATCCTGTCGCGCCAGGCGCGGGCCGCAAGCCCCGGCATCAACACCGTCGTGTGCGACCTGACCGATAGCGAGAGCATAAAGCAGGCTACAACCCACATTGCCGCCCACACGCCCGAAGTGGATGTGCTGGTACACTGCGCGGGCATCATTACGCCGCAGGCAGTGGGCGAACTCGACAGCACCACCATTGCCAGCCAGATTGCCGTTGACCTGACCGCGCCGATCGAACTGACCAATGCCCTGCTGCCCATCATGCGGCGCAGGGGGCATATTGTTTTCGTCAATTCCATGGCCGCGGCTTTTCCGCTTGCGGGCAGCAGTGTCTATACGGCAGCCAAATTCGGCCTGCGCGGGTTCGCGCGCGCGCTCGAGCAGGAACTGCGGCCCCGGCGCATACAGGTTTCCTCCATCTATCCCGCCAGCGTCAACACCCCCATGCTCAGCCAGGAAATGGCGGCAGGCGGGTCGATCTACAACTTCATCGACCCACCACAGGAACCCGATGTCACCGCAGGGCGCATTCTTGAATGCTGCGAGCGTGGCAGCCGCGAGATCTTCAGTTCCGTGTTCGACAAGCTGTTCACCCATGCCTGCCTCACCTCCATGCGGCTGCTCAACCTGAGCCTGCCCATCATGAAACTGCTCGGGCGCAGGGGCTACCGCCGCTACCAGCGCGGCCTCACCCCCCGACCCTGAGCCACGGCAGGGCCGGGTTCAGGCCTTTTGCAGCAGTTCGCGCGCCAGTTCATTATGCCGGTGAGCCAAGCGTGCGGGGTCATGTTCGGTAAACTGCCCGCCCCGGACCAGCACGCGCCCGTTGACAATGGTGCAGGCCACCCGGCGGGGCGTGCAGAACACAAGGGCCGCCACCGGGTCGGCCTGCGCGCCGGCATGGTCGATGCCGCGCAGGTCAAACGCCACGATATCCGCCGCCATGCCCGGCGCGAGATGGCCAATATCGTCACGCCCCAGCACGGCTGCCCCACCACGCGTGGCCAGTTCCAGCACTTCACGCGCCTGCATCATGGGCTGGCCATCGGGCGTATCAAGCAGGCGGCCAAGCAGCATGGCCTGCCGGGCCTCGCCCAGCATGTGGCTGCCATCATTCGAGGCCGAGCCATCCACGCCCAGCCCCACCCGCATGCCCGCCGCCGCCATGCGCCGCACGGGGGCAATGCCCGAGCCGAGGCGCATGTTGGAGCACGGGCAATGCGCCATGCCGGTATGGGTGGCGCCAAAACGGTGAATGCCCGCATCATCAAGCCGCACGCAGTGCGCATGCCACACATCGGGGCCGATCCAGCCGGTATCCTCGGCATATTCGGCGGGTGTCATGTTGAATTTTTCGCGGCTGTAGGCGATGTCGCTGGCATTTTCGGCCAGATGGGTGTGCAGCATGGTGCCGGTGGCGCGCGCCAGGGCGGCGGCATTGCGCATGAGGTCACGGCTCACTGAAAAGGGTGAGCACGGCGCCACCGCAATGCGCTGCATGGCCAGCGGTTCGGGGTCATGATAGGCCGCGATCACGCGCGCGGTGTCGGCCAGGATCGCGTCTTCCTCCTCCACCACGCTGTCAGGCGGCAGGCCACCCTTGCTTTCACCCACGCTCATGGCACCCCGGGCGGCATGAAAGCGCATACCCATCTGCCGTGCCGCCTCGATCTCGTCATCCAGCCGCGCGCCATTGGGGAACAGGTAAAGGTGATCGCTGCTTGTGGTGCAGCCTGACCACAGCAGCTCGGTCATGGCCGTGCAGGCGGAAACGCGGATCATCTCGGGCGTCAGCCCCGCCCAGATGGGGTAGAGCGCCTGCAGCCACCCGAACAGCGAGGCATCCTGTGCTGCGGGAATGACGCGGGTCAGCGTCTGGTACATGTGGTGATGGGTGTTGACCATGCCGGGCATGACCACATGGCCGGTCATGTCCATCACGTCATCGGCGGCGGGCAGCGGGTCGGCGGGCGTGCCAATAGCCGCCACCTGCCGGTCACGCACCAGCACCCACCCGCCTTCGATCTCGCGCCGCGCGGCATCCATCGTCACGAGACGCAATGCATTCTTGAGCAAAAGGGTACGCGCCATGGGCCACCACCATACAGAAACGGGAAAACGCATGCTTATGCCGCATTTTGCGTGCCATGCCCATGGAACCACGCGAACGGGTATGGTTTCTAGAATTCTGTCACCGGCTTGCCCCAACCCTGAAGGAGTTCCCAACATGGCAGCACCCGCCGATACCCTGCATGTCGATCCGCTCGTATGGGGCCACGGCCCGAAAGTGTTCGAGGCGTTTTTGGAGCCGACCTGCCCGTTTTCCGTCCGGGCCTTCACCAAGCTGCCCGAACTGCTCGAGGCCGCGGGGCCGGAGCGCATCACCATCAAGATCCGCCTCCAGTCACAGCCGTGGCACATGTTCTCGGGCGTGATCGTGCGCTGCATCCTTGCCGCAGCAACATTGCCCGACGGGCGGGACGCCGCCCGTGCCGTCATGTCTGCCGTAGGCGCGCACCGCGAGGAATTCGAGTTTACCGACCACTGCGCCGGGCCGAACATGGATGCGACCCCCAACGACATCATCCGCCGGATCGAACGCCATAGCGGGCTGAAACTGGCCGCAGCCTTTGCCGTGCCCGCATTGCAGAAGGCCATCAAGTGGCAGTGCAAATATTCCCGCCAGAATGGCATTCACGTCTCGCCCACTTTCATGGTCGATGGCCTGATCGACCCTGCCATCAGCAGCGGCGATACGGTGGAGGAATGGATGGCGCGTATTTTTGCCTGAAAGGCCTGGCGCGCTGCCTTTAATTTTAAAAGGCAGCGTCTTTTCAAAGCTTTTTGAAAAAAGCTTCACCAAAAACTTTTCATGATTTTTATGCAAATGGTGCCGGGTGAGGGATTTGAACCCCCGGCCTTCGGTTTACAAAACCGCTGCACTACCACTGTGCTAACCCGGCATTATAGCATTTCTGCCATGCTGTTTCCCCTTTTTGCCGAAATGGCCTGCACGGTCAAGCAGGGATTCGCGGGGCTGGCGGCTGCATGAAAAGCCCAAACAGAAAACGGCATGCAGACAGAAGAACGTTTTTGGTGAAGCTTTTTTCAAAAAGCTTCAAGGAATGCCGCCTTTTTGAAAAAAGGCGGCACCCAAACACTTTTATCATTTATTATCAATCAATTAATTACAAATAACCCTTCAATGCGCCGCCATCTTTTTAGCCCAGGCGGCATGAATGCGCGCGCGTTCAGCAGCACTCAGCCCGCCGCTGCCAACCGACGGAGCCGTGGCATGCGAAGCCCTTGCCCGCGCATGGCTGCCGTGGCGCACCGGGCGCGAGGCATGCGGCGCGATACCCGCGGCCGGGTTCTCGTTCACGTCATGAATCGCGCTGGCGCAGGATGAGTTCTTGCCCACGCCGCCTTCAATGGTGGGCAGCAGCCCGATGGGCGAAAACACGAAACCCGTCAGCACCGAGGCCACGGCACGACCGATAATCTCGGCGCCAGGTCGGATATGGGGGCTTTTAAGCGGCCCGGTGATGTAAAGCGGGCCGGGAAAGGATGCAATGGCGAAATGCCGCGAGTGCGTGAGCAGCGTATAGTCGATGGTATTGTTGGTGAACTTGATGTCTCCCTTGCCTACCGTGCGGGTATCGCCCGTTTCAAGCAGCATGGTGCGGGTATGGAAGACGCCCTCATTGAGCGGCATGTCGGCTATGAGGCATTTGAGGTCGGTGCGCGCGGGCAGCCCAAGGGCGGAGAGCAGCGCCTTGCCCAGTTCCAGCCCCAGCAGGTCGGGCAGGATGGCCGAAATATCACCGCCCTCATCCAGCGCTACGGTAATACCACCATTGCCACTGCCCACGATCTGGGCCAGCGACTGGCCATGGCCATGCACCATGATGTGGCCGCCGATAATGCCCTGCCCATGCAGGTTGCGGCCCATGGCCTGCATGAGGCGGGCAAGGTCGATCTGTTCCATGTCGATGCGGATGCGCGCATCCACCCCGTTGCCCTGCGGCACGAAGGTGCCGCTACTGGCCAGACGGCCACGGCCCACGCCAAAGTTCAGGTGATGTACATCGATCGTGCCATCGCGGATATCGGCCAGCACGTCGATATTGTCGAGCGGGACATGCCGGTTCTCGATATGGTCGCCATGATAGGCGAGATGGACATTGGTGGCCTTGAGCCTGGGCATGTTGATCGGCGTTGTGGGCAGTACGGCCCCACTGGCCTCATGCGCCTTTTCCTCCGCCGCCTGCTGCGCGGTCGAGGGATGGTCGCCCGGCGTCGCACCAAAGAAGCCGCCCAGATCGGCAAGGTCCACATGGCGCGAGTGCAGGTCGGTATCAACAAAGGTCACGGCCTGGTGCGGGTCCACGCTGAGCGTGCCGCCCAGATCGCTGGAGCCCACCGTGCCCTCGAATTCATGAAAGCGCACCCGGCCATCAACATAATCAAGCCCGCCCGCCACATGGTAGGCGGGGGTTTGCGGAATCACCACGCCGGTCAGCGGGTAAAGCAGCGACATGTCCGGCCCCGCCAGCGTCAGCCGCAGCCGCGCGCCCCTGAACGCAATCGGATCATCAACCGACCCCGCCAGTGTCAGCCGCGTGGGGCCGTGGCGCACGTCCACGTCCACCGGGTAGGGTTTTGTCCGGTCCGCCAGCGAGACCAGCGCCCCACCCGAGAAATGGCCGATAATCGCCTGCCCGGTATAGGTGCCGCGTATGTCAGCCACGATGCGGGGCTGGATGTCGCCCTTGCCGGGCGTGGTATGCACTTGCGCGCGCATGTCGCTGCGCAGGCCCGCATGCACGAGGTGAAGCGCGCCGTCATTGATGTTGAGTTCACCAATCCGCGGCATGCCGCCCGATGAACTGCCACCACTGTCAGGAAACTGGTAGTTGGCCCGCCCCCCGCGCGGCGCGTTGAGTTCAACCACCGGCCTGTCGAGTGCTATGACCGGCAGGTCGATCCGGCCTTCAAGCAGGTGCCACAGGTTGAAGCCCACCATCAGGTGGTCGGCCGTGGCGAAGGGCGGCAGCTTTTCAAACCCGTCCGGCTCGTCAATGCGCACGTCATCGGCGCTGACGCGGATCACGCGCCCGATATGCACATGCAGGTGCGCCACCGTGACCTTGCGGCCAAGGGCCGCGCCCGCCCTGCGCTCCACGATGGGAATGAACCAGTCCCATGACCAGAAGATGACCAGCGCCATGATCGCGATAGCCAGCACCCCCAGAACCGGAAAACGTATCTGCGCCAGCACCCCGCGTCGTGCCGTGCTGTTCTTGGGTTCCGGTTGAGGCATTGCTGCATGTGCTCCTTGTGCAGATGAGGATAAGCTATCAGATGAACGACTGGCCACGGGGTGGAGTTGCGCCCACCGCGCCCCACAGCCTTGCACACTCCCGGTTAACGGCTGGTTCAGGCCGGTGCGCTTTGGGGTGGCGCGGGGGGCGTGCGTCCTGTATGCGATCAGGCAACTTCAATCCCCTTCTGTAACCAGATTGACGCGAGAGGTCACTGTCATGCCCGCCTATCGTTCCCGCACTACGACCCATGGCCGCAACATGGCCGGTGCGCGCAGCCTGTGGCGTGCAACCGGCATGAAGGATGGCGACTTCGGCAAGCCCATCATCGCCATTGCCAACTCGTTCACGCAGTTCGTGCCCGGCCATGTCCACCTCAAGGACCTGGGCCAGCTCGTGGCGGGCGCCGTGGCCGAGGCCGGTGGCATTGGCCGCGAGTTCAACACCATTGCGGTCGATGACGGCATCGCCATGGGCCATGGCGGCATGCTGTACAGCCTGCCCTCGCGCGAGCTGATTGCCGATGCGGTGGAATACATGGTCAATGCCCACTGCGCCGATGCGCTGGTGTGCATCAGCAACTGCGACAAGATCACGCCGGGCATGCTCATGGCGGCGATGCGGCTCAACATCCCCACCATCTTCGTCTCTGGCGGGCCGATGGAAGCGGGCAAGATCCTCAATAACGGCACCGAGCAGCAGGTTGACCTCATCACATCAATGGTGGCGGCGGCCAACCCGGATGTCAGCGATGAGCAGTCAGCCACGATCGAACGCTCCGCCTGCCCCACCTGCGGCTCGTGCTCGGGCATGTTCACCGCCAATTCCATGAACTGCCTGACCGAGGCGCTCGGCCTGGCCCTGCCGGGCAATGGCAGCCTTGTCGCCACCCACACCGACCGGCGCGACCTGTTCGAGCGCGCGGGCCGCGACATCGTGGCGCTGGCAAAGCGGTGGTATGAAAACGATGATGCCACCGCCCTGCCGCGCGGCATCGCCACCAAGCCCGCGTTTGAAAACGCCATGACGGTCGATGTGGCCATGGGTGGCTCGACCAACACCGTGCTGCACCTGCTGGCTGCAGCCCACGAGGGCGAAGTGCCCTTCACCATGGCCGATATCGACCGCCTCTCGCGCCGTGTGCCCAACCTGTGCAAGGTCTCGCCCTCGCGCATGGACATCCATATGGAGGACGTGCACCGCGCCGGCGGCATTCCCGCCATCATGGGCGAACTGGCCCGCATAGGGCTGCTGCATCTCGATGCGCCGAGCGTGCATGCCCCGAGCGTGGCGGCCGGTCTGGCGCAGTGGGACATCAACGCCGATACGGCCAATGAAGCCGCCCGTACTTTCTTCAGCGCCGCCCCCGGCGGCGTGCGGACCACGCAGGCGTTCTCGCAGTCCAGCCGCTACAAGGCCCTTGATACCGACCGGGCGAATGGCGCGATCCGTGATGCGGAGCATGCCTATAGCCGCGATGGCGGGCTGGCCGTGCTGTTTGGCAACCTGGCCGAGGATGGCGCCATCGTCAAAACCGCAGGTGTTGCGGACAACCTGCTCACCTTCACCGGGCCGGCCCGCATCTTTGAAAGCCAGGATGCCGCCGTCTCCGCCATTCTGGGCAACGAGATCGTGGCGGGCGACGTGGTGGTGATCCGCTATGAAGGCCCCAAGGGCGGTCCGGGCATGCAGGAAATGCTGTACCCCACCAGCTACCTCAAATCGAAGGGCCTGGCCGAGAAATGCGCTCTGATTACCGATGGCCGCTTCTCGGGCGGCAGTTCGGGGCTTTCGATCGGCCATATCTCGCCCGAGGCGGCGGAAGGCGGCATCATCGGCCTGCTGGAGGAAGGGGACACGATCGAGATCGACATCCCCAACCGCATCCTGCGCACCACCGCAAGCGATGCCACGCTGGCCGCCCGGCGCGAGGCGATGGAAGAGCGCGGCGACCGCGCCTGGCAGCCTGACCGCACGCGCACGGTCTCGGTCGCATTGCAGGCCTATAGCGCGCTGACCACCAGCGCTGCCCGTGGCGCCGTGCGCGATGTCAGCCAGCTTGGCCGCCGCACCAGCCGCTAGAATTTACAAGTGCCGCCGTGATTGGCCACGGCGGCACTCTTTATCGAAGCTTTTTGAAAAAAGCTTCACCCGAAACTTTCAGGTTTATGCGCCCGGCAGGCAGGCCCTGCCACGCCCCATGCGGCGAAACGTGGCCGTAACATGGTGCCGCAGCGCCGCAAGGTCGGGCAGAATGGCGTTATGCAGCGAGCGCACGCTTTCATGCGTGGCATAAAAGCGCAGCGACGTGGCCAGCCCGGTAATGATGGCCGCCCCCACAAACACGCCATCAACTTCTATGATCTTTGAATCAAACATGACTTCCTGCCCTGAGCGGCCCTTTGCACCAGCATGCCGTACGGTTTCCCCTCATCTGGAGACAACCCGCATGCCGGTCATGGCCTGTTTCTTGCTATTACCGTAACGCGCCAACGCGGCCCGGACCGAAGGGTTTCCCGGCGTATTGGCTGTTAAAAACATTTTTTTACAGACACTTGCGTCCGATTTCGCAACGCTGTGCCGTATCGTGTTGCCGCATGCTGTAGCATTTGCCGGCAAGGATAGAAAGAGCATTATTGTGGCATTTCAAGGGCCACTTTTATGAATGGATAAATCGATACTGGAACAATACATTAAAGATATAATATATTTTTAATAAATGCAGAAACATAGGTGCCGATTACATAGATTTGATATGCAACCCTGCCATGAGGCATACCCCGCCTGCCGGGCAGGGCTGGCAAGACGCCCCTCTTCATGACAGGAAAGGGGTCAGCCTGTTTCCCTACCCCTGAATACGGACTCCTGCCGCCTTGTACCGCCCTGCATGCTTTCCCCGCCCGCATCGCCTGCGCCACCTGCTTGAAGGTGCGGGGGCCTGTCTGGCCGTGGCCCTGCTGCCCGTTCCGGGCCATGCGGCACCGGCCTATCCCGCCCCGATCATGGGGCCGCAGACCACGGCCCATGCCTGGGGCATCGACACCCGTTTTGCCCAGAGCACGCCCTGCCGGGTGGACATGACCATCAATCAGGCAACCTTCCTGGCCCACATATCGGAAATGATTCAGGCAGGGCTGTTCAACACGCAGGTCACGCCCGCGCTACAGAAACAGATCCCCCACTACCTCATGAACACAGTGCAGATCGATGTGACGCCGGGCTTCGTGCATGCGCTGTTTACCCAGCGCGGCGCGCCTGCAAGCTGCCATTTTGCCTGGTTCTATACCGCCCCTGATGGCACCCGCCACCCGATGGTGGCCTTTGACATGACCCGCGCCGCCGATGCGCGGATTGACTGGGCGCATCTGCGCTTTGGCGACATGGCAGCGGCTACCCGCAACCCGGTAGTCGACCCCGGGTTCGATGCGCTGGTCAATCAGGAGACGGTGGACGTCACCATTGCACTCGGCCGTGCCACGCCAGAGACCGACCTGCCGCCGCCCTCACACGCGGGCACCGGCGCACGGTAACTGGTGCCGTCTGTGTTTGAAAAAGCCTTTTCTTTCAAAGCTTTTTGAAAAAAGCTTTACCAAAAAATTTTATCGGTTTTCTTTCCGTGCGCTAGGCGGGATGCCTGATGTACTGGAGCGCCAGATCAATCAGGGCCGCTGCCAGCAGCAGCACCGTCACCACGCGCAGACCGAGCCGCAACCGGCGCTCGCGCGGGGTCGGGGCCAGTTCGTGCCGGTTCATGATAAAGGGCTGCGACTGCTGCGGATTGCCTTGGTCGGGTCGTTCAGCCATTGCCCTGCTCCAGCAGATGTTTCATGGATAAGCTGCCGTTTTACCAGAACAGATGGATAACACCAGAGCGTGCCTCACCCCTTTCTCTGCCCGCGCATGGCCTGGTCCGCGCTGCTTTTTGCCACGGCCCTTGCAGCCACTTTGCCCGCCCGCGCCGAAGGCTGCGCGGAACTCGGCGCAGGCCAGCAACTGCCCGTGGTGGATAACCCGAAACTGGCGCACGATACGCAACTCCTGTGCAGTACCCGCTTCGCCGTGCTGTATTCCGCCCTGGCGCGAGAGCCGTTATGGGTGACCGAGCACCTCGACACCGCCATGGTCCGCGCGGCCATGCAGACCCCGCGCGAAGGTGAATTCCACCCTGACACGCGCATTGCCCCCGGCGCGCGCGCCGAACTTGAGGATTACGTGCGCTCCGGCTTCGATCGCGGGCACATGGCGCCCTCGGGCGACATGCCCGACCGGCAGAGCCAGCAGGAAACCTTCGCGCTCTCCAACATCGTGCCCCAGCGCGCGGCGCTGAACCGGGGCCGCTGGGCCGAGATCGAATCCGCTGTGCGTGGCCTGGCCCTGCGCACGGGCAATCTTTACGTGGTGACCGGCCCCGCCTTCCACGCAAGCAGCCTGTCAGCCATCGGACCGGACCGGGTGCTTGTGCCGACCTCCACATGGAAGGCGGTCTATGACCCCCGCAGGCAGCAATCGGGCGTGTATGTCTGCCATAATGTGGCGCGCAGCCCCGGTTGCAGCCATGTCAGCGTGGTGGAACTGACCCGCATCACCGGTGTCGATCCCTTCCCCGCGCTGCCAGCGAACGTAAAGCAGACCTGCATGGCGCTGCCGCTTGGCCATGCCCGCACGGCCACGAAGCACGCGCGGCGGCGCACCCGGCGGCGTGTATATGCTCGTTGGTAAAAAGAAAAATTAAAAGTTTTTGGGGGCTGCCTTTTTTCTAAAAAGCGGTGTTCCTTGAAGCTTTTTGAAAAAAGCTTCACCAAAAACTTCGGCTTGTTTACGAGCGGATTCTGCACCTGCCCTGCAAGAAATATTCTGGATGAAGGAGACATGACCATGACCGCCCACTCCCCCGCCCTCGTGCCCTTCGCCGATAACAGCGCCAGCCGCACCATTGGCGGCATGACGGTGGAAAACGGCACCGACAGCATCGCTTTCTATGGCCAGACGGATTTCTGCCGCGACAGGGCCGGGCTGGCCCGCGCCCAGGCGCTGCTCGCCTTCATGCAGCAGGTGGTCACGACGCTTGAGGCACAAAAAGACCTGCCCGATGCCCTGCCGCCACGCAAGCCTGCCAAGGTGGACAATCCTTTCCTGTAAAGCCGCCCGGACGCACAACGGGGCCGGTCCATTGCTGGACCGACCCCGTTGAAAAACCCGTTCCCCGCAGCACAGGGCTGCGGGAAAAGCCGGATCAGCGCTTGCTGAACTGGAAGGAGCGGCGGGCCTTGGCGCGACCGTACTTCTTACGTTCAACAACACGCGAATCGCGCGTCAGGAAGCCAGCGGCCTTCAGGATGCTGCGCAGCGCGGGTTCGTAGTGGGTCAGCGCACGGCTGATGCCGTGACGGACCGCACCGGCCTGGCCAGACAGACCACCACCAACGACCGTGCAGTACACGTCGAACTGGTTGTAGCGGTCAGCCACGAGGAAGGGCTGCGTGATCAGCATGCGCAGCACGGGGCGCGCGAAGTAGGTGCCGACCGGACGGCCATTGACGATGATGTCGCCCTTGCCCGGCTTGATCCACACGCGGGCCACGGCATCCTTACGGCGACCGGTGGCGTAGGCACGGCCCTGCGCGTCGCGCTTGGCTTCGTAAACCGGAGCGGCTTCCTGCGCGGAGGTCACCTGGCCGGAAGCAACGGCTTCCTTGAGGTCAGCAAGCGTGCCTGTACGTTCTTGGGTTTCGGACATGTGGTTCAGCCCCCGACCTTCTGGGTGTTGACGGCGTTCTTGCGGTTGAGCGATGCAACATCGAGAACCTGCGGCTTCTGCCCCTCATGCGGGTGCTCGGCACCAGCATAGACATACAGGTGCTTCATCTGCGCGCGCTGCAGCGGGCCGCGCGTGATCATGCGCTCGATGGCCTTGCGCACGACATGGCCGGGGTTCTTGCCGGTCAGGCGCTGGGTGATGGTGCGCTCCTTGATCCCGCCGGGGTAGCCGGTGTGATAATGGAACAGCTTCTGGTCAACCTTGTTGCCGGTCAGGCGAACCTTCTCGGCGTTGATGATGACGATATTGTCGCCACAATCAACATGCGGGGTGAACTGCGGCTTGTGCTTGCCGCGCAGGCGCTGGGCAACGATGGCGGCCAAGCGGCCCAGAACGAGCCCCTCGGCGTCGATCAGGGTCCAGCCACGCGTCACCTCGGCGGGCTTCAGCGAAAGTGTGGTCTTCATGGATCTAGTGTTCCGTCCAGTAATGTAGCGGTAACAGGTGGCGCGTTATCAGCCGCATCATGTGCAAACGTCAAGCACATAATCCCTTGAGGGCGGCATTTTTCCGCTAAAAAATCGCGTGTGGTATCATGATACCGCCATCTTTCGCATCACGACCTTCCCACGGGCGATTGCCGAGGGGGGGGCACAATGCGATAGCAGTCAGTTCACGGTCATTACGGATATCAGCCTCGTGAAGAAACTCTATCCCGCCATTCCCCTGCTTGTACTGGTGCTGCTGGTTGGTAGCTGGGGGGTGCATCACTTTGCCCAGCACAGGCTTGAAGCCGGCATAGCCGACTTCCGCGCCTCCATCGGGCCGAACGCCACGTTCAGCTACGCCACGGCCCGGCCGCGCACGCTGGCGCGGGGCGCGCATTTTACGGCCGTCACCTACCACAACCCCGCCATGACGCTGATCGCGGCTGACGTGCGGCTTGGCGGGCTGACCGGCAATAACGTGCAGGGCGAGAAGATCGGCAGCATCGTGCTGCGCGATGTCAAGATCATGACCCAGGCCAGCACCATCTCGCTTGACGAGGTGGACCTGCGCAACCTGGTGCTGCCCAATACCGACCGCGCGAGTGCCGATGCCAGCCGCCCGCTCGGCTTCGATTCCCTCGTGCTGGATGACGGCACGCTCACCAACATGCATCTCGCCATTCCCTCCAGCCAGACCGACGTGACCGTGGCCCGCATGACCGTGGAGCAGTACGGGGTGGGCCGCACCTCGCATCTCGATCTCGACCGGCTGGCCACCCAGATCAACCTCGCGCCCACGCGCCGGATCTCGGTCGATCACATCAGGATCGACGGGCCGGATTTTGCCAGCGAGGTCGCAAGCCTGATCCAGTCGGGCCACCTGATCCATGAAAGCCATCCGCATACGATGGACCTCAGGAAGGTGGAGATCGACAGCACCCACCCCATGCTCCAGATCGACCATGTCGCCACCTCCAGCTTCTCCACCGCCACCGAGGACAAGATGGACACGACGCTGGGCAACCTCACGCTGTGGTCCACCGGCAATGATAACCAGACGATTCTCAATGCGTTTGGCTATGACCATTTCAACGGCAACATCCATATCAGCAGCACCAGCGACCGCAGCGCGGGGCGCGTGCATCTTGAGCCGATGACCATCGAGTCGGCCGACATGGGCAACCTGACCGTGGTGGCCGAACTCGACCAGATCCCCTTTGATGACATGGCCATCATCCCCGAGACTGCGCGCATCGTCTCCGCCGCCATGACGTGGGAGGACCACTCCCTGGCCAGCCATGTGCTGGCGGGCCTGGCAAAGAGCCGCAATACCGACCCCGAAATCTACCGCCAGAACCTGCTCGCCTCGCTGGCCGCGTCCGATGATGCCTCGCTGCGCGCCATGGGCCGGTTCCTGCAATCGCCACAGGATCACCCGCTGCAGATCGCGCTGCGCCCGATGAAGCCGGTCAACCTGATGATGCTGGGCATTGCCCTGTCGATGGCGGGCGACCCGTCTGTCGCGGCCCCGCTGGGCCTGACCATTTCCACGCCCTGATGCACCACTCCGGCCCCGTGCATGTCATCGGGGCCAATGGCCGCTCGGGGCTGGCGCTGTGCCGGGCGCTACGGGCGGCGGGCAGGGATTTCGTGCCCATCGTGCGCGACGGGGCGCGCTGGCAGGCAACGCGCCTGCCCATGCCCGCGCGGCTGGCCGACCTTGCGCATGATCCCGACCGGCTGCGCCATGCCCTGCGTGACGCCACCACCATTGTCCTGACCGCCCATGCCCGCCACCTGCCTGCCGTGCTTGCGGCAGCACCCGCGCAGGCGCGATTCGTGGCATTGGGCAGTACCCGCATCTTTACCCGCTGGCCCGATGCCCATGCGCGCGGCGTGCTGCACGGCGCGCAGGCGCTGGCCGGTTCGGGCCGCGATGGCGTGCTGCTGCACCCCACCATGATCTATGGCGCAACGGGCGAGAACAATGTGCAGCGCCTGGCCGCCCTGATGCGCCGCCTGCCGGTGCTGCCGCTACCCGTCGGCGACCGCGCGCGGCTCCAGCCCATATGGCAGGGTGACGTAACCCGTGCGCTGCTCGCCGCCATCGGGCGCGACTGGCATGGGCCGCAGAGCCTGATTATCGCGGGGGGGGATCAGGTCAGCTACCGGGATTTCACGCGCATGGTGGCCCTGGCCGCCGGGCTACGGCCCCGCCCGGTGCTGCCGGTGCCCGGCACGATGCTGATGGCGCTCGCACGGCTCAGCCTGCCGGGCCTGCCCGCCATTACGCCCGCCGAGGTCCGGCGGCTCATGGAAGACAAGGTTTTCGACATTGCCCCCATGCGCGCGCAACTCGGCCTTGAGCCGCTGCCACTAGCCTTGGGGCTTGCGCGCACGTTCAAACCAGCGGCTTTTTGCTGAAAAGCCGCACAGGACAGAATGTTCTGATTTTAAGGGAAATACGGGTTGGGGCGAACGACGGGGCTCGAACCCGCGACCACCGGTACCACAAACCGGCGCTCTACCAACTGAGCTACGTCCGCCACAACTGGAGCGGTTATTTAGAGAAGGCGGGCAAACCCGTCAATTACCCTTTTTGCATTTTCATGCATTTTCCGCGCAGAGCTGTCCGCGCACGCCTTGCAGCCGCTGCACCGCCTGCGAAATGACGCCCGTTTTCTTGCAGAACGCAAAACGCACGTAGCGATCGGGAATATCCGCCCCCGCCTGATCATAGAAGGCCGAGACGGGAATGGCGGCCACCCCCACCGTGCGCGTCATCTGCTGGCAGAACGCCACATCGCCCCCCGCAAAGCCCAGCGGCGCGATATCGGCAATCAGGAAGTAGCTGCCATCGCACGGCAGCACGTCGAATCCGGCCCGGCCCAGCCCTTCGGCCAGCCAGTCGCGCGCCGAGCGCATGCTCTCGGCCAGCCGCTCGAAATAGGCCGTGTCCTTGTCCAGCCCCACCGCCACGGCGCGTTGCAGGTTGGGCGCCACGGTAAAGGTGAGCAACTGGTGCGCCTTGGCCACGAGGGCGGCCAGCGGCGCGGGCGCGGTGACATAGCCCACCTTCCACCCGGTCATGGAGAAGCTCTTGCCCGCACTGCCAATGCGGATGCAGCGCCCGCGCATGCCCGGCAGCGCCATCAGCGGCACGTGGCGGGCGGGGGCGAAGGTCAGGTGCTCATACACCTCGTCGCACACGGCATAGGCATCATGCTTCGCCACGAGGCCCGCGATGAATTCCAGCTCATCACGCGTGAACACCTTGCCCGTCGGGTTCATGGGCGTGTTGAGCAAGATGGCCTTGGTGCGCGGGGTAAAGGCGGCCGCGAGTTCCGCGCGCGGCAGGTCCCAGCGCGGCGGGGCAAGGCGCACGGTGCGCACCACGGCGCCAAGCAGGCGCAACACCGGCAGGTAGGTGTCGTAAAGGGGTTCGAACACCACCACCTCGTCGCCCCGGTTGACCAGCGCCATGAGCGAGGCGGTGATGGCCTCGGTCGCACCACAGGTCACCACCACCTCACGCGCGGGCTCGACGGCAATGCCATAAAAACGCGCATTCGACCGCGCCACCGCGCCCTGCAATTCGGGCAGGCCGGCAAGCGGGGGGTACTGGTTGCGTCCGTCACGCAGGGCGGTGGCCGCGGCCTCGACAAGGTCAGCCGGGCCTTCGGTATCAGGAAAGCCCTGGCCGAGATTGATGGCGTCATGCTCCATGGCCAGGGCCGACATGACGGAAAATATGGTGGTTGGCAGCCCTGAAAGCATCGCGTTGGCGGGTTTCATCGTCTTATCCTGTCCGTGTGCGCATGGGTGCGGGCAATGCGTATTTTTGCCCATATCACCCGATTGCCTGAAAATGAAAGCCGTGCAACCCTGCCACGGCAACACGGGCGGCATGCACTACAGATGCCATGAGACGGAAGACAGACCAACAGGCATGAAAAAGATCGAGGCCATCATCAAGCCCTTCAAGCTCGACGAGGTGAAGGATGCCCTCCATGAGATCGGCCTGATGGGCATCACCGTCACCGAGGCCAAGGGCTTTGGCCGCCAGAAAGGCCATACGGAACTGTATCGCGGCGCGGAATACATCATCGACTTCCTGCCCAAGGTAAAGCTCGAGGTCGTCTGCACCGATGACATGACCGAGCGCGCGGTCGAGGCCATCATGGCCGCCGCCCGCACCGGTCGCATCGGCGATGGCAAGATCTTCATCACCCCGGTCAGCGAGGTCATCCGCATCCGCACGGGCGAGCGGGGGCCTGATGCCATCTGAGGGTTGGCCTGCAAACATGGGTCTCATGGCCGCTGGCCTATCGACAGCGGCCTTGCGTTTCCGTAACCATAACCGCCGCGCCGCATGGAACGGCACACCAAAGTCAGGACAGGTAATTTAACATGGCAAAAAAAGCACAGGCTTCAGCCTCGGTTTCAACACCGTCGCATTCTGCTGAAGCCATCGCGAAGGTCTTTGAAATCATCAAGGAAAACGCGGTCGAGATGGTTGACCTGCGTTTCACCGATCCGCGCGGCAAGTGGCACCACACCACCCAGTACGTCACCACGATCGAGGATGACACCTTCCGCGAAGGCTTCATGTTCGATGGTTCCTCCATCGCAGGGTGGAAAGCCATCAACGAAAGCGACATGATCCTGCTGCCTGATCCTACCACCGCGGTGATGGACCCGTTCTCCGCCAAGCCGCAGCTGATCCTGATCTGCGATATCGTGGAGCCCTCCACCGGGCAGTTCTACAACCGCGACCCCCGCGCCACCGCCAAGCTTGCCGAGCAGTACCTCAAGTCAACCGGCCTTGGTGATACCGCCTTCTTCGGCCCCGAAGCCGAATTCTTCATCTTTGACAGCGTGCGCTTTGGCACCGGCCCGAACTTCGGCACCTATGAGCTTGAAAGCATCGAAGGCCCCGGCGCGTCGCTCAAGGACTACCCCGAAGGCAACATGGGCCACCGCCCCGGCGTGAAGGGTGGCTACTTCCCGGTAGCTCCCGTTGACAGCGAAGGCGACCTGCGCGCCGAAATGCTGACCACCATGGGCGAGATGGGCCTGCCCATCGAGAAGCACCACCACGAAGTGGCACAGTCGCAGCACGAGCTGGGCACCAAGTTCGACACGCTGGTCCGCTCCGCCGACTTCATGCAGATCTACAAATACTGCGTGCACAACGTCGCCCATTCCTACGGCAAGACGGCAACCTTCATGCCCAAGCCGATCTATGGCGACAACGGCTCGGGCATGCATGTGCACCAGTCGATCTGGCGCAACGGCAAGCCCACCTTCGGCGGCAACGGCTATGCCGACCTGTCCGATGAGGCGCTGTACTACATCGGCGGCATCATCAAGCACGCCAAGGCGCTCAATGCCTTCACCAACCCGTCCACCAACTCCTACAAGCGCCTGATCCCGGGCTTCGAGGCTCCTGTGCTGCTGGCTTACTCCGCCCGCAACCGTTCCGCCTCGTGCCGCATCCCGTATGCGACCAGCCCGAAGGCAAAGCGCGTCGAGGTCCGCTTCCCCGATCCGACCGCAAACCCCTACCTCGCCTTTGCCGCCATGCTGATGGCCGGCCTTGACGGCATCAAGAACAAGATCCACCCCGGCGATGCCATGGACAAGGATCTGTACGACCTGCCGCCCGAGGAACTCAAGCAGATCCCGACCGTGGCCGGCTCGCTGCGTGAAGCCCTGACCGCGCTGGAAGCCGATTACGAGTTCCTGCTCGCTGGCAACGTGTTCACCAAGGACCAGATCGAGAGCTACTGTGAAGTGAAGTGGCAGGAAGTCTACAAGTTCGAGCACACGCCGCACCCGGCTGAATTCGAGATGTACTACTCCGTCTGATCCCGCCTTCCCCCACGGGGAACGGGACCGACATGAAAAGCGCCGGAACCTTGAGGGTTCCGGCGCTTTTTTCATGTCCGGCCCCATGCCCGCGCGCACGTTTGCTCGATTGCACTTCCCGCGCACTGGTCGCAGCCCTCATATCGCCTAAACCTTGGAGGCCTCCACCAACGCAAGGACAGACCATGACCCAGGCACCCCCCGCCACCATGCAGGCCGTGACCGTGAGCGAACCGGGCGGCCCCGACTGCCTGCACATCACCACCGTGCCGGTGCCCCGCCCCCGCGCGGGCGAGGTGCTGGTGCGGGTGATGGCCGCAGGCATCAACCGCCCCGACATCATGCAGCGCCAGGGGCTGTATCCACCGCCGCCGGGCGCCAGCCCCCTGCTGGGGCTGGAAGTGGCGGGCGAGGTCGTGGCGGTGGGCGAAGGCGTGCCGCCCGATGCCTTTCCAGCACCCGGCGCGCGGGTATGTGCGCTGGTCAATGGCGGGGGCTACGCGCAGTACTGCACCGTGCCCGCGGGCCAGTGCCTGCCCTGGCCCGCGGGATTTGACGCGCTGCATGCAGCCGCCTTGCCCGAGACATTCTTTACCGTGTGGTCCAACCTGTTCATGGCGGCGGGGCTGAAACCCGGCGAGAGCGTGCTGGTGCATGGCGGCACCAGCGGCATCGGCACAACGGCCATCCAGCTTGTGCACGCGCTGGGCGGCACGGTTTACGCCACCGCCGGCACGGACGAAAAATGCACGCTGTGCACCACGCTGGGTGCGCGCGCGGCCATCAACTACCGCACCGAGGACTTTCCCACGCGCATAAAGGAACTGACGGATGGCGAGGGGGTCAATGTCATCCTCGACATGATTGGCGGAGCCTATATGGAGGGCAACCTCAAATCCCTGGCCATAGCCGGGCGGCTGGTCATCATAGCACTCCAGGGCGGGGCGAAGGCCGATGGCGTGAGCCTGGCACGCATCATGACCCGCAGGCTGGTGGTGACCGGCAGCACGCTGCGCCCGCGTGATGCGGCCTACAAGGCCGAAATTGCCCGCGACCTCGAGGCCCGTGTCTGGCCGCTGCTGGCACGGCGGGCCATCCGCCCACTCATCCATGCCACCTTCCCCTTGGCGCGGGTTGCCGAGGCCCATAAACTCATGGAAAACGGAACCCATATGGGCAAGATCATGCTGGACCTGCAACATCCCGCCCAGACAGACGACCGGACGATAGGAACACAAGCTGGTGCTACTGAACGTCATTGAGCGCGGCCCCGAGGAAAGCGGGCCCGACACGGCCGGCAGGCCCCCCATTGTCCTGCTGCACGGCCTGTTCGGGCGGGCGCGCAACCTTGGCTTCTTCCAGCGCAGGCTTGCGCGCACCCGGCGCACGCTGGCCATCGACCTGCGCAACCACGGCGAAAGCCCGCATGGCCTGATGGACTACAACACCATGGCGGGCGACCTGCTGGAAACGCTGGCCCACCACAACGCGCTGCCCGCAACGCTGGTCGGCCACTCCATGGGTGGCAAGGTGGCCATGACCTTGGCCCTGACCCGGCCGGGCATGGTGCACAGCCTGCTGGTGGCCGATATTCCGCCCGCGCGCACCGGCCACGGGCAGTTCGCGCTGGGCGAGCAGATGCTGCGGATGCCGTTCCCGCCCTTTCTCAACCGGACGGGGGCGGAACGGCTGCTGCAGCACTACATCCCCAACACCGATGTGCGCGCACTGATGCTGCAGAACATCCGCGTGGGGGAGAACCCCGGCTGGAGCATCGGCCTGCGCGAGATGGTGGAATCGATGTCCAACGTCGAAAGCTGGCCCTACATCCCCGAAGGCTACACCTATCCCGGCCCCACGCTGTTCCTGGCGGGCGGGAATTCGCCCTATATCCGCCCCGAACATTATGCCATCATGCGCAGGCTTTTTCCGTGCTACCGGCTTGAACTGATCGAACGGGCGGGGCACTGGCTGCATGTCGAAAACCCGGAGAGATTCGCCGAATTACTGGAAAACTTTGTCGAAAGCTACTGAAGTAGCCCTCCGTTACGCATCCGGTCCTTGACAGGCCACCCACCCGCGTCAGTTATGCTGGCAACATGCCAGGGCAGGCAGGCAGGCCCCGGCAACAGACCCACATGGCGGAGACCCGCAGCCTTTCATGACGGTGACACTCAGTCCCTCCTCCCGGCGGCCAGAGGCCGTGGAGCCCGTACTGATCCCCCGCGACCCGCTGCCCGCCGGGGGCCGCCTGCCACGCAATGGCCGCACGGAACAGTACAACCCGCCCGCGCGCGAAAGGCTGCTGCCCGGCACCCCCGTGCCGCCGCCACCCGGCTACCGCAAGCTGCGCCCCATGATATCGGGCCTGATCCGTCCCGATACGGTGGAAACGCCCGGCCCGGGGCGCGCCATTGCCATATCGGGGCTGCTGCACGCCGCCCTGCTGGCTGCCATCCTGATCGAATCCGCCCATCACAGCCAGCATGGCACGCCCGACGCCACGCGCACGGAACCGCAGGTGGAGATGGTGTTCTCGCCGCCCACATCCAGCGGGTTGCAGGGCCAGTCCTCGCCCGACATGGCGGGCGGCCAGAACGCGCCCAAACAGCAGCAGGACAAGCAGCCCTCGCCCAGCGCGCAGCAGAATACAAACAGCCCGCAGCACAACAGCGAGGATTCGTCGCCCTCCGCCAATGCCCCCAGCGAGGACACCCCCTCCGCCCCGCCGCTGAGCGAGGCACCCTCCGACCTGTCGGTGCCGCAGTCGCAGCAGCAGGACAAGTTCAACCCCGCCATGCAGAACTCCGGCCACGGCAGCCACGCGGCCCAGCAGTCGCAGAGCCAGTCCTCGCCCAACGCCTATGCGGCGTTGCAGCACCCGATGAACTGGTCGCTCTCCGCCTCACCCCTGCCCCGGCGCAGCAGGCAGGGGCGCGCGGGTGGCACGGGCGGGCCGATCGACCTCTCGCTCGGGCCGGTGGTGCAGAATGGCAAGATCAATGCGCCCTACTCCACCAGTACCCAGATCAAGGGCGTGAGCGACGATTACGGCGAGGAACTCGAACGCTGGATCCGCAGCCATATGTACTACCCGATGGAAGCCGCCCAGGCCGGCGAGGAAGGCCCCTCCTCGGTGCATGTGGAACTCGACCGCGACGGCCACGTGAAAAAGGTGCGCCTGACCGGCCAGTCCGGCTCGTATTACCTTGATGCGGCGACGACGGGCATGTTCCGCAACGCCCAGCTTCCCCCCGTGCCGCCGGACATGCAGGGCGATACCTTCCCCATCGACCTGACCATCAACTACATCCTGATCCGCCGCTGAACGCACGGGCAGAAGGAGATTTCATCGCCATGGACACAGCACGACTCCTGCAGCAGGCCGGGCATGACTTCCACGCCTTCGATGATGCCGATGCCGCCGTGGCCCGCATTACCGAGCTTTATGACCACGCCGCCGGGCTGATCCGCCACGCCTTCGCCACGCGCGATACATCGGGGCTGGCGGATGCGGTCTATCCCTACCTTGCCTTCATGCCCGCTGCGGCCCTGCCCGCCCATGGACCGCGCCCGCCCTTTGACGTGGTGCTCGAGCCCGGCTTCTATGGCACCACGCTGACCCGCCCTGCCCTGTTCGGCGCCTACTGGCGCGAACAGATCGAAAGCCTGCTGCGCCATTACCGCACGCCGGTCATGGTCGGCCTGTCGCGCCAGCCCATCCCGCTCTCCTACGTGATGGAGGAGGCGGTAACCTCGCTGACCGAGTCGGATCTTGCGTGGATCCAGGCCCATTTCGCGCTGCCCGATCTGCACGTGACCGACGATTCAATCGCCAATTGCGACTACATCCCCCGCCCCGACGTGCCGCGCCCGCTGGCATTGTTCACAGCCCAGCGCACCGATTACTCGCTGGCGCGGCTGCACCACTACACCGGCACGGCGCCAAGGCATTTCCAGCGCTTCATCCTGCTGACCAACTACCAGCGCTATGTCGATGCGTTTCGGGAATACGGGCATGCGCAGGTGGATGCGGGGTCGGAATACACGGCGTTTGTCGAGCCGGGCGAGATCATCCACACCCGTGATGCGCCGCACGCGGCCACCCATGCGGGCCAGAACCTGCCGCAGATGCCCGCCTACCACCTGTGCCGCCCCGATGGCGATGGCATCACGCTCATCAACATCGGCGTAGGCCCCGCCAACGCCAAGACCATTACCGACCACCTGGCCGTGCTGCGCCCGCATTGCTGGCTGATGGTGGGGCACTGCGCGGGGCTGCGGCGCAGCCAGAAGCTGGGCGACTACGTGCTGGCGCATGGCTACCTGCGCGATGACCACGTGCTGGACGACGACCTGCCGCCCTGGGTGCCCGTGCCCCCCATTGCCGAGGTGCAGATGGCCCTGCAGGACGTGACCGCCCGCGTGACCGGCCTGCATGATGCCGAGGTCAAGACCCGCCTGCGCACCGGCACGGTCATGACCACCGACAACCGCAACTGGGAGCTGCGGCTGGGTGCGCTGTTCACGCGCATCAACACCTCACGCGCCATTGCGGTGGACATGGAATCGGCCACGATCGCGGCCAATGGCTTCCGCTTCCGGGTGCCATACGGCACGCTGCTATGTGTTTCGGACAAGCCGCTGCATGGCGAACTCAAGCTGCGCGGCATGGCCAATGCCTTCTACCGCGAGCGCGTGCGCCAGCATCTTGTGGTGGGAATCGAGACCATGCAGCAGTTGCGCGCGCAGGGCGTGGACCGGTTGCACTCGCGCAAGCTGCGCGGGTTTGACGAGCCAGCCTTCCGCTAAATCATAAGAGTTTTTGGTGAAGCTTTTTTCAAAAAGCTTCGAAGAACGCCGCCTTTTTGAAAAAAGGCGGCACCCAAAAACTTTTGTTATTTTTTATCAATCAGTTGTTTTCAAACAGTCTTTTATCTGCTGATCAGAAATCCGGCAGCGTGGGGGCCAGATGCCCCCCCTGCCGCACCGGCGCCATGCGGCGGGCGAGGCCGGTGGCGTCATCGGTTTCCACCATCATGCCTGCAATGCTGGCCTCGCCCTCGGCGGGTTGCAGGCGCTCGCCGGGCATCTTGCGCACGAATCGGGCAATGGCAGCCTCCTTGCCCATGCCGATCACGCTGTCATAGTCGCCGCACATGCCCGCATCGGTCTGGAAGGCGGTGCCGTGGGGGAAGATGCGGTGGTCCGCCGTGGGCGTATGCGTGTGCGTGCCAATGACCAGCGACACGCGGCCATCAAGGAAATGACCCATCGCCCATTTCTCGCTCGTGGCCTCGGCATGCACGTCCACCACGGCGGCGTGCATGGTCACGCCCAGCCGGTGGCGCGAGAGAATATCGCTCACGCTGCGGAAGGGGTCATCCATCGCATCCATGAACTGCCGGCCCATGATGCTGACCACCAGCGCCTTGCGGCCATCGACCAGTTCCACCACCACGCTGCCCTGCCCCGGCGTGCCGGGCGGGTAATTGGCGGGGCGGATGATGCGGGGTTCGCTGTCGATATGGCCGATCAGGTCGCGCCGGTCCCAGCTATGGTTGCCCAGCGTGATGACATCAGCCCCCGCCGCAAGCAGGTCGCGGCCGATGGCGGGCGAAAGGCCGAAGCCGTGGCTGGCGTTCTCGCCATTGACCACCACCAGGTCGAGGGCAAGGTCGCGCCGCAGGCCGGGCAGGCGGGAGATGACGGCCTCGCGCCCCACGCGCCCGACAATATCGCCCAGAAACAGTATTCTCAAGAAAACAGCCTTTATCTACCGCGTCCGCCCGTCACCACGACACCGGATCCATTCACGCTCGGTCACGATCGCGGGCAGCGCCACGTCATACCGGCCGGTCGGGATGCACGCCACTTCCTGAAAGGAAAAGCCAAACCCCACCGCCCGCGCCGCAGGCAGGCTGGCCAGCGTGCGATCATAATAGCCCCCGCCATATCCCAGCCGCATGCCCCGCCTGTCAAATGCCAGCAGGGGCACGCACACCACATCAGGCTGCACGATGGGGCCATCGGGGTGGGATGTGCCATAGCGGCCCGCGCGCATGGCGCAGCCCGGCTGCCACAGGCGGAAGACCAGCTTATGGCCCTTCGGCGTGGTTTCGGGCAGGGCAATGCACAGGCCATCGGCGTGGAGCGCGTGCATGACGGGCTCGAGCGCGCTCTCGCCCGGCAAAGGCCAGACAAGGGCGATGGAATCGCCTGCCGCCGCCATGCCGCGCAGGGCACGGACCATGCGGTGCTGGAGGCTTTTCTCGGCCATCCCGCGCCCGGGGTCTGCGGCAAAGGCGGCCCGCCTGCTGGCCATGACGCCGCGCAGGGCCTGTTTGGCATGCGCGGTGGACCACGATTCGTTTGCGATGGAAGTCATGGAAAATGATACGGAGCCGCCATGGCCGTTGGTCGGATCAGCCCTCCCGGACCTGCTGACGCAGGTGGGCGCCAGGTAACGTGACCACGATCACGACAGTGCCAGCTCCCTAGGAAGTGCTTATCGGCCCAGGGGTTGAATCATGCCTGACGCACCCGGCAGCCCCGCCCCTTCTATCTAGTCTTCTTCCAGTGCGTCCGCAATGTTTTCCGCACGTTCGACAAGGTGGGCAAGCTGCTCCTTGCGGCGTTCGTTCTCAATGCGCGCCTGCCGGCCCTGCGCAAGCTGGTGGGCGGTGTCCGATGACATTTTTTCCGCCGTCAGGTCATGAATTTCGTCAGCCATGAGCAGGGCGGCAAGCGCAAGCAGCCGCCCCTCGCCGCTATGGCCGCCGAGTTCACGGATGCGCTCGATCCGGCGCTCGACTTCCTGCGCCATGGCCTGGAGGTGTTTTTCCTGTCCCTCCTTGCACCCCACGGCGTAGGAAAAACCATTGATGCGCACGGTAACCTGGCTCATGGCCTATTCCTCCCCGCTGGTGGTTTCCCCACCATCATCAAGCACGTCGCGCACGCGGGCAATGAGCACGTCAATATTGGCGGCGAGCGCCTGCAGGTCGATATCGGGCGCCGCGGGTGGCTGGACAGGGGCCTGGTCGGTGCGGCGATCAAGGGCGAAGGCGATGCGGTTGAGGGCGAGTTCGAGGCGGTCAGCCGGATTCTCTCCAGCCTCCGAAGGGGAGCGTGCGGCATCCTGTTCCGGTGGCATGATAATATCAGACACGTTCATCCTTTCCCTCGTTCCTCCCCTTGAACTGATCGCGCGGTGCGGTTTCAACGTCAAGCATGATCGACAAACATGACCATTATATGCCGCTTATCACGGTTTCAGGCGCAGGCGAGCTGGCGCTGGTCACCACCACGGCGGCATCGTTACGCACGGACTGCGCCGTAGTTTCCCCGCCCGGGGCGGGGTGTTTCATGGGCGTGCCGTGGTGGGCGGCGCTGGTGGCGGACTGCCCGCTGCCCGCCTGGCTGGACTGCGGGCAGGCGGCGGGCCACGCCGCAGCCGCCCTGCGCGCAGGATTGAGCGGTGTCATTGTCAGCGCCACGGCAGCACAGCACGATGCGCTCGTATCACTGGCATGCATGACGGGTGGCCACGTGCTGCGCACGCGCCCGCACGCGCTGGACCTGCCCGCAAGGGGTGCGAGGGATGCGCTGGAAAGATACCTGCGTGCCCCCCACATCCCATGACAGAACCGTCCGGGCAGGCGCAGGATGCTACGGACAGCCATTTGCAAGGGGAACAAGACATGACACTGACACCGCGGGTCAAGGCAATCCTTGACCACTACGAAAGTGACACGCCGGGCACCAAGGCCAATCTCTACCGGCTCATGAACACCGGCAAGCTCGCGGGTACCGGCAAGCTGGTGATCCTGCCGGTTGACCAGGGCTTCGAGCACGGGCCGGGCCGCTCGTTTGCCCCCAACCCGCCCGCCTATGACCCGCATTATCACTACTCGCTGGCCATCGAGGCGGGGCTGAACGCATTCGCAGCCCCGCTGGGCATGCTCGAGGCCGGGGCCGGCACGTTTGCCGGCCAGATCCCCACCATTCTCAAATGCAACAGTTCCGACAGCCTGACCACGCAGAAGAACCAGGCCGTGACCGGTACGGTCGCCGATGCGCTGCGGCTGGGCTGCTCGGCCATCGGGTTTACCATCTACCCCGCCAGCGACTACCAGTTCCACCAGATGGAGCAACTGCGCGAGATGGCGCGCGAGGCCAAGAATGCAGGGCTTGCCGTGGTGGTGTGGAGCTACCCGCGCGGCCCGATGCTCGACAAGGCGGGCGAGACGGCCATCGATATCTGCGCCTATGCCGCCCATATCGCCGCCGAACTGGGTGCCCACATCATCAAGGTCAAGCCCCCGACCGAGGATCTGTGCCTGCCCGCGGCCAAGAAGGTCTATATCGATGAGAAGGTCGATATCGCCACCCTGCCCGCGCGAATCCACCATGTGGTGCAGTCGGCCTTTGCGGGCCGCCGCATCGTGATCTTCTCGGGTGGCGAGCACACCACCACCGAGCACCTGCTCGACACCATTCGCGGCATCCATCAGGGTGGCGGGTTCGGTTCGATCATCGGGCGCAACACCTTCCAGCGCCCACGGGCCGAAGCCCTGAAGCTGCTTGGTGACATTACCGACATCTTCCTCCAGAAGGTCTGATCGTGCTACCGGTGCCCCGCATGGCGAAGCTGGCCATGCGGGGGCTGTTCGCAGCCGCCCCGGTGGCATAGGATCGGCCCGACATGACCGATTGCCAGCTCTATCTCATCACGCCCGAATCGCTTGATCCGGCGACCTTCGCCCCCCTTCTGGCCCAGGCGCTGGACGCAGGCCCGGTTGCGGCGGTGCAACTGCGCCTTAAAAACGTTGATGACGACACGATCCGCCGCGCGGTGGATGTGCTCCAGCCCGTGACCCATGCGCGTGACGTGGCCTTCATCATGAATGATCGCCCCGACCTTGCCGTAAGCTGCGGCTGCGACGGCGCGCATGTGGGCATGGACGATACCGACGTGGCCACCGCCCGGCGCATATTGGGTGACGACCTGCAACTCGGCGTATCGTGCTATGACAGCCGTGACATGGCCCTGCGCGCGGGCGAGGCCGGGGCGAATTACGTGGCGTTTGGCGCGTTTTTCCCCTCGCCCTCGAAAGAGACCGAAGTGCGGGCCGACCCTGCGCTGCTCACGTGGTGGAGCAGCATGATCGAACTGCCGGTAGTGGCCATTGGCGGCATCACGCCAGATAACTGCGGCACGCTGGTGCGCGCGGGGGCGGATTTCCTGTCGGTCATCAGCGCTGTGTGGTCGCACCCTGATGGACCGGGTGCAGGCGTAAAGGCCATGAACGCGGCAATCGTGGCCGCAGAAGGATAAAAGCTTAGGGGGAACGCCGCCTTTTTGAAAAAAGGCGGCACCCAAAAACTTTTAATTTATGGCCGTGCCTGCTGCTGCAGGTACCCCGCCCATCTGCGCACGGTCGGGCTGGGATCCGCCTCAAGCGCAGGCAGCATCGTGGCCAGATCGGGAAAATCCCGCCTGCACTGCGCCAATGCCCGCAACGCCGTGCGCCTGACCATGGCGGCACGGTCATGCAGGGCCGTGGCGATCAGGACCTTACGGTCAACGGACAGCGTGACATTACGCCGCGCCAGTTCTGGCGCGGGGCGCGCAAGGCCCAGCGACTTGTCCACCCATTCCTGCCGGGTGCCCGTTTTCCATCGCGCCTGCCCCCATAACAGCACCTGCAGCGCGGTCGCCCGCACGCTGGCCTGCCGCGCCATGGCCGCCAGCATGGGCAGGGCGGCATCAAGCAGCGGCGTGCGCAGGAAATAACGCAGGGTCACGCCCAACGGGGCATCGCACACGGTGGCGAACCGCGCGACCAGTTCCACCCGCACGGCGGGGCGGGCACATAACAGGTCCATGCAAGCAGCCTGCGCGGGTGCCCAGCGGGTCCAGTCCTGCCAGCTTCCCCGCAGGGCCAGGCCCATGGTGACCGCGACATCAGGCGCAACCTGCAAGAACAGCCTGCCTGCGCACCGCGTAGCAGCCTCGCGCACGGGGGCTGCCCAGTCATTGAGGCGCATGGCAAGGGCCGCCAGCATGAAAGGGGAGCGCGGCACGGTGGCCAGCGCGTTGAGGGCAGCCTCGCGCACATGGCCATCGCGGTGCACTATGAGAACCTGCGCCAGCATGGGCATGGTGGCCAGCACGCCGCATATGCGGCGGCGATCCTTTCGGGGGTCTGTTACGGGGTAACAAAAACAGCACAACGCCTGTCCGGCCCGCACACTGGCCGTAACAACCTGCGCCGCTGGCAGGCCATCAAGCCTTGCAACACACGCCGCGACAAGGGCGGGGGGCGGCGCAATCCCTGCCAGCAGGCATTGACCAAGCGCAACGAGGTCCGCCTCAAGCGCAGGGGGCAGGTCGTAATCCGTCAACATGGCAAGAAATGCTCCATGACCGGGTTCAGGCACCCCGAACGGGATGAATACCTGCCGACATGAGGCCGGTGGTCTTTTTACCAGCGAGGCCGCGGGTTGCAAATCCTGATAGACCAAAAAGTATAAAAATTTTGGTGAAGCTTTTTTCAAAAGCTTCGAAGAACGCCGCCTTTTTGAAAAAAGGCGGCACCCAAAAACTTTTATTACTTTCTAGTATTTTACGATCTGGTTCCCAGCCACTGCACATCCGCAATCCGGTTCGTGCCCGCCGCCAGCATCACCAGCCGGTCAAAGCCCAGCGCAATGCCCGCACACGGCGGCAGGTTGCCAAGGGCGGACAGGAAAGCCTCGTCCATCGGCCAGTCCAGCCCGGATTCGCCGGGGTAAAGCGCCAGCCGCCGCGCCCGGTCAGCCTCGAAGCGCGCGCGCTGCTCGGCAGGGTCGGTCAGTTCCTCGAACGCATTGGCCAGTTCAATGCCGCCTGCATAAAGCTCGAAACGCAGCGCCACGCGCGGGTCCGCCGGGTCACGCCGGGCCAGCGCCGCCTGGCTTGCGGGCCAGTGGGTGAGAAAGGTGGGGCGCGTGCGGCCGATATGGGGCTCGATGCGTGCCATCATCAGGCGGAAGAACAGATCCTCCCACGTCTCATCGCGGCGCAGGTCGCACCCTGCGGCCTCAGCCAGCGCCGGGGCGTCGCCCTCATGCGCCAGAATGTCCACGCCTGCATATCGGGCAAAGGCTTCGGCCACGCTCAGCCGCTCGAAGGGCGCGGCAATGCTGATCTCATCCCCGCCGCCCGCCCGCACCACCGGCGGCAGGACCGCGCGCAGCAGGGCTTCGGTTTCATCCATCAGCCCTGCCAGCGTCGCACCCGGGCGGTACCATTCCAGCATGGTGAATTCATGGGCGTGCAGCCTGCTGCCCTCGGCATTGCGCCACACCCGCGCCAGTTGGTACACGGGCAGGCCGGTGGCGGCGACGATGCGCTTCATGGCAAACTCAGGACTGGTGTGCAGCCATAGCCGCTCACGACTGCCATCAGCGCCCGCACGCTCGGTGGCAAACACCTTGAGGTGCACTTCCTCGCCCGGAGTCGGCACGGCATAGGGGGTCTCGACTTCCGTGTAACCGCGCGCATCAAAAAAGGCCCGCACGCCGCGCAGCACGAGGTTGCGGCGCAGCAGCCGCGGCAGCCGGTCGGCAATGCGGGCGCAGTCGGGGCGTGGGGGCAGGGACTCGGGCATGGGGCACGCTCCTGGGTTGCAGCAAGGGAAAGCGCGCAGTACAGCCCCCGCATGGCACTCCCGGTCAATCCCCCCCAGACCCCGCGCACGTTGCGCAGCGTGGCCGACCTGCTTGCGGCAGGGCTGGTTACGCCCGCGCAGGCTCCGGCGCTGGAAAACGTGGCGCAACACTACGCCACCGCCATTCCCCCTGCCTTTGCCGACCTGATCGAAACGCCAGATGACCCGATCGGCCGCCAGGTCATTCCCGATGCGGCGGAATGCCACGCCGACCCGACCGAAGACCCGGACCCGATTGGCGATGATGCGCTCTCCCCCGTGCCGGGCATCGTGCACCGCTATGCCGACCGCGCGCTGCTCAAGCCGCTGCTGGTCTGCCCGCTTTACTGCCGCTTCTGCTTCCGCCGCGAGCATGTCGGCCCCGGCGGCGGCGTGCTTGATGAGGCGGCACTCGAAACCGCGCTCGACTGGCTGCGCACCCACCCCGACATTCATGAAGTCGTGATGACCGGCGGCGACCCGCTCATGCTCTCGCCGCGCCGCATGCGCATGATCATGCAGGCACTTGAGGGCATGGAACATATCCACACCATCCGCATCCATTCCCGCGTGCCGGTGGCCGACCCCGACCGGCTGGATGAGGAAATGGCGGATGCGCTGGAGACCACGCGCTCGATGTGGCTGGTCGTGCATGTCAACCACGCGCGCGAACTCACGCCCGCGGCCCGCGCCGCCATCCGCCGCGTGCAGGCGCGCGCCATACCGGTGCTGGGGCAGTCCGTGCTACTGCGCGGAGTCAATGACACGACCGAGGCGCTCGAGGCGCTCTTGCGCGCGCAGGTGGCCGCCCGCATTCGCCCCTATTACCTGCACCAGCTTGACCCGGCGCCGGGCACCGCGCGCTTTCACGTGCCCATACGCGAGGGACAGCGCCTGCTGGCCAGCCTGCGCGGGCGGGTGACGGGCATTGCGTGGCCGACCTATGTGCTCGACATTCCCGGCGGGCATGGCAAGGTGCCCATCGGGCCGGATTACCTGCGCATCGGCCCCGATGGCATGCTCGCGGCGCTGGCGCCTGATGGCACGCTGCACCGCCTTGCGCGCGAACAGGGCTGAAAAGAAGGGCGCCAAACCTTGCCCTTCCGCGCGCGGGGCGCTAGAAGCCGAACCGCCATACTTCCCACAACCATACAGGGACCACCATGAAGCAGCAGGCAAACCTGATCCGTGCCGGGCAGGTCATCGAGCACGACGGCCGTCGCTGGACGGTCCTGAAGCAGCAGATCATCACGCCGGGCAAGGGCGGCGCATTCATCCAGGTGGAAATGCGCGACCTCAAGACCGGCAACAAGACCAACGAGCGCTGGCGCACCGCCGACACCGTTGAACGCCTGATGACCGAGGAGAAGGAATACACCTACTCCTACATGGACGGCGACAACATCGTGCTCATGGACCCCGAGACCTTCGAGCAGCTTCTCCTGCCGCTTGACCTGCTCGGCGATCAGGCTCCCTTCCTGCAGGACAACATGACCCTGGTGCTCAACCTTGTGGAAGGCGACCCGGTTGGCGTCGTGCTGCCAGCCCAGGTGACGCTTGAGGTGGTCGAGGCCGACCCGGTGGTCAAGGGCCAGACGGCAAGCTCGTCCTACAAGCCCGCCCGCCTGTCCAATGGCGTGAAGACCATGGTGCCCCCCTTCATTGAAGCTGGCGAGCGCATCGTGGTCCGCACCGAGGACAGCAGCTACGTCGAGCGCGCCAAATCCTGAGCCCACAGGGGCTGTGGCCTGCCTGCCCGCAGGCCGCGGCCCGCCTTTTCTTCACCCCTTACACCCGTTCCACCGCCGAACCAGACAGGACCGATCACCGTGGCAATGCGACTCTCTCCCCATATGACGGTGATGCAGAACGCTGCCCAGAAGGCCGCACGTCGCCTTCTGCGTGACTTCAGCGAAGTCGAGCAGCTTCAGGTCAGCATCAAGGGCCCTGGCGATTTCGTCTCGCAGGCCGACCTGCGGGCCGAAACCACCATCCACGAGGAACTGGCCCGCGCCCGGCCCGGCTACGCCTTCCTGATGGAGGAAAGCGGTGCCTCGGGCAGCGAGGGCTGGACATGGCGCTGGGTGATCGACCCGCTGGACGGCACCACCAACTTCCTGCACGGCGTGCCGCACTGGGCCATTTCCATCGGCCTGCAGCGCCGGCTGCCCGATGGCACGATCGAGATCGTGGCAGGGCTGGTGTACAACCCCGTGGTCAACGAGATGTTCTGGGCCGAAAAAGGCGTGGGCGCGTTCCTCAACGACCGCCGCCTGCGCGTTTCCGCCCGCCGGTCGATGAACGAGGCGCTGTTCGCCACCGGCATTCCGTTTGCCAAGGTCTCGGCGCGCAACCGCCTGTCATTTGCCCGCACGCTTGGCGCGCTGATGCCGCAGGTTGCTGGCATCCGCCGATTCGGTGCCGCCGCCCTCGACCTCGCCTGGGTCGCGGCAGGCCGGTATGACGGCTACTGGGAACTGGGCATCAAGCCGTGGGACTGCGCAGCCGGCATCCTGCTCGTGCGCGAGGCCGGTGGCTACGCAACCGACCCCGCGGGCGAGGATCTGAACGATCTTGGCGCCTCCATCGACGCTGTGGTGGGCAACCCCCACATGCACGGCCCGCTGCGCGAACTCGTGGCCAGCAGCATCGGTTGATGCACGGCAGGGCCCCTGTGGCCCGTTTGCCGATTGCGCCCCCGCCTGCAGCCCGGTAGCCTGCCGGGCATAATGCAGCACTCATTCCCCTCCCTTCCCCGCCGGTCGGCACGCGTGCTGGCCGTGCTCGGCGTTGCCACCTGCGCCCTTCTGGGCAGCGCACAGGCACAGGTCACCACCAGCAAGAGCGCGCTTGACGCACTTGGCGCGCCCCAAAAACGCGCCGCCATGCTGCCTGATGGCGGCAGCATGAGCCTGTCGGGCGCCACCACGCCTGATACGCCGGAAAGTGCGGCCAGCGCGCCACCTGCAGCCCAGGTGCCCCCCACGCCCACTTCCCGCCCCCGCAACGGTGCCAGCAGCCCGTCAGCCGCCACCCGTCATGCCGCTACGGCCCCGGCGCCGCAGGCAGCCCCCCCCGTGGCAGCACCCGCCACGGCAAAAGCCCCGGCCGGCACCCACGCCGCGGCCACAGCCCCCATGCCCAGCAGCAGCACCAACGCCGTGGCCCCCGCCGCCGCCATTGCCGCCCTGCCGCCAGTAGCCGCCAGACCACCCGACAACCCGGTGCTGCACCCGCCCGAGACGCATGTGCCGCTGCACCCCTTCACGCCTCCGCCCGAGGTCAAGCCCGACCCGCAGGCACGCGGCCGGGCGGAAAAGGTGACGGGTGGCACGCGCCTGCACTTCGCCACCCAGTCAGCCGACATGAATCCGCGCATGATGACGGCCCTGCAAACATTTGCCACACTCATGCAGAAGCTGCCTGACCAGCACATCAACATCGTAGCCTATGGCGAAGGCCGCCCCGATGATCCCTCAACGCCACGGCGGGTTGCCTTGAGCCGCGGGCTTGCCGTGCGTTCGGTGCTGATCCACGCGGGCGTGGCCCCGACACGCATCTATGTGCGCGCCATCGGCCTGCCCGACGCGGATGCCCAGGGCGCGGGTGCGGATTGTGTTGACGTGACCCGTTCCGGTGTGGTGGCCTCAACCACCCAAACCGAGCCACCGGCGCATTAAGGAAACCACTGCGTGACACGACCGACGACCTACCTTTTACGGGTTCTTGTGTTTCTTCTGGCTGTCGGGGTTGTCACAGCCCTGCTTTCCCCCACCCTCTATCAGGCCTTCTGCAACAATCCCTATCTTGATGGCCTGATCATCGGCATCCTCGTGCTCGGTGTGGCGTGGAACATCATCATGATCCTGCGCCTCATCCCCGAGGTGCGCTGGGTCAACATCCTGCGCCACCCGCGTGAGGGGCTGACCACGCCGCCGCCGCCGCGCCTGCTCGCCCCCATGGCCTCGATGCTGGCCACCCACGACAAGGGCCGCAGGCTCACGCTGTCCGCCCCGGTCATGCAGTCGCTGCTCGACAGCCTCTCCGCACGCCTTGACGAGGGGCGCGAGCTGTCGCGCTACCTCACCGGGCTGCTCATCTTCCTCGGCCTGCTCGGCACGTTCTATGGCCTGCTGCTGACCGTGGGCTCCATTGCCGATGTGATTGGCAACATGTCGGTGGGCAATGGCGACACCAACGCCATGTTCGACCAGCTCAAGACCGGGCTGGCAGGCCCGCTGCATGGCATGGGCACGGCGTTCTCCGGCTCGATGTTCGGCCTCGCCGGCGCCCTTGTGCTGGGCTTTCTTGACCTGACGGCAGGTCAGGCCCAGACCCGCTTCTTCAACGAGCTTGAGGAATGGCTGGCCACCATTACCCGCCTCTCGGCAGGCGGGCTGCAGGTTGGCGGCAATGATGCGAGCGTGCCCGCCTATGTGCAGGCGCTGCTCGAGCACACCGCCGAGAACATGGAAAAGCTGCAGGCCCTCATGGCCCGTAGCGAGGAGACGCGCGCGCAGGAGCAGCGCCTGCTGACCGCGCTGAACGACCGCCTGGCCCAACTGGCCGACAACCGGGGCGAGGACCACCTGCAGGGCATCGAATCCCTGCTGGCCCGCCTTGTGCAGGAATCGGCGGCAGGCCGTGAGCAGATGGCAGCCGACATCCGCAACGACCTGCGCCTGCTTGCGCGCACCATTGCCGCGAGCACGCCCGGAACGGGCCACTCCGCTTCCTGACCGCAGATCAAGGCAAGGTTTATTTCATGGCGCGCCGTTCCCGTCGCTCGATCCGTTCCGAACTGAATGCCTGGCCGGGCTATGTTGATGCGCTGTCAACATTGCTCATGGTCATCATCTTCGTGCTGCTGGTGTTCGTTCTGGGGCAGGCTTTCCTGTCCGTAACCCTGAACAAGCGCCAGCAGGCCCTTGACCAGCTCGAGCACGAGGTGGCCCGCCTGGCCCAGATGCTCTCGCTCGAGCACAGCCACACCACGGCGCTCCAGACCGAGATCGCCACCCTGCACAAGGAGCATGAGGCGGACGTGTCCACCGCCACCTCGCTCACCGCCCAGCTCAACCAGCAGACCAGCGAGCGCGATACCGCCCAGAGCCACGCCAGCGCGCTTGATACGCAGCTTGCCCAGCTCAACGCGCAGCTCAGCGCCGTCAGCGCCGCACTCGAAGTCAGCGAACAGACGGTGCAGGAGCGCGACCACAAGATCGACAACCTTGGCATGCAGCTCAACGTGGCGCTGGCGCGCAAGGTGGAGCAGTTGCAGCAGTACCGCTCCGAATTCTTTGGCCGCCTGCGCAGCGTGATGCAGGACCACAAGGGCGTGCAGATCGTAGGCGACCGCTTCGTGTTCCAGAGCGAGGTGCTGTTCCCCGTAGGCAGTGCCGACCTGTCATCCGAGGGCGTGGAGCAGATCAAGATCCTGGCCAAAACGCTGCGGCAGGTCGCCGCCCAGATTCCACCCGATGTGCCGTGGATCCTGCGCGTGGATGGCCATGCCGACCGGCTGCCCATTCACACCGCCTTCCCCAGCAACTGGGAGCTGTCATCCGAGCGCGCCATTACGGTGGTCAAGCTGCTGATTGCCGAGGGCATCAACCCGCACCATCTGGCCGCGACCGGCTTTTCGGACTACCAGCCGCTTGATAACGGCACCACGGCAGAGGCCTATGCGCGTAACCGCCGCATCGAGTTCCGCCTGACGGACCGCTGATAGGCAAGGATCAGGATCAAACGTTTTTGGACGCCGCCTTTTTTCAAAAAGGCGGCGTCCTTCGAAGCTTTTTGAAAAAAGCTTCCCCAAAAACTTTTATTTTTAATGAGATTTTTCAGGTAGGCTGGCCAAAGGCCTTCAGGCGCAACTGCTCGGTCTGGTGGGCGGCGTCGGGAATGGTGGGTTCAAGTTCCACCACATGCTGCCACGCTTTCCACGCGGCCTGCCAGTCGCCGCGCTGGGCTTCCGCCTCCTGCAGAATCTTCCACGCCATGACATCGCGCCCGTCATGGTGCAACGCCACGCCAAGGTCGGCCACCGCGCCATCAGGGTTGGCAGCGGCAAGGCGGGCCTGCGCGCGGTTGCGCCACAGCACCTCAACATCGGGCTGGAGCAGCAGGGCATCGTCCATGTCCTGTTCGGCATCGAGCGGACGCTGGGCATCAAGGTCATCCTGCGCGCGGCGCACCAGCAGCGTGGTGGTGGGCGCCAGATCCTTCAGGCGCACCTGCTCGATGCGCCCGAGCAGGTCGCGCGCGCCGCGTGCGGTGGCCGCATGGGCCAGTTCCGTCTCGAGGCTGTCCAGCGATGGCTCGGCGGGGGTGCTGCCCTGCATCCTGGCAGGCGGGCCTGCATGCCGGTCGAGCCCATGGGCCGGCGCATCCGCCGCATGGGCCTGCAGGGGCAACAGGCTGGCCGCAAGCATGAGTACGCACGAAAAGCCACGCATACAGGTTAGTGAAAACCTGCCTGCGCGGCTTTGCGGCTGTTCAAAGATGAACCGGACGGTCAAGGCCGCCTGGCAATCAGCCCTGACGGGCCTTCATGCGCGGGTTCTTCTTGTTGATGACGTAGACCTTGCCACGGCGACGGACCACACGGCAGTCCTTGTCCCGAACCTTGGCCGATTTCAGGCTGTTTCTGATTTTCATGATCCGACCCTCGACTAGCGGCGATGTGCCGCAAAAGAGGCACCCGAATACCCTTGCCTGCGCCATGAGTCAACTCCAGCAGCAGATTCTGGCGCCATTTTACAGCAGGGAATTCGCCTGCGGGATGGAATCTGGCACGAAAAGCGGGGCAATGGCGTGGAAATCCGCCATGCGGGGCGAACGCGGCCGCCAGGCCAGGCCAATGGTGCGCCATGCCTGCGCGCCGCTTACGGGGCGCACGGTCAGGCGGGTCCAGTCCATCAGCGGCGACTCGACCGCCAGTTGCGGCAGCAGGGCCAGCCCCATGCCTGCCGCCACCATTTCCACCAGCGTAAACAGCGAGGTGACGGCGCACTGCGTCTCGTCCGCCGGGCCGGAGGACCACCCTCCCGCCTGGCGGCACATGGCCAGCGTCTGCTCGCGCAGGCAGTGCCCATCCTCGAGCAGGATCATGCGCTCATGCGCAAGGTCGGCCACCGGCACCACGTCAAGGCGGGCAAACGGGTGGGCGCGCGGCATGACCAGCATGAAGGGATCGCGCCACAGCGGCAGCGTTTCGCTATCGGCGCAGTCGCACGGCATGGCCAGCAGCACAAGGTCGAGTCGCCCCCGCGCCAGCTTTTCCATCACGTTATGGGTCAGGTCCTCGCTCAGCGAGAGGTTCAGCCGCGGATACTGGCGCGGCAGGCGGGCCACGAGGGTGGGCATGACAAACGGCCCGATGGTGGGAATGACACCCAGCCGCAAAAGCCCGCTCATCGGCTCACGCGAGGCCACGGCCATGTCGAGCACGCCCTGCAGGGCCTCGAGCGCGTGGCGGGCCTGGCACACCACCCTGTCGCCCAGAGGGGTGAACACGACTTTCTTGCCCACCTCACGGTCGAGCAGTTGCACATCCATCTGGCGCTCGAGGGCCAGGATACCGGCGGAAAGCGTGGACTGGGTTACGGCGCAGGCCTTGGCCGCGCGGCCAAAATGACGCAGTTCGGCCAGCGAGACCAAATAACGGAGCTGCTGGGCGGAGGGCATTGGAAGCATCGATGACGCCGATCAATATATCCATGAATTATTCACTGGCATGATAGCAGCATCCCCGCCATAGATACACTTGCCGGATTGCAATACCAATCCGTTCCATATTTTAACCCAAACAGGAGATTTCCTGATGCTGACAGTCGGTGACAAGTTTCCCGCCTTCAACCTGACCGCCGTTCCCGGCGGGCCTGAAGGGCTCAAGGGCGAGTTCGTGCAGATCACGGACGCATGCAACGAAGGCAAGTGGAAGGTCGTGTTCTTCTGGCCGCTCGACTTCACCTTCGTCTGCCCGACCGAGATCGTGGCGTTTGGCAAGCTCAACGGCGAGTTCAAGGACCGTGACGCCGTGGTGTATGGCGTGTCGATCGACAGCGCCTTCGTGCACCTGAACTGGCGCCTGAACCACGAGGACCTCAAGACCCTCGAGATCCCGATGCTCGCCGACATCAAGCGCGAGCTGATCGAAAGCTGCGGCGTGATGGCCCAGCAGGCCGGTGCCGCGCTGCGCGCCACCTTCATTGTCGACCCCGAGGGCATCATCCGCCATGTCAGCGTCAATGACCTGTCGGTTGGCCGCAACCCGCAGGAGGTGCTGCGCATCCTCGACGGGCTGCAGAGCGACGAGCTGTGCCCGTGCAACTGGAACAAGGGCGACGCCTTCATCAAGGCCTGATCCCTTTCCAGTCCGGGTTTCCGCGCGGGTCATGGCCCGCGCGGCAGCCCGCGCCGCCTGCCCCGACCCCTGCCGCGCGCAGGCGTGGGGACAAGCGGGGCCATGCCCCCTCATATCCCCTGACATCCATGGAGAACCCCCATGTCGATCGACTCCATCAAGGCCGCGCTGCCCGATTACGCCAAGGACCTCAAGCTCAACCTGAGTTCGCTGGCCAATGACATAACACTTACGCCCCAGCAGCTTGGCGGCACGTTCGTCGCCTCCGCCATTGCCACGCGCAACACGGCGCTGACCCATGCGCTCGTGGCCGAGTATGGCCCCAAGCTCACCCCCGAGGCGCTGGAAGCCGCCCGGGCGGCGGCGGCCATCATGGGCATGAACAACGTCTATTACCGCTTCGTGCACCTTGTGGGCGGCGATTATGCCAAGATGCCTGCACGCCTGCGCATGAACATCATTGCGCGGCCCGGCGTGGAGAAGGCCGATTTCGAGCTGTGGTCCATGGCGGTCTCGGCCATCAATGGCTGCGGCATGTGCATGGAAAGCCATGAGCAGCAGCTCCGCGCGGCAGGCATGAGCACCGAGCAGATCCAGACCGCCGTGCGCATTGCCGCAACCGTAAGCGGCCTGGCCGTTGCGCTCGAAGGCGTGGAAATTCCTGCCTGATTACAGCCCCGCCCCTGAAAAACGCCATGAATCGGAAGATCATGGCGTTTTTTTTTCGCCTGCCCTGTTGCCATGGCGGGGCCAGCCTGTTATTTGCCCTTTCACCGAATGGTTGCCACCCCACGGGGTTGCAGCGGATGCGGGTGTAGCTCAGTTGGTTAGAGCGCCGGCCTGTCACGCCGGAGGTCGCGGGTTCGAGCCCCGTCACTCGCGCCACTTTATGGTGCCCTCCCAAAATCAAAACTGTCTCTATCAGAGATTAAGTAGAAAAAGTTTTTGGTGAAGCTTTTTTCAAAAAGCTTCAGAAGAACGCCGCCTTCTTGAAAAAAGCCGGCACCCGGAAGCCTTTGCTTTTTAGCCTCAACCTGCCCCGGCATCATCCAGATACTGCGCCACCATGGGCCGGTATGTCGCGCCAAACAGGCGCAGGTGCACTAGCGCGATCCACAGCCGGTAAATGGCAAAACGCACCGCATACCCTGCCTCCAGCGGGCCCCCGGCCATGTAGAACGCCGCTGGCGGCTGCGAGAACACGCCCACGGTTGCCAGATCCACCTCCACATGCCCGTAATAGCAGCACGGGTCGATCAGGCCGGTCACGCTCCGATGCGCCACCAGCACGTTGCCACTCCACAGATCGCCATGCAGCAGGGCGGGCGCGGGCGTTGCCGGCAGCAGGTCGGGCAGGCGGCGCATGAGCTGTTCAAGGCGGCGGGCCACGTCAATGGGCACATGCGCCAGATGTACGCCCAGGCGGTACGCGGCCCAGAATTCAGGCCAGCGATCGGCCCATGTATTGCATACGCTGACCGCGCCAAGGGCGTAATCCCCCGCCCAGCCATAGCGGATCATGCCACCTTCGGGGCGGGCTTCATGCACCTGCGCCAGCACGCGGCCCAGATCGCCCCAGCAGGTAGCCAGCGTGCCCTCCATGGGCCGGTATTCCATCACCAATGCATCCGCATCCACGGCCAGCACAGCGGGCACCGGCGCACCGGTTTCGCCCATGGCGCGCAGCATGGCGGCCTCGGCCAGCGGGTCAGGGCCACTCTTGGCCACCACCGTGCGCCCGTCATTGAGGTAGACCAGCAGGGTCTGGGCAATGTCGCCGCCCTGAAGCGGATGCCAGTTCCACAGCCCTGAGCCCAGCAGCGTGGCGGCATGGCGGGCGAGGCGGCTCATGGCCGGGCCAGCAGGCGCCTGACCAGCGCCTGCGCCCCGGCGCTGACATCGCGCCATGTGGTCTCGAAGCCGCTGGCATCGCCATAATACGGATCGGCCACCGCCTCCCCCTGCCTGCCGGGCACGTGATCGAGCAGCAGGGACAGTTCGGCACGCGCCCCCTCTGGCCGCATGGCACGCAGATGCGCAAGGTTGGCGTGATCGAGGGCGATGATGTGGGTAAAGCGGGTAAAATCGGAAGGCGCGACCACCCGGGCACGGTAACGGCCCATGTCGATGCCATGCTGGCGCGCCACGGCACGGGCCCGCCGGTCGGGTGGCGAGCCGGCATGCCAGTTGCCCGTGCCCGCCGAATCGACCACCACCTCCAGCCCTGCCGCGCCGGCGGCCTGCCTGAAGGCAGCCTCGGCCAGCGGCGAGCGGCAGATATTGCCCATGCACACGAACAGAACGGCAGGGCGGGCGGTCATCTAGCCCCCTTTGCGTTCAGGGAATTTCTGCGCCAGAATTCCCAGCGTCTCGGCAATGAGGGCGGCGGGCGTTTCCTCAAGATGCACCACGATGGGGTGCTCATCCGCCGTGGGCGGCTCGAGTGTGGCAAGCTGGCTGGGCAGCAGGCTGGGCGGCATGTAATGCCCGCGCCTGCGCCTGAGGCGGTCGTAGAGCGTGTCCTCGGGAATTTCGAGGTAGATGAACACGATATCCGCCGCCCCGTCCGCGCGCAGCAGATCACGGTAGGAGCGCTTGAGCGCCGAGCAGGTCAGGATGCCCCCCTGCCCCGACGCCACGCGCCCCAGCAGCCATTTATGGCATTGCTCAAGCCAGGGCAGGCGGTCGGCATCGGTCAGGGGAATGCCCGCGGCCATTTTTTCCACATTGGCGGCCGGGTGCAGCAGGTCGCCTTCCTGATAGGGCCAGCCCAGCACGTTGTGCAGCCCTTCGGCCAGCGTGGTCTTGCCACAGCCCGAAACCCCCATGATGACCAAGACCAGCGGCCTGATGCCCTGGTCCTGCAAGGCGCGGCCGGTCATGCCACGCCCAGCCGCTGCAGGCCATCGGCGGTGGCCACGATCACCTCCGACGTGCGGCCAATGAACAGCCCGGTCTCGATCACGCCCACGATCTGCTCAAGCTGGCGCTGCAGGGAGGCAGAATCGGCAATCGGGCCAAAGTGGCAGTCAAGGATCATGTTACCGCCATCGGTCACGAACACATTGCCGCCCCGGTCCAGCCGCTGGGTAATCTTGGCACCAAGCGCTTCAAGCTGGCGGGCGGTGCTGGTCCAGCCGAAATTGGCGACTTCCACCGGCACGGGCACGCGCGCGCCAAGGCGGTCGACGAGCTTGCTGTCGTCCACCACCACCACGAATTTACGCGCGGCGGCGGCCACGATCTTCTCGCGGAACAGCGCGCCGCCCAGCCCCTTGATCAGGTTGAGCGAGCCCCGCTCGACCTCATCGGCGCCATCGATGTCGATATCGATCTGCGGATGGGTGGCGAAGGTGACCAGCCTGATGCCGTGCGAGCGCGCCTGCTCGGCCGAGCGCTCGGATGTGGGAATGGCACTAAAGCGCAGGCCATCCGCCCAGCGGCGGCCAAGCTCCTCGATCATGAAGGCCGACGTGCTGCCCGAGCCAAGGCCGACCACCATGCCGTCCTTGACCATGTCGGCGGCTTCGATCGCGGCCTGCCGCTTCAGTTCTGCCCGTGGGTCCGCGTTCTGGGTGGACATGCGCTGCTTCCTCTTCCTGCGGGGCATCCCGGCCATGGGTGCCCCGTCGTTTTTATTTGGCCCTGTATCGTATCACGCCGATACGATACGCCACGCACTTATTGCCCCGCCGCCGCCTTGTCCATAAGCCAGATGAGTTCACCCTCGCTGGTGATATGGCTGGCAGGCTCCGCCGGGTCGCCCGCGCGCACCCTGGCGAAAGCTTCACGCTTGCCTGCACCCGCCAGCATGAACACCACATGGCGGCTGGAATGGATGGCGGGATAGGTCAGCGTGAGGCGCGTATGCGGCGCATCATCGGGCACGCAGGTCGAGACCCAGAGCTTTTTCTCCTCCAGCACCGGCTGGCGCGGAAAGAGAGATGCGGTATGCCCGTTATCACCCAGCCCCAGCATCACCACATCGAAGAGCGGGCGGCCGGGTTCCAGCGTCTTGCCACCATAAACCGCTTCGAGTTCCGCCTGATACTTTGCCGCCGCCTGCGCCGGGTCGCCCGATGTGAGCATGGGGTGCACGTTGGCGGGCGGCACCTTTACGTGCGCCAGCATCTCGGTCTCGACCATGTTGTAATTGCTGGCCGCATCGCTCTCGGGCACGAAACGCTCATCGCCAAAGAAGAACTGCGTGTTCGCCCACGGAAAGCGGTCGCGATATTCAGCGGAGGCCAGGATCTGGTACAGCCGCTTTGGCGTGGACCCGCCCGAAAGGGCGATTACGAACGGCCTCCCCTTTTTCGCCAGCGCCTGTTCCGTCAGCCATTTCGCCATGTGCTGGGCAATGGCCTCGGCATCGGGCAGGACAACCATCGCGCCCGTTTTCACATCATGTCCACCGGTCATCTCACGCATCCCCCAGCACGAATTTCTCGATTCCATTGGCGAATCCTTCCTCCTCGCACGAGGTGGAAACATGGGTCGCCTGCTTCTGCACCTCCGGGCTGGCCTGGCCCATGGCGATGGACATGCCGCTCTTGCGGAACATCAGCACATCATTGGGCTGGTCGCCCAGCGTCACCATCTGGCTGGCGGGAATGCCCAGCAGGCGCTCGAGCGTCATCACCACGCCGCCCTTGTTCGCGTCTTTATTGGTCACATCCACATAGTACGGCTGTGACAGCGCGGCGGATGCCGTATCGCCCAGCGCCTGCTGCAGGTCGTGCTCAAGGCGCTTCATCAGTTCAAGGTCATCGCTCACCCCGGTGATCTTGACCACCTGGTCCAGCTTCGCGTCCACATCGCCCACCACGGGCGGAAACTTGACCGTCCACTGCTCGCGCGCCACATGCGGCGCATCGAGTTTCGAGACGATCCAGTCATTGCCGTTATACACCCATGGGTCGGCCCTGTGGTCGCGGATGATGCCGATCACCTTGCGCGCGGTGTCAGTTGGCAGGGTGCGGGCCTCGATCACGGTAAAATCGGGCTTGACCATCATGCCGCCATTGAAGCCTGCAATCGGCTCGGAAATTTTCAGCGGGTCGATCACCATCTTCATGCCCTTGGGCGGGCGGCCACTGGTGATGGTGAAAAGGATGCCCCGCTCGCGCAGGCGCTCGACCGCGCGGATGGCGCGTGGGGTCAGGATCTTGTCCTTCGTGACCAGTGTGCCATCCACATCGGCCAGTACCAGCCTGATCTGGCCTGCTGGCGTTGCGGCTGCGTCGTGGGGCATGTTGCCTCTCCCTTCTGTGCCGCGCGCCTCAGGGGCGGGGCAGGACAAAGTTTTCGATCGCGTAGGCCCAGCCATCATTGGTGTTGGGCCGGGTCACGAAACGGGCATGGGCCTTGACGTTATCAAGCGCGTTGCCCATCGCGATGCTGACCCCCGCTTCCTTCAGCATGGGAATGTCGTTGTTCATATCCCCGATGCATGCCGTATCCCGGATATCAATATCCAGCAATTTGGCCAGTTCTTTTGCCGCATAGCCCTTGTTCGCCTGCGGGTGCGTAATATCAAGGTAAATGGGTGATGACTGGTGTACGCTCGCCTTGCCCCCAAGCAAGTTTGCAAGGTCGCGTTCCACGCCCGGCAGGGCCGCCGGGTCACTGGCCACGCCCATGATCTTGCCCACGTTTTCATAATGGCCCGCGAAGTCATCCACCCGCACGGGCGTGGTCTGCACCACCTCGCGCTCATGGGCGACCTGCGGCGTGTCATCACGGCGCACCAGCCAGTCATGGCCAATGAACAGCCACGGCTCGACCCCGTGGCTGATGAGGAATTCAACCGCCTGTTTCGCAACCGCAGGCGCAAGCGACAGGCGCTCACGGATGGTGCCGTCAGGATCACAGATCAGCCCGCCATTCAGCCCCGCGATCGGCTCATGGATATCAAGCGCGCGCACGAACTGCATCATGCCGCGTGGGGCGCGGCTGCTGATCAGGCTGAGTTTTATGCCTGCCGCCCGCAGGTCAGCCGCCGCCTTGTGGGCAGCGGGGGTGAGTTCGCGCTCGGGCGTAATAAGGGTGCCATCGATATCGGACACCACAAGCCTGACGGCATGCGGGCGGGAGACGGGTGCGGTCATGGGCATCATCCAATCTTAAGCCAGTGGCGGTGGTCGCGGGCCAGCAGGGCATCGGCGGCTTCCGGCCCTTCGCTGTCGGCGGCGTAAAAGGCGAGGCTGCGGGCATCCTGCCCCCAGTCCAGCACCGGCTGCACGGCGCGCCAGCCTGCCTCGATATTGTCGGCGCGCTGGAACAGCGTGGCATCGCCGATCATGCAGTCATAGATCAGGGTCTCATACCCCGTGCTCGGCCCTTCGCTGAACCATTCGGCGTAATCGAACTTCATGCGCACGCCGCCCAGCCTGACCGAGGGGCCGGGAATCTTGGCCGAGAACTGCATGGTCACCCCCTCGGTCGGCTGGATGTGGATGACCATGATGTTGGGGGCCAGCTTGTCCACCGGCGTGTCACGGAACAGAGCATAGGGGGCGGATTTGAAGTGGATGGCGATCTCGGTCTTGCGCGCGGCCAGCCGCTTGCCGGTGCGCACGTAAAACGGCACCCCGGCCCAGCGCCAGTTATCGATGCCGAATTTCATGGCCACATACGTCTCGGTCAGGGAATGGGGGTCAACGCCCGGCTCCTGCCGGTAACCCGGCACGGCCTTCGCCCCCACCGTGCCCGGCGCGTACTGCCCGCGCACCACATCGGCGGGAACAAGGGGATGGATGGCGTCGAGCACCTTGGTCTTTTCGTTGCGCACGGCATCGGCATCGAACGAGATCGGGGCTTCCATCGCCGTCATGGCCAGGAGCTGCATGACGTGGTTGGGCACCATGTCGCGCAATGCGCCGGTGCCTTCATAGAATTTGGCCCGCTGTTCCACGCCCACGGTCTCGGCGGCGGTGATCTGGACGTGGTCGATGTTCTGGCGGTTCCACAGCGGCTCGAAAAACCCGTTGGAAAAGCGCAGGGCGAGGATGTTCTGCACCGTCTCCTTACCCAGGTAGTGGTCGATGCGGTAGATCTGCTGCTCCTCAAGCGTGTTGAGCAGCCTTGTATTGAGTGCGATGGCCGATTGCAGGTCATGGCCGAAGGGTTTTTCCACGATCACGCGGCGAAAGGCATCCGGCCCTTCACGCACCAGCCCTGCCTCGCCCAGCCGGTCCACGATCGGGCCGAAGAAGCGGGCCGCCACGGCAAGATAGAAGATGCAGTTCTGCCCTGCCGTGACATCGGCTACGGCCTGATAGGTCTGCACGGATTCAAAGTCGCCCTGCACGTAGCGGATGCGCGGCAGCATCCATGCCCAGACATCCTCGCGCAGGCTGACGGCCTCGGCCCCCCGGCGGGCGGTAAAATCCTCAAGGGCCGCGCGCACGTTGTCGCGCAACTGTTCATCGGTCAGGTCCGCGCGGTCAACCGCCACGATGCCAAAGCCATCATCAAGCAGCCCGGCGCAGGCCAGGTTGTATATGGCAGGCAGCAGAAGGCGGCGGGTCAGGTCGCCGCCGCCGCCAAAGATGACGAACGAACCCGGCGGGCTGCGCCGGGGGGCGGCTTCATGGTGCGTGTCGCCCACCTGCGAGACTGCCGAGGCAATAATGTTTTCCATTGTGCTGCTGTCCCTGAACTGTATTCGCTATAATCCTCCCCCGGCTGTTCCGGTTGCAGTCATTAAGCGCTGTCATTTCATGGGGAACAGCCAGAGCCTGCCCAGATGCCTAGCATCCGGGCAGGCTGTCAGTTACCGGCCCGGCGTCGGGTCAGTTATTCGTACCTTCAATGTGACCGCCAAAACCAAAACGCATGGCAGACAGCATCTTCTCGGCAAAGTTGTTGCCGGTGCGCGAGCGGAAGCGCGTGAACAGCGAGGCGGTGATGACGGGCACGGGCACCGCCTCCTCGATCGCGGCCTCGATGGTCCAGCGCCCCTCGCCGGAATCGGCCACGTCGCCCTTGTAGTTCGACAGGTCCGGGTTGCCCGCCAGCGCGCTTGCCGAAAGGTCGAGCAGCCACGACGAGACCACGCTGCCGCGCCGCCATACCTCGGCAATATCGGCCATGTTCAGGTCGAAACGCTGGTTCTCGGGCAGGGCATCGCTGTTCTTGGACCGCATCACGTCAAACCCTTCGGCGAAGGCCTGCATGATGCCGTATTCGATCCCGTTATGGACCATCTTCACGAAGTGGCCCGAACCCGCCGGGCCGCAATGCAGGTAGCCCTGCTCGGCACGCGGGTCGAAACCGGATTTGTCGCGGTTCGGCGTGCGGGGGATATCGCCAATGCCCGGTGCGAGTGCCGACAGGATGGGGTCGATATGATCGGTGGCGTCCTTGGTGCCGCCGTACATCATGCAGTAGCCGCGCTCCAGCCCCCACACGCCGCCCGAGGTGCCGACATCGACATAGTCAATGCCCTTCGTGACCAGTTCGGCCGCGCGGCGGATGTCATCCTTGTAGAAGGAATTGCCGCCATCGATCACGATGTCGCCCTTGCCCATCAGGCCGCCGAGTTCCTGCACCGCCTGCTCGGTCACTTCACCCGCGGGCAGCATGAGCCAGATGATCTTGCGGCCCGTGAGCTTGCCCACCATGTCCGCAAGCCCGGTGGCGGCGGTGGCGCGGCCCCCTTCGGCCTGCGCGCACACCTTGGCGGTAACGGCGGGGTCACGGTCGAAGGCCACCACATCATGGCCGTGGCGGGTCAGGCGGATGGAAATGTTGCCGCCCATCTTGCCAAGGCCAACAATACCGATTTGCATGATCTAACACTCCTGGAAGCGGGATAGGTCCGTAGTCCTATCGCCTTGGGGGCCATTTCCCAATGACCCCCATCAAAAAACCCGCCCCTGTGGTTAAAGGGGCGGGTCAATGTGCGGTTCAGACCGCGTGGGCGATATCAAGCCCGAGTTTTTCAAGTCCGGCTTTCAGGTCGCCATGAATGTGCACCCGCAGCACGCGGCGGCCACGTTCGGCCAGCACCTCCATGTCGCCCCGCGCCTGGGCTTCCTTCACGATGCTGAAGGTATATTTCTCGCCCGGCACTGGCAGGTTCACCTCATCATCGCAGGTGATCTGCACGAACACGCCCGTGTCAGGCCCGCCCTTGTAGGCCTGCCCCGTGGAATGCTGGAAGCGGGGGCCGAATTCGGCCGCCGTTGCCAGCTTCAGGCCGTCACGCAGGCCGAGCCGCGCCTTCTGGATCCATTCACGCGTGAAGGTGTCACGGTCGATATAGGCCAGCAGGGCCACGTAATCACCGGCCTTCGCACGAGCGAAATGCGCCTTGAGGATGGTCTCCGCCGTCTTGGCCCCGCCAAGCGCCTGCGCGTTCTTGGGGTCGGCATAGAAGGTAAACGGGCCATCCTTGGCGAACGGCTCGTACGGCGGGAGCTTGCCGGTCTCGTTATAGGCGGTGGTGATCTTCTTGGTCTCGATCTTCGATTCCTCGACATCGGGCTGGTTGAACGGGTTGATCCCGATCACCGCACCGGCCACCGCGGTCGCGAACTCCCAGCGGAAGAACTCCTCAAGCACCTGGCGGCGCTCATGCAACTCGATGGTCACCACCGGCTCGCCTGCCGCGACGAGGGCGGCGAAAGCGGCATCCTGCTTCGGGCACGGGTCTTCAGCCAGGCGCAGATAGGTGAACACGCGGTCCTTGCCATATACGCCCGGCTTGCCGATCGTCTCGTCATCGATGGGGATCAGGCCACGCCCGTCCTTGCCGGTCGATTCCGCAATGAGCTGCTCAAGCCACGCACCCATGTCGTAAATGCCGGGCGATGCGATGATGGTCACCTTGTCGCGGCCAAAATCACGCGCGGCCACGCCAAGCACGGCGCCGAGCACCACGCCGGGGTTCTGCGCGGGCGGCACGGAGGCGGCACATGACTTCTCGCCGCGCTGGGCGGATTCGAGCAGCAGCTTGAGCGGCAGGCCCGCCACGGCGGCGGGCACCATGCCGAAATCGGACAGCACGGAGTAGCGACCACCGATCTGCTTCTCGCCGTAGAAGATTTTCCAGAAGCCGTCCTTCTTCGCCACGTCTTCCATGTGCGAGCCGGGATCGGTTACGGTGATGAAGTGCGAGCCGACCTTGTCGCCGAGCACCTTTTTGGCCTGATCGAAGAAATAGGCCTTCAGGATGTTGGGCTCGAGCGTGCCGCCGGACTTGGACGAGACAATGAACAGCGTCTTGCTGATATCGATCTTTTTCTCGAAATCGCGCACCTGCTGCGGGTCCGTGCTGTCGAGCACGTAAAGGTGCGGAAAGCCCTCACGCTTGCCAAAGGTGTTTGCCAGCACTTCCGGCCCGAGGCTGGAGCCGCCCATGCCCAGCAAAAGCGCATCGCGGAAGCCGCGCGCCTTCAACTCGGCCTGGAAATCCTCGAACTTGGAAAGGGCCGCCACCTGGTCATCGGTGATGTCGAGCCATTTCAGCCAGCTTGCCTCGTCCTTGCCGGTCCAGACGGTGGCGTCCTTGTCCCACACGCGGCGCACGGTGCCATCCTTGCGCCAGGCTTCCAGCTCCGCATCGACCGCCTTTTGCAGGTCGGCAGGCAGCTTCAGCGCGGTGGAGGTGACTTTCTTGCCCAAAAACGCCGCCTGCTTGGCTGCAACCGAGCCGAGCAGGTCGTCAAACGCATCGGCAAAGGAGGCAACGCCTTCATCAACCAGCTTGCGCGTCACGCCATCAAGGTCGAGGCCAAGGCTCTTTGCCTCATCGAGCACCCGCAGCGCGCCCGCCACGTCCTGCGTCAGCGTATCAGCCACCTTGCCGTGGTCACGGAAGGCATCGAATGTTGCGGGCGGAATGGTGTTGACCGTGTCGGAGCCGATCAGGCCATCGACATATACCACGTCGCTATAGGTCTTGTCCTTGGTGCCGGTGCTGGCCCACAGCAGGCGCTGCGGGTTGGCACCCGCCTCGGCCAGCTTTTTCCAGCGCTGGCTTGCGGTGACTTCGCGCCAGTATTCATACGCCGCCTTGGCGTTGGCGATGGCGACCTTGCCGCGCAGGGCCTTGAGTTCAGCCGAATGCTTGTCGCCTGCGGCCACGCGGGCATCGATTTCCTTGTCGATCTTGACGTCGATGCGGCTGACGAAGAAGGACGCGACCGAGGCGATGCCCTTCACGCTCTCGCCACGGCCCAGGCGGTCTTCTAGCCCGGTGATGTAGGCTTCGAGCACCTTTTTATACGCATCGATGGAGAAGAGCAGCGTGACGTTGATGCTCAGCCCTTCGGCGATGGCGGCGCGGATGGCGGGAACGCCTTCCTCCGTGCCGGGAATCTTGATCATGAGGTTGCGGGCATCGACCGCTTTCCACAGGCGCAGCGCCTCGTGCAACGTGCCCTTGGTGTCACGCGCCAGATAGGGCGAGACCTCAAGGCTGACATAACCGTCCAGCCCTTTCGTCTGTTCATAGACCGGGTAGAGCACCTTGGCCGCGGCCCGGATGTCATCAATGGCGAGCAGTTCGTACAATGCGCCCGCGTCAACCACATGATGTTCGAGCACGGAGCGGATCTGGGCATCGTAATCGGTGCCCTGGCCCATTGCCTTCTGGAAGATGGCGGGGTTGGAGGTCACACCCTTGAGGCCATCTTCCTCGACCAGCTTCTTCAGGCTGCCATTTTCGGTATAGGAGCGCTGGATGAAGTCCAGCCAGGGGGACTGACCCAGACGCGCCAGTTCCTTTAATGGGTTTGCATCACCAGATTCACGCGCACTCATTGACTGTGCTTCCTTTATTTTTCAGCAATACGGCAAACCCGCACTGCCAATACTACTTTGCTCAAAAACACGACAGGCAGGACTGAATGTCCTGCCTGCCTGCGTGTTCTTTTATTTTCCGGCCTGCCTGCGGGCCGCGGCCACCACGGCATCCACCGTGAAACCAAATTTCACTTCCAGTTCGCCCGCCGGGGCTGAAGCGCCAAAACCGTGCATGACAATCGTCTCGCCCGCAAGGCCGGTATAACGGTCCCAGCCAAGCTGTGCCGCCTGCTCGACCGCCACGCGCGCCGTGATGTCGGGCGGCAGCACGCTGTCGCGGTAGGTCCTGGGCTGGGCCTCGAACAGATCCCATGACGGCATGGAGACGAGGCGCACCTTGATGCCCTCCGCCTTCAGCTTTTCTGCCGCCTTGATGATCAGTCCCACTTCGCTGCCTGTCGCCATAAGGATCACATCGGGACGACCCTGCGCATCTGCAAGGACATAGGCCCCTTTGGCCAGCCCTGATGCAGGCGCATAGGTCTTGCGGCAGATGGTGGGCAGGTTCTGGCGGCTTAAAGCCAGCACGCTGGGGCGGTCGGTCATCTGCACCAGCGTGCGCCACGCTTCGGCCACCTCGTTGGCGTCAGCGGGGCGCAGCACGGTCACGCCGGGCGTGGCGCGAAGCTGGGCAAGCTGCTCGATGGGCTGGTGGGTTGGCCCGTCCTCGCCCACGCCGATCGAGTCATGGGTGAAGATATAGGTCACCGGCAGCTTCATCAGCGAAGACAGGCGGATGGGCGGCTTCATGTAATCGGAGAAAAGCAGGAAGCCCGAGCAGTAGGCCCGGATGCCATACAGCGCGAGACCGTTGCTGATGGAACCCATGGCATGCTCGCGCACGCCAAAATGCAGGTTGCGCCCGCTATAGGTGCCGCCCCATTGCGGCGGCTGGAAGTCACCTGCGCCCTCGAAGGTGAGGTGCGTCTTGGTGGATGGCGACAGGTCGGCCGAGCCGCCGATCATCCACGGATAGTTTTTGGCAATGGTGTTGAGCACCTTGCCCGAGCTTGCGCGCGAGGCAACGCCCTTGGCATCGGCATCAAAGACCGGGATGTCCTTGTCCCACCCTTCGGGCAGGGTGCCCGCGAAGATGTGGTCAAGCTGCTTTGCCTCGTCGGGGTATTTGGCGCGGTAGGCCGCAAACAGTTCGTTCCATGCCTTGCTTGCCGCAGCCCCCCGCGTGGCGATGCCCGCGCGGAAATGCTCGGTCACGCCATCGGGCACATAGAAGCTCTTGTCTTCCGGCCAGCCATAGAATTTCTTGGTCTCGCGGATTTCCTCAACGCCAAGCGGCGAGCCGTGGGCTTCCGCCGTGCCGGCAAGGTGCGGCGCGCCCCAGCCAATGATGGAATGCACGATGATCAGCGTGGGGCGTGAAGTCTCGGCCTTTGCCTCGGCCAGCAGGCGGCGCAGGTCGCCGGTGTCGTTGGCGTCCTTGAGTTCAAGCACGTGCCAGCCATAGGCCTCGAAGCGCTTGTGCACGCTCTCGGTAAAGGCGATGTTGGTCGAGCCCTCGATGGAAATATGATTGCTGTCATAGATCCATGTCAGGTTGCCCAGCCTGAGGTGCCCTGCGATGGAAGCGGCCTCGCTGGCAACGCCTTCCATGTTGTCGCCATCGCCGCACAGCGTATAGACGTGGTGGTCGAACAGCTTGAAGCCGGGGCGGTTATAGTGCTCGGCCAGCCATTTTTCCGCCATCGCCATGCCGACGGAATTGCCGCAGCCCTGGCCAAGCGGGCCGGTCGTGGTCTCGACGCCTGCGGTATGGTGATATTCCGGGTGGCCGGGGGTGAGCGAATCAAGCTGGCGGAACTGCTCGAGGTCCTCAAGCGTGAGCGCCGGGCGGTCATGCGTGACCCCGCCGGGGCGCACGTCGCGGATGCCGGCAAGGTAGATGAGCGAATAGAGCAGCATCGACGCATGGCCGACCGACAGCACGAAGCGGTCGCGGTTGGGCCATAGCGGTTCGGCCGGGTCATAGTTCAGCACGTCGCGCCACAGCGCGTAGCCTACGGGTGCGAGCGCCATGGGCGTGCCGGGATGGCCGGAATTCGCTTTCTGCACCGCGTCCATGGATAGCGTGCGAATCGTGTTGATGCACAGCGTATCGATATTGGTGGGCATGCCGCCACCTCCTTCAGGAGCCATGAGGGGGGATGTGTACAAGGAACGCATGAGGGACCGGCCTCCTTACAGCCATGGTTGTTGCTCCGACCAAACCGGGCCGCGTGCCGGAAGCCGACAACCCTTTCTTGTTATTCTTTCCACGCGCCCGTGCCCGCCCGGCCCGCATGCGCGGGCAGCGGGAGGGCGCGGGGATAAAGGCTTTTCACGGCACGTACCTTCTCACGACCTTCGGGACGGAACAAGCCATCTCATCAAGCCGTTATCCAATACACGCCATAGGTGCCAGCGCATGCGCCCGCCACCAGTTCCGCCCGACCGTGCCCGCGGGCCACGAATTTGACACGGGGCCACCCGCCCGTTCACCTGTTGCCCCAGGATACGCCGGCAGATGGAGACCCACGCATGCCCCAGCCACCCGCCAGCGACCACACGGATGGCACGCGTTTTTTCAACCCGCCCGCCATCTGCCCCGAAGGCACGCAGCCCGCGCGCCTGCGGCGCCTCGCCATCCTGAAATGGCAGTGGAACCGCCCGAAATCGGACTGGCCGGCCTGGATTGAAAACCCCACCCCCACCGGCGACCCGCAGGCCCTGCCCGCGCCCGACACGGTGCAACTGACCTTTATTGGCCACAGCACCTTTCTCATCCGCCTGCCGCGCCCCGATGGCACGGCGCTCACCATCCTGACCGACCCGATCTTTTCGCAACGCTGCTCCCCGCTACCCTTTATCGGGCCAAAGCGGGTGCGCGCGCCCGGCCGCAGGCTGGCTGACCTGCCGCGCATTGATATCGTGCTGGTCTCGCACGCGCATTACGACCACATGGACCTGCCCAGCCTGCGCGCCATCGCCCGGCGCGGCGACAACCCGCTGGTGGTTACCCCGCTCGCCAATGCCCGCTTCATGCGCAGGACCGGGCTCAGACGCATCATGGAACTGGACTGGTGGCAGGCGGTGGCCACCGGCGGCATCCACATCACCTGCACGCCTGCCCGCCACGGCGCGGCCCGCACGCCCTTTGACCACAATACCAGCCTGTGGGGCGGCTTCATGTTGCAAGACGAGGCGGGCCACCAGCTTTTCTTTGCAGGCGACACCGCCGATGGCCGCCACTGGCGCCTGATCCGCCAGCGCCTTGGCGCGCCCGATATTGCGCTCCTGCCCATTGGCGCATACGAGCCCCGCGCCCTGATGGAACGCGTGCACACCACGCCGGAGGAGGCCCTGTCCGGCCTGCGCCAGCTTGGGGCGCGACACGGGATTGGCATGCATTTCGGCACCTTCCGCCTGACGGATGAACCCATGGACGAGCCGGTCACGCGCCTTGCCAAAGCCGTGCGCGACGCGGGCATGCCGCCCGATACGATGGGCATCATGGCCCATGGCGCGTGCCGCGACATTGCGTGGGATCAGCCCGGTGATGCATGATTGCCCGATGTTCTTTTCAGCCAAAGCGTCCTATGATCGCCCGTTCATGACGGGACCGGCCCCGGCCCCCGTTTCGCGCAATCCGACCAGCCAGGCAGGCACATGAGCAAGACAATCGCCAACGGCGACCCCGCCGCCGACGCACCCGAATCCTTCAGCAACGCGGAAATCGACACCCTGTTCCTCTCCGCGGCACGGGATGGGCAGACGGATCTCGTTACCGAATTCCTCAAGGCGGGCATCAACCCCGATACCCGCAACGACAAGGGCTACACCGCGCTGATCCTGGCCGCCTATAACGGCCATGAACCCACCGTGCGCGCCCTGCTCGAGGGCGGCGCCAGCCCCGACCTGCAGGATGCCAAGGGGGCAACGGCACTCGCGGGCGTGGCCTTCAAGGGCGACCTGCCGTGCGCGCGCGTGCTTGTGGCACATGGCGCGGGCATTGACGTGCCCAACTTCGTGGGGCGCACGCCGCTGATCTTCGCGGTGATGTTCAACCGCGACCCCATGGTCACCTTCCTGCTTGAACACGGCGCCAACCCCGACCTGCGCGATGGCGAGGGCATCAGCGCGCGCCTGTTCGCCACCCGGCAGGGCAATACTGCCCTGCTCGCTGCCATGAAGCACACGGCCCCCGCCCCGCAGGGCTGAACCGCCCGCCCCTTTTTTCATCCCCTGTCCCGCCGCCACGGCCTGCGTTGCCGTGGCGCGGCCTTCATGTTCATGACCTTGTGGAATTTACCCTGATGAGCCGTTTCTGGAGCCCGATCGTACACAGCCTGACCCCGTATGTGCCGGGCGAGCAGCCCAGGATGGCCAACCTGATCAAGCTGAATACCAACGAGTGCCCGTACGGTCCCTCGCCCAGGGTGATCGAGGCCATCAGGGCGGCGACCAACGACACGCTGCGCCTCTACCCCGACCCCACGGCCCACGGCCTGTGCACGGCAATTGCCACCGCGCATGACGTGCCGGTGGACCATGTGTTCGTGGGCAATGGCTCGGACGAGGTGCTTGCCCATGCCTTTCAGGGGCTGCTCAACCATGAAGCACCCCTGCTCTTCCCCGATATCACCTACAGCTTCTACCCCGTCTATTGCGGGCTGTACGGCATACGCCACGAGACCGTGCCGCTTGACGCGGCGATGGGCATCGACATTGCGGCCTATCGCAGGCCGTGTGGCGGCATCATCCTGCCCAACCCCAATGCGCCCACCGGCATGGCCCTCGGCCTTGATGCCATCCGCGCCCTGCTGCACGACCACCCTGATGCGGTGGTGGTGGTGGATGAAGCCTATGTGGATTTTGGAGCCGAGACGGCCATACCGCTCGTAGCCGCGCACCCCAACCTGCTCGTGGTGCGCACGCTCTCCAAATCGAGTGCGCTGGCCGGGCTGCGGGTGGGCTATGCCATTGGCCAGCCTGACCTGATCGCAGCTCTGACCCGCATCAAGGACAGTTTCAACTCCTATCCGCTTGACCGCCTGGCGCAGGCAGGCGCCATTGCCGCGATTGAAGATCGGGAATGGCTTGCAAATACAAGCGCCAGGATCATAAGCTCACGCGACAGGCTGACAGACAGCCTGGGGAAGATGGGGTTCGAGGTCCTGCCATCACGGGCGAATTTCGTATTCGCCCGGCATCCGGACCGTGACGGCGCACAGCTTGCCGCAGCCCTGCGGGCGCGGGCGATCATCGTGCGTCATTTCCGGACCCCGCGCATTGCACAGTGGCTCCGCATCACCATTGGTACGGATGCCGAATGCCAGGCCCTGTTACACGGACTGGCCGACGTGCTTGCGCTGAACGAGGGGTAAGCCCCCCGGTTCATCATGCATCGCGCCGCCGCCCTGCCCTCCGGGCCAGGTGGGCGTGGGTGCGTGCTGCGCCTCTTTCCATAATACGGTTAACAACTCATTTCCTGGACCACAGGTCCACAGGATCCTTATCATGCGCGCATTCCACGGACAGATGTCCGATAACCAGCCGATCCGTCGCACCCTTGCCGAAAAGCAGAAGCAGTTGCGCGACCTGCGCGAGACGCTGGCCTCCATGAAATCGCATACCGCACCCGCCCTGCGCGAAAGCGTGCAGAAGCGCATCCGCCAGCTTGAAAGCGAAGTGACCGCCGCCCCCGCCCTCAAGGCAGCCGACCGACGCGGCACACAGGCGGCACCGGGTGGAACCGACCGCCCCCGCACCCCGCGCAGACGGCCTGAACGCAGCATCTGACCCATATAGGATAAAGGCCGGAGCCCACGGGGTTCCGGCCTTTTTTATGTCATGACACCGGGGCCCTGGGGCTCCAGAAATCAAAAGTTTTTGGGCGCCGCCTGTTTGCAAAAAGGCGACGTTCTTCGGAAGCTTTTTGAAAAAAGCTTCACCAAAAACTTTTGATTTTTACGACATGCCATAAAAAACGGGCCTGCCCTTTATAGGGGCAGGCCCGCTTCATCCACAGGTCCCTGAAGGAGCCTGTGGGGCAGGAAAAGTGGAAGGGTCAGTGACCCAGGGTCACTTCTTCCGCCACGTCACCGCGTGCTGCGGCTTCATCGATATGGCGACGCGCTTCGGGCGAGACCGTCAGCACCAGCGTCAGCGCGGCCGAGGCCACATACAGGCCACAGAAGATCCAGATAATCCCCTCAATGCCGTGCCAGCTTTCGAACCACGTCACGATGGCCGGGCCAACCCAGGTGCTTGCACCCGCACCCAGACCCAGGGCGGACAGGGCGGCGGCCTTTTCCTTCGGGCAGATCTGCGGCACCAGGCCGGACAGCGGCACGAAGGCTGCGATGGTTGCGCCATACAGCGCGCCCATCGCGGCGGCGATGGCGAAGTTGCCGGGGAACATCTGCGGCACGTAGTAGAACAGCGGCACCGTGATTGCAGCGCCAACGCAGCCGAACAGGGCGACAACGGTGCGGTGGCCCAGACGGTCCGCCGTGATACCGGACACAAGGTTCACCAGGATGTTCGACAGGAAGATGATCGACAGGAGCTGCAGCCACTGCGACAGCGAGAAGCCGATGACCTTGGTGAAGAACGCTGGCATGATCACCAGGAACGCATATTCCGACGACGTGTTGATGGTGCGCACGATCATGGCGACAAACGTCTTGGGCTCACGCCACAGGATGCTGATCGAACTGAAGAAGATCGTGCCCGGCTTGGTACCCACGGGGGCCAGGCGGCGCGAGCCGATGGGCTCACGCGTCATGAGCAGGGCCAGCAGGCCACCGAACATGACCAGACCCAGCGAGGACCAGAACGTCGCCATCTCGCCAATCAGCGGAATGGAGAAGCTGGCGAACAGCGAACCCAGCGTGGGCAGCCCACCCGAGAACGCGAACCAGAACCAGCCAGCAGCCGAGCCAAGCTGGCGCGGCGGGGTGGCGGCTGCAATCCAGACCAGGAAGCCATAGGTGAACAGCGGGTAGCCAAAGCCGCGCATGGTGTAGGCGGCCAGCATGATGGGATAGCTGTTGACGGCCACGCCAAAGGTCAGGAACAGGACCTCGAACACACCCCAGATGGCAAGGCCGATCCACATGACCCGCTTGGGGCCCCACAGGTCGGACAGCGGCCCCGAAGCCCAGGAGGACAGGGACACGGTCACGCCATAGATGGTGAACAAAAGCGCCGTATCGCGCGATGAAATGCCCTGCCCCTCAAGATAGGGCGCCAGGTAGCCAGCCTCGACACCATCACCGATCATGAAGAACAGCAGACCGACGAACCCCCAGAACAGGGGGGCCGGAATGCCAAGCCGATCGGCCAGGGACGTTGATTCGGACAGATTGTCTGTCTGTTTCAAGGGGAGAGTCTCCTCTTTCACAGGCAGCCGACACGAAAACGAGCGGCCCCGCCTCATTGCGGAGCGTCGATGCAGGCTGCGTCCGCACAGTCCGGCTTTCCGGAAACACCAGTGCGGAACTCAGTTTCACAAGTCGGGCGTGCAACCACCCGTGCGGGTCACGACCATGAGGGACAGGCAGGCGGCACAAGCGCCAAAACGCCAGCGCATCATGCCTGGCAGACCTGCTGTTCATGCGAATGACCAGCCGTAAAGTCGTCAATCCGGCAGGAAAACGCGCCAGGCGGCACGGCTTTCATAACAATACGATGAAAAGACACACAAATCGCACCGAAAAACGCGCACGATGCTGTGATTTCCCAGCGCCGGAAAGACCATGAATTGGCCAGATATACAAAATCGTTTCAGTATCGAACGATTTCACAGTGACAGGATAGTTTCTGACCTCCGCCAAAACACGAAAAATATATTCAGTGGGGATAATCTATACTAAAAAAGTCTCGTGAATGTAAGGGAATTTTCAAATTTTTGACACGATTCTGATTTCTTTCTTATTATATCTATAACTTTCAGATGATATTTTTATGCATGGACTGCATGCATCGCCCACTGCCCCCATCTTTCGCACCGGGTGGGTTCCTGCCATAGTCGGGACCGCGCCCCGGTGGGGCAGATGCGCCCGCGCTGCACCTTAATGCTGCCGGGACAGGACGAACGGAACGGTCATGGTGAACATCAAGCTGTCTTTACGCCTCGCCGCGCTGCCGGTTGCATTGCTGCTTGCCCCTGCGGGCCTGAGCACGCTGGCGCATGGGCAGAGCCTGGCCACGCAGAAGGTGCAGCGCGCCATGGACGTACTGCGCCTCAAGCCCGACCTGGCCAGCAAGGCATGCCTCGACAAGCTTGATGACCTGCACAAGATGGAAAAGGTGATTGAGGAGGCGGGCGAGAGCGCGCACAATCCCAACCTGTCACTGGCGCATGACGTGATGGAATCCGACTACGAGGACGCCACCGAATCCTGCGTGCCCGACGCCTCCAAGCTGTGCGCCAAGCCCGGATCGCTTGCCAGCGCCAACCAGAAGAAACTGTGTGATTCGCTCGATGCGATCATGTCGGTTGATGGATCGGATGAAGGCGATGAAGCCGTCTCCGCCCCGCAGGGCACATCATCGGACTGACCGGCCTTCAGCCATTCCCCTGAAACCATAGACGTTTCTGGTGAATCTCTTCCCAAAAAGCTTCAGGAAAATGCCGCCTTTCTGACAAAAGGCGGCACCCGGAAGCTTTCATCATTTCATGGCAGTTGCGCCAGCAGGTGCAGCCCTTCGGCGCTGCCCAGCACGGCGGATTTTTCCGCCCGGTTGAGTTCGCGCACCGCCGTGGCCAGGTCAGGTGCCTCGCGCAGCTTGAGCAGCCCCACCAGCAGGGCCGGGTTGATCGGGTCGCCCCGCCTGCGCGGTGCCGGCAGCATGATCTCATGCACCCGCAAAAGCCCCGCGCGGGCGCGCAGGGCCGCAATGGCCTCCTGTATGGGGTGGCCCGCCATCTGGCCCATATAGGCCACGGCCTCATGCAGCACCGGCGGCGGGTCCGTCTCCTCGGGGATGAGCAGCAGGCGCGCGCGGCGCAGGGCCTGGCCTGCCGCTTCACTGCCGGTCAGGGCGGCAAGCGGAATGGCGCAGACCAGCCCCAGCGTAACCGGCAGCATCCACAAAAACAGTGGCAGCGACACGCTCCATGCCGCCCCGGCCAGCACAATGCCCAGCACCGTATGCACCCAGTACAGCCGCACGTTCTGCATGATCTGCAACCCGCCCGCATCACGCCGCTGCGCATTCCAGCCGGAATCACGGCCGAGCAGGATGGACAGCACGCCCGCCGTCTGGATCATCATGGCAATCGGCGCGATCAGGCCGCCGATCAGCGTCTCGACCAGAATGGAGGCCGCCGCCATGATTGCGCCGCCGCAGCCCCGGCGCAGCGGGCCATCAATGAGCAGCAGCATGTAGGCCAGGATCTTGGGAGCGAGCAGCACGATCATGGTGCCGATGAACATGTATTCCGCCTGCACGGGGTCAACATGCGGCCAGTGCGGGTAAAGCAGCTTGGTATCGCCAAAATATTCCGGCTTGTAGAAGCGGTTCTGCAACGAGACCAAAATGCCCACGAGCAGGAAGATCAGCCATAGCGGCGCCGTGACATAGGAGCCGATGCCCATGAGCATGTGCATGCGGCTGACCCAGTGCAGCCCCCGCGCGGGCAGCACCTTGGCGTGCTGCAGGTTGCCCTGGCACCAGCGCCGGTCGCGGATGGCGATATCGGTCAGCGAGGGCGGGCTTTCCTCATAGGAGCCCATCAGGGCGGGCACCATGTGAATGGCCCAGCCGCCACGGCGCATGAGGGCCGCCTCGACAAAGTCATGGCTCAGGATCGCCCCGCCAAAAGGCTTGCGGCCCGGCAGGTGCGGCATGCCCGCCTGCTCGGCAAAGGCTGCCGTGCGGATCACCGCGTTATGCCCCCAGTAATTGCCCTCCGCGCCATGCCACCAGGCAATGCCGTGGGCAATCAGCGGGCCATACACGCGGCCTGCGAACTGCTGCATGCGCGCAAACAGCGTGCTCCCGTTCACGATCACCGGCAGGGACTGGATCAGGGCCACGCCGGGGTTGTTTTCCATGGCCGCGGTCAGGCGCACGATCACGTCGCCCGACATGACGCTGTCGGCATCGAGCGTGATCATCTGCTGGTAGGCCGCGCCATAATTGCGCACCCATTCGCCAATATTACCGGCCTTGCGGTCGGTATTGACCGCGCGCCTGCGGTAGAACAGCCGGCCGCCCCAGCCCGTGGCGCGGCACAGGGCCATATAGGCGGCCTCCTCCGCCACCCATATGTCGGGGTCAGTCGTGTCGGACAGGATGAACACGTCAAACGCGCGCTCCTGGCGCGTGGCGCCCAGACTGTCGATGGTGGCGCGCAGCCCGGCCATGACGCGGCCCGGATCTTCATTATAGGTGGGCATGAGCAGCGCCGTGCGGGTGGTGACCCGCGGCAGCGCGCCGCTGCGCTTGATGCCAAGCCCCAGCCCGCCATGCGCCAGCATGGAGGCAAAACCCGCCAGCGCCGAGGTAAAGGCCAGCGCGATCCATAAAAACAGCATGACGAACAGCAGCAGCATGACCATGCCCGCCACCGAGCGCTGCACGGCATTGAACACAAGGTCCATCTCGTAACCGGCCATGCCGGTCATGGCCACGGCACCGCCAATGACGGCAAGCCGCCGCAACCCGATCAGCCGCCATTGGGTAGTGGGCACCGGGGGGCGGCCATGCCGGTCGGGCTCGGCTTCGAGCGCGCGCACGGGCATGTCGAGCGGGGCATCGGGCGGCAGGGCGGCCCAGCCCTGCGGCAGCAGGCTGGCGGGCGGCACCGGCTGGGCCGGGCGCGGTGGCGCCCCTACGGCGTCCATCGATAGACCCATTCTTCCGATACGGGGCCATTGTCATCGGCCAGCACACAGTTCAGTTCCGCCACCTTGGCATCGCCGGGCGCGAACTCGAACGTGCTGCGCCAGCCGTGGATCGGCTCGACCGGCTCGACCACCACATTGCGGATCTCCCCCGCCGAAGTGCGGCATTGCAGGTGGAAATGCGGGTTATCAGGCAGCTTGTCGAAGGGCGTGCCGACAAAATCGAGATCGAAGAAGCGCGTATGCGAATCATCGGTCGCGTCCCCCACGCGGGTTGCGGCGATACGCGCAAGCTTCGTGGGCCACGGCGTATCCCACCCCCAGTACATGCGGTAGGTGAACACATATTCCCGGCCAGCGGCGAGCGCCTCCTGCGGGCGCCAGAACGAGACGATGTTGTCATTAACCTCGTTGGGGGTGGGGATTTCCACCAGGTCAACAGCGCCTGCCGCCCAGTCCCCGATCGGCTCGATCCACAGCGAGGGGCGCTTTTCATAATTCAGCGCCACGTCCTCGAAATCGGTAAAGGCGCGCTTGCGCTGCATCAGGCCAAAGCCATGCGGCCGCACATCGGTAAAGGCGGAGAACTGCAGGTCGCGCGGGTTGCGCAGCGGCCGCCACAACTGCTGCCCGCTGCCGGTCCACATGGAAAGACCTTCGCTGTCATGGGCGGCGGGGCGCCAGTCATCCACGCGCGAGCGGTCATTGGCATCAAAATAGAACATGCCGGTGAGCGGGGCGATGCCGGATTCGGCAATCGCCTTGCGCGGGTAAAGCGAGGACTGCACGTCAAACACCGTGGTCTCGCCGGGGCGGATGGTAAAGCGGAACGCGCCGGTGAGCGAGGGGCTGTCGAGCAGCGCATGCAGCACCACGCTATCCACGCCCGCCTTGGGCTTTTCCAGCCAGAAGGCGCGGAACAGGGCGAATTCCTCGCCCGTCGGGTCGCCGGTGCCATTGGCGAAGCCACGAGCGGACAGGCCATAGGTCTGCCCCTTGGCCACGGCACGGAAATAGGATGCGCCGAGGAAGACGCAGAACTCCTCCATCACGCCCGGCGTATTGATGGGCGCGCGCAGGCGCAGCCCGGCAAAGCCGATATCATCATTCACCCGCAGGGCGGGATCGTTATAGGTAAACATGTCAGGGTTGAAGGCAATAGGATGGCTCTGGCCGTCAACCACCTCGTTCATGTCGATCCGTGGCGCGTACAGATAGCCACGGGGAAAGAACTCGACCTCGAAACCGAGGTTCTCGCCATGCCACAAGGCCTGCTCGGGGCGGTAGGTCATGGAATTGTACTGATCGAAATTCAGGTTGCGTAGGGGCGTGGGCAATGACTGGGAAGGCGGCTGGTAAGCCTGCTGCGACAATTGATGAGCCAGCGTGCGAACCGTGTTGGAATCAAAATTGCTGCTCTGGGTTGCCCTGGCTGCGCGTGGCGCGGCAAACCCCACGACCGACAGGGCGGACAGGGCCGTACCCGCTTTCATGAAATTACGTCGTAACACCTAATTCAACTCCAGTCCGTTCTTCTTTTAAGAAGTGCTGACACACTATTCTTTATTTTTTACCACTGGGCAAAGACACTTATGCCACAAACTGTGATCAACAGTACTGATGGCTTTTTCACGGCGTGGATGAACACATACCTGCCAATGTTTCAAGGGGGCCTCGTACGGCCTCGCGCGCGGCCTGCTCGATTTCACGGTACAGGCGCAGCACCGCCTCGCCCTCCGCCGAAAGACCGGCCCCGCCACCCCCGCCCGGTCGCGCGCTGACCAGCGGCCGGGCAAAGGTGGTATTCATCGCCTCGACCAGCAGCCAGGCCCGCCGGTAGGACATGCCCATGGCCCGCGCCGCAGCAGAGATCGAGCCGGTCTCGCCAATCTGTTCGAGCAGGCGGATCTTGCCATGCCCGAGCAGGGGCGTGCCATTCGCGTCGAGCCGCAAGGTCAGGCGCATCTGTGTCATGTTTTCCATACTCCCGACAGCCGCTATGATAATGGCCTCTTCTACCTGAAATATCCTTATCTGGAATGGATTTTTCCCATCATGCGCCAACCTGTCCTTCCATCGGGGCGACCTTCGGCTTCATGGGCGCCGATGCAGCCGGGCCACCTGCCCGCAGTGGTGGCGCTTGCCGCCCGCCTGCACCCCGGCTGCCCCGAACGGGCGGACGTGCTTGATGAACGCCGCAGGCTGTGCCCTGCGGGCTGCCGGGTGTTGCTGGGGGAAAACGGGCAGGTCGGCGGCTACATGCTGAGCCACCCGTGGCGCATGAGCCACCCGCCCCTGCTCGATACCCATCTTGGCCACCTGCCGCACCGTCCCGATTGCTGGTATCTGCATGATATTGCCATCGATCCCGCCCTGCGCGGTCAGGGCCATGCCCATGCGGCGCTGCGCCATCTCAACGCGCAGGCACGCCTGCAGGGCGTGAAATGGCTGGCCCTGATGGCGGCGGAAGGGGCACGCGCGCTGTGGGCGCATCTGGGATTTGCGCCAATACCAGACGTGCCCGCCGCCATTACCACAAGCTATGGCGCGGATGCCTGCCCCATGCGCCGGGCACTGGATATATTTCAAAACAATACAGGCGCCGAAGCTTTTTGAAACAAGCTTCGGCAAAAACCTTTTACAGCGCCTGCATCACCGCCCGCACGCCGCGTTCACGAATGGCATGGCGCGTTTTGACCACGGCGGCATCGAGCGCGATCGAATCCATGTCGCGCCAGCCATCAAAGGCAGGCAGGGCAAGGGCTGCCGCAAGATTGGCCTCATTGACCAGCGCCATGTCATCGGCATCGAGCGTGGGTTCGAGCGGGGCGTAGCTCTCGCCCTTCTCGTCACGGCCGCGCAGCATTTCCAGATAGGCGGCAATGCCAAAGGCGATGCGGCCCAGATCATGCCCGCTCTCCAGCGAGCGGCGCACCGTATCGGTCCAGAACACCCGCACTTTCGAGGCTCCGTCGCTACAGATCCGCAAAAGCGTATCGGCCACCGCCTGGTTGGAGAAACGACTGAGCAGACGCCTGCGATAGACATCAAGATCAAAATCAGCGGGCGCATCGATCTGGGGCATGGCGTCACACATCCAGTAGGCGTTGGCCAGGCGCTCGAGGTCGGCATCCGCCACGGTTTCATGCGCGTAGCGGTAGCCCAGCAGAAGCCCCGCGGCACCGAGCAGGATGTGCCCGGCATTGAGCATGCGCACCTTCACCTGCTCATAGCCCGCCACGTCATCCACAAACTGCACGCCTGCCTTTTCCAGCGCGGGGCGGCCATTGCAGAAATTATCCTCCAGCACCCACTGGCTGAAATCCTCCGCCAGCACGGGCAGGTCGTCGTCCAGTCCGCTGGCCTCGTTCAGCGCCTGGCGCGTGGTCCGATCCACGCCGGGCGTGATGCGGTCAACCATGGAGCATGGAAAGGTCACATTGGCCTCGATCCAGTCGGCCAGATCGGGGTCAACCGCGCGGGCATAGCCCACAAAGGCCGCATGCGCGACATGGCCATTGCTGCGCAGGTTATCGCATGAAAGCACGGTAAAGGGCGGCGTGCCCGCCTCGCGCCTGCGGCGCAGCCCCTCCACCACGTAACCGAACACGGTGGCCGGGTTGCGCGGATGGGCAAGGTCCGCGCTCACACCGGCCTCATCAAGGCGGAAAAGCCCGGTCTCCTCTTCAATATTGTAGCCGCCTTCGGTAATCGTCATGCTGACGATGCGGGTCTCGGGTGAGGCCAGGCGGGCCAGCACGGCCTCGGGGTCGGCTGGGGCGAGCAGGTATTCACGCAATGCCCCGATCATCGAGATGGTGCGCGCGCCATCGGCCGCCACCTCGGTCAGGGAATACAGGCAGTCCTGCTGCTGGAACTGCCGCGCCTTGGCCTCCCCGCGCGGGCCACCGTTCAGCCCTACGCCCACGATGCCCCATTGCGACTGCCCCGGCAGGCCGAGGCACTGGTTGACGTACCAGGCCTCATGCGCGCGAAAGAAATTACCCACGCCAAAATGAACGATCCCTCGCCCCACCGCCTCACGCCTGTAGGCCAGCGCCTGCACGCCAGCGGGAAGGGTGGTGAGGGTTGTTTCGTTCAGCATGGTGTTTCTGCGCTCCTTCTATGATGAGGGGTGGCCACGCCCCTCCGGCATGGGAACGGACGCAGCCTTGCCCTCGGGCTCGAATCCGGCCTCGGCCACCAGCGGGTGGCCATCAAGCGGGAACGGACCATCATCCGTGCGCCCGTCCGACCAGATATTCCGCACGGCCAGCCGCATGTCGGCATGCAGCAGGCCAATAGCGAAACGCATGACAGGGGTCCAATGTTCCCCATCCTGCTGTTCCAGCCGGTCAAGCAGGGGGCGCATGTCATCATCGGGCAGGGTGTGGCCCCGCCGGGTCGCGGCCAGCCGGTCGCACCGCGCGGCCATCTGGCCCAGCACATCGACCAGCATGTCACGCTCATGGGCCAGGATATCACCCGTATGGGCGGTTTCGCCCTCGGTGCCCGCGCGCGCGATGAAAATGGCATCCGAGCGGATGCGGCGCAAAAGCCCCGGCAGGCGCAGCACCAGCGGGTCGTGCTTCGCCAGCGAGGACGGGTGCTCCACCTCCGCCTCCTGCACGCCGTCATTCATGTCCTGCAGCAGGGAGCGGCACATCGTGTCGATGGTGGCCAGCGCATCGTGGTCGGGGTGGTTGTGCAACGCCCCCGAAAGCAGGTCCGACAGCCGGCGCAGCAGGCTTGCGGCATTGCCCAGCACCTCGCGCCGCGCCTCGCCGCGCAGCACGAAGAACGACACCGCGAACGATACCACAACCCCGGTCATGATCGAGGCGATGCGCTGCAGCGGCCGCGAGAACGGCTCGCCCGTGGCAGGGAACAGCAGCACCACCATGAGCGTGACAATGGCCACCCGCATCTTGGGCCGCAGCGCCACCAGCACGGCAAGCGGCATGAGCATGACCCAGAACACCATGCCCACCGAGAGCGAGGTATACTGCTCGAGCGCAATGGCGGACATGCCCGCTGCCGCCCCGATCAGCGTGCCCACGATCTGCTCGCGCCCTGTCGAGAGTGTCTGCGTCAGGCGGCTTTGGGTAATGACGATGACCGAGGTGATCAGCGCCCAGACCGGCTCATCGAGATGGATGACGGTGGCGACAATGCCGGACAGGATGAGCGAGACATTCATCCGCACGACCTGCCGCCACGTACCCCGCCCCATGATGGAATAGAACAGGTTCTTCAGGCGTTCAGGCATGCAGATCAGTGCCCGCCCCCTTCAGGCAGCGGGAACGGCACCCAGCGCAGGCCATCGGCGTTCTGCACCAGGAACAGCACGGTCTTGCGGTGCTGGGCGCGGGCGGCGTCGATCTGGCGGCGCAGGTCGGCGGGCGTGTTCACGGCCGACTGCTGCACCTCGGTCACGACATCGCCGGGGCGCAGGCCGCGCTCGGCGGCGGCGCTGTCATCGGTAACACCCGTGACCAGAACGCCTTTCTGCCCTTCGGCCATGTTGTATTTCTGGCGTGCGATATCGTCGATCTCGCCAACCGTAAAGCCCATGCCCGCAATGGCCAGGCTGCTGCCCTGGGCGGGGTTCTTGCTGGCGGGCTTGCTGTCGGCCTTGTCGGTCTTTTCCTCGGGCAGGGCGCCGATGGTAATGGCCACGTTCATCTGCTGGCCCTTACGCCAGATGCCCAGATGCGCGACACTGCCCCCCGCAAGCTCGGCCACGAGGCGCGGCAGGGCACGGCCATCAATGTCCTTGCCGTTCAGGCTCTGGATCACGTCGCCCGTCTGCAGATGCGCCACCGCCGCAGGCCCCTTGGGCTCGACACCCGCGATCAGCGCACCGTGGGGGCTTTGCAGGCCCAGCCCATCGGCAATTTCCTGCGTCACGTCCTGGATGCGTACGCCAATCCACCCACGCGTGACCCGGCCATGATGGCGCAGCTGTTCGATAATGCCCTGCGCTTCGGCGGACGGGATGGAGAAGCCAATGCCGATCGACCCGCCCGAAGGCGAGTAGATGGCGGTATTGATGCCGATCACCTCGCCGCGCAGGTTGAACAGCGGGCCACCGGAATTGCCCTTGTTGATGGGCGCATCGGTCTGGATGAAGTCATCATACGGCCCCTGCTCGATATTGCGCCCGCGCGAGGACACGATGCCCGCCGTCACCGTGCCCGACAGGCCGAACGGGTTGCCGATCGCCAGCACCCAGTCGCCCACGCGGGCATGGTCGCTATCACCAAACGGCACGGCGGGCAGAGGCTTGGGGCTGTCCACCTTCAGCACGGCAAGGTCGGTGCGGTCATCATGGCCGAGCAGCCGCGCCTTGAGCACGGTATTATCCTGCAGCGTGATGGTGATCTGGTCGGCATGGCGCACGACGTGGTTTGTTGGTCACGACCACGCCGGAGGGGTCGATGATGAAGCCCGAGCCCAGCGCCTGCATCTTGCGCGGCGGCGCGTTGGGGCTGTCCTGGCGGTTCATGAAGTCGTGGAAGAATTTCTCGAACGGCGAGCCTTCGGGGAAGTTGGGCACCTGCGGCGTGCTGTCGCCATCATCGCCGTCGTCATCGTCCTCGCCGGGGCGGACCATCTCGGTGGTGGACACGTTCACCACGGCGGGCAGCAGCCGGGCCGCGAGGTCGGCGAAGCTGTCGGGCATGTTGCGCCCCTCGCCGGGCAGGCGCAGGGGAGCGGCCGGCGCAGGCGGCGTGGCAGGGGCGGGCGTTGACGCAGGCGCGGGATCAGCCGCGCGGGCGGCCTGGCCCCCAAGGGCCGTGACCAGCCCCATGGCAAGGCAGGATCGGGAAAAGACTGCGGCGCGAAAGGACATGGGGCTCTTACATCCTGCTGAACGGGATCGATCGGACGGGCACCTATATCACGCCCTTCACGGGGGCGGAAACCACGGCTTCAGCCCCGGCACAGCGGGGCGCCCGCGGGCACGGATGCCGCCCTGCCCTGCCTTGCCGCCACGCGCTGGCGTTCCTTCACCCTCGCCACGGCCAGCAGCACGTAAAATCCCGCCACGTTCACCACCACCTGCATCACCCACCCGGTGCCAAAACTGGTCAGCACCAGCCGCCCGTACAGGTCGACCAGCGTACCTGCGGTGAAAATTTCCAGCGAGTGGCGGCCAAACAGCGCCATGAGCTGGCCAAAGCGCGTACTGGCCCACACGGTGGCGCGTGGCGAGGACTGCACGAGGTAGAACAGCGCCAGCACATCAACCAGCCGCCACGGCGAGAGGATCATCTTGTCCGGCAGCGCCATGACCACGGGCCTGAGATCGGCAAAGCCCCAGTCCGTCCACGGAAAGGACTGCACGGCGGAAAACATCAGGTAGAGCGCGCACAGGCCCGCAAGCAGCCGCGAGCGCGGCAGGCTGCCATCATGCCGGCCCGCGACCCGGGCCGCGCACACGCCGAGCACAAACAGGAACTGCCAGGCCAGCGGGTCGAAATACCAGCCATCAGGGTCGAGCCAGTTGGGAAAGTTCAGCCGCGGGTCGTAATTGACCCCCAGCCACACCGCCGCACTCAGCCCCAGCACCACCGGCGTGCCCACCCCGCGCAACAATGCGTAAAGCGGGGCAAAACCCAGCAGCAGCACGATATAGAGCGGCAGGATGTTGAGATTGCCCGGCAACGCCACGAGCGAGAGCACCCGCCACGCCGAATCCAGCCCATGCGCCAGTTCCGGCTCCAGGAAATCGACCGGCACCGGCCAGAAATGCCGCCAGATGCGGATGGTCGCGATACACACCACCACCATCACGATCTGGAACACGTAAAGCTGCCAGCACCGCCGCCCGATGCGGGCCAGAACCGCGACCACCGGCTTTTTGGCAAAGGCCCGCCCGTAGGCCAGCCACGAGGCATAGCCCGCAAGCAGCACGAAGACCTCCGCCGCATCGGCAAAGCCGATATTGCGCATGGTAAAGCGGTTGAGCCAGTTCTGGGGGATATGGTCGATGCACATCATGAGGAGTGCAGCACCCCGCAGGGCGTCGATACGGTGGTCGCGCCGGTGCGGGGCCTGCGCCCGCTCGCTGGAAATGCCCATGATGCTCCCTGCCTGCCTCAACACGATGCGCCCGGACCATGACCCGGCGGCGCCCCAATGAGCGTAAAGCAGCAAATCGGATCGCAAGCCATTCTCATCATGGCAGGGATGCCCCGCAGCACTGTCATGGCGCGCCAATGCCGCCCGCGCACCGTTTCATGACTCGACCACCCTGCCCCGCCCCTTCTATACCCGCACGGGCGAGAGAGCAGGGAGCGCAACCATGACCAGTCCCGACCGGGCAACCATAGAAACCGTGCTGCGACAGGTGCGCACGGACGACAGGGCCGCAAGCGTTGCGGAACTGGGCAGCCTTGATGCCTTCATGATGCGTGACGGCGTGCTCCACGTAGCCATTGCGACCGACCGCGCGCGGGCCGAACGCCTGCAATCCCTGCTACCCGCACTCGAACGCGCCCTTGTTGGTGCGGTTCCCGGCAGCACGGGGGCCAGTGTCATCCTGACCGCGCACCGCCCGGCCCCGGCGCCCGCTGCCCCTGCACCAGCGGCAGGCGGTGGTCACCGCCCGCTCAACCTTGGTGGTGGCAAGGCGGGCAGGAAAGCGCCCACCGGCCCGCTGCCCGCCGGTGTGGGCGTGGTGATTGCCGTGGCCTCGGGCAAGGGGGGCGTTGGCAAGTCCACCACGGCGGTCAACCTTGCCGTGGGGCTGGGGCTGGAAGGGCTGAAGGTAGGGCTGATGGATGCCGACGTGCATGGCCCCTCCCTGCCACGCATGATGGGTGTAAACGGCCAGCCCGAAGTGCGCGATGGCCGCCTGATCCCGCCGCATAAATGGGGTATTTCCGCCATGTCGATCGGCATGCTGGTGGAAGAGGACAAGGCCATGATCTGGCGCGGGCCGATGGTGATGGGCGCCATTGGCCAGTTGCTTGGCGATGTGGAATGGGGCGCGCTTGACGTGCTGGTGGTGGACATGCCGCCCGGCACGGGCGATGCGCAACTGACCCTGGCGCAGAAAACCGCGCTGGCCGGAGCCATTATCGTCTCCACCCCGCAGGACATTGCCCTGCTCGATGCCCGGCGCGGTGTTGCCATGTTCGAGAAGATGAACGTGCCGGTGCTGGGCATTGTCGAGAACATGTCCTATTTCTGCTGCCCCAACTGCAACCACCGCACCGAACTGTTCGGCCACGGTGGGGCACGGGCGGAAGCCGAAAAAACGGGCGTGCCCTTTCTGGGCGAGATCCCGCTGCTCGCTAATATCCGCGCCAGCGCCGATGAGGGCGCGCCCATTGTCATCGCGGCCCCCGACAGCCCGGCAGGCCAGGCCTATCGCGCGCTGGCCCATACGGTGGGGGCTACGCTGCGCCGCCTGCTGGACAAAAAGAAATGAAACCCTGGCGCCGCCTTTATTTCAGGGGCGGCCCTTCTTGAAGCTTTTTGAAAAAAGCTTCACCAAAAACTTCTATTTTTAAAAGTCAGAATTTTTTTGGTTCTTTTTTTTACAAAAAAGAACCGCTTTGCCATCGAAATCCTACAACTTGCGATCGCGCTTGATCCGGTCCCACGCTGCGTTGATCTGGGCAATGCGGGCCTCGCCCTGCGCGCGCATGGCCTCACTCGCCCCGCGTGCGGACAGCACATCGGGGTGATGCTCGCGCACGAGGCGGCGCCAGACCACGCGCACTTCGTCATTGCTGGCATCGCGTGAAACGCCCAGCACCTCATAGGCGTCGATTTCGCTCACGCCGGGGCGGGCCCCCCCTTCGCGCGCGCGGTCCCACGCACCGGGGCTGAGGTTGAAGGCCCTGTGCACGCCGTGCAGGAAGGCTTCCTCGCGCATGTTCACCTCGCCATCAGCGCGGGCAATGACAAACAGCGCCGCCAGTGCTTCTTCAAGCATGTCGGTCTTGTTGGCAAAGGCGCGGCCGAGTTCGGAGGCGAAAGCCTTGTAGTCATCGGTGCGCTGGCGGGCGCTATCGAACAGGCGGCCCACTTCCTTCATGTTCTCGGGCGGGAGATGGAAGCGGCGCTTGAAGGCGTCGATCTCGGCGCGGTTCACCGGGCCGTCGCACTTGGCCACCTTGGCGGACAGGATGATGATGACCAGCCCGTATAACTGGTCGCGCTTGCCCATGGCGGCCGCCATCTTGGCGGCCATGAAGGTGGCCGCCCCGTTGGGGTCGGCATTGAGGCGCGGGCCCCAGCGATCGGTCCAGCCGCCTGCCGGGGTTTCCAGCAACGAGCCGTTATCCGCCGCGTGCCCGAGCGCCGTGCCCACGACCGCGCCCATGGGGCCGCCAACCGCGAACCCCGCAACGCCACCAAAAATCTTGCCCCAGATCGCCATGCCCCGATGCTAGCACGATTGCCTGGTCAACCCAACTGATCTTGCCTGTCGGTACCAGCCATTTCGGGCAGGGCTGGCATCCATTCGCGCAATGCCTCCACCCGCAGGGCGGACGCCAGGGGCCGGTCTGGGGGGCGTGCGGCATCGACCTGCCCCACAAGGGCTGCAAGCGCCAGCCCGCGTGCGTGGGCAATGAGGTGCAGCGCATGCCAGAACTCCGGCTCCAGCGCCACGGAGGTGCGGTGGCCCGACAGGTTGAGGCTGCGCTTGTGCAGCATCCTGGCACCCCGCTGGGCGGGCAGCGGCATGGCGGGCGGCGCGCTCATGCGGGCAGCCGCAGGGTGGCCCACCGCGCGGCCTCGGCCACCACGGGGTCGGGGTCATTGCACAGGCGGGCGACTGCCGGGCGCAGGGAAGCCTGCCCGCTATTGCCAATGGCCACCGCCACGTTGCGCACGAACCGGTTGCGGCCAATGCGCTTGATGGGCGAGCCGGAAAAACGCGCCCTGAACCCTGCATCATCCAACGCCGCCAGTTCGCGCAGCGCGGGGGCGCGCAGGTCATCGCGCGCGGCAAGCTTCATGTGGCCCGTCGCCTGCGCGAACCGGTTCCACGGGCACACGGCAAGGCAGTCATCGCAGCCATAGATGCGGTTGCCCATGGCCGGGCGCAGGGCCTCGGGAATCGGGTCGCGGTTCTCGATGGTAAGGTAGGAGATGCACCGCCGCGCATCCATCACGCCGGGGGCGGGAAAGGCATTGGTCGGGCAGGCATCGAGGCAGCGGGTGCAGGTGCCGCACCCCCCGCCCGAGGGGGCGGATTGCGGCAGGTCGAGCGTGGTATAGACCTCGCCCAGGAACAGCCAGCTCCCGTGCTGGCGCGACACCAGCGAGGTATGCTTGCCCTGCCAGCCCAGCCCCGCATTCTGCGCCAGCGGCTTTTCCATGACCGGGGCGGTATCGACAAACACCTTGACCTGCGCATCACAGGCCGCCCGCCTGCCCTCGTTGACCACGAACTGCGCCAGATGCTTGAGCATGCCCTTGACCACGTCATGATAGTCGCGGTTGCGGGCATAGACGGAAATATTGCCCGCATCAGGCACCCGCGTGGTGGCCAGCGCGTCGCCCTGTGGCGCGTAGTTCAGCCCCAGCGCGATGACGCTGCGCACCTCGGGCCACAGGGTCGCCGGGTCGCCGCGCTGGGCCATGCGCTCGGCCATCCAGCCCATGCTGCCCGCAAATCCGTTCTCCACGAAGGCCGCAAGGCGGGCGCGCGTCGCCTCATCAAGCCGGGCGGGCGCAAAGCCCACGCCGTCAAAGCCCAGCGCGCGCGCATGTTCGGCAATGCGGGCCGCAAGGCGGGCCGGATCAGGCAATGCCTGTGCCATCAGGGCACGGGCGGAATGTCGGGAAAGGGCATTTCATCCCCACTCCAGTCATCCATTTCCCACTCAGCGCGCAGGTGGGCGGCGTGGGCCTCGAACGTGCCATCGACAATGGCCGCCCGCATGCCGCGCATGAGCCGCTGGTAATAGGCGATGTTGTGCCATGTCAGCAGCATGGGGCCGAGCATCTCGTTGGCGCGGAACAGGTGGTGCAGGTAAGCGCGGCTGTGGCGCGAACAGGCCAGGCAGTCGCAATGCGGCGAGATGGGCCGCGAATCGCTGGCGTGCCGGGCATTGCGCATGTTGAGCGTGCCGCGCTCGGTATAGGCGCGTGCAGTGCGCCCCGCCCGCGTGGGCATGACGCAGTCGAACATGTCCACCCCGCGCTCCACCGCGCCGAGCAGGTCATCGGGCGTGCCGACGCCCATCAGGTAGCGCGGGCTGCCATCGGGGATGAGCGACACGGTGGAATCGAGGGTGGAGAACATCAGTTCCTGCCCCTCGCCCACCGCAAGGCCACCAATGGCGTAACCTTCAAAGCCGATGCCGGTCAGCGCCTTCACGCTCTCGGCCCTCAGTTCCGGCTCGGTGCCACCCTGGATGATGCCGTACTGCGCATAACCGGGCCGCTGCACGAAGGCCGTGCGGCACCGCTCGGCCCAGCGCATCGACATGCGCATGGACTGGGCAATGACTTCCGGCGCTGCGGGCAGGGCGGGGCATTCGTCAAAGCACATGCTGATGGTGGCATCGAGCGCATGCTGGATGTCGGTCGAGCGCTCGGGGGTGAGGCGGTGCTTCGAGCCATCGATATGCGAGCGGAAGGTCACGCCGTCCTGGTCCAGCTTGCGCAGCGGGCCAAGCGACATGACCTGAAACCCGCCCGAATCGGTCAGGATCGGCCCCGGCCAGTCCATGAAGCGGTGCAGGCCACCAAGCTGGCGCACCCGCTCGGCGCCAGGGCGGAGCATGAGGTGATAGGTGTTGCCCAGCACGATGCCCGCGCCCGTAGAACGCACGCTATCCATCGTCATGGCCTTGACCGTGCCCACCGTGCCCACGGGCATGAAGGTGGGGGTGGCGACCGTGCCATGCGCGGTATCGAGCCAGCCCGCGCGCGCGTGGCCGGAGCGCGCTTCGGGCCGCCAGCGGAAAGTGGTCATGGCAGGTCTCCCTCGGTGCGGTGCAGCAGGCAGGCATCGCCATAGGAATAGAAGCGGTAGCCGCTGGCAATGGCATGCGCATAGGCCGCCTGCATGCGGTGGTAGCCGCCAAAGGCGCAGACCAGCATGAACAGGGTCGAGCGCGGTAGGTGGAAATTGGTCAGCAGCATGTCCACCGCGCGGAAGCGGTAGCCGGGCCTGATGAAGATGGCCGTTTCGCCATGAAAGGGATGGACGATGCCGTTTTCATCCGTCGCACTTTCCAAAAGGCGCAGCGAGGTGGTGCCCACGGCCACGATCCGCCCGCCCGCAGCCCGCGCGGCATTGATGCGCTGGGCCGCATGCGGCGAGATGGTGCCACGCTCGGCATGCATGCGATGGGCGGAAATCTGGTCGCTGCGCATGGGCAGGAAGGTACCCGCGCCCACATGCAGCGTCAGGGTCTGGCGGATTACGCCTGCCCTGTCGAGGGCGGCCAGCAGGTCAGGCGTAAAGTGCAGCCCCGCCGTGGGGGCGGCCACGGCCCCGCGATGCTGGGCGAAGATGGTACTGTAGTCCTTGCGGTCTGCCTCGGTCGGGCCATCGGGGCGGGCGATGTAAGGCGGCAGGGCCAGCCTGCCTGCATCGTGCAGGAACTGGTCGAATGCAGCACCCTCGGCGCTGAAGCGCAGGGTCACGTCGCCCGCGTCGCCCCGGCTGATGACCTCCGCCGTCACCGCGCTGCGGCCAAAGGTGAGCGTATCACCCGGGCGCAGGCGGCGGGCGTTGCGGGCAAGCACATGCCATGACCCATCGGGCAGGATGCGGTCGAGTGTAATGCCGATCTTCGCCTCGCCGCGCATGGCGGCAAGCTGGGCCGGGATCACCGCCGTGTCATTGGCCACCAGAATATCGCCTGCCCGCAGGCAGCCCGGCAGGTCGCGCACGTGGCGGTCGAGAAAGGGGCCTGCCGCGGGCACCTCAAGCAGGCGCGCGCTGTCACGCGGGCGGGCCGGGTGGTCGGCGATGCGCGCGGGCGGGAGGGTGAAGTCGAAATCAGAAACCAGATCCGTCATGCGGCTCCCTTTACGGAATCCGCACCCCGGTTGCCAGCATGAACTCTCATGGCCCTTACAAAGAAACTGCTGAAAACGCCTGATCACGGCATATGCCGCAAATCATGGAAAAGTTTTTGGTGAAGCTTTTTTCAAAAAGCTTCAGGGAACGCCGCCTTTTTGAAAAAAGGCGGCACCCGGAAACTTTCATTCCGTTTTTCAATACGCTTCGTGCGTCTGCCGCATGGCGGTGTTGGACAGACGCAGCCGGGAAAGCCACAATGCGGCAGCGATTCCCGCACGGGAATGTTCCCGCCCGCACCCGGCGCAGCCGGATGCCGCGAAATTTATGGAGTTATGCCATGTCCTACGCCGCCCTTGATGCCGTCCGTATTGCCCGCGCCTGCAAGACCGCGCTGCATGTGCTCGAAACGGTGGAAGAAAAGGACCGCAGCGAGGCCCACCAGCGCAAGACCATCATGATCCAGCGCATCGAGGCCCTGGCCCGCGCCGCTGCCGAGAGCAAGAACAACGATCAGGTCATTACCCTGACCTCGGAAGAATTCTGGCTCATCAGCCAGAACTGGTAATTCCCGGCGCCATTACCCTCCCCCTATTCGCGCCAGCCACGGCACGAAAAGCAGGAAAATCACATGACGTTTACACTGACCAGCCGCTCCTTCAACGATGGCGACCGCCTGCCTGAAGCCCAGGTGTTTGAAGGCATGGGCTATTGCGGCGGCAACATCTCGCCGCCGCTGGCATGGCAGGACCCGCCCGCGGGCACCAAGAGCTTCGCCATCACCATGTATGACCCCGATGCGCCCACCGGCTCGGGCTGGTGGCACTGGGTTGTCATCAACATCCCTGCCGATGTCACCTCGCTGCCCGCGGGCGCTGGCTCGGGCGACAACAGCCTGCCGGAACATGCCGAGATGACGCGCACCGACTTTGGCGGCAACGTGTATGGCGGCGCAGCCCCCCCGCCGGGGCCGGAGCATCACTACATCTTCACCATCCACGCGCTTGACATCGCGCAGGTCGAACTGCCGAACGATGCCTCCGGCGCGATGGTGGGATTCGTGATCAACCAGCACAGCCTTGGCTCGGCCAGGCTGACTGCCGTTTATGGCAAGAAGCCTAAATAACAAAAGTTTTGGGTGAAGCTTTTTTCAAAAAAGCTTCGAAAAAATGCCGCCTTTTTGAGAAAAGGCGGCACCCAAAAACTTTTATCCGATACTACCCCTGATATGAGGCGATCTCGATCAGGTTGCCATCCGGGTCATGGCAGTAGACCGAGGTGACCGGCCCGAGTGCGCCCAGGCGGGCCACAGGCCCCTCGGTTACGCGCACGCCGCATTTTTCCAGGTGTTCAATTACATCCACGCTGTTGAGTGCTGTGGTAAAACACAGGTCATTGGTGCCGGGCAGTGCATCTTCCGCCGTGACCCAGCCCTCGGCCCCATGCGGGCGGAGGTTGATCTTCTGGCCGCCGAATTTCAGCGCCGTACGGTTGTTGCGCCCGTATTCCTCGCGCTCCATGCCCAGCACGCGCTGGTACCACGAGGCCGAGACCTCAAGGTCCCGCACACTCACCACAAGGTGGTCAAGACGATCGACGGTAAAACGCATGGCGCTCCCTAACCTTCGGTTGTCCGGCCCGACGGGCAGGCCGGACGCCCCATAGGATGACGTCTCAGCCGGTCAGGCCATCATAAAAATCATTACCCTTGTCGTCGATCACGATAAAGGCCGGAAAATTCTCGACCTCGATCTTCCACACCGCTTCCATGCCCAGTTCGGGGTATTCCAGCACCTCGACCTTGCGGATGCAGTCCTGCGCAAGGCGGGCGGCAGGGCCGCCGACGGAGCCGAGATAGAAGCCGCCATATTCATGGCACGCCGTGCGCACCGCCTTGGAGCGGTTGCCCTTGGCCAGCATGACATAGGAGCCGCCTGCCTTTTGCAACATGGCAACATAGCTGTCCATGCGGCCAGCCGTGGTGGGGCCGAACGCGCCGGTGGGCATGCCCTCTGGCGTCTTGGCAGGGCCAGCGTAATAGACGGGGTGGTCCTTGAGGTATTGCGGCAGGCCCTCGCCCTTCTCCAGCCGTTCGCGGAACTTGGCATGGGCGATGTCGCGCGCCACCACCATCGTGCCGGTCAGCGACAGGCGCGTGCGCACGGGGTATTGCGAGAGCTTGCGGCGGATCTTGTCCATCGGCTGGTTGAGGTCAATCTGCACCGCCTCACCCTCGAGGTCGTCATCCGTGGTCTCGGGCAGGAAGCGGGCGGGATCGGTCTCGAGCTGTTCAAGGAACACGCCATCGCCCGTGATCCGCGCCTTGACCTGCCGGTCAGCCGAGCACGACACCCCGATTCCCACCGGCAGCGACGCGCCATGGCGCGGCAGGCGCACCACGCGCACGTCGTGGCAGAAATACTTGCCGCCAAACTGCGCGCCAATGCCGAGGCGCTGGGTCAGCTTGTGAATTTCCCCTTCCATCTCAAGATCACGGAAGGCATGGCCGTGCACGCTGCCCTCGGTGGGCAGGCTGTCGAGCCAGCGGGTCGAGGCGAGCTTGACGGTCTCGAGGTTCTGCTCGGCCGACATGCCGCCAATCACCACGGCAAGATGGTAGGGCGGGCAGGCGGAGGTGCCCAGCGTGCGGATCTTGCCATCGAGCCATTTCAGCAGGTTTTCCTTGTTGGACAGGAGTGCCCGCGTCTCCTGGAACAGGAAGGTCTTGTTGGCCGACCCGCCGCCCTTGGCGATGAACATCAGGTCCATCTGCTCGGCATGGTAGTCGCCCGGTGTGGCCGAGATATGGAACTGCACCGGCAGGTTGGTGCCGGTGTTCACTTCCTCGAACATGGAGACCGGGGCCATCTGCGAATAGCGCAGCGCCGTGCCGGTATAGGTATCATACACCCCGCGCGAGAAGGCTTCCTCCTCATTGCCATCCACCCACACGCGCTGGCCCTTCTTGCCATACACGATGGCGGTGCCGGTATCCTGGCACATGGGCAGCACACCGCCTGCCGCGATGCAGGCGTTCTTGAGCAGGTCCATCGCCACGAAGCGGTCGTTCTCCGACGCCTCGGGGTCTTTGAGGATTTTGGCAAGCTGCGCGAGATGGCCCGGCCGCAGCAGGTGCGCCACGTCATTGAAGGCGCGGGCGGCGAGTGCCGTCAGCGCATCGGGGCGGATATGGACCACCGTGCGGCCCGCGAGGACCGAGGTGGTGATGCCCTCGATCTCAAGCTTCTTCCACGGTGTGTCATCATCATGCAACGGAAAGAGCGGGCCATACACGAATGGCTTGCGCGCGGGTGCGGATACGTTCAACGGACACTCTCCTCTGCCTTTTCCCCCGGATTGGTTCCGGGTGGCGGCGTTATGGAATCAGGGCGCGTCCGGTGCATCCGGCGCACCCGGATGGTTGATGTGGCTCAGCCCGGCCCGCCCGGTCCGCGCTTGCGGAAGGCGGCAAGACTTACAACCTGCGAGCCGTCGCCCTTCTCCTTTGCGCCCTTGCCTTCCTGTGCTGCGGGTGCGGCAGGCTGTGCTGCGGCCGCGGGCTGTACCGGCACCACGTTCTCGCCCTCGGGGGCGGCAGGAACGGGCGGCTGCTCGGGCACGCTGAAGCGCAGGGCAAGGCGGATATGCGGATCGGCAAAGGCTGAGATGGCGGCCATCGGAATCACCAGCGTGGAGGGAACGCCGCCAAATGACAGCCCGACCGAGACAATCTGGCGCGCGCGGTCGATCTTGAGATCCCAGAACTGGTGCTGGAGCACGATCGTGATCTCGTGAGGGTACTGCGCGCGCAGGCGGTCGGGCATTTCAACGCCTGGCCAGTCGGTCCTGAATGTCAGGTAGAAATGATGATCGCCGGGCAGGCCGTGGGCTGCGGCGTAATCAAGCGCGCGCAGCATGACATGGCGGTATGAATCCTCGATCCAGGAATCATAGGGCATGAGGCTGTCGGGGATGGCGGCATCGAAACCGTTTTCCTCGTCGTGATCATCGGACATTTCGGACTTCTCCGTACATCCGCCCGGGCAATGCTGACCCGGAACGGATTTTTGCAGACATGCGGGTTCGGACCACGCCGTGCCACAGCACCAAGCTGTGCGTCAAACTTCATGGCATGGCAAGCCACGGGCGCGCGGCATCCCTTCACGAAGCGGATACCGCGTCATCAACCTAACATGAGCAGAAGAAAAGGTGGGAGGGCTTCTGTTGCCCGGTGCCCTCCCGAACCGCGCTTATCGCTTATGCAGCGACAGCGAGCACCTCTGAGTTATCGTTGGCACTTGTGATTTAGCCCGATAACGGTGGTACAATGCCGGGCAAAAGGCGGGTCTTTACCATGCGTGTCGAGCCTGTTTCGTCCCCATATCCCCCACCTGGGAGGGAAACTGGTGGAGACGCCGGGTACCGCCCCCGGGTCCACAACACTTATTCCACGCGCCGTTTATCGCCATAGCCAAGGGGCAAGCCCCTCCTGCACTTTCCAACATAGGTGTTCGCCCCGCATCTGGCAAGGGGATACGCATGCCAGGGCACGCGACCCGCCAGCCACAATTCCATCCACGCGCGAGGGGGGGGAAATTTTGTGCCTGCCCGCCATAACAGCCATGGCAATGCCGCTGACTGGCGGTTACAGGCCCTGCCCGAGCATGGATTTGATTGCCCCCAGGCGTGAGCATGCGCCATGATGCCGCCGTAAAACCGGGTCAGAGCCACATGGTTGCGGCAGGTCATGCGGGCTGCTGGACCGACGTGCCGCTTTATATGGTCTGGCCCATATGGTATGGCCCGCGTCCTTGTGGTGATGCATATGAACGAGGCGGTAGGACACATGTTTTCCAGCGAGCAGAAATCGGCAATCGAGGCAGCCCGCGCCGGATGGGCCCAGACCCGCCGCCTGGTCGTGCCCGCGGTGGAAGACGTGCTGTATTCACCCATTCCCGTGCTCGAGACCGGCTTCGTGCGCGCGGTGGACTACATGGGCGGCGATAGCGGCATCGTGCAGGGTGCGCGCGTCTCCTACGGCAAGGGCACGCGCAGCACGTCCGATGACCGGGGCCTGATCCGCTACCTCATGCGCCACCGCCACACCAGCCCGTTCGAGCTGGCCGTGATCAAGCTGCATGTGCGCGCGCCCATATTCGTCACGCGCCAGTGGTTCCGCCACCGCACCGCCAGCATCAATGAATATTCGGCGCGCTATTCGGTGCTGGAGAAGGAATTCTACTTCCCCCGCCCCGAGGATATCGCGGCCCAGTCCACCAATAACAAGCAGGGCCGCGCCGATGCCCTGCCGCCCGAGCAGGCCGCCGAGGTGCTCGACATCCTGCGCAATGACGCCTCGCGCTGCTATGACCACTATCTCGACCTGCTCAACGAGGATGAAAACGGTGAGAAGCGCGACCCCTCGCGCCCCGCCATCGCCCGCGAGCTTGCGCGCATGAACCTGCCGGTCAACATCATGACCCAGTTCTACTGGCAGATTAACCTGTGGAACCTGCTGCACTTCCTGCGGCTGCGCGCCGACAGCCACGCCCAGTACGAAATCCGCGCCTATGCCGACGCCATCCTGCAGATCGTGGAAAAATGGGCGCCGTTCACCTACGAGGCGTTTACCGACTACATGCGCGACGCCGTGCTGCTGTCAGGCCCCGCGCTGCGCGTGCTGCGCGTGGCCATGGGCGGGCAGGACATCGACCCCGCAACCCACGGACTGAGCCGGCGCGAAGCACGCGAGCTTGCCGAGATGTTCCCCGAAATCGCGCCCCGGCTGGTCCGCCAAGGCTGACGGGCGCGTTCAACAAAGCGTGATCCGGTGCCACCGCGTTCCTGCGGTGGCGTTGTCGAGATGTGGATTTTACGTCACACCCAACGCGGCAATTCTGCCAGCATCCCCTTCCCCCAGGCCCATGCGGGCCGGGTTCAGCCCCATGTGCACCCTGCAGGGCAGCCACAATCTTCCCTCATCATCGGGCTAGCGGATTGCACAACAGCCATCCCATGCTAGAGAGTGACGCGAGAAAGGGGCGGTATCGCCCGGTTCAGGATTCTTGCAAACACATTGGGCCACCCCGCCATGCCAGCATGACGGTGAAGCAAAGACAGAGGGAAGCGGAAACGAGTATGCGCGCAGAGACAGGATCGAATTCTTGGTCGTCCCGCCCGTTCCCGTCCCCGCGTCGTCCGGCGCTGCGCGTCGTGGGGGTGATGCTGGGCCTGCTGGGGCTTGCCTCATGCGCGGCCCCGCCGCCCACCGACCCGGACGCCCTGGCTGAATACAAGGAAGCCAACGACCGCTACGAAAAGCTCAACCGCAAGGCCTTCGGCCTGACCATGTGGGCCAACAAATACACCCTGCGCCCGGTGGCCAAGGCCTATATCTGGGCCGTGCCGCGCCCGCTGCGCAATGCGTTTGGCGGCCTGTACCAGACCATGAACGAGCCGGTGGTGTTCTTCAACGACGTGGGCGCAGGCAAGCCCCGCCGCGCGGGTGACGCCTTCGTGCGCTGGTGCATCAACATGACTGTCGGCATTGGCGGGCTGATCGATGTGGCGAACTATGCAGGCTACAAGCATCATGACAACGATGCCGGCCTGACCCTGGCCACATGGGGCGTGCCCTCGGGGCCGTACCTGTTCCTGCCGGCGCTCGGCCCGTCCTCTTTCCGTGATGGCATCGGCTACGGTATCGACGTGGGTCTCTCGCCATGGAACTACGTGCCGCGCGGCTACGGGCTGCTGACCTTCAACTGGGCCTACAACATCATGGGCACCATCAACGGCATGGCCACCAATGTCGATGCGCTTGACCAGGTGATGAAGGATTCGCTCGACCCTTACGCCACCATCCGCAGCGCCTACCAGCAGCAGCGCAAGGCGATGGCCGAAGCCATAAAGAACGACCATCGGGCCACCGTGCCTGACTGGTACCACACGAAATAACCAAAAAAAGGGACACAGCGATGCAGAGATTCATCCCCCGTCGCCACGCACTGGCCCTGCTGGCAGCACTCGCCACCATGCCTGTTGCTTCAGCATGGGCGGTTGATGCCGGCGCGCAGGCCCGTTCCTTCGTCACCATGTTTGGCAGCAAGCTCGTTGGCGTGGTCAACAGCGACATCTCGCTGGAAAAGAAGAAGCAGGACATCCTGCCCCTGCTCGAACAGTATGTGGATGTTGATGCCATCGGCCGCTACTGCCTTGGCCGCTACTGGCGCACGGCCACGCCCGACCAGCAGACCCGCTACATCAAGCTGTTCCATCAGGTGCTGGTCAACGCCATTACCGACAAGATCGGCGACTATCGCGGCGTGACCTTCGTGGTGGGCTCAAGCGCGCCCTCGGGCGATGACACGGCTGTTTCCACCGTCATCAACCGCCCCGGCCAGCCGGGGGCCGATACGCAGTGGATCATCAACGCCACCAGCGGCAGCCCCAAGGTAGTGGACGTGGTGGGCGAAGGCGCAAGCCTGCGCCTGACCCAGCGGCAGGATTACGGCTCCTTCATCGCGCGCAATGGCGGCAATGTGGACGCCCTGCTGCGCGCGCTCGACAAGCAGATCGCCAACCATCACTGAAATCCTTCCCCGCCGGTGGCGGGGCAGGCAGGAAACATAAAAAAGCCGGTTTCATACCGGCTTTTTTAATGCTGATGGTCACCTTGGCGCTTTGTGGCAGCTAAAAGCTCATGGCGCAGTGGGGAAAGCTGTCTGCGTCCGCTGCACGGAAGCTCCGCACTGATGTTTTTTGCGATAACACACAAAATATGCTCAAATCGCACCTCTGCGTCATTAACCTCATGTCCATATCGTCTCGCGTTTCATGACATCACAACAATCCTCACTACCGCGTTACAATGGAAGGGAAAAATTGCGTCTTTCCCATCTCATGCAGCGGACCGGCAGGGTGGGGGAAATTGCCTGTGTCAATGACAGCGCGCCCGATGACACGGCCAGTATCAGCCGGGCCACGCACCGGGCATCAATGTGGCGGTCATCATCAATTCCAGCCCGCAGGCGGTGCCTGACCTCATGATCCAACGCATCGACGCCTGCCATGATGTGGATACGGTCCATGCCCGGCGGCATGCATCTCGTGGCAACAGGCATTATTGAGGAATATCTTGGTTGCTTCTTCGATAAAAAACGGAATGCCCATTATACATAATTGAGCGCTACGTAAAATTGTAAGATTTCGGATAATGACCAAGAAAAAGAGAACATAAAATGAAAACTATTCTGAAATCGAATAAAATTCTCTTTTTCTCGTTTGTTATTTCCGCTTTATCCCTTGTTATTTTTGATCTCGAAACCATACCCTTTGGCGGCCTTACATACAGCACCTGCAAATGGGACTGCCTGTGGTACAGAGATATCATCCTGCACGGCTACCAGTCCGACACCTATCTGTCGCTTCGCCATATGGGCTTTGCGGCATGGCCGTTTTTCCCGCTTTTCCCCGGTCTGGCCGCAGGTATAAGGTACCTGACCGGCCTGAGTGCCGAAGCTGCGGCGCTGCTACTGAACCAGACCCTCTTTTTCTTCCTCGTCGCCATATCCGCACTGTATTACAGGAAATTCATCGATACCCAGAAATATGTCCTGTTCATATTAGTGCTGTGCCTGTCCCCATTTTCCCTATGGTACAAGATACAATATACTGAATGCATCTACGGTGCATTGATGGTGTGTATTGCTTATTTTACACGCGATAAAAAATACGTACCCCTTTTCATCTGCTCCTTCCTCGAAACCCTGACACGCCCCACAGGCATCCTGCTGGTTGGCACATGCAGCGCCTACCTCATGATCGAGGCCATCAGGACACGCAGCCTGAATGGCTTTTTAAACGGCGGTTTTCCCATTATGGCTGCCAGCCTGGGCCTGTCCGTTTACATGCTCTATCTTTATTATCTGACGGGTGATGCGCTGGCCTTCTCCCATATGCAGAGCAGTTGGGGGCGCGCGTTCGGATTTCCTGGCAAATGGATCATTGACGCCATTACCCATGGCCGCCGGATCAACGGGGTGATCGCAACCTTCATCAGCATGTTTTTCCTGTATTACGGCTTCAAAAAGCGGATGTATCTGGAAACATCGATCCTGACCGTTACATTCCTGTTCGCCCTCAGTTCCGGCGTGCTGTCCCTGCACAGATTCATCATGGGCAATCCTTTATTCGTCATGATTTTCTGCCGCCTTTTTGATAATACAAGCACAAAAATAAAAAACTATGCCATTTTAGTAATTTCTATTCTTGGTATCATTGCTGCATATATGTGGTTCAATGACTCACATTACCTTTTTTGAGCAGAAAGGCACAGTAATATGTCAAATAAATTGATAATTACTTTTTTTATTATCATTTCTGCTTTTGATATGTTTGTCCTCTCCAAGGCCATGCATCCGACTGCAAGTGAAAACTACATAAACTATTTCATAAAGAAAAACATATCGACCACAGAATACAATTCCAGGGAGCTTTACGATTACGATGCATTGAGGGAAGCCAATCCCGATATGGAAACCTGGCGGTTCCGGGCCATATGCCAGGACAAAGGGCGCGAGTGCGTCCTGCCCCATCCTGTCAATTCATCAAAATAACAGCAATGAAACATCATCCCTCAACACACCATCTTATGTGAAATGGTATCCTGCCCCATAATCAGGTGAGCCATGCACGCTGCCAGCCCAAGGGTTCATGTCCCCTTGAGAATGGCAACATGGGCCACGCCATCATGCGTGATCCAGCCCCGGTACATGCCATCGGTGTTGAAAGGCATGGCAATATTGCCCTTGGCATCGAGCAGGATCGCGCCGCCATCACCGCCGAGCGCCGGAATCTCGTGGTTGATCACGTCATCCGCTGCCTGCGCCAGAGGCTGGTGCATCATCGTCACCCGCATGCAGATTTCGTGGGCGGCGACCGTGCGAATGTAATATTCGCCCCACCCCGTGCCTGACATGGCGCAGCCCGCATTGGCGTATGTGCCTGCCCCGATCAGCGGCGAATCCCCCACGCGGCCCCACATCTTGTCCGTCAGCCCCCCTGTGGAGGTCGCTGCCGCCAGATGCCCGTTACGGTCAAGGGCCACGGCGCCCACCGTGCCATGATGGGTGTCCGCTTCTTTCTCCTGCTTCTGCCGGTCTTTCTCCAGCGCCTCCTGCAATTGCGCCCAGCGCCGGTCGGTGCGGAAATAGGCGGGGTCAACCAGCGCCACGCCCTGCGTTCTGGCAAAAGCTTCCGCACCATCGCCAATCAGGAACACATGGGGTGAATGCGCCATTACGGCCGCCGCCAGCGTTATGGGGTTACGCACATGCGTCACCCCCGCAATGGCCCCGGCCTGCAAGGTTGCGCCATCCATGATCGCGGCATCCATCTCGTTATGGCCATCATGCGTGAAAACAGCCCCCTTGCCTGCGTTGAATTCCGGGTCATCCTCAAGCACCTGCACGGCGGCTTCAACCGCCTCGACCGCAGGGCCGCCGGTTTTCAGTTTTTTGTAACCGGTGCGTAAGGCGCGCTTGAGGGCGGCCGTCACCGCTTTTTCACGCGCGGGCGTCATGTCCTTGCGGATCACGCCCGCCCCACCATGAATGACCAGCACCGGCTCGGCCGCGTGGGCGGACACCGCCACGGAACACAACAGGCAGGCCAGCGCCGCAGAAAGTATTTTCACCCGTCAATCTCCCCGGAGAACCACGGCAGGGAGTTTACAGAAATAATGCGAATAAGAAACGATTTCTTCCGTACGCAACCAGCCACGTATTGAGAGACTGCCTGAAAACTCAGCCCGGAAAACATCCAGAATCATAAGAAAGTTTTTGGTGAAGCTTTTTTCAAAAAGCTTCAGGGAACGCCATCTTTTTGAAAAAAGACGACACCCGAAAACTTTTACCATTTTTTATCAATGAGTTGTTTTCAAAAAATCTTTAATGCAGGCTGGCCCATGCAGGCGCGCCCCGCAGGCTATGATAGAGCAGAATATCCGGCCCACATCGTTCTGGCCGGTCCGGGCACACGCTCATGCCCGCCCCGCCAAAAACCTGCCGGGCCACAATGTCGTGCGCGCGCACATAGGCAATGACCCGGCTCACCCCTGCATCATGCGCAAAGGCCAGAGCCGTGGTTGTTGCCTCACGCGATAGCGCCGTATCACGCGCATCGGCGACCATGGTGAACTGCAATTCATGGCAGTCAGGCACGGTAGTGGAAGGCTGCACGCCTGCCAGCCCGATGAACCGCCCCTGCTGGCGCACGGTAAACATGCCCACGCCCTCGCGGCCCCAGGTCATGAGATCGGTCAGCATGTCCTGCTCGCTCAGCACGCGGTTGCACACGCCGCCCGCGAGCCGCCCGGTCACGCCAGCGCTGGCCTTGAGCCGCACCACATCCTCAAGGTCGGTCCATGAGACCGGATCAAGCTGCAGGTGGCCTGTCTGTATGCGATATCGACATCCCATTACTGCCTCCTCCAGGGCCGGTGCGTAAAACCCGGCCTTTATTGAAGGCAGATAATGAAGCCGATGGCAAATGGAATCAGCGCGCGATGGGGCGGTACTTGATGCGGCTCGGCTCGGTCGCGTCCGGGCCAAGGCGGCGGCGCTTGTCTTCCTCATAGGCCTGGAAGTTGCCTTCGAACCACTCAACGTGGCTATCACCCTCAAAGGCCAGGATGTGGGTGGCCAGACGGTCAAGGAACCAGCGATCATGGCTGATGATGACAGCACAGCCCGCGAATTCGGCCAGGGCCTCCTCCAGCGCGCGCAGCGTATCGACATCAAGGTCGTTGGTCGGCTCATCAAGCAGGATCACGTTGCTTTCCTGCCGCAGCATCTTGGCCAGATGCACGCGGTTGCGCTCACCACCCGAGAGCACGCCCACCTTCTTCTGCTGGTCAGCACCCTTGAAGTTGAAGGCGCCGACATAGGCGCGCGACGGCACGGCGCGCTTGCCAAGGTAGATCACGTCGGTCCCGCCGGAGATTTCCTCCCATACGGTCTTGTCATCATCAAGGCTGAAGCGCGACTGGTCCACGTAACCGAGCTTGACCGTGTCACCAATGATCAGCTTGCCGCTATCGGGCGTTTCCTGCCCCATGATCATCTTGAACAGGGTGGACTTGCCCGCGCCGTTCGGCCCGATCACGCCCACGATGCCGCCCGGCGGCAGCTTGAAGTTCAGGTCATCGATCAGCAGGTGGTTGCCAAAGCCCTTGCGCAGGTCCTCGGCCTCGATCACGGTGCTGCCAAGGCGGGGGCCGGGCGGAATGACGATGTCGGCCACGCCATTCGCCTTCTCGTTATTCTGGGCCAGCATTTCCTCATAGCGCGCGATACGCGACTTGCTCTTGGCCTGACGGGCCTTGGGCGAGGAGCCGATCCATTCCTGCTCGGCGGCAAGGGCGCGCTGGCGTGCGCTCTCTTCCTTTTCCTCCTGCGCCAGGCGCTTGCGCTTCTGGGTCAGCCAGGAGGAGTAGTTGCCCTCGAACGGATAGCCACGGCCACGCTCGAGTTCCAAAATCCAGTTGGTGACGTTATCGAGGAAGTAACGGTCATGGGTAATGACCATCACGGTGCCTTCATAGTCACGCAGCGTCTTTTCCAGCCAGGACACGCTTTCCGCATCAAGGTGGTTGGTCGGCTCATCGAGCAGCAGCAGGTCGGGCTTTTCAAGCAGCAGGCGGCACAGGGCCACGCGGCGGCGCTCACCACCGGAGAGCTTTTCAACGGGGCTGTCAGCGGGCGGGCAGCGCAGGGCCTCGAGCGCGATCTCGAGCTTGCGGTCCAGTTCCCAGCCATCGCCCGCGTCGATCACTTCCTGCAGTTCGGCCTGTTCGGCCAGCAGGGTGTTCATCTCGTCATCCGACATGGGTTCGGCGAACTTCATCGAGATCTCGTTGAAGCGGTCCACGGCCTTTTTCAGCGGGCCAAAGCCCAGCGCCACGTTCTCGCCCACCGTCAGGCTCTCGTCGAGCTTGGGTTCCTGCTCAAGGTAGCCCACGCGCGCGCCCTCGGCGGCCCAGGCCTCGCCGCCGAATTCCTTTTCCACGCCAGCCATGATCTTGAGCAGCGTCGATTTACCGGCGCCGTTGACGCCAAGCACGCCAATCTTGACGCCGGGCAGGAAGGACAGGGTAATGCCCTTGAAGACCTCACGCCCACCCGGATACGCCTTGGTCAGGTCCTTCATCACATAGACATATTGCGTGGCGGCCATGACGGTCGGCTCCTGATAAACTGATGAGAAAATGGTCAAGTCACCGCGCGGCGTGGGCTACACCGGGGCATGCCCGCCGCGCCGCATGCTGAAAAGCCTGCGCCCGGCAGGACTTGAACCCGCAACCAAGCCGTTATGAGCGGCCCGCTCTAACCAATTGAGCTACGGGCGCGCAGGCAGCCCCTGATCTCGCGCATGTCGCGGGTTTTGGCAAGATCAACGTGGCTTTTTGTGCGTAATTTTTTCGGTGATACAGGCGATATCGCCATAAAAAAAACACGTTCATGATCTGGCTCATGGTAGACCGCCCTGCCACGGAACATGACTTGCACAGGAAACGCGGGGAGATATACCGTCATCCCCCGTTAATTCATGCCGCGACACTCTGGCGCGGCCCTTAACGGCACATACAGGCAGCAGGAGGCCTGAACAGCAATGGACGTATCGAAGATTTCCCCCGGCAAGGACGTACCCAACGACATCAACGTCGTGATCGAAATTCCGCAGGGTTCAGGCGTCAAGTACGAGATCGACAAGGATAGCGGCGCGCTGGTGGTGGACCGCATCCTGTTCACGCCCATGGTCTATCCGGCCGCCTATGGCTTCATTCCCAACACGCTGGCCGCCGATGGCGACCCGACCGATGCGCTGGTGCTGATGCCCGCCGCCGTGGTGCCCGGCGTTGTGGTGCGCGCGCGCCCCATCGGCGTGCTGCGCATGGAAGACGAGAGCGGCCAGGACGAAAAGATCATCTGCGTGCCGCACGACAAGGTGCACCCGTACTATTCCAACGTGGAAAAGCTCGAGGACCTGCCCGAGATCGTGCTCAAGGAGATCGAGCACTTCTTCACCCGCTACAAGGACCTGGAAAAGGGCAAGTGGGTCAAGGTTGCAGGCTGGGCCGACAAGAAGGTCGCGGGCGAAGTGATCCTTGAATCCGTCAAGGCCGTCGCTGGCAAGTAAGACGCTACCGGATAAAGGTTTTTGGTGAAGCTTTTTTCAAAAAGCTTTGAAAAAACGCCGCCTTTTTGAAAAAAGGCGGCACCCAAAAACTTTTATCTCCCTTGTCAGGCCGCGTTGATGAGCCTGCTGCCACCTTGGGTCAGTTCCCCGATCAGTTGATGGTAGCCCGCCATATAGTCCTCCATGGCCAGCGTTTTTACGGCGTGGGCACGGACATTGGCCCGCAGTCGCGCCGCCAGCCCCTCATCCTCCAGCAGTTCCACCACGCCCTGCGCAATGCGCCATGGCGCGAGGAAGGGCACAAGCCGCGCGGTGCGGCCATCGTGCAGGAATTCCTCGACCGGCGCGGTCTGGCTACCCACGATCGCGCAGCCGCAGGCCATGGCCTCACGCAGGGACCATGACGCAACAAACGGGTATGTCAGGTAGACATGCACGTCCGATCGCTGCAGCAGGCGGCGGAAATCGTCATAATCCACCCTTCCGGCAAAATGCACGCGCCGCATGTCCAGCACGCTGCCAAGTTCGGCCAGCATGTGCTGCCGCCATGTCTGCCCACCCGGCGCGGGGCCGCCATAGCTGACCCCATCGCCACCCACCAGCACCACCCGCGCATCAGGCCGCGCGCGCAAAATATGCGGCAGCGCGCGCATGAACACATGAAACCCGCGATACGGCTCAAGGTCACGCGCAACATAGGTGACCAGTTTCTCGCCGGGCTGCACCACCACATGGCCCAGCGTGAAGGGGCGCAGGCGGGCCTGCGGGTCCGGGGCGCATTTTTGCAGGTCCACCCCTTCGGGCAGCAGGGTCAGGCGCGGGCGCGCCCAGTCGGGATAGGTCGCATGCTGGAAACGCGTGGGCGTATGCCCCCACCCCGGCAGGGCAAGGGCGAGCAGGTTGAGCGTATTGCGAGCGCGAATGAGGGGTGCCACGTCGGATGCAGGCGCGAATTCAGGGTCAAATCCTACATCCAGCCCGGTGGGATGATAGAAAAACTCATAATAGCCCAGCAGCGGCACGCCGGGATACACATCGGGCAGGTCCAGCATCTCGCCCCAGCCATGGTGGCCGATGATGATGTCGGGCACATAGCCCAGATCCCGCAGGGTGCGGGCCGCCCTTGCTACCGCCGCCGCGCGCTGCATGGCGCGGGCAAGTTCCGCCACCGGCCCCGGCGCCGCCAGTTCGGGCGCAGGCGGCAGGCGGTAGGATACCCGGCGCACGCCCGCCATGTGCGACGTTCCTGATTCGCTGATGAAAATGATCTCGTTGCCGCCCTGCCCCCGCAGGTCGCGCAGCAGGTGCAGGAACTGGGCCGGAAAATTCTGGTGCACGAACAGATATTTCATGCCTGCCCTCCGCGCCTGCCGCCTGTGGTCATGAACCGCTCAGCACGCCGGGCCTGTGGGGCGTTGCCCACCACGGCGGCCCGACTTGGCGGGCGGGGCAGCGCCGCCGGGCTTGCGGTGCCACCACGGCACGGGCTGGTCCGGGCTGGCCTGCGCCTTGCGCTTCGTTTTTTCAGGCGGGGCATCGTCCTGCCCGGCCTCTACCACGCCGGATGGTTCCCGCCGGTGCTGCGGTGGCACGCGCCTGCCCCGCCTCACCCGCCCCACAGGCGGCGCGGGGGCTACGGGCGGGGCCAGCGCAGCGAGCACCTGATCTTCCGTGCTGGCATCGCCCCCCACCAAGGCAGGCGGTTGAACCGGAATACGGGGCCGCACCACCACGCGAAAAGCCTCGAGCGGAGCCTGTGTTGCGGCCATGACCGGCGCATCCGCTACCGGGCCGATGCGGCTGCCATCGGTAAAGCTGGCCTCCACCTGGCATTCGCAGGCTTCGGCCGCCGCCCCCTTCAGCCGCACGCGCAGGCCAAGCAGGGGCAGCGCCATGCCCCTGCTGCCACAATACGCGCCCCCGCTCACCCAGGGCGAGAACCAGTCCTGCCCCAGTATGGCCTGATATTCGAGATCGGCCGGGGCCACGCCGGGGGCGGGCTGGATGGCGAATCCTTCCAGCCAGTGGCCGCTCCCGCTCTTTCCCATCCATGCCCCAAGCTCTGCCCGCACATCACCACGGCGCTGGATATGGGCAATCATGCCACCCGCCACCGGAGCCGGTGCAGCCTGCGCCACCCGTGCCGGTTCGGCGGCAGGCCGGGCCGCAGCCGGGCTGCCAAGGCGGACAATCTGCAGGGCGGGCAGTTCACCGGTCGCATCAGGCTCGCGATAGGTGGTGACCAGCACCGCACCGCCACCTGCGGGCACCGCCACCAACGCTGCCCCGTGCTCGCCCCGATCCAGCCCTGCGCATCAAACGTGCTGACGCGCACCCCATCCATGCCCGGCGGCGCGCTGACGCGCATGCCCGTCAACTTCCCGAAGTGCATGGGGGCGGACAGGGCCGCATGAAACAGGCAGTACAGACCCGCTTCAAGCTGCATGAGCCGTGCGGTGGCCTGCACGGTATCGGGCTTTGCCACGGAGGCGGGTTCGCTTGCAGTCTGCATCATGGCCGCCCTACCCGGAAAGGGGACGGCACGGGCGCACGGACAGGGGCGGAATGGGTCAAGGCGGGCCTCTTGCAACGGGTCAGGAACAGGCCGGGCGTGCAACGTCATGCCCGATCCGTGCAATAAGACAGCAAAAACGTATTCAATTGGTGAACGGGCAGCCCCAGCGGCACGCACGTGCCCCGCCCCGTGACGCGGATGCGCTGCGCGATGGTGCCGATATCAAACGCCACGGCCCGCAACCCCGCCCGCCACAGCAGCGTGAGCGTGAAGCACCATGTCTCGGGCCACAGCGCAGGCATGAAGCCCACATCGCCCGCGCAGCCGCGCACCAGCGCCGGGCCATCCGCTTCATCATAATGACCGGTCACGAACACGCGGCCCGTTTCCAGCAGGGCGGCATCATCCGCCGTGTGGCCCACCACCACGAATTCCAGCGGCAGGTCACGCGCGCGCGCATCGCGTGCCGCCGCAAGCACGATGGCATGGCCTTTTTCCAGCCCGATTCCGCCCACGATCACCACCCGGCAGCGCCCGTTACGGGGCGGCAGGAAGGTGGCGGCAGGCGTGGTGTCGCGGGCGGCAAATTGCGGCAGGGACTGCGCGGGGCAATCATCCTCCAATGCATGCACATGGGGCGTGACATGAGGAAAATACCGGCCCAGCCGCAGCGCAACCTCCGCCGAGGGCACGACCACCCGCCGCGCACCGGCAAGGTCACGGGCCGTGTCACGGCGCAGGCGCGTCACATCCCGCTCGCCCACTACGGAGCCGAGCACGCTCACGCAGGCCGCGCAGCCTGCCGCATCCGGCTCGCCGCAATACCGCCCCGCAGGCCCCACCAATGTGACGCGCGGGCACAGCCCGGCATAGTCATGCACGTAATACGCATAGGGCAGCGCCAGCACGCGGCACAAAGCCCGCGCGCGCCCGTCGTGGCCGAGTTGATGATGGATCTCGACCCGCGCAACACCCAGCGCGCGCAGCAGGGTTACAAGGGCTGCTTCCTGCGCGGGCCAGGCAAAATGCAGCTCCGGCCAGTCGGCATCGGGCCTGCCATCGCGCAGCACGAACCCCTCGGGCGTGGGGTCGAGCACGACCGGCAACCGCCCCGCCGCCAGCCCATGCCGCGCCCGCGCCCGCACCACGCGCGCCACACCGCCGCCTTCGCCGTGGCTGACCAGCAGCACCGCCGCCTCCAGCCCTGCCGCCACCACGCCACGGCACCACACCAGAACCGACAGCCTGTGCCGCGCCGCCCGTAGCGGATCGGCTGCGATATGGGCCGCCACCAGCGCGTCATAACCGGGAAACAGCCGGTTCAGAATCCAGGTATTGCGCCGCAGCAGGTCAGCCCGCGCGCTGGCAAACGACACGCCCCCCGCATGCCCCACAAACGCGCCCACCGCCGCCCGGTGCCGCCAGCCGCCCAGGCGCGCGCGCATGCAGAAATCATTTTCCTCCCCATACCCCCGGCCAAACAGGTCGGGGCGGAAGCCGCCGGTCTGGCGCAGGCAGTCGTGGCGGATGAACATGCAGAACCCGTGCGCGGTAGGAATCTCGACATCCTGCCCGCCATTGGCCCGCCTTGCCGCGTCCATCAGCCGCCGCACCGCCGCAGGGCCGCCGGTCAGCGGGGCGGGACGTGCAGGGTCCGGCCATGTGAGGATGGTCGCATCATTGGAAAGCGGCGAGACGGTGCCCGTATCGGCGCGGGCATAGGCGACAAGCCGCATTTCCTCCAGCCAGCCGGGTGCCACCAGCGTATCGCTGTTGAGCAGCACCACGTCACGGCCCTGCGCATCCGCCAGTGCGGTGCACACCGCAGCCGGATAGCCCCGGTTACGGGCATGGCGGCGCAGCACGATACGCCCCTGCCCTGCCAGCACGTCAAGCGCGCGGGCAAGGTCAGGGTCCGGCGTGGCGTCATCCACCACCATGATCTCGGTCGTGGCCTGCGTCGGGGCCACAAGGCTGGCCAGCACGCTGTCGATACAGGCCAGCGTGCCCGCGCGGTCGGCATAGACGGGAATGACGATCCGGCATCGCGCGGCGTGGGGCGGCACGCGCACCGGCGCCACGCCACGGCCACGCATGGCGGGAAAGACGGGCCAGGCGGCAGGAAGCCCGATGGGTAGCGGCGAGCCGGTCAGATCCCGCCCGTCAGGCCACGCGACCCGCACGCTGCCACCTGTCGCCATGGCCCGCCACGGCACATGAAACGTCCAGACCGGCAGGCCGGGGCCTGCCGCGCTGTCCTGTCGGCCCACCTTGCCACGCGTGAGCGTGAGGGGCCGCCTGCCCTTGGCATCGATCAGGTGCAGCACGGGGTGGCAATCGGGCCGGGCGGGCATGAAGGCCCAGCCTGCAAGCCCGTGGTCATCGGGCCACATGGCGCCGAGTGTTGCGCACAAGGCCGCGCGGTCGGGGCGACCGCCAAGCAGCACGGCGCCCGCATGGCGCACCACGATCTCGCCCCCATGCCGCCAGTGCGGGGGCAGCCGCAAACTGTCGCCCGGCTGCGTTGGACAAAGCTGGCCATCGAGCAGGATTTCAGGCCGGGCGCGCGCGGGCAGGCCACCCCAGTGCAGCACGCCATCAGGGTCAGGCGCGCACCAGCCGGGTTGCCCCGTGCGCTGGCACATGAGCGTTGCCGCGCGGCACAGGTCGGGGTCGAAACCATAACGGGTAAAAAAGCGCTCGAGCGCCGCCTCGGCCCGGCGCCATGCGCCGCCATTGCACAACGCCAGCACCAGCAGTTTCAGCCCCGCGCGGAATTCCTGCCCGGCCATGAGCCGTTCAACCGCCCGCGCCGCCTCATGTGCCTGCCCGGCACCCAGCAGCACCGCCGCCTGCGCGAAACGGACCGCCCCATCGCCCGCGGCCATGCGGGCGGCGCGCGCCATCCACGCCACGGCCTGCGCATGCTGGCCCGCTGCTGCCAGCCGCCATGCCTGCCGCATGGCGGCGGTAACCTCTTTCTCCGGCATGGCATGGGGCGGTTGGCCGTTCATCCGCCCGCCAGTTGCGCGTAATCGGCCCGCGCGGCCTCAAGCCCCTGCGCAAGTGCGTGTTCCAGCCAGTGACGGGCCTGTGACACGTCCACGCGCCCGGCCAGCCCGCGTGCCAGGTAGCGCCCTGCCATCATCTGCGCCAGCGCGTGGCCTGCTTCAGCCGCCTGAAGGAACCAGCGCAAGGCCTGCGCCCGGTCGGGCGGGATGTCGTGGCCACCACCATAGAGCGCGCCCAGCGAGAACATGGCCTCTGCCCGGCCAGCGGCGGCGGCCTTGTGATACAGGGCCAGCGCCCCCGCATGGTCGCGCGGGCCGCCCTGCCCTTCCAGCCGGAGTTGGGCCGCGGCAAGACAGGCCTCGGGCAGGCCCAACGTGGCCGCCTGCTCCAGCCACTGCCGCGCCTGCGCCGAGTCAGTCGCCACGCCATCACCTTCGAGCAGCATGCGGCCATGCCAGTAAGCGGCATTGACCACGCCCGCGCGGGCGGCGCGTTCCATCCACATGGCGGCCGCCACGCGGTCCACGGGTCGGCCCACGCCCTCATGCAGGCTGACCGCAAGGTTGAACATGGCGACCGGGTCACCCGCCTGTGCCGCCGGTTCAAAATCAACCCGTGCGGGCGGGGTGGCGGCCTGTTCCGCCCTGCCTGCCAGCAGGGTTGCGGCGAGGTCGCTCATGGCGGTGACATCACCAAGTTCCGCCGCGCGTTCCAGCCACGCGCGGGCCAGGTCAGGATCAGCCGCCACGCCGCGCCCCTGCTGATACAGCACGGCCAGCATGCGGCAGGCCAGCGCATGACCGTGTCCTGCCGCCATGCGGTACCACGCCACCGCTTCATGATCGGCGGGAATGGCCGCCTCGCCGCGTGCATGCAGGTCGCCCAGCAGGGCGGCGGCCTCGCGGTCGCCGCCAAGGGCCGCGCGGCGCAGCCATGTCTCGGCCATCAGCAAATTGCGCGGACCATCCGCCCGGTCATGCAGCAGCAACGCACCATAGCGGGCCTGCGCGGGGCGCACGCCCTGTTCCGCCGCCCGCCCGTACCACAACGCGGCCTGACCCGTGTCACGCGCCGTGCCCCAGCCGCGCTCATGCAAAAGGCCCAGCATGTACTGCGCGGTGGGCAGGCCGCCTTGCGCCGCCCGGTTCAGGGCGGCCACCGCATCGGGGTCAGTTCCCGGCACTTCCGCCGCAAGATGCGCCACCGCCAGCCCCAGATCACCCTGTGGGCACCCTGCCTGTGCCGCGCGCGCGCACCATTGTCGCGCTGCCTCCGGGTCGCGCACGCTGTCAGGCCCGCAGGCCAGCAGATAGCCATACAGCGCCTGCGCATCGGGCAGGCCGAGGCTGGCCGCACGCTGCGCCCAGCCGGTGGCGGCAACAGGGTCGGGCCAGAGTTCTATGCCCGCGGGCAGGCTTGCTGGCAGCAGGCCGTCGGCCCCTTTGCCATCGGGCGGATCAACCAGCAGCATGAGCGCCATGGCAAAACAGGCTTCGGCATGATTGGCGGTTGCGGCGCGGTGCATCCAGCGCACGCCCTCGGCAGGGCTGCGGGGTGCGCCCCAGCCTTCCAGATAGGCGCGGGCCACCTGGTACTGCGCGGCCACCATGCCCTCCTGCGCCAGCCTGCCCAGCAGGGCAAAACCCTGCGGGGCACGGCCTTCATGCTCCAGCCAGCCCATGGCGCGCTGCAGCCGCCCCTGCGCGGAGAACCCCTCCCGCCAGCGCGAAAGCAGTTTGTACATCCTACGCCCCGCTCAGGGTTCGCGCATGCCGTCGGTCACGGCAGGCAGCAGGCGGTTGAGCAGGTACTGCATCATGGTGCGCCGCCCGATATGGATATCGGCCTCGACCGGCATGCCCGGCTGCGGATGGAAGAAAGGTGGCACGCCATGCAGGGTGTAACGGTCGATGGACAGGCGCACGCGGTAGAAAGCGTTCATCGGGTCGCCATCTTCCCCGCCCGTCTGCGCAGTACTGCCGCCTGCCTGGCCTGATGCATCGGTAAACGCGTCAGGGCTGATAACACGCACCGTGGCATCACCCCCGCCATATTGCGTGTAGGGAAAGGCCGAGAATTTGAGCAGCGCGTGATCGCCCGCGCGCGCATAGCCCGCATCCACCCCGCGCAGCGTGGCCTCGACATCGAGCCGGGCGGCGGCGGGCACCAGTGTCATGAGCGGGCTGGCGGCCTGAATGACCGAGCCTGCGGAGAGATGGGCGATGCTCAGCACCACCGCATCGCGGTCGGCGCGCATGATGACAAGGTCGTGGTGCAGCATGGCCTTGCTGTAGCTGCCCTCGGCATCGGCCAGGCGGTGCTGCGCCAGGGCCAGATCCTGATACACGGTGGCGTGCCAGTTGCTGGCATAGCCATCGCGCTGCGCCGTCATGCCATCAAGGCGGGCGCGGGTGCTGTCCGCCTCGTGCCGGGCGGAAACCTGCGAGCGCACCACCTCCATCAGGCTATCCTGCGCCGCCAGCGTGGAAAGCCTGCTGCCCACCTGCTCGTGCTGCAGGCGCATGCGCATGTCCTGCACGTCACGCGCTACACGAGCGCGGGCGGCATACATCGCGGCACTGGCCTCATAACCCTGCAACTCGCTTTTCAGCCCCGCGACCTGACGGTCGTAATTGGCCATCTGGGCAGTATATTCGGCCTCGCGCCGCAAAAAGGCCGCCGCTTCCTGCACGGACGCGGGGTCATTCACATCCGCCCTGTAGGGCTGGCCCGCGGCCTCGGCGGTGCGGCGGGCCACCTCGGCGCGATAGGCCATGACCTGACGGCTCAGGTTGGTAACATCCGCATCGGTCATGGTGGGATCGAGGCGGGCCAGTACCTGCCCCTTGCGCACGGTGTCGCCCTCATGCACGTCGATCGAGCGGATGATCGCGGTCTCGAGGGGCTGGATGACCATCGTCTCGTCAAACGGGGTGAGCCTGCCATTGACACTCACAACCCGGTCGAGCGGCAGGAAGGTCATGACCAGCAGCCCTGCCCCTGCAAGGGCCGCAATCAGCCAGACCACGTAACGCGCCGCGTCCGATGGCGGCAGGCCGACCAGGGCCGCACTCGGCGAGTAAAAGGAGAGCAGCGCGGGCGGCAGGTCGGTTGGCACGTCCGCCGTGGGCGGTGGCAGCACGGACAGGATCGCCCCTTCCGCGGGGCCGCCCTGCGTATCGGGCGGGGGGATGAGCGCCTGCCCGCTCATGCCGCATCACCCTGCATGGTGGCAAGCGGCGGGCCGCCGGTTTCGGGCAGGCGGTTCTGCTGCATCCACAGCGTGCGGTAGATGGCGCAGCGCCCCAGCAGTTCGGCATGCGTGCCGATATCGACCACCTGCCCGTGGTCGAGCACGCAGATCTGGTGACATTCCACCAGCGAGGCCAGCCGGTGCGACACGATTACCATGGTGCGCCCGCGCGCAAGGTGGCGCAGGTTGGCGTTGACCACCGCCTCGCTCTCGGGGTCAAGGGCGGAGGTGGCTTCATCGAGGATCATGAGTTTCGGGTCGGAAATCACGGCGCGCGCGATGGCGAGGCGCTGGCGCTGGCCGCCGGAAATGTTGGTCGAGCCCTCCTCGATCCAGGTATCGAAGCCCGCAGGCATGCGCTCGATGAACTCCTCCGCCCCCGCAAGGCGGGCGGCGCGCACCACGTCCTCCAGCGTCAGGCCCGGCCGGCCCGCGATGATGTTGTCGCGGATGGTGCCGCGAAACAGGAAGTTGTCCTGCAACACCACGCCACAGGAGCGGCGCAGATAGGTCAGGTTGATCTCGCGCAGGTCGATGCCATCAAGCCGCAGATGGCCGGTATAATTGCGGCTCACCCCCTGCAGCAGCCGCGTGATGGTGGACTTGCCCGAGCCGCTGCGCCCCACCAGCCCCAGCATGGTGCCCGCGGGCACGCTGAAGGTGATGTCATCCAGCGCGGGGGCTGAAGCACCGGGATAGGTAAAGCACACATTGGCAAATGACAGCGCCCCGTGCAGCGGCGGACGCAGGCCGGTGGTGAGCGCGCGGGTCTCGGTCGGGCGGTTGAGCACGGAGCCGGTCTCGGCCAGAGCGGCGCGCACCTCGTTGAGGTCATCGATCAGCCGGGCCATGCTCACCAGCGGCGCGGCCACGCGGCCGCCCAGCATCATGAACGCCATGAGCGCGCCCGCCTCCATGCCCGAGGTCGTGGAGGTAATGGCCATATACGCCCCGATGAGAATGATGCCGCGATTGATGAACAGGTCGAGCGGCATGACCGCCGTGCCCACCCAGTTGCCCATGCGCCCGGCATCAAGCGAGGCGGTGACGACATCGGCCGTTTTTTCATCCCACACCGCGCGGCGCACCGGCTCCAGCGCCAGCGTCTTGACGGTGCGGATGCCGGCCACCGTTTCATACAATGCGGCGCTGCGGGCCATCTCGGCGCGGATCTGCCGGTTGATCAGCCGCCCCACGGTGGGCATGGCCAGCAGGATGATGACCCCAATCAGCGCAGCACCCACAACGGTCATCCACGCCAGCGTGGCGCTGAGCCAGAACAGGAAAGGCAGCACCACCAGCAGGGTGAACAGGTCAAGGAAAGTGCCCAGCAGCTTGCCGGTCATGAACTGCCGCACCTTGTAGATGGCGCTGATGCGATCGATGATGTTGCCCGCCTGCTCGCGCTCGAAAAACTCCAGCGGCAGGGCCAGCAGCCGGTCGAACACAGCCAGCGAGATACGCGTATCAAGCCGCGTGGTCAGCACCAGCGTGATCTCGCGCCGCGCATGGGTGAGCAGGATTTCATACACCGCCATGACCACGACCAGCCCGGTGAGCGAGACAAGGGTGGCCATGGAATGGAAGTTCACCACCCGGTCGATCACCTGCATGACGATGAGCGGCGGGAAGATGGCCAGCACGCTGATCACGACGGAGGACAGCACCACATCGCGCAGCAGCCTGCGCTCGCCCAGCACCAGGCGGCGCAGCCATGCGAAATCAACCGGCGGCTCGGGGCGCGTGCTATCGTGCTGGCCACGCACCAGCAGCACGTCGCCCGTCCAGACCGCTTCAAGCCGCAGGGCATCGATCGCGACCGGAGGCGCCTCGGGGCTGGCGAAGGGATCGGCCAGCCAGACCACGCCGGCGGCTTCATCAGCACCCACCATGAGCCCCGCCGAGCCATCGGCAAACATGAGCACGACCGGCGGCACGTCGTGCAGGCGCACAAGCTCGCGCCATTGCAGGCGCATGCCCCTTGCGGTGCCGCCGTTTTCCTCCACCCAGCGCGCCAGAGCGGGAATGGAGGGGGCGGGATCATCCGGCTCACCGGCAAAGTCACGCACATCAAGGTCGATGCCATGAAAGCGCGCCGCACGCAGCACCGCCTGCAGGCGGATCAGTTCCGGCGCGCGCCGTGGCGGTGTCTGCCCGGCAGGGCCGCCTGCTTGGTCTGGATGGGCCACGGCACCCCTTTGCATTGCATGTTCTGTCCCTCAACCCGGCCAAGGGTAGGGAAAGAAAGCAAAGGGTTCCTTAACGGCGCTTTTTCGCGCACGTAAAATGCGCCTGCCTGCATGCGGGGGCTTATGGCCCCGGCAGGAATACTGCCCTCAGGGGCTTGCCCACAGTTGGTGAGGCTGTGAAATACAAGCCCGCACCCGGTTCAATAAACTGAACCCGGCTGCGTGCTTACGTGGACTTTTTCGCTGCGCCAGCCGCTTTTGTTCTGTTGCGCAGATTGCAAAAGATCATCTGCGCAAACTGCAGCAGCACCTTGCTGTCCATCTTGCTGTCTCCCTCATGGCGGGAGCGGAAGACAAATGGCAGTTCAGTTACCCTGGGCTTGGTTTCCTGCACCATCAGCATGTCGAGCAGGATCTTGAAGCCCTTGCCGGACAGCCTGCTGACAGACTGGACAAACATCTCCCGCCGCACGGCAAAAAAGCCGCTCATCGGGTCGTTTACCTTAACCGGCAACAGGTACTGCGCGATGTGAATGCCCGCATTGGACAGGAACAGGCGCCATGCATTGGCCAGGCCCGCGTTATCGCCGCCTTCAACATGACGGCTGCCAATCGCCACATCATAGTTATCACGCATGATGGCATCGGCCATTTTCTGCAGCAGGCTTTCATCATGCTGCATATCGCCATCCATCACGGCCACGACAGGCGCCGAGGAGGACAGAATGCCTTCGATCACGGCGGATGAAAGCCCCCGGCGCCCGACGCGCAACAGCCCCCGCACCCGACAGTCAGCCTGCGCCAGCCGCCAGACCTCATCTATGGTGCCGTCAGGGGAATTGTCATCCACGAAGATGAGTTCCCACCTGTAGCGCGTTATCGCCTTTTCGACGGCACGGAACAGCGGCTCCACATTGCCACGTTCATTGTAACACGGAATGATGATGCTGAATTCAGGCCCTGAACGGGTGCCATTCCCGTCATGTGTATCGTCCGATGTAGAAGCAGAAGAGACTGGCATAATCAATAAGATCCAAGTAAATCACATCATGGGCAGTTCGGCCACTACAGACACTATCAAGAGGGTAGGTCGTGTTTTGCGAGCCATAGCGGATAGAGGATTTTCCCCTCTTTCACAACATAATAAAGTTCTGGGGTGAGACGGGCTTGGGTTATGGAACCTGTCCAGCGATTCAGATCCGATCGGCATCCAGGATTTGCTTTTTGTGGAACGAATGTTTCACTGAGACAGTGCATCACCGCTCGGGACAGACAGTATCCGAGGGTGGATTTAGCAAAAACGGGGG
>NZ_BCTP01000006.1 GCF_001571345.1 Komagataeibacter xylinus NBRC 15237 | reverse complement strand
GCTTGAAAAACTTTCGGATCGGGCTCTTACACAGCGACATTGTTTTTTTATTATTTAAATAAACGCTTGGGAAAACAGTAACTTTGTCGCGAGAGCCTACTCGACGAAATCCGAATCCAGCCCCCACTATAAGAGTCGTATGTTTCAACGATTTATTTTTGAATTGCCCTGATGAAAATTCCCAATTTTCAAATTTTTTAGCGATTTCTTTACATAATGCAAAAACTTCTCCTTTTAACGTCGCCATTTTTATTCCTCACGGTTTGTAAAATACGACTAGCAGAATCTGGAGTTTCAAGTTCAGTAGCCCTGATTCTAGCACTCTATTTTTCCAATATCCGTCATCTTACCTGTCTCAATCTTTGGATACACTACTTTCTATCCATTATTAAACAGAAATATCCCTGTTTTACCTTGATCACTCATTGCATTTCTGAGCATGAAGCATGCAAACGCAATAACATGGAGACTTACGAGTGCTGAAGCGCCACGCTCGTAATCCTTGATGAGCCTGCGACAACATTCGGCATGGTGCTCCAGGCAATTCCGTAGCGGATCACGTGACGCAATCCATTGAACAGTTCGTGTAATGCGTGATGTCGTTATTTTGCATCCTCGCGCATCAGGACCAGATACGGGACAACCAGAGACCATTCTTCGTCTGATCCATCAGAGGGATACGGTTTGCGTGCAGTCGTCATCCCTTATTGCTGCAGCATGGAACACGCCCATCAGAGCCGCAGAAAAAAGAAAAAACACAAGTCACGACCCTGAACTGCATCAGAACCCCCTTATAATTACCTGATTATATATGCCATATTAACCGTATTTTTTGACAGAACGCTGCCTTCAAAACGATATATTCTATAATTATTAAATACAGTTTATAACTTAACGAATTAAAAAAGGAAATTATTATAATATTGCGGGCAGGTCATGCGCCGGGTCGCCTTACGTTGCGAAACCGGGGGAATGGCCTTCATCCGCTTCCGCATCCCTGCCCCCACCATCCGATAGTTCAAGGCGGTCAGCGACATCTACCGACTGAACCGCATGCTGCCTGTCGTCACAAAAAAACAACACAGACGCCCCATGAATGTAGCGTTTTTTGTGCGACGTAACCTCTAGACGACGGCAGAATAGCTGGCTAAACAGACCTTATGGAGAGGTGGCCGAGCGGTTGAAGGCAGCGGTCTTGAAAACCGCCGTGCGTGTGAGCGTACCGTGGGTTCGAATCCCACCCTCTCCGCCATCCTAGCTATTCACACCACATCAATCTGTTTCTGGCAGTCAGGCCTTAATCGGGCACGCTCTGCCGGCTGAAGCCTGATGGCTCTTTTGCGTTCGCGGCCTGCTGATACGCATGCAGGATGTCTGTATCAAACATCAGATACTCATTGTCCGGATCGGCAACCAGCATCTCGAAAACTTTTTCCCACACGCCTGCATGGCGCCAGCGGTTAAAGCGGCGATATACCGTCTGCCATTGACCATACCGCTCAGGCAGGTGGCACCAGGATGCGCCGCTACGCTGGATCCACAGGCAGCCATTAACGAACTGCCGGGTATCCGCTGCGCCGTGATCCGCATCACTAAATCTGCCGGGCAGGAGGGGCGCAATAGGCCGCCATTGCGGCGTGCTCAACTCGTAACGCTTTATACCCACCCCGAACTCCATGCATCAGGAAGAATTTGTTTTCGGCAATGCCTCATCCGATATCACGCAGGACCAGGCTGCCCTTATCCCGTCCTCAGGCAACAAGCATGTATGGCAAACGGCATGCTGCCATACATACCCGGCCGGGTGTGCTAATGGCCTTCCCCCCGCATGCGGGCTTCCTCATCGGCTTTTTCCTGTTCGCGCACCCGGCGTCGCGCCCGCGCGCGCAGCCACATCCACGCGCCCGTGCCCAACATGACCGCCCCCGTTACGCCGCATAGATACATCAGCACCGGATGACGCGAGAGGAACCAGTCCACCCACATCCAGAACGGCAGGTGCCCCACGTTATAGGTAGGCGAGGTGCGGTAGGTGGTCAGTTGGCTGCCGTTTTTCAGTACCAGGTCACCCTGTATCTGCGGCAGCACCTTGCTGTCATGCAGGCTGGTCACCAGTTCCTCAATCCGGCCGCCGTCATCGCCTATCAGCGCAAGGACCGACCGATGTGCCGCATAGGGCGATTCCGCCCCGATCATGAAGGCCGCCCCCTTTACAGGGGCATCAAGGTTGGCCGTAACACCATTGCGCAGGCCAGCGCTGTCCCGGTCCTGAAACAGGTACCAGATGCCCTGCAGCCCCATGTTCTGCCCGACCGCAAGATGGCTGTCATCAATATGATAGGCCGAACGCGACAGCAGTGCAGCAGCCCCCCCCATCTGCTGCACCGGCGCCAGAAGGATCACATCGCCCGCAGGTGGTTTCTGTGCGACCTCATCCGTACTGGCCAGATGCACGCCCGCAACCGGATAGCCCGTCAGCGACCCGAAAAAGCCCATCAGGTCCAGGTAGGCGCCAAGCGTATCATGGTCAGGCGTGCGTGGCAGCACCACCGTGGTCTCGCTCAGATCCGCCATGCGCGAGAACGGAAAACCGATCTCGGCAAAATAGGACAGGTTGGGCAACGTGGTGAAATGCACCCCACGCCGGAAGTCGAGCATGGAATCAGAATCAACCGCCATCTGCACGTCGCCGGGCGTGCGGCGGCAGGCACCAAAGTCCACCGGGCGGGTATTGAAGCTGAATTGAAGGTCATTCTGCCCGAACAGAAGCCAGGGCGGCATGGCGGTGACATGCCCCACGGCCCCGGCGTGCTGGGTCACCATCCGCTCCGACCAGACCCGCCACAGGCTGTTGGGGCGGAGCGAATAACTCTGGATATAATTATGGTTGAGATGGATATCGAGCCGCGATGCATTGAGGTCCATCACCGCCCCATCAGGCGCACGGAACCACAGATCCATCAGGAATGGCAACTGGTGCCAGGTATACAGGTCAGGTGGCAGGTGAAAGGGCACATGCAGCGGTGCTCCCACAAAACCCGCGGTCTGCAGGTCGCTTGCGGCGACGAGCTCACCCAGCCGCACCGGCCGGTCGGTGGGAATGAACGCAGGCGCGTCATAAGGCTTGCGCGGACGCAGGCTTACATCCTGCACCACGGTGGACGCAACATCGCCCAGCGTATCAGGCGAGAACACCAGCTTGCGCGCCGCGACCTCGACCTCCTTCGCGTTGCGCCCGGTCACGACAAGGATGGTGCCCCATTTGTCGGCAGGGTTGGCGGTTTCCAGCAGGGTTGGCCCTGCAGGCGGGTGGCCCTGGTCATCAACCGGCAGGTTCTCGCCAATCTCGATGGCATTGCCCGTATCCGGCAGGGCGGATGATACGGGAAAGGAAAGCTGGTGCGACCCCGCCATCCGGCCCAGCCACGAGGCCACCAGCCCCGCCCCGCGCAGCACCTCGGGCGCGGGCGTGGGCGTGGGCAGGACCACGGGCACGCGCATCACCACCCGCAGCGCGGGGTCAAAGAAAGGCGCGGGCAGGCGGGCAAGCGTGCGTTCGGGTGCGATACGGGCGGTGCTGAGGGTAATGGTGGACTGTTCCGATATCTTGGCCCACAGCACATCATTATACAGGTCGTTACAGTCGCGCCGGTATTCACCCGCGAAGCGGAAGTTGAGCTTGCTGTCTTCGGTAAAGTAAAGCGGATCTATGGGGAACTCGACCGGCCCGAAATTCGGGTGCGTGGGATCGACCCGGATCGTGCCGACATACTGCTCGTTCAGCGTGACGTTGACGGCGGAGGCTTCTGGCAGCAGCGAAGGCGAAATCGCGCCGGACAGGTTGAGCGTTGCATGCGTGACAACCCGGTTGGCCGGCACCACCACGTCAAGCCCCTGAAGCGGGGAGATACCGGTCAGGCTCAGCGGCCCGTTGACCAGCCCCATGTCGCGAAAGGCAATGGTGCGCGTGACCTCGGTATCGGCTATGCGCCCGGCAGCAGCGGCATCCACCGGCTGCGGCACGGGGGGCAGATCACCGGAATTGCTGTCGCCCCAGGGCGTTGCGGATGAGACGCCCGTGCGGTCAAAAACCGTGGGGTGCACGGGTTCAGCCGCAATGGCGGGAAAAACCGCCAGCACGAGAGACGCGATCAGCACGCCCATGGCGCCACGTATGCTGCTGGGGTGGGTGGGCGGCACGATCAGGCTCTTCTTTTCCAGCTTTTCTTCCTCTTTCCTGCCTCCGGCTTCCTCCCCATCCTCGCCATCGCCCACGGGGCTGATATTCCACAGATATGGCGGCGCAAGCAGCCCCCCGATGCTTTTGATCACCTGATAGATACTGTTAAGCGGCCGGTCATCCTGGAAGTCAGCCCAGTTATCCCACGCATTGCTCCGCCCGAATACCATGCTCACAACCTGCCGTTCCTCTTCCAGCGTCTCGATCTTCCATTGCAGGTGCAGCCACGAGCCGCGCTGGCCCAGAATGCGGGTGGGCACGGCCACTTCAATGCCATCCTCGGGGTGGGTATAGCGCAATTCGATATCGACGGGCGTTTCAAGCTCGGTGGGCAGGTTGAGCGTAACGCCCGCCCCGCCAAGCGAGATATCGGTGGTATGGGCATGAAAGACATCGCCATTTTCAAAACAGACATCGACCGGCAGCTTGACCCGCACGCGCGGCGCATGCCGGATCTGCCGGGTCTCGCGCCCCACTGCAATGGAGGCCAGCACCACGATCAGGCTGATGGTGATCCACAGCGTATTGAGCGCGAAGGACTGGAACGCCAGCTTCTCGTGATAGTCGAACACCATGCCAAACAGGCCGCGCACCATGCCGCCAAACAGGATCAGCGCCATGATGACATTGGGGTACACCGCGCTGAAATCAAAATAGCCCCGCGCCAGCAGGCCACCCTTGTCGGTCACGTTGAACTGGCCCTTGTGCGGCTGGAGCAGGGTCACGATGGTGATGCGCACCAGAAACAGCGCGAGCGAGGTCTCGTAAATCTCGCTCCAGAAGGAATAGCGCCACCGGCCCTCGATGCGCGAGAGCGTCATGATGGAATGAAAGATATGCGGCAGGGCATAAACCGTAATGCCAAACGGCGAGGCCGCGATGATGTTCTGCCCCAGAAACAGGAACGCCAGCGGCGAGACCAGAAAGGTCACGCGCGGTATGGCAAACAGGAAGTGCGACATGGCCGACAGGTAGCACAATCGCTGCTCCCACCGCAGGCCGCCGCCGAGCATGGGGTTATCAAGCCGCATGATCTGGAGCATGCCGCGCGCCCAGCGCACGCGCTGGCCGATATGCAGGATCAGCCGCTCGGTGGCCAGCCCGCCGGCGAGCGGCTGGCGCAGATAGGCGGTGCCCCACCCCTTGCGCTGCATCTTCAGCGCGGTGTGTGCATCCTCCGTAACCGTCTCGGTCGCGAACCCGCCCACGCTGAGCAGCGCCGAGCGGCGGATGGCGGCGCAGGAGCCACAGAAGAAGGTGGCATCCCAGAAGTCATTGCCGTCCTGCACCAGGCCATAGAACATGTTGCCCTCGGGCGGCACGTCATAGCCCGCGGCCAGATTGCGCTGGAACGGATCGGGGGAATAGAAGTGATGCGGGGTCTGGAGCAGGGCCAGCTTGGGGTCGGCCACCATCCAGCCAATGGTCTTGAGCAGGAACGAGCGCGTGGGCACGTGGTCACAATCGAAAATGACCACGAATTCGCCCTTCGTGATCTTCATCGCATGGTTGAGATTGCCTGCCTTGGCATGATTGTTCTCGGAACGGATGATGTAGCCTGCCCCGGATTCCGTGGCGAAATCATGGAACGCCTTGCGCCGCCCGTCATCGAGAATATAGACGTTGAGCTTGCCCTCGGGCCAGTGCAGGTCCATGGCGCCGAGCACGGTTGAGCGCACCAGTTCCAGATCCTCGTTATAGGAGGGAACGTACACATCGACCATCGGCCAGTCATCAAGGTTGTCAGGCAGGCGGTGGGGCTTGCGGTGGAGCGGCCACGACATCTGGAAATAGCTCAGGCACAGGGTCGAGAGCGCATACCCCTCCGCCAGCAGGAGCGCTACTGACAGCACGCTCTGGAGCAGGCTGGCAAACTGCACCGTGCTGCCCAGCCGCCAGATCAGGTAGCGGAAGGACACGAACAGCGACAGCATCATGAGAATGCAGGTGATATGGCGCCCCGGCCTGCGGTTGAGAAAAAAGAACAGCCCCACCGTGCCAATGGAAATACAGCCCTGCTGCATGGGCGTGACGCTGACGCCCCCCACCGCGAAGCAGATGAGCGCCCCCCCTGCCATGAGCAGGCAGATCAGCCCCTTCTGCCCGGCAGGCGAGGCCATCAATGCCGCCCCGCCCCACTTCAGCCATAATTCCCTGAACATGATTAACAACCAGATTACCCGAACATAAGCCCTACAATACGTATATGCATGCCCAGGGGCGCGCCAGAGCCCCTGCAGGCAACAGGTTGCCCGCCTGCGCTACGGCTGTGCCCTGTTCCCTATAATCGATGGCCCCACAAAAAAAGAATGTGTCTGTTAGGTTTTCTTAACGAGCCGGAACAGTAAATGAGCAGCCCCCATCACTGCAAGATATTATCTGGCTTTTCCATTGATTTCACAAGCGGATGGCACAGACACGCCGGGTTGTTTATTGTGCCAGTATAAATATTGCAATATGTGGAAGACATGTTTGCTTCAGGCGTAATTTATCATTTTATTTTATGATATAACAATTATTAATCCATAATTATACTTCATCCAGCCTGTGGCAATCCACGCAAAAAGGCGCCCGACCAGAGGCCAGGCGCCTTTTTTCAATCATGCCGGGTGCCGCAGCCCACCTGCGCGTGCAGCATGGGCCATGGCCGAGCCGGGTCAGACCGCGCGGCGGCCACCGCCACCACCGCCGGAGCGGTTGCCACCGGGGCGACCACCCCGGCCACCACCGGGCGGGCGACCGCCACCGGCAGGACGACCGCCGCCACCGGGGCGACCACCACCAGGACGGCCACCGCCGCCGCCACGGCCACGGCCGCCGCCACCGAGCACGGGCGGGCGCATGGTCGAGTTCTCGGCGGCTTCCGAATGATACGGATGCTCGGACACCACGGGGATCTTCTTGCCGATATTCTTTTCAATATCACGCAGCCAGGCACGCTGCTCGGCATCGCACAGCGAGACCGCCCAGCCCTCACGCCCCGCGCGCGCCGTGCGGCCGATGCGGTGCACATAGCTCTCGGGCACGTTGGGCAGGTCGTAGTTGAACACGTGGGTCACGTCATCCACGTCGATGCCGCGGGCTGCGATATCGGTCGCCACCAGCACCTTCACATTGCCCGAACGGAAGCCGGACATGGCGCGTTCACGCGCGCCCTGCGATTTGTTGCCGTGAATGGCCTCGGCGGTGATGCCGTGCTCGTTGAGGAAGGTCGCGACCTTGTTGGCCTCGTGCTTCATCAGCGTGAACACCACGGCGCGCTCGACCTTGGGCGAGTCAACCAGCAGCTTCAGCGCCTCGCGCTTGTTGCCGGTATCGACAAACATCACGGCCTGGCGGATGCGGTCCACCGTGCTCGACGGCGGGGTGACCTGCACGGTGGCCGGGTCGCGCAGCAGGCCGTGCGCCAGGTCCGATATGGTCTTGGGCATGGTGGCCGAGAACAGCAGGGTCTGGCGATCGGTCGGCAGGGCTGCGACAATCTTGCGGATGTCGCGCACGAAGCCCATGTCGAGCATGCGGTCGGCTTCATCGAGCACCAGCACTTCAAGGCCGGACAGATCGACATGGCCCTGGCCCATCAGGTCAAGCAGGCGGCCGGGGGCTGCGACAAGCACGTCCACGCCACGGCGCAGCGCCTCGATCTGGCGGCCCTGTCCCACGCCACCGAACACGACAGCATGGCTGAAGCGCATGTGGCGGGCATAGGATGCGAAGCTCTCCCCGATCTGGGAGGCCAGCTCACGCGTGGGGGCCAGCACCAGGGCGCGCGCGCCCTTGGGGTGGGCGCGACCCTTCTCGCGGAAAAGACGGTCAAGGATGGGCAGCGCGAAGGCTGCGGTCTTGCCCGTGCCGGTCTGGGCCAGCCCAAGCAGGTCACGCCCTTCGAGCAGGTAGGGAATGGCGCCGGCCTGGATGGGGGTGGGCGTGGCGTAGCCTTCCTCGTCCAGTGCCCGCAGCAGGGGCTCTGCAAGATGAAGATCGGCAAACGTCGTTGTCATGAATGGCGCCTCCTGGCGCGAAAAAACGGGGCGGCAACCCCTTGGGGGTGCTGCGTGCCCGGGTGGCGAACCGACAGATGAAGCCGAAACCGGCCCCCATTTGCATGGAGGCACTCGTTCTGTCGTCGCAAGGATATCATGTAAGGGATAAAGGCCGGTCCAGTCTGCTTATGGTCGCGTCCCCCGCGTCAAGGACACGTGCAATCTAGCCAGCACGGGGAACAGGCGCGGTCCGTTCCCGAGCGGAATGCTCTATCGCGTTGCGGGCCCGACCGCAAGCTTTTAATGCGCTGGCCCTGCGCCCGGCTTCAGCGCGAAGGAAAGCGGTCGGTCAGGATGACCTCGCTGTCGGGCAGCTTGCCCACGCGCGGGGCCGCCTCCTGCGTGCCTTTGCCAATGACCACGAACATCGCCACCACATGGTTGGGTGGCAGGTTGATCAATTTGCCCACCGCCTCGAAATCAAAGCCATCCATCGGGCAGGACTGGTAGCCCATGGCGGTGGCGGCGAGCATGAGCGTCTGGGCGGCAAGGCCGCAGCTACGCATGGTCTCGTCCTGCTGCACCCATTCGCGGCCTTCATAATAGCGGGTGATCATTTCCGCCATCTGCTGCCTGACCGCATCGGGCGCGCCGTTGAAGTAGCGGGCGGGGTCTTCCTTCCAGGCATCGCGGTCGGCGCAGAGCACGACCAGCACCGAGGCGTCGGTCACATGCGACTGGTCCCACGCCACCTTGCGCAGTTCGCGCCGCAGGGCCGGGTCCTTCACCACCACGAAACGGCAGTGCTGGACATTGAACGCCGAGGGCGCCATGCGGGCCGCCGCGAGCAGGGTGCGCAGTTCGGCATCGCTGATCCGGTGGTCGGGATCATAGGCGCGGATGGCGCGGCGGGTGCGAATGGCTTCGAGTGTGTCCATGGTCGGGTCTCCCCATCGTGGCGCGTTCAGGAGCGCGGGCCGTCCTTGCGCCGCAGCAGGAACAGCGCCTGTTCGCCAAACAGGTTGGCCAGCCGGATCGAGCGCCGCCACGGTGCGCGCTCGCCGTCTTCATCAACGGCCATCCATTGCTGCACACCATAGCCCTCATCCCGGCACAGCGTCAAAAAATCGAGGATGGTGCAGGGGTGGATGTTGGGCGTATCATACCACGGCCTGCTCCACACGCTGGTCATGGGCATGCGCCCGCTCGTGAGCAGTTGCAGGCGCAGCCGCCAGTGGCCAAAATTGGGGAAGGACACGATGGCATACCGCCCGATGCGCAGCATCTGGCGCAGCACCTCGCGCGGGCGCTCGACGGCCTGGAGCGTGCGCTGCAGCACCACGTAGTCAAAGGCGTTATCGGGGTAATGGGCCAGGTCATGATCCGCATCGCCATGCATGACCGGCAGGCCGTGGGCGACCGAGCGGGTCACCTCCTTCATGTCGATCTCGATGCCACGCGCATCACACCCGCTGTTGCGAAACAGGTAGTCGAGCAGCGCGCCATCGCCGCTGCCCACGTCAAGCACGCGGGTGCGGGGGCGGATCATGCCGGCGATGAGTCGCTGGTCAAGGCGCATGGTCAGGCAATCCCGGCATGTTCGGCGGCTCCGCACAGGAAACCACGGATGGTACGGTCAAAATCCGGCTCATCAAGCAAAAAGGCATCATGGCCCTTGTCGCTCTCGATCTCGACAAACGATACGTTGGCCGCCACCCGGTTGAGCGCGCGGGCCAGCAGCCGCGACTGCGAGGTGGGGAACAGCCAGTCGGATGAAAACGACACGATACAGAAGCGCGTGCGCGTGCCCGCAAACGGGTGCGACATATCGCCATCATGCTCGGCGCCGAGGTCGAAATAATCCATGGCGCGGGTGATGGTGAGGTAGGAATTGGCGTCAAACCGCCGCACGAAGGTCGAGCCCTGGTGGCGCAGGTAGCTTTCCACCTCGAACATCTCGCCAAACAGCGAGCCCGGCCCCCCTGCCCCGCCTTTACCCGGCTCATGACGCACGCGGCGGCCGAATTTGCGGGTCAGCGCGGCCTCGGAAAGGTAGGTGATGTGCGCCATCATCCGCGCCACCGCCAGCCCGCGCGCCGGGATCTCGCCGCATTCCCAATATCGCCCGCCATGCCATTGCGGATCGGCGAAAATGGCCTGGCGGCTGACCTCGTTGAACGCAATGTTCTGGGCGGAATGGAACGGGCTTGTGGCAATGGGCAGGGCCGCGAACACGCATTCGGGGTAGGTCGCGGCCCATTCGAGCACCTGCATGCCACCCATTGAGCCGCCAACAACGGCCAGCAGGCGCGTAATGCCCAGATGCTCGACCAGCAGCTTCTGCGCGCGCACCATGTCGCGGATGGTGATGGGGGGAAAATCGGTGCCCCACGGCTCCTGCGTGCCATCGGGCAGCGTGCGGAGGCTGCGCGGCCCGGTGGTGCCCATGCAGCCGCCCAACACGTTGCAGCAGATGATAAAGAAGCGATCGGTATCAATCGGCAGGCCGGGGCCGACCATGCGGCTCCACCAGCCGGGCTTGCCGGTAAGCGGATGCGGGTCGGCCACGTACTGGTCGCCGGTCAGCGCATGACACACCACGATGGCGTTATCGCGCGCGGGCGAGAGCGTGCCATAGGTACGGTAGGCCACCTCAACCGGGGCAAGATGGAAGCCGCAGTCAAGCGGCAGGCCCTCGGCAAAGGTTACGCTCTGGTGCGACAGGCTGGTGGCGGGAATGGCGTTGTCCATTCTGTATCCGGCGTTGCATGAACAGGGATGGTGCGCAAAAGACAGCCCCTGCGTATGGCACCCCTGCCCTGCCCTTGCAAGGTTCCTGCCCACACGACGAGGCGATGGGCGCCCCCCGGAGCATTCTTCCCTTATTTATACGTTATCAATAAATAACATTCAGAACTGTTCCACCTTGCCCACGCCTTCAATGGCCTTGATCATCTGCGCAACCCGCGGGGTCACGCGGTAGCGCTCGGCCAGGGTCAGTTCCACATCCTGTGTTGCCGCGACCGATGGCATCAGGATCACCCGCCCACGCCCGCTGCCGTGGCCAAGCAGCACATCGCGGATCGGCTCGATGGCCTCGGCCTGATCGAACCAGATGCGCAGTTCCGCCGCTGCCTCAGCCGCCGCCTGTTCAAGTTCCATCACGTCGGATGCGGTAATGCGCAACGCCTCGCCTTCCAGCTTGAGGTCGGCCGTGACCACCACGGCATTGCCCGCCACCAGAATTTCACGCGCGCGCGACAGCACCTCGGAGAAGAATGTGACCTCGCACCCGCCCGATGCATCTGACAGGCGCACCCATGCCATCTTGTTGCCCGTGCGCGTGGGGCGCTCCTTGCGGTCGACCACGCAGCCCGCGATCTTGACCCGCCCGATCCCGGCCTGTGCCGCAGCCTCCAGCCCCGTGGCGCGGATTGCACCCAGCCTGCGCATGAGCGGGCCGTAGGAATCCAGCGGGTGCCCGGTCAGGTGAAAGCCGATGGCGTCCGCCTCCATGTTCAGTCGCTCGAATTCCGGCCAGTCGGCACAGCGCGGCATGCGCAGCGGCTCGCGCTGGGCCGGGCCGCCACTGCCGCCGCCAAACAGGCCGATCTGCCCGCTTGCTGCCGCCTGTGCATTGGCCTGCGCGCGACGCATGACGGTCTCGGCAGCCCCGCAGGCCTGCGCGCGGTTGGGCAGGATGGTGTCGAACGCACCCGCGCGGGCCAGGTTTTCAAGCTGCATCTTGTTGACCTGCCTGGGGTCAAGGCGGGCGGCGAGATCCTCAAGGTCGGTAAAGGGCTTGTTGCCACGCACCGCCACCAGCGACTGCATGGCGCCCAGCCCCACCTTTTTTATTGCCGCCAGCGCGTAGCGAATGCCGTATGTCGCGCCATCGGGCAGTTTTTCCACCGTAAAGTCGGCGCCCGAGGCATTGATGTCGGGCGGCAGCAGCGCAATGCCCAGCCGGTCGGCCTCCTGCCGCAGGCCAGCCAGCTTGTCGGTCTTTTCCCGCGCAAGCGACATGCAGGCCGCAATAAAGGCCACCGGGTGGTTCGCCTTCATCCACGCGGTCTGGTACGATACCAGCGCGTAGGCTGCGGCGTGCGATTTGTTGAAGCCGTAATCAGCAAACTTGGCCATGAGGTCGAACACCTCGGCAGCCTTGTCCTGCTCGATGCCGCGCTTCATCGCGCCTTCGGTAAAGATCTCGCGCTGGCGGTCCATCTCGGCGCGGATCTTCTTGCCCATGGCGCGGCGCAGCAGGTCGGCCCCGCCCAGACTGTAGCCCGCCATCTTCTGGGCAATCTGCATGACCTGTTCCTGATAGACCATGATGCCGTAGGTCTCTTCAAGAATGTCGCGGATTTCCTCGTGCGGCGGCTCCCATGCCTCGCCATGCTTGCGGCGGCAGTAATCAGGAATGTTGGCCATGGGGCCGGGGCGGTACAGGGCCACGGCGGCGATCAGGTCCTCGAGCCGGGTCGGGCGCATCTGCTTGAGCACGTCGCGCATGCCCGCGCCTTCAAACTGGAACACGCCCGCCGTATCGCCACGCGCCAGCATGTCGTAGGTCAGTTCGTCATCCAGCGGCAGGGCGGACAGGTCAACCTCGATGCCCATGCCATGCAAAAATTGCACCGCGCGTTGCAGGATGGTGAGCGTGGTCAGGCCAAGGAAGTCGAATTTGACCAGCCCCGCCTGCTCCACGAACTTCATGTTATACTGCGTGACCAGCATCTCGCTCTTGGGGTCGCGATAGAGCGGCACCAGTTCCACGAGTTCGCGGTCACCAATCACAACACCCGCGGCATGCGTGCTGGCGTGGCGGAACAGGCCCTCAAGCTGCTGGCCAATTTCCAGCAGGCGGCGGATGGCCTCGTCCTCGTCGCGCATTTCCTGCAGGCGCGGCTCGCCCTCGATCGCCTGCTTGAGTGTGACCGGCTGGGCGGGGTTGTTGGGAATGAGTTCGGCCACGCGGTTGACCATGCCGAATGGCAGGCCAAGCACGCGCCCCACGTCGCGCACGGCGGCGCGGGCCTGCAATTTACCGAAAGTAATGATCTGGGCCACGCGGTCCGGGCCATATTCGCTGCGGACGTAGCTGATGACCTCATCACGCCGGTCCTGACAGAAATCGATATCGAAATCCGGCATCGACACGCGCTCGGGGTTGAGGAAGCGCTCGAACAGCAGGTTGAAGGGAATGGGGTCGATATCGGTAATGGTCAGCGCCCATGCGGCAAGCGAGCCTGCGCCCGAGCCACGTCCCGGGCCTACGGGAATGTCATGCGCCTTGGCCCACTGGATGAAGTCGGCCACGATCATGAAGTAGCCGGGAAATCCCATCTGCGCGATAATATCGAGTTCAAACGCCAGGCGTTCCTCGTATTTCGTGCGCATCTCGTCATCCACGCTCATGCGCGACAGGCGGTTGCTCAGGCCGGTGATGGCCATGTTGCGCAGGGTTTCATCCTCGGTCTTGCCGGGCTGCACCTTGGGGCACATGGGCAGGAGGGGCTTGCGCGTTTCCACCTGAACGGCACAGCAGCGCGCGATCTCGAGCGTGTTGTCACAGGCTTCGGGCAGGTCGGCAAAGAGTTCGCGCATGACCTCCGGCGGCTTGAACCAGTGCTCGGGGGTGACGCGCCAGCGCTCGCGCTCGGCCATGGTGCGGCCCTGGGCAATGCACAACAGTGCGTCATGCGCCTCGTACATATCGGGTTTGGGGAAGAAGCACTCATTGGTGGCGACAAGCGGCAGGCCCATGCGGTCGGCCATGGCGATCATGCCCGGCTCCACCGCGCGCTCGGCCGCCTGCCCGTGGCGGTGCAGTTCAACCGCCATGTGGCTACCATAGGCCTCATGCAGGCGGTCCATGAAGCGGGCGGCTTCTTTCTCCTGCCCTTCGGCCAGCATGTGAAACAGCGGGCCACGGCTGCCGCCGGTGAGCAGGAACAGCCCGCCCGCGCGTTCGCATAACTGGTCCAGCGTGACGGTTGGCTCGTCCGTCTCGTGCTGCAAGAACCCGGCCGAGGACAGGAACTGCAGGTTGGCCAGTCCCTCGGGGTTGCGAGCCAGCAGCACCAGTGGCTCGGCGGGCATGCCGGGCTTGTCGCTGCGCGACGGGAGTGCAAGCTGGCAGCCGATGATGGGCTGCACGCCTTTCTTGCCGCAATATTGCGAGAACTCCAGCGCGCCAAACATGTTGCCCGTATCGGTTATGGCAACGGCGGGCATGCGCATGTCATGCGCCAGCGCCACCAGTTCAGGCACGCGGATGGCCCCCTGGCTCAGGGAATAGGCGGAGTGGACGCGCAGATGGACAAAATCGGCATGGGACATGCAGCCATTCTACCCCACTCGGGGCGCGATGTGCACTCCCCTGACACCGCCGCAAGGCAGCGAAGGTGGTGCACGGCCAAGGCAGTTGTGGCCATGCGGCAATCCGTTACACAATGCCTTTTGCGGAGAGGTGATATGATGAATAACCGAACTTATTGATTCCCTGCCCTGCATTGAAAATATCAATTCAATCATGAATGCAATAGAACCGGGCAGCGCGCACGACAAGCTGGCCTATATTGCCAGCAATTGCAGCCCTTACACATCACTAGCTTTCTGTGCCCTGCTGTTTCCCTCCATTATCGTAGTGGATGGGTGCTTCCTTCTGGAGTATTATTATACCGAAAGCAAGTTCCTGGATGCCCGCGAAAACTACAATAACGATAAAATAAAAATTGAAGAAAGTATGAACAACACATTCCTTTACGTAGTGTTTGACGGCTTCAGCGGGAACGTTCCTGATATGGTTTTTGAGGAAATAGGCAAGATTGTCCGGCTTTCATGGGACATGGTTTTAAGGCAGAAATTTCCTGAACGGGAATTTGCCGTGAAATATTTTCATGATGAACAGGATTATGGTCCCGTTGTCACATTCTGCCAGAAATAACTTTTTAATATTTCCATTCATGCTTGATACATAAGGAACAAACACATGAAGGTTCGTAAAAATGGTCTTATAGCCGGGCACGGGCCTGTGCACTTTCGTGCCCTGTCATGGTGCTGGCAGGGGCGGAATCAGGGCAGGCCATGCCCAGTCAGAAAAGCGTTGTAATCCGGTGAATGAAATTCATCATCGAGAGCCTGGCTTTATTCTCGATGGCTTCCTGTTCTTCGCGCTTTTTCTTTTCCTTCATGAATTTTACAATGCGGTTAATATCCAGTCCCGGCTCTTTCGCAAAAGGTGGCGTGCCTTCAAGCCTGAACAGGTTGTACTGCTGCGCATATTCGTTTGTGAAAACAAAAAACCGGGCCTGTTCATGCGTTTTCTTCATATGAAGAAACAGGTCATCTACATGCGTGCTGAATGAAAGCGCCGTATGTTCTTGGATGGCAAGGTTGTTATCTTCATACCAGATCGCATGCGCCCGTATGGAACCGGCCCAGTCAATCAGGAAACAGTCATCGTAGATGCCGGGCCTGTCGTAGCACCTGATCCACTTCAGGGGCAGGTTGCGGTCATCATCATGGCTGAGCAGTTCAATATGGAGATGCCTGTAGCGTTCAAAATAACTCATACCCCTCCGCCCAGTTCTTTTCCCGACCAACGTGATACCACGAACCGCATCGCGCATGCGGTCCCTGCTTACGGCACGGGCCTGCACGCCTGTCGGTCCTGTGTTGCCGGGCGCAGGGAGATTACCCTTCCACCGGCACCACCTTTCCATCCCGCAGGGTCACGATGCGGTCCATACGGCGGGCAAGTTCCATGTTATGGGTGGCGATCAGGGCCGCCACACCATGCGCCCGCACGGTGACGAGCAGGGCATCGAATACGGCATCGGATGTATTGACATCGAGGTTGCCGGTCGGCTCATCGGCCAGCAGCACGTGCGGGCGGTTGGCCAGTGCGCGGGCAATGGCCACGCGCTGCTTCTCGCCGCCCGAAAGCTTGCCCGGCAGGTGGTCCAGCCGGTGCGCCAGGCCAAAGTCGGCCAACAGTTCATCCGCCCTTGCCCGCGCCTGACTGCGCGGCACACCCGCAATCATCTGCGGGATCATGACATTCTCGCGCGCGGTGAACTCGGCCAGCAGGTGATGGAACTGATAGACAAACCCGATCCGGTCGCGCCGTAGTTCCGTGCGCCCGCCATCAGGCAGCGCGCCCGCATCCTGCCCTGCCAGCAGCACGCAGCCTGCATCGGGTTTTTCCAGCAGGCCCGCCACATGCAGCAGGGTCGACTTGCCGGTGCCCGAGGGGGCCACAAGGGCCACGATCTCGCCACCGTGCAGCGTAAGATCTGCCCCGCTCAACACCTCAAGCGTTTCCTCACCGCTGATATAGCGGCGCACCACGCCATCAAGATGCAGCGGCGGGGCGGTATTTACGGTGTCATTCATGGCGCAGGGCCTCCACCGGGTCGGTCTTCGCCGCCCGCCATGAGGGGTAGAGTGTGGCCAGCAGCGAGAGCACCAGCGCCATGGCGATCACCTCGATCACCTGCGACCATACCAGCTTGGCAGGCAGGTGCTCGAGGTAATACACCTCGGCATTGAACAGGTCGGTGCCGGTCATGCGCTGGAGCAACTGGCGGATGCGCTCGATGTTGAGGCAGAACACGATGCCCAGACCAGTGCCGACAAACGTGCCCGTTATCCCCACCGAGGCCCCGCACATGAGGAAGATGCGCATGATCGCGCCCCGCGTGGCGCCCAGCGTGCGCAGCACGGCAATATCGGCGCTCTTGTCCTTGACCATCATGATCAGCGAGGAAATGACGTTGAAGGCCGCGACAAGGATGATGAGCGTCAGGATCAGGAACATCACGTTCTGCTCCACCTGCACCGCGCCAAAGAAGGCGTTGTTGCTCTGGGTCCAGTCCATCACGCGCACTTCGCCATCCATCGCCTTTTCAATCGCCGTGCGGATGGGGATGACGTTCTCCGCGTCCTTCGTCATGACCTGCACCTGCGTCACCTGCCCCGGTAGCTGGAAATAGACCTGGGCGGCATGCAGCGGCAGGAACACGTAGCTGGAATTATAGTCGCTCACGCCCGCATCAAAAATCGCCACCACGCGGTAGGCCCGCACGCGCGGCATGGTGCCGAAGGCGGTGGCCGCCCCCTGTGGCGAGACAAGGGTAAGCCTGCCGCCCACGGTCAGCCCCGCGCGCTCGGCCAGCGTGGTGCCGACAACGATCGTGTCATCGCCACCAAAATCATCAAGGCTGCCCGCAACAAGGTTGTCACTGACCTCATGCAAGCCCACCAGGTCGGCCCGCGTCATGCCGCGCACCAGCCCACCCGCATTGTAGCTGCCCGAATTGAGCAGCACCTGCGATTCAACCAGCGGTGCGGCCGAAACCACGCCTGGCACGCCGCGCACGCGGCCTGCCACGGCATCATAATCGCTGATGGTGCGGCTCAGGCCGTACACGCTCAGGTCGCCATTAAGGCCAAGGATGCGACCGAGCAGGTCGGCCTTGAACCCGTTCATGACCGACATCACGATAATCAGCGTGGCAACGCCAAGCGCGATCCCGACCAGCGAAAAGATCGCGATGATGGAAACGAACCGCTCCCCCCGCCGGGCCCGCAGGTAGCGCCCGGCGATCATCCGCTCGAAGGGACCAAACATGCTCAGCCCTGCAGTTTCGCGATAAGGGCCAGCGCGCCTTCTGCCGTCTCCTCGGTGCGCTCACCAGTGCGGCGGTTCTTGACTTCCACCTTGCCCTCCTTGGCACCCCGCGGACCAACAATAAGCTGCCACGGGTGGCCCATCAGGTCGGCATCGGCAAACTTTGCCCCTGCCCGCTCGGCGCGGTCATCATACAGCAGGGCCTTGGGGGCGGCGCCGTAAAGCTGTTCGCACAGCGCGTCGCACTGGGCATCACCATTCTTGAGGTTGATGATGACCGCCTTGAAAGGCGCCACGGATTGAGGCCAGATGATGCCGTTTTCGTCATGGCTGGCCTCGATGATGGCCGCGACAAGACGCGAGACGCCAATGCCGTAGGAACCCATCTCGGGGTAGAGCGGCGCGCCATCGGGGCCACTGACCGCAATATCCATGGACTGGGTGTATTTACGCCCGAAGTTGAAGATATGCCCCACCTCGATGCCACGCCCCTCGCGCTGGCGCGCGGCGGGCACTTCGGCCCAGGCTGCGGCATCATGCATCTCGTCGGTTGCGGCATAGAACGAGGTCATGCGCGTGAAGAATTTTTCCAGCGAGGCACGGTCATTGGTGTCCACGTCCTCACCCAGCCAGTCCTGATCCTCGAGCGCGCTGTCAAAGAACACGCCGCTCTCGCCCGTGGGGGCAAGGATGAGGAATTCATGGCTCAGCTCGCCGCCAATCGGCCCGGTATCGGCCCGCATGGGGATGGCGCGCACGCCAAGGCGCTGGAAGGTGCGCAGGTAGGCCAGCATCATGCGGCGATAGGTATCGACTGCCGAGGCCGTGTCGAGATCGAAGCTGTAGCCGTCCTTCATGTAGAACTCGCGGCCGCGCATCACGCCAAAGCGGGGGCGCACCTCATCGCGGAACTTCCACTGGATCTGGTAGAGAACCTGCGGCAGTTCCTTGTAGGACTTGACCACCTGCCCGAAGATATCGGTAATCATTTCCTCATTGGTCGGGCCGAACAGCATGTCGCGCTCGTGGCGGTCTCGGATGCGCAGCATCTCGGGGCCATAATCATCATACCGGCCCGAACGCTTCCACAACTCGGCGGACTGCATGGTGGGCATCAGCACTTCCTGCGCGCCCGCGGCATCCTGCTCTTCACGCACGATGTTGGCGATGTTCTCCAGCACGCGCAGGCCAGCGGGCAGCCAGGCATAGATGCCGGCCGATGTCTGGCGAATCATGCCCGCGCGCAGCATGAGCCGGTGCGAGGTGATCTGGGCCTCGGCCGGATTTTCCTTGAGGGTCGGCAGAAAACTGCGGGACAGACGCATATCCGTATGAACCTTGACGTATGAGAACCGATAACGCTGCGGACCCTAGACCAATCGCAACGCCCGTGGAATGGGGCATGTGCACCCGATGCACACCCACATTACACTCAAGCGTGATGCAACCGGCCCGCAAGGCCGTAAACATCCGCGTGAGCAGGCATGGCCACGCGCCCCTTGCGGGCGTATGGTGCCCCCACAAATCGGGTTGCACGAAAGCCGCCGGGTTTAGGGAAAACGTACCAATAAAAAATGGCAGGAAACGGTTCGTCCGTTCCCTGCCATAAATGTTTGTGCCGTGGCGCCAGACCCAGGAACTATCTGAAATAGCCAGCCTGGAAAACAGCCAGAAATCATAAGAAAGTTTCTGGTGAAGCTTTTTTCAGAACGCTTCGGAGAACGCCGCCTTTTTAAAAAAGGCGGCACCCAAAAACTTTTATCAATGCGTTGTTTTCAAACAGGTTCTCAGACGCGCAGCAGATGCACATCCACCAGAGGGCGCTTTTGCAGCTTGCGGCCAAGCGCCCGGCGCAGCGCGGTCTTGGCGGCCTCGCGGAAGGTGGTGTCGTTCTCGCGCAGTTCATCGGGAATTTCATCCAGCGCATTGCCGAACTCTTCCGTCACGCGCGCGGTCTCGGGGTCTTCGGCATCGAGCAGGCCGGGCGCGCTCACCTTGGGGTCGCCAATCAGGTAGCCCTCCTCATCGACGGCAAAGCTGCCCATCACCATGCCGTTGAACAGCATGCGCCGCCGCGCCGACAGCACGCCGCCATTCATGGGCAGGATGCGGCCGCCATCGAGCACCAGCCGCCCGGTGGGCGCGGTGTCGCCGATTTCCACCCCGTCGCTGCGGATATCGAGAATATCGCCATCCTCAAGCAGCACCGGCTCGATGTTGAGTTCCTGCGCGATGGCGGCATTGGCGGTCAGGTGACGCCACTCGCCATGCACGGGAATGAGAAAGCGCGGACGCACGAGGTCATACAGCTTGCGCACGTCACCGCCCGTGGCATGGCCGGACACATGCACGAGATGATCCTTGTCGGTAATGACATGCACGCCGCGCCGGGTCAGGTTGTCCTGCACCTGGATGACGGCCTGCTCGTTACCGGGAATCATGCGGCTGCTGTAGATGACCGTATCCCCCTCGCCCAGCGAGATGTTGGGGTGCGTGTCGGATGCGATGCGCGACAGCGCCGAGCGCGGCTCGCCCTGGCTGCCAGTCACGATCAGCATGATCTGGTTGTCCGGCACCGAATTGGCATCCTGTTCGGACAGGAAGTTCGGCACATCGGACAGGTAGCCACATTCGCGCGCCGCCACCTCGAGGTTGCGCAGGCTGCGACCCACCACGGCCACGCGGCGCCCTGCCGCCTGCGCCGCCTTGGCCAGCGTTTCCACGCGTGCCACGTTGCTGGCAAAGCAGGTGACGGCAATGCGGCCTTCAAGCGATGCGATGAGGCGGGTCATCTCGCGCCGCACATCGGCTTCCGAGGCGGAAGGCCCTTCAGTGCGCACATTGGTGCTATCGCACACCATGGCCAGCACGCCCTCGCGGCCAAGGGCTGCAAAGGTTTCAAGGTCGGTCGGCGGGCCGACCTGCGGGTCGGGGTCGATCTTCCAGTCACCGGTGTGGATGATGATGCCCTGCGGCGTGCGCAGCACCAGCGACTGCGATTCCGGCACCGAATGCGTGACCGAGACAAAACGCAGGTCGAACGGCCCCACGTTGAACGCGCCACCGGGCGCGATCACATGGATGGGCACCTGCTGCACAAGCCCTGCCTCGCCAAGCTTGCGGCGCAGCACGGCTGCGGCAAACGGCGTGACATAGACCGGGCAGCCAAGCTGCGGCCACAGATGGGCGATGGCGCCGAGATGGTCCTCATGCGCGTGGGTCACGACCAGCCCGGCCAGTGCCTTGCGCCGCTCGGCGATGAACACGGGGTCGGGCAGGATGATCTCGGCCTCGGGCGTGTCGTTGCCGCTGAAGCCGATGCCACAATCCACCGCCAGCCACGTATCGCCCTGGCGATAGAGGTTGAGGTTCATGCCAATTTCGCCGGTTCCGCCCAGCGGAAGGAAAGAAACGCCTGTCATGTCATTCATTAAAAGGTCCTGTTACAAGATATCATGGGTTGGAAGATGCGTTTGAAGAAAGGGCCCGGAACGCCCGTTCCGTGCCGGTTTGCCTGTCCTGTTGTCAGCCCGATCAGGGCCAAGATCCTGTTCTCTCGCCAGTCGCTGGCAGTGTGCGCGGCCTGAAGCAGGCGGTGGAACCAGCGCATTTCCCGCCCGGAAAATGGCGTTCGACACCGCACCGAAACAAAACGACGCACGATGAATTCATGCAAGGGATTATCATGTAATCCCCCTGACTTAAATCTCTTTCCGCAATCGGGGCGGATTATTCTTGCCTGCCACCCGCCATCAGCACCTCGCCCGTCACCACCTGCCGGGGGCCTGCGGGGGTTTCGAGCAGCATGATTCCATCATCCGCCAGCCCGGCAAACGTGCCACTGAAAGCCTGGTTGCCCGCCACCACACGCAGTCTGGTGCCCGGCGGGTGCGCCCGCGCCAGCCACGCCGCGCGTATGGCGCCAAACCCCTGCGCCTCATGGCATTCCAGCCATTTATCGAGTGCCTGCAAAACGGCGCGGGCCATGTCGGGCGGGCTGACCGCAACGCCACATTCCGCCAGGCAGGCCAGTTCACGGCCTTCTATGCGCGGGGCGGCGGCAAGGTTGGCGCCCATGCCGATCACCTGCCACGGCCCTGCCTCAGCCGCCCCCGTCTCGATCAGGATGCCCGCCATCTTGCGCCCGTGCAGCAGCAGGTCATTGGGCCATTTGAGTTCCAGCGCGCCCTGTTCGGGCAGGAAGCCCGCCACCGCGTCATGCAGCGCAAGGCCCGCAATGAACGGCCACGCCCCTACCGGCACCACCGCCCCCTGCCCCACCAGCATGACCGACAGCGCCAGATTGCCACCCGGATTACGCCATTCGCGCCCCCGGCTGCCGCGCCCGGCTGTCTGTTCAAGTGCCAGCACCGCAAGCCCGTCCTGCCCGTGCCCCGCCGCCAGCATGTCCTTGCACAGGTCGGATGTGGAGCCGAGCCTGTCATGCACCTGCAATGGCCACGCGCGCCCCCCGCTGCGGGGAATGCTCATGGTGCGGAAGGCAGGAGGGTTATGGGTCATGAACTACCTGAACAATGCAGCCGCCGCCGCCTGAGCCGCCGTGGCGACCGGGCCGAGGGCTACGATGAAGAACACCGTGACAAGCCCCATGCCGACGGACACGAACGAGACCGAAACCGGCGCGCGATCAAGCGCGGGGGCAGCGGCATCAAAAAACATGATCTTGACGATGCGTATATAATAATACGCCCCGATCACGCTACTGATGATACCGATGGCCGCCAGCCCGTAAAGCTGCGCGTTGATCGCGGCATAGAACACCATGAGCTTGCCAAAGAAGCCTGCCAGCGGCGGTGCGCCCGCCATGGAGAACATGAACACCGCCATGGCCAGCGCCATGCCGGGGTCACTGCGCCCCAGCCCCGCGAGGTCGCTGATGCGGCTGACCGCGCGGCCCTTGCGCCGCATGGCCACGATGCCCGCGAACGCGCCCACGTTCATGAACAGATACGTTACCAGATAGACCAGCGTGCCGCGCGTGCCCTCCGCCGTGCCCGCCGCAAGCCCGATCATGGCGTAGCCCATATGCCCGATGGAGGAATACGCCATGAGCCGCTTGATGTTGCCCTGCGGTATGGCGGCAAGTGCGCCAAACACCATCGACGCCGCCGAGACCACCTCGATCAGCAATTGCCACTGGTGCGCCATGGAGCCGAACGGCCCCGCCATCACCCGCAGCAGCACGGCAAACGCCGCGATCTTGGGGGCACCTGCCATGTAGGCGGTGACCGAGGTGGGGGCACCCTGGTACACATCGGGCGTCCACATATGGAACGGCACCATGGACAGCTTGAAGCACAGCCCCACCAGCACGAACACGATGCCCACCATAAGCCCCGCCGGCAGCACGGCGCTACCGCGCACCGCCTGCTGCAACCCGGCATAATCCAGCGTGCCCGCAAAGCCATAGGCCAGCGAGATGCCATAAAGCAGGATGCCCGAGGCCAGCGAACCGAGCACGAAATATTTCAGCCCCGCCTCAGCCGCCGTAACCTGATCACGCGCAAAGGCGCACAGGATGTAGATGGACAGCGAGGAGAGTTCGAGCCCCACGAACAGCGTCATGAGGTTGCCCGATGAGGCCATGATCATGGCGCCAAGGGTCGAGAACAGCACCAGCACGGGGAACTCGAATTTGTCGATTTCCATCTCGCGTGCATAGCCAATGCCCAGCACCAGCGAGAGTGCCGCCCCCGCCAGCGCCAGCACCTTCATGAAACGCGCAAAACCATCATTGATGAAGACATGGCTGTAACCCGTGCCATCGGGCGAGAGCACCACGAGTGCGGCCGTCACCACCAGGGCGAACAGCGTCATCATGGTGCATGAAAAGAAAGCCTGACCGCGCTTTTGCATCACCCCGGCCAGCAGGATGACCAGCCCGGACAGGGCCAGCACGATTTCGGGCAGAGCAAGTGTCCAGTTCATTGGTTTGGCCCTGACATCCTTGGGGTTAGCTGGCGAACAGGATGGTGGTCAGCAGCACCACCAGCCCGATCAGCATGGAAAAGGCATAGACCGCCATCGACCCGGTCTGCACCCGCACGGCCTGGCCTGCAGTGCCTGCGGTCAGCCTGGCCAGCCCTTCGGGTATGGCTTCGACAACGCCTTCGTCAGCGCCCTTCCACAACAGCCGCGCCAGCGCGCGGTAGGGGCGCACGAACACGGCATCGTACACCTCGTCGAAATACCATTTGTTGAGCAGGAACAGATAAAGCGGGCGCAGGCTGCGCGCCAGCGTGGCCGGAATGTCGGGGCTTGCCATGTAGCACAGATAGGCCACCGCAATGCCCGCAACGCCAGCAAATGTCGGCACGAGCGCAATCAGGCCCGGTGTGCGCTCAAGGCGCTCCATGATGTCATGCCCCGGCAGGCTGGCAATCGCCCCACCCCAGAACCCGGCCTGGTTGCCCCCCACATAGAACGGCGCCAGCACCACACCCGCCAGCACGGCCCCCACCGACAGGACGGCCAGCGGCACCATCATCGAAGGCGGGCTTTCATGCGCGCCTTCATGCAGGTGCATGTCACGCGGCTGGCCATGAAACACGAGGAAGATCAGCCGCCAGCTATACAGCGCGGTGAGGAACGCGGTGATGCAACCCATAACCCAGCCATAATGGCCCATGGAGGAGCCTGACATCCACGCTGCCTCCAGAATGGCGTCCTTCGACCAGTAGCCCGCGAACGGGAAGATACCGGCAAGTGCGAGGCTGCCGATCCACATGGCGGCGTAGGTATAGGGAATTTTGCGCCACAGCCCGCCCATGCGGAACATGTCCTGCTCGTCATGCACGGCATGGATCACGCAGCCCGCCCCAAGGAACAGAAGCGCCTTGAAAAAGGCATGCGTGGTGAGGTGGAACATCGACGCCTGATAGGCCCCCACGCCAACCGCCACGAACATGTAGCCCAGCTGCGAGCAGGTGGAATAGGCAATGGTGCGCTTGATGTCGGGCTGCACCAGCCCAACGGTCGCGGCAAAGAAGCTGGTGGTGCCACCAATGAGAATGATCAGGTCGCGCGTTACGGGTGCCAGTTCCACCAGCGGCGACATGCGCACCATCAGGAACACGCCCGCCGTAACCATGGTGGCCGCGTGGATCAGGGCGGAAACCGGGGTTGGCCCCTCCATCGCATCGGGCAGCCAGGTGTGCAGGAACAGTTGCGCCGACTTGCCCATGGCGCCAATGAACAGCAGGGTGGCAATCACCTCCAGCAGCGGATGCGTGCCGAAAAGCTGGAACGTGTCATGCACATGATAGGGAATGGCGGCGAAGATCGCATCATACGACACGCTGCCCAGCCGGATATAGATGAGCGAGATGCCGACAAGGAAGAACAGGTCGGCAATGCGGTTGACCACGAACGCCTTGATGGCAGCAGCACACGCTGCAGGGCGGTCATACCAGTAGCCGATCAGCAGGTAGCTCGCGAGCCCCACCCCTTCCCAGCCAAAGAAGAGCTGGAGCAGGTTGTCGGACGTGACCAGCATGAGCATGGCGAAGGTGAACAGCGAGAGATAGGCGAAGAAGCGGCAGACCGCCTGCTTCTCATGCGCCATGTAGCCCACGCTGTACACATGCACCAGCAGCGACACGGTCGTGACCATGGCCACCACGCTGACCGAGAGCATGTCCATGCGCAACTGCCAGTCAGCCTCAAAGCCTGCTGCATGGATCCAGTCGGCCACCGGCACGACAATCGGGTTCACGCCCCCCATCTCGAAGCCCAGCACGCCAATGGCGGACAGCGCCGCGCACAGCATGAGGGCAATGGTGGTGAACCGCGCAGCACTATCGCCCATCAGGTGGCCAAAGCCACCGGCGAGGAGAAACCCGATCAGGGGCGCGAAGACCGCCACTTCAAACAGGAAGGATGCCGCCTGCATGTCCCTTACCCCTTCATCATCGTAATATCGTCAACTTCAATCGAGCCGCGATTACGGAAATACACCGTGACAATGGCCAGCCCGATGGCGGATTCCGCCGCCGCGATGGTCAGCACGAACAGGGTCATCACCTGCCCCGACAGATCGCCGGTGGCGGCTGAAAACGCCACGAAATTGATATTGGCCGAAAGCAGGATCAACTCGATCGACATCAGGATGATGATGACGTTCTTGCGGTTGAGAAAAATGCCGAACACGCCAAGCACCAGCAAGATCGCGCCAATGCTCAGATAGGGTGCCAGGCCGATGGCCTCGATCGGGCTATTCATTGCCTTCTCCTTTCGTGCCAGTCGCAGGCGTCGCGATCACCAGCGCGGTGCCGTCAGCTTCGCGTGCTTCCGCCTCGCGCCAGGCCTCGGTGCCATAGGTGCCGGGCACGGCGGCGATGTCGTAGCTTTCATGCGGGCGCAGGAAGCCGCCCTGCGCATCAACGCCCGCGCCAAGCGGCACCTGCAGCATTTCAAGTGAACCGGCAGGCATGCGGTCATGCTGGCGGTCGATGTTCTGCCGCCGTCCTGTGGGCCGCTCGCGCAGGGTGAGCACAATGGCCCCGATCATGGCCACGAGCAGCACCAGCGCGCAGGCCTGGAACAGGAAGATGTAGTGCGTGTAGATCACATCGCCCAAAGCCGCCGTGTTGGTGCGCGTGGGCGATGAGGGCACGAGATGCGCGATCTGGCCGATATTGGTTGCCGAGCGCCAGTGCATGAACGCCATGAGCAGTTCAACCAGCAGCACGCCCCCCACGACCCCGCCAATGGGCGCGTAACGCTGCACGCCTTCGCGCATGTGCGTGAAGTTGACATCCAGCATCATGACCACGAACAGGAACAGGACTGCGACCGCGCCCACATAGACAATGACCAGCGTCATCGCCAGGAACTCGGCCCCTGCAATGAGGAACAGCCCGGCTGCGTTGAAGAAGGCGAGGATCAGGAACAGCACCGAATGCACGGGGTTGCGCGCGCTCACCACCATGGTGGCGGACAGGACCAGAACCGCAGCAAAAACGTAAAAGACAATCTGGGTCATCATGGGTAGGTTTCCTGCCGCATGGATGTTTCCTCCTGCTGGCAAGGCTTTCCCGGCATGGGCCGGGGCGGCCATGCACGTTCAGCGGTACGGGGCATCAAGCTCGAGCCTGCGGGCCAGCACGCTTTCCCAGCGGTCGCCATTGGCCAGCAGCTTGTCCTTGTCGTACATCAGTTCTTCGCGGGTTTCGGTCGCGAACTCATAATTCGGCCCTTCGACAATCGCATCCACCGGGCAGGCTTCCTCGCACAGGCCGCAATAGATGCATTTGGTCATGTCGATGTCGTAGCGCGTGGTGCGGCGCGAGCCGTCATCGCGCGGTTCGGCCTCGATGGTGATCGCCTCGGCAGGGCACGTTGCCTCGCACAGCTTGCACGCAATGCAGCGCTCCTCGCCATTGGGGTAGCGGCGCAGCGCGTGCTCGCCCCTGAAACGCGGCGAGAGCACGCCCTTCTCGTAGGGGTAGTTGATCGTGGCCTTGGGCTTGAAAAACGCCTTCAGCGTTGCCCCCATGCCTGCCGCAAGCTCGGCGAGCAGCATGGAGCGGGCGGCTTTGGTTAACGCATTCATCAGCCTGCTCCTCCGGGCAGAAGGCCCGTTACCATCAGGAACCCCGCGGTCAGCACCATCCACGCCAGCGAGAACGGCAGGAACACCTTCCAGCCCAGCCGCATGAGCTGGTCGTAGCGGTAGCGGGGAAATGTCGCGCGCACCCAGATGAAGACGAACAGGCAGAACAGGATCTTGGCGATCAGCCACAAAGGCCCCGGTATCCATGTAAAGGGTGCAATGGCCAGCGGCGGCAGCCAGCCACCAAGGAACAGGATGCTGACCATGCCGGACATGAGGAACATGTTCGCGTATTCACCCAGGAAGAACAGGCCGAAGGCGAGTGCCGAATATTCCACAAAGAAGCCTGCCACCAGTTCGCTCTCGCCCTCGGGCAGGTCGAACGGCGCGCGGTTGGTCTCGGCCAGCGCCGAGATGAAGAACACGATGAACATCGGGAACATGGGCAGGCAGAACCACACATGGCGCTGCGCCAGCACGATGTCATTGAGGTTGAGGCTGCCCACCGCCAGCAGCACCGACACGATCACCAGCCCGATGGACACTTCATACGACACCATCTGCGCCGCCGAGCGTAGCCCGCCGAGAAAAGCGTATTTGGAGTTTGACGCCCAGCCCGCAATCAGCATGCCGTAAACACCGAGCGATGAGATGGCCAGCAGGTAGAGGATGCCCACGTTGATATTGGCAATGGCCAGCCCGTTGCCGGTGGGAATGACCGCCCACGCGATCATCGCCAGCGAGAAGGTGAGGAAGGGCGCAAACAGGAACAGCATCCGGTTGGCACCAGACGGGATGACCGTCTCCTTGGTCAGCATCTTGATGGCATCGGCAAAGGCCTGCAGCACGCCGAACGGGCCGTTCACGTTCGGCCCCTTGCGCAACTGCATCGCGGCCATCACCTTGCGCTCGGCCAGCGTAAGATAGGCCACGCCAAGCAGCAGCGGCACGAGCACCGCAAGGGATTCGAGCACGATCAGCAGAAGCTGGCCAAGCGTGGTGTGAAAGAAGAAATCCGCCATGTCCCTACTCCGCCGCCTCGGTTGCGGGGCGCACGTAAATCCCCGAACAGGTTTCCATGGTCGGGCTTGCGCGGCACACGGCATGGGTCAGGTAATAATCGGCGATGACCGGATGGAAGGGCGTTGCCGCCACCGCCATGCTGCCCGCCTGCGGGGGCGTTGTGTCCGTAGCGCCAAGGCGTGTGTGCGCTACCTGCCCGTAGGCCGGGTGCGCCTGTGCGATGCGCGCGCGCAGGGCCTCGATCGTGTCATAGGGCAGCTTGCGGCCCGCCACCTCCGAGAAGGCACGCAGGATGCGCCAGTCCTCACGTGCTTCGCCTGGCGGCATGACCGCGCGGAAAGCGCGTTGCACGCGGCCTTCGGTATTGGTGTAGGTGCCCGGCTTTTCGGCATAGAGCACGCCCGGCAGGATCACATCCGCCCGCGCGGCCCCCGCATCACCATGATGGCCCTGATAGATGACGAAGGTGTCCGGCCCGATGTCATGCACCGCGAACTCATCGGCGCCCATCAGCCACAGCACGTCCACCCCGCCGCCCAGCATGCCCGCCACATCACGCCCCTGCGGGCCGGGCACGAGGCCAAGGTCAAGGCCCGCCATACGGCTGGCCGCCGTGTGCAGCACGTTGAAGCCATGCCAGTCGGGGCGGATGGCATTTACCTGCACCGCCAGGTCCCAGCAGGCTTTTGCAATGGCCTGCCCGTCGGGGCGGGTCAGCGCGCCATGGCCCACGATGATCATGGGGTTCTTCGCGTTGGCCAGCACCTCGGCAAAAGGCAGTTCGCCTGCAGCGAGCTTGCCCAGCGTGTCCGGCCCCTCGCCCAGCACTTCTGCCGTGTAGGTCGGGTCGGCATTGGGCGCGCCGATCATGGCGATGGGGAATTTGCCCCGTCCCGCATCGACAAAGCGCCTGCGGATGCGGGCATTGAGCACCGGGGCCTCCTGCCGCGGGATGGAGCCTACGATCAGCAGCGCATCCGCCTCGTCAATGCCCGCAATGCCGGTATTGAATGTGTAGAAGTCACGGCGCGATGTATCGTAACGCGCGCCGTCCTGACGGCAGTCGATATTGGGCGAGCCCAGCATGCCCATCAGGTCTTTGAGCGCCATCAGGCTCTCGGCGTCGCACATGTCACCCGCGATTGCGCCAATGCGCGCGCCCGGCACGCCCTTGAGGCGTGTTGCAATGAGCGAGAACGCATCCGCCCAGCTTGCGGGCTGGAGTTTGCCGTCCACCCGCACCCAGGGCCGGTCAAGGCGGCGACGGCGGAAGCCATCGACCACGAAGCGCCCCTTGTCGGCCAGCCATTCCTCGTTCACTTCATCATTGATGCGCGGCACGATGCGCAGCACCGACGCCCCGCGGGCCTGCATGACGATGTTGGTGCCCACCGCATCGCACACATCAATGGAGTCCGTGCGCTTGAGCTCCCACGGCCGGGCGCTGAAGGCGTAGGGTTGCGAAGTGAGCGCGCCGACAGGGCAGATATCGATCAGGTTGCCTGACAGTTCGGATGTCAGCGCCTTCTCGACATAATTGGTGATCTCGAGGTTCTCGCCGCGTGACACGCCGCCGAGTTCCGGCACGCCCGCCACCTCGGTGGAAAAGCGGATGCAGCGCGTGCACTGGATGCAGCGCGTCATCACCGTCTTGACCAGCGGGCCAAGATACTTGTCGGTCACAGCGCGCTTGTTCTCGCGGTAGCGCGAATGGTCCGCCCCGTAGCCGAAGGCTTGATCCTGCAGGTCGCACTCGCCACCTTGGTCGCAGATGGGGCAGTCAAGCGGGTGGTTGATGAGCAGGAACTCCATCACCGCCCGGCGGGCACGGCGCACTACCTCGGTGTCGGTAAAGATCTGCATGCCATTACTGATGGGAAAGCCGCATGAGGCCACCGGCTTGCGGCCGCCTGATACTTCAACAAGGCACATGCGGCAGTTGCCCGCGACCGATAGCCGCTCATGGTAGCAAAAGCGCGGTATTTCCTTGCCCGCCGCCTCGCACGCCTGTAGCGCGGAAGAACCGGGCGCGACATCAACCACAATACCGTCAACGGTTACTTTGACCACTGTTCCTACTCCGCCGCTTCAACAAGGCCGGTGGGCACCTGCACCGGTCGGCCGCCACCATGCGCCGCCTTGTAGGCGTGGATGCGTTCCTCCATGACCGGGCGAAACCTGCGGATCAGCCCCTGTATGGGCCACGCCGCCGCATCGCCCAGCGCGCAGATGGTGTGGCCTTCGACCTGGCGGGTGACCTGCTCGAGCATGTCGATTTCCTCGATCTCGGCGCGGCCCTCCACCATGCGGTCCATGATGCGCATCATCCAGCCCGTGCCCTCGCGGCACGGCGTGCACTGGCCACAGCTTTCATGCTTGAAGAATTTCGAGAACCGGGCAATGGCCGCGATGATGTCGGTGGACTTGTCCATCACGATCATGCAGCCCGTGCCAAGGCCGGAGCCTTCGGCACGCAGGCTGTCGTAATCCATCAGCACGCTCTCGCACACATCACGCGGCAGCATGGGCACCGAGCAGCCACCGGGGATGACGGCCAGCAGGTTGTCCCACCCACCACGCACGCCACCGCCATGTTTTTCAATGATCTCGCGCATCGGCACGCCCAGCTCTTCTTCAAACACGCAGGGCGTGTTGACATGGCCCGATATGGCCATGAGCTTGCTGCCCGCGTTATTGGGCCGCCCCAGCCCCGCAAACCAGGCCCCCCCGCGCCGCAGGATGGTGGCGGAAACCGCAATACTCTCCACGTTATTGACCGTGGTGGGGCAGCCATACAGCCCCATCGCGGCAGGGAAAGGCGGCTTCATGCGCGGCTGGCCCTTCTTGCCCTCAAGGCTTTCGAGCAGGGCCGTTTCCTCGCCGCATATGTAAGCACCCGCTCCACGGTGGATGTAGAAGTCGAAATCCCAGCCCGAGCCGCAGGCGTTCCTGCCGATCAGGCCCGCCTCGTACGCCTCGTCAATGGCGTGCTGGAGATGCATGGCCTCGTTGTAGAACTCGCCGCGAATGTAGATGTAGGCCGCATGCGCCCCCATGGCGAAGGAGGCGATCAGCGCGCTTTCCACCAGCTTGTGCGGGTCGTGGCGCAGGATCTCGCGGTCCTTGCAGGTGCCGGGTTCGGACTCATCGCCGTTGATGACGAGGTAATGCGGCCGCCCGTCATTCTTGCGCGGCATGAACGACCACTTGACCCCGGTGGGAAAGCCAGCCCCACCCCGCCCGCGCAGACCGGATGCCTTCATCTCGCCGATGATGGCATCGCGCCCGCGGGCGAGGATTTCCGCCGTGCCATCCCAGTCGCCCCGGGCGCGGGCCCCGGCCAGCGTCCAGTCACCCTGGCCATACAGGTTGGTGAAGATGCGGTCCTTGTCCTGCAACATGCGCTTTACCCCTGCCCCTGCGGCTTGATTGCGGCCTCATCCACCAGCACCCTGCGCCCGCCTGCCGGGGCGGAGTTGAGGCGGTCGATGGTGGGGCCGGGCGTGGGGCGCTCGCCACGCTTCAGCGCCTCGATCAGCTCAAGCGTGCGCGGGCCGTCGAGATCCTCGTAGTAATCATCGTCCACCTGCAGGATCGGCGCATTGGCGCACGCGCCGAGGCATTCCACCTCCGTCAGGGTGAACAGCCCGTCCGTGCTGGTCTCGCCAAACGCCCTGATGCCGGTGGCCTTCTTGCAGGCCGCCGTCACATCATCCGACCCGCGCAGCCAGCATGATGTGGTGGTGCAGACCTGCAGGTGATAACGCCCGATCGGTTTTGTGTTGAACATGAGGTAGAAGGTCGCGACCTCATACACCCGGATCGGCGCCATCTCGAGGCGCTCGGCCACCACATCCATGGCAATGCGCGGTATCCACGCGCTGCCGGTCTGGCGGCCCATCTGCTTCTGCACCACGTAAAGCAGCGGCAGCACGCCGCTTGCCTTGCGCTCGGGCGGGTATTTGGCAAGGATCACCGCAATCTGCTGCTCGCTCTCGGCATCAAATGCGAAATGGGTGGGTTCCGCGCCCGTGGGCACAGTGGGCTGGGTGGACATGTCGGTCACCTGTCAATCTCGCCAAACACCAGGTCGAGCGACCCGATGATGGCCACGGCATCCGCCAGCATGTGGCGGCGCGACATCTCGTCGATTGCCTGGAGATGGGAAAAACCCGTGGGCCGGATCTTGCAGCGATACGGCCGGTTGCTGCCATCGGCCACCAGATACACGCCAAACTCGCCCTTGGGCGTTTCGGTCACGGTGTAGGTGGCACCGGGCGGGACGTGATAGCCTTCGGTAAACAGCTTGAAGTGATGGATCAGCGCCTCCATCGAGCGCTTCATCTCGCGCCGTGGGGGTGGCGTAACCTTGTGGTCGCGCACTTTCACCGGGCCGGGGCGGATCTGCTCGAGGCACTGGTTGATGATGCTGACACTCTCGCGCATCTCGGCCACGCGCACGAGGTAACGGTCATAACAGTCGCCCTGGCGGCCTACGGGCACGTTGAACTGCACCTTGTCGTAATTATCGTAGGGCTGGCTGCGGCGCAGGTCCCACGGCACGCCGGAGGCCCGCAGGCACGGACCGCTGAAGCCCCAGGCCAGCGCCTGCTCGGTGGTGAACACGCCAATGCCAACCGTGCGCTGCTTCCAGATGCGGTTGCTGGTCAGCAGGCTTTCAAGATCATCAATCCATTGCGGGAAGGTGCGCGCCCAGTTGGCGATACGCTCCTCCAGCCCGGCGGGCAGGTCCTGCGCCACGCCGCCGGGGCGGACGTAATTGGCATGGAAGCGCGCGCCGGATGCGGCCTCATAGAACTCGAGCAGCTTCTCGCGTTCCTCATACCCCCACAGCGCGGGGGTGAGCGCGCCGCAATCCAGCCCGAAGGAGGTCAGGTTGAGGATGTGGTTGAGAATGCGCGTAATCTCGGCAAACATGACCCGGATCCACTTCGCGCGCTCCGGGGCCTCGATATTGAGCAGCTTTTCCACCGCCAGCGCGAAGGTCTGTTCCTCACACATGGGCGAGACGTAATCGAGCCGGTCGAAATACGGCAGTGCCTTGGGGTAGGTCTTGTATTCGATCAGCTTTTCCGTGCCGCGATGCAAAAGCCCCACATGCGGGATGGCGCGGGCCACGACCTCGCCCTCCATCTCCAGCACCAGCCGCAGCACGCCGTGGGCGGAGGGGTGCTGGGGGCCGAAGTTCAGCGCGTGGGAATCAATTTCCACCACATGGCGCTTCACCTCGCCATCGGGTTCTTCAGGCAGCAGGCTGTCGGGAATGCCCGTATCGCTACGCAGGGTGACATCGCTCATTGGCTCAGCCCTTTCGCTTGATGTCGTGGCGGTCGGCATGGGCTTTTTCATCGCCCGGCAGGGTCAGGATGCCTTCCCACGGCGATTCAAAATCGAAATTGCGGAAGTCCTGCACCAGATCGACCGGCTCGTAGACCACCTGCCGCCGCTCCTCGTCGTACCGCATCTCGACATAGCCGGTCAGCGGGAAGTCCTTGCGCAGCGGATGCCCCTCGAAGCCGTAATCGGTCAGGATGCGGCGCAGGTCCGGCTGGTCGGTGAACAGGATGCCGAACAGGTCATACGCCTCGCGCTCCCACCATGTGGCGGCGGGCCAGAGCTGGTGCACCGATGGCACGGGATGGGTCTCATCCGTGGTCACGATCACGCGGATACGGTGGTTATGGGTGACTGACAGCAGGTTATAGACCACCTCGAACCGTTCCGTACGGTCGGGAAAGTCCACGCCGCATATGTCCATTACCTGCTGGCAGGCATAAAGCGGCTCATCGCGCAGCATGGACATGAGGGGAAGCAGGCGGTCGCGCGTGGTGCGCACCACCAGTTCGCCCTTTTCGATGCCAGCGGACATGATGCCCGGCACGGTGGTGGAAAGCCGGAAGCTGATGGCCCCCAGGCTGCCCGTGACCGTACGCGGCTGGCTTGCGGGAAGGTTCGGTGCATCAGCCACGGCGGATTGTCCCCGTCCTGCGGATTTTCTTCTGCAGTTGCAGGATGCCGTAGATCAGCGCCTCCGCCGTGGGCGGGCAGCCGGGCACGTACACATCCACCGGCACGATCCGGTCACACCCACGCACGACGGAGTAGGAATAATGGTAATACCCGCCCCCGTTGGCGCATGACCCCATGGAGATGACCCAGCGCGGCTCGGCCATCTGGTCGTACACGCGGCGCAGGGCCGGGGCCATCTTGTTGGTCAGCGTGCCCGCCACGATCATCACATCGGACTGGCGCGGCGAGCCACGCGGGATGATGCCCATGCGGTCAAGATCGTAGCGCGGCATGTAGGCGTGGATCATCTCCACCGCACAGCATGCCAGCCCGAACGACATGGGCCACAGGCTGCCCGTGCGCCCCCAGTTGACCAGCTTGTCGAGACTGGCGACGACAAAGCCCTTTTCCGTCATCTCGCCGGTGATGCCCTTTATCACCGCATCCTGCTCCGGCCCCGGGGGCAGCATCTCGCGGTTCCAGGCAATGCTGTCAGCGGGCCGACCTGGCCCTGATGTATCGTCGTTGCCCATTGGGGCGCCTCCCCTTGTCATGCTCAATCCCAGTCCAGCGCGCCCTTGCTCCATTCGTAAATGAAGCCGACCACCAGAACGCCGAGGAAACCCATCATGGAAGCGAAGCCGAACCAGCCGATGCGCGACAGGCTGAGCGCCCAGGGAAAGAGGAAAGCGACCTCAAGGTCGAAAATGATGAACAGGATCGCCACCAGATAGAACCGCACGTCAAAACGGCGGCGGGCATTGTCAAATGCCTCGAAACCACATTCATAGGCCGACGTTTTCTCGGCATAGGGTTTCTGGTGGCCAAAAAGCAGCGAGCTGCCCAGCATGGCCCCCGCGATCACCACAGCAATGCACCCGAATATCAGTACGGGTAAATAATCAGCGATAACGGAATGCATCTTCCGTGTTCCCAACCTGTTAATACGCCGCCCGGTGTCTTTATCGACTTATGTGTGGCTGAACGGATGCTAGACCCAACGTGGTGGAGGGAACAGTTACTTAACCGTGTGCATTCATGAACATTACCGTGAAGATGAATACAGTAACGCTTCCGTCAACGCTGTTCTTTCTCGGCCATAATGGCACGATTTATTGTTCTCATTTTTCCGTGTGGAAAAACGGGCACAAAAAAACGCCAGTGCAATGGCATCTGGCGTGGTGCGGAACATGATGATGGGCTGTGCGCCATAATGGCGCGAGTGACGGGGCTCGAACCCGCGACCTCCGGCGTGACAGGCCGGCGCTCTAACCAACTGAGCTACACCCGCATGGGGCATGTTCCCGCACGAACACAGGAAACATGGTGGGCGATGACGGGATCGAACCGCCGACCCTCTCGGTGTAAACGAGATGCTCTACCGCTAAGCTAATCGCCCGCGCCCCTAGTAAGGGATTACAAAAAAGGGGGCAACCCGGAAAATGGATTGCCCCCTCTTTTTTTCCTGAAAACAGGCGGTCTTACTTGCTGACCGCTTCCTTCAGGTTCTTGCCCGGCTTGAAACGCACGGACGTGGATTCCGGAATGTCCAGCGGTTCACCCGTGCGGGGGTTGCGGCCCTTGGCGGCCTTGCGGGTCGCCGTAACGAACGTGCCGAAACCGACCAGGCGAACTTCCTGATTGTTTGCCAGCGCCTTTTCGATTGCACCGAAAACCGCATCAACCACTTCGCCAGCCTTGGCTTTGGCCAGATCGGCTTCCTCGGCTACCGCAGCAACCAGTTCCTGCTTGTTAAGTGGCTTCTCCATTTTACGCCTTTCTTTGTACTGTGCGCTTACGCAATCGTTCAAACATCGCGCCGCATTTCTGCTCGCACTATGCCGCTGTTTTTTCTCACGTCAACCAACAGAATTCGGGGAATGACAGAGAAAACCGTCATTCCCCTCCATCATGACAATTTTGCGACCACGCACCCCTGCCCTACGGCGCTCAATGCGTCAATGCAGGTGTTGCGGCCCCTTCGGTGGAGGAAGCTGCCACCGGCTCCGTCCACTCGATCGGCTCGGGCTTTTCCACCAGTGCCTGGCCAATCACTTCATCCACATGCGAGACCGGCAGGATGGTCAGCGCCTCGGTCACCACCGTGGGAATATCCACCAGATCCTTCTCGTTATCCTTGGGGATGAAGATGGTGCGCAGCCCCGCGCGGTGGGCGGCCAGCAGCTTCTCCTTCAGGCCGCCAATCGGCAGCACGCGGCCACGCAGCGTGATCTCGCCGGTCATGCCCACGTCGCGCCGCACGGGAATGCCCGTCATCACGCTCACGATCGAGGTGGCCATGGCGATACCGGCCGAAGGACCATCCTTGGGCGTGGCCCCTTCGGGCACATGCACGTGCAGGTCGCGCTTTTCAAACAGGTCGGGGGCGATGCCAAAGGTCACCGCACGGCTACGCACGTAGGACAGGGCTGCCGCGACACTTTCCTTCATCACGTCGCCCAGCTTGCCGGTCAGCTTGATGTTGCCCTTGCCCGACACCATCACGCTTTCGATGGTCAGGATTTCCCCGCCCACCTCCGTCCAGGCCAGCCCGGTCACGACTCCGACCATGTCCTCCGACTCGGTCTCACCGTGGCGGAATCGCTTCACGCCTGCGTATTTCTCAAGGTTTTCGGCCGTGATCGCCACGGTCTTGGCCTTGCCGGTCACGATCTCGGTCACGGCCTTGCGGGCCAGTGTGGCGATTTCACGCTCCAGGTTACGCACGCCCGCTTCACGCGTGTAACTGCGAATCAGCTCGCGCAGGGCATCATCCGACACCGACCACTCGCCTGGCTTGAGGTTGTTGGCTTCCGTCTGCTTGCCCAACAGGTGACGCTTGGCAATCTCGACCTTCTCATCCTCCGTATAGCCGGACAGGCGGATGATCTCCATGCGGTCCAGCAGCGGCTGGGGCATGTTCAGGCTGTTGGCCGTGGTGATGAACATCACATCCGACAGGTCATAATCGACCTCGAGATAGTGATCGCCAAAGGTCGAATTCTGCTCGGGGTCCAGCACTTCAAGCAGGGCGGAAGACGGATCGCCGCGCCAGTCGGCGCCGAGCTTGTCGATCTCATCAAGCAGGAAGAGCGGATTCGACGTCTTGGCCTTCTTCATGCCCTGGATGATCTTGCCCGGCATGGAGCCGATATAGGTGCGGCGATGGCCCCGGATCTCGGCCTCGTCACGCATGCCGCCGAGCGACATGCGCACGTACTGCCGCCCCGTCGCCTTGGCGATGGACTTGGCAAGCGAGGTCTTGCCCACGCCCGGCGGCCCCACGAGGCACAGGATCGGACCCTTGAGCTTCTGGGCGCGACTCTGCACGGCCAGGTACTCGATGATGCGTTCCTTGACCTTCTCCAGCCCGTAATGGTCGGTGTCGAGCACCTTCTGGGCCTCGGACAGGTCATGGCGGACCTTCGAGCGCTTCTTCCACGGAATGCCCAGAATCCAGTCGAGATAGTTGCGCACCACCGTCGACTCGGCGGACATCGGGCTCATGCTCCGCAGCTTCTTCAGCTCGGCCAGGGTCTTTTCGCGCGCTTCCTTGCTCAGCTTGGTCTTGGCGATCTTTTCCTCAAGCTCGGCGGTCTCGTCCTTGCCGTCCTCGCCTTCGCCCAGTTCCTTCTGGATCGCCTTGAGCTGCTCGTTGAGGTAGTACTCGCGCTGGGTCTTTTCCATCTGCCGCTTCACGCGGTTCCGGATGCGCTTTTCCACCTGGAGCACGCCGATCTCGGCTTCCATATGCGCAAAAACCCGCTCCAGGCGCGCATTCACGTCCTGAATTTCAAGGATTTCCTGCTTTTCAGGAATCTTCAGGTTCAGATGGCTGGCAATGGTGTCCGCGAGCTTCGACAGGTCATCAATCTGGTTGAGCGAGACCAGCACCTCGGGCGCGATCTTCTTGTTCAGCTTGATGTACTGCTCGAACTGGCCGATCAGCGTGCGGCCAATGGCCTCGGCTTCCTTGCCGTCGGTTTCCTGCTCGGGCACATCCTCGATCTCGGCCTCGAAGTGGCCATCGACCTCGTGCAGCGCGGTGATGTGGGCGCGCCTGCCGCCCTCGACAAGCACCTTGACCGTGCCATCGGGCAGCTTGAGCAGTTGCAGGATGGTGGAGACCGTGCCGTAGCGATAGATGTCCTCGGGCGTGGGGTCATCCTGCGCCGCGTTCTTCTGGGCCACGAGCAGGATCTGCTTGTCGCTGCGCGTCACCGCCTCAAGCGCGCGGACGGATTTTTCACGCCCCACGAACAGCGGCACGATCATGTGCGGAAAAACGACAATATCGCGCAGGGGCAGCACGGCAATCGTGTCACGCGTCGTATCATCATCAGCTTCCTCCACGCCACGCGTGGTGGCGACGGGGGTGCTGGCGGTGTTGTTCTCGGTGGTTTCCGTGCCTTCGGGCACGGGAGTCAGTCTGTCAGTTTCAGACATATTGTTTTTTTGACCTCCTGATGGACGATCCCGGATGGGCACCCAAGCATGTGGCCTGCCCATCCGTTGCGCCGCATATGCGACAACCTCACTTCAATGTTGTCACGACGCGCCGCCACCACAAGTGGTGCCGGCAATTCGGCATAAAGCGGCCAGACCGTCAGGCGGACTGTTCGGCCGGCTGGTTCTTGCCATACACATAGACGGGCTGCGCCTTGCCCTCGGCCACTTCCTTGTTGACCACCACTTCCTCGACATTCTTCAGGCCGGGCAGGTCGAACATGGTCGACAGCAGGATGCTCTCCAGGATCGCACGCAGGCCACGGGCACCCGTGCGGCGCGCAATCGCGCGCTGGGCCACCTGGCGCAGCGCATCCTCGGTGAAGGTGAGTTGCACGTCTTCCATCTGGAACAGGCGGGCATACTGCTTGACGAGCGCGTTCTTGGGCTTGGTCAGGATCTCGATCAGGGCCGCCTCATCAAGATCCTCGAGCGTGGCGACCACGGGCAGGCGGCCGATGAACTCGGGAATCAGGCCGAATTTCAGCAGATCCTCGGGCTCAACCTCGCGCAGCACGGCGCCCATGCGCCGCTCGTCGGGCGACTGCACATCGGCGCCGAAGCCAATGCCCGACCCCTTGCCACGCGCGCTGATGATCTTGTCGAGCCCCGCAAACGCGCCACCGCAGATGAACAGCATGTTGGTGGTGTCAACCTGCAGGAATTCCTGCTGCGGGTGCTTGCGCCCGCCCTGCGGCGGCACGGAGGCAACGGTGCCTTCCATGATCTTGAGCAAGGCCTGCTGCACGCCCTCGCCGCTCACGTCGCGGGTGATGGAGGGGTTGTCCGACTTGCGCGAGATCTTGTCGATCTCGTCAATATAGACAATGCCGCGCTGGGCCTTCTCCACATTGTAGTCGGCTGCCTGCAAAAGCTTGAGGATGATGTTCTCCACATCCTCGCCCACGTAACCCGCTTCGGTCAGCGTGGTGGCATCGGCCATGGTGAAGGGCACGTCAAGGATGCGGGCAAGCGTCTGGGCCAGCAGGGTCTTGCCCGTGCCGGTGGGGCCGATGAGCATGATGTTGGATTTTGCAATCTCGACATCATTGTTCTTCTGGGCATGGGCGAGGCGCTTGTAGTGGTTATGCACCGCCACCGACAGCACCTTCTTCGCATGGCTCTGCCCAATGACGTAATCATCGAGAATCTTGGAGATTTCACGCGGCGTAGGCACCCCGTCGCGCGACTTGACCAGATGCGTCTTGTGCTCCTCACGGATGATATCCATGCACAATTCGACGCATTCATCGCAAATGAACACGGTGGGACCGGCGATCAGTTTGCGGACCTCATGCTGCGACTTGCCGCAGAACGAGCAGTAAAGCGTATTTTTGGAATCGCCGGACTTGTTATTCATAACCGCTCCTATTCCCGCTCAGGGGAACTTCTCCATACCTTGCGACCGGGCGAAAAGCGCTGCCCGGACCGCCGCAGGCAACCCTTCCCCACCGGGGCCGGGAGCGCGCCTGCGAACGCACCCCCTGATGCAGATTACTCTGCAGGTTTTGACGCAACGTTACGACGGACCACTTCATCCACAATGCCGAATGCCTGCGCCTCTTCGGCGGACATGTAGCTGTCGCGCTCCAGCTTCTGCTCGATCTCCTCGAGCGTGCGGCCGGTGTGCTCCTTGTAGATCTCGTTCAGGCGCTGGCGGATGGTCAGGATTTCCTGCGCCTGGATCTCGATATCGCTGGCCTGGCCCTGCGCCCCGCCCGAAGGCTGGTGCACCATGACGCGCGAATTGGGCAGCGCGAATCGCCGCCCCTTCTCGCCACCGGCGAGCAGCAGCGACCCCATCGAGGCCGCCTGCCCGATGCACACCGTGCTGACGGGGCAGCGGATGTACTGCATGGTGTCGTAGATGGCGAGCCCCGCCGACACCACGCCGCCGGGGCTGTTGATGTAGAACGAGATTTCCTTGCTGGGGTTCACGCTTTCCAGATAAAGCAGCTGCGCGGAAACCAGCGCCGAGACCTGATCATAGACCGGCCCGGTGAGAAAGATGATCCGTTCCTGCAGAAGGCGGGAATAGATGTCGAATGCCCGTTCCCCACGGGAGGTCTGTTCGACCACCATCGGTACCAGAGCGTTATTGAAGATCTCTACGGGATCCCGATCCCTCATAGCCATATTCCCGATCCTGAAAAGCAAGGGCCCGTTCCACGTTACGCGCCCGGTGCAGGAGGCACGGACAGCGCAGGCGCAGCCGGACCCTTCCCGGTTACTTATGACAAAATAGAGACAAACACGCCAGATACCACCCCACCCCTGTCATTTTGCCAGAAACGGGGCGCACAATCCGCGCGTGCTCACCTGTCTACAAACACATACGGCGCGCGGAAGTCTCCTTCCGCGCGCCGCAGGCGTTACCTATGCCGCCAGAGCGGATCAGACGTCAGCTTCCGGCATTTCGGCCAGTTCTTCCGGCGTCACGACCTTATCCTCGACCTTGGCCAGCTCGACGATGTAGTCGATGACCTTGTTCTCGAAGATCGGGCCACGCAGGCCATCGACCGCCTGCGGGTTCTTGCCGAAATATTCGAACACGGCCTGTTCCTGGCCCGGATAGCGCGCGGCTTCGGCCCGGACGGCGTGAACGATTTCTTCCTGCGTCACGGTGATGTTGTTCACACGACCGATTTCGGCAAGCAGCAGGCCAAGCTTCACGCGGCGCTCGGCAATCTTGCGATAGTCGGCGCGCAGGGTGTCCTCGTCCTTGTCCTTGTCTTCCTCATCGAGGCGACCGGCCTTGCGATCTTCCTCGATGCGGGCCCAGATCTGGCTGAACTCGGCATCCACCATGCCCGGAGGCGCCTGGAAGTCGGTCTTTTCAGCCAGCTTGTCGAGCAGCTCGCGCTTGAGGCGCAGGCGGGAAAGCTGGTCGTATTCCTGCGTCACCTGCTGCGTGATCAGCTCGCGCACCTGCTCGAGGCCCTCGAAGCCGAGCTTCTTGGCCAGCTCGTCGTCGATCTTGGCTTCGACCGGGCGCTTGAGTTCCTTCACCTTGATGTCGAAGGTGGCTTCCTTGCCTGCAAGGTGCTCTGCGCCGTAATCGGCGGGAAAAGTGACGGTGATCACTTTTTCTTCACCGACCTTCATGCCCACGATCTGCTCGGCAAAACCGGGGATGAAGCCAGCGCCACCGAGTTCGACGTTCACGTCGTCAGCGGAGCCGCCTTCAAAGGCCGTGCCGTCAACCTTGCCCACGAAGTCCACGCTCACCACGTCGCCATCGGCGGCGGGGCGGTCTTCCTCGACCTTCTCGAACTCGCGCTGGCGGCTCGCGATTTCCGTGAGCGCCTTGTCCACCGTCTCGGCATTCACCTCGGACTTGAGGCGCACGAGCGACAGGGTGGACAGGTCGGGAATGGTGATCTCGGGCAGGATCTCGAACTCGACCGTGAACTTCAGGTCTTCCTTGCTGCCCGGCTCGCTGCCGGAAACGAGGTCAACCTTCGGCTGCATGGCAGGGCGCAGGCCGCGCTCGTCAAGCAGGGTGCGTGTCGCGTCGCTTACGACCTGCTCCATCACCTCACCCTGCACGGATTCGCCAAAACGCTGCTGCAGGATGCTCATCGGCACCTTGCCCGGGCGGAAACCCGGCAGCTTCATGGACTGTCCAACTTCTTTCAGGCGCGCGGTGCGCTTGCTCTCGATTTCCGCTGCGGGCACCGTAACGGTGAAACCGCGCTTCAGGCCATCGGAAAGCGTTTCAGTAACCTGCATCTGCCAGGCCATCCTCTCGGTCAGAACGTGTCAAAGAACGCAAGAAGCCGGTTGGGGCCACCACGTCTGCTCGCATAACGCGACTTGCCGGGATCATTGGTACGGGCGGAGGGACTTGAACCCCCACGGCTTGCGCCACCAGAACCTAAATCTGGCGTGTCTACCAATTCCACCACGCCCGCACAGTGCCCAGCCTGTAAGCGCGCGGCTTTAGCGCACCACAGGCCATGGGGCAAGATGCGAAGGGAAAAGGATTGGGCTTTTCAGCCGAAAACTTTTTTCGCCAGCCCCTCCGCCCGGTGGCGGGCCGTGCCGATATGGCGGTCGAAATCCTCGGCCAGCGGCCATTGTCCCGCGTGCAGCGCCGCATCGCCATGCAGCCAGACCCCGGCGCATGCTGCCTCCCACACGGGCATGCCGGCAGCGAGCATGGCGGCGATGATGCCGGTCAGCGTATCGCCCGAGCCCGCCGTGCCCAACATGGGGGTGGCATGTTCGTTGATCGCCACCCGGCCATCGGGGGCCGCGATGATGGTATCGGGCCCCTTGAGCACCGTCACCGCCCCCGTGCAGGCCGCAGCGCTGCGTGCGGCCTGCACCCGGTCAGCCCCCGGCTTGCCGAACACGCGCGAGAACTCGCCGATATGCGGCGTGATGATGGCCGCCCCCTTCAGCCGCTCCGGGTGACCTGCCGCCATGCTGAAGGCCCCGGCATCGGCAATCACCGCCCGTCCCGCCGCCACCAGGGCCGGAAAGACCGCCGCCACCTCCGCCACACTAAGGCCGGGGCCACACACCCATACATGGCGGCGCCTGTCTTCCAGCAGGGTTTCCAGCGGGTCGGAATCCACGATCAGGCCCGCGGGCGCGGTCATGCGGTAGACCTCCGCGCTGTCGCCCACGGCCAGCCGCACCAGCCCTGCCCCCGCCGCCCGCGCGCCTGCGGCGGAAAGCCGGGCCGCGCCGGGCATCTCGCGCCCGCCGCATATGCTGACCACGCCCCGGCTGTATTTATAGGAGTTCACCGTACATGGCGGCGTGCGCCACAGGCCGGGTTCATTGCGCCAGGTGCGAATCGCAACACCCCCGATCACGGATTCGGGAATGCCGATATCGGCCAGCACGACGTGCCCGCACAGCGTGCGACCGGGCAGCAGCAGGTGGCCGGGCTTGAGGCGGCAGAAAGTCACGGTCATCCCAGCCTGCGCCGCGCCACCGCGCACGCCCCCCGTCGCGCCATCCACGCCGCTGGGCATGTCTATGGCCACGATGCGGCGCGCTGCCGCGAGCACGGCCACCACGTCAGGCGCCACGTCGCGGCTCAGCCCCGCGCCAAACACCGCATCGACCACCAGGTCGAAGGCTGCCGCACTTTGAGGCGTAAACGGCACCACTGGCCCGCGCCACCGGGCGGCAGCCGCCGCTTCATCTCCGCCGGGGCGCGGAGCCGCAAGGGCTGCTACCGAAACCGGCCAGCCCTGCTCGGCCAGCCTGCGGGCGGCCACGTACCCATCGCCGCCATTATTGCCCGGCCCGCACAGCACCAGCACCCGGCACGGGCGCATGTGCTGGCGTATGGCGCGCGCCACCGCGCGGCCCGCGTTTTCCATCAGCACCGATACCGGCACGCTACGGGCGGCGGCGGCATCGATCTGGCCCATCTGCGCTGGCGTGGGCAGCACGAGGCGGGTGGCTTCGGGGGCTTGCATCTGTTCGTTCGCGGGCATGTTCTTTTCCCTTTCCCGGCAATTGGCTGCCGCACTGGCCTTGCACATGATACAGGAATGAGGAAACAAGCATCCCGCATCCTGCTTTATGGCAGGTGAGCGTTTTCCTTATTCCTTACCCCTGCAAGGAGGCTTCATGTCCCTTTCCATTGTCTGGAGCCTTGTGCTCGCAATCCACATTACAGGCATGGCGGCCTGGGTCGGCGGCATGATGTATGCGGCCTTCGTGCTCAAGCCCAGCCTGAACCTGCTCGATGCAACGCAGCGCGCCTCGGTGCATCTGCAGACGCTGAACCGCTTCTTCCGCATCGTGTGGCACACCATGCCTATGGTGCTGGTGAGTGGCTGGCTCATGATCTGGCACGAGGGCGGGTTCGCCTCACTGCCGTGGCAGATCAACCTCATGCAACTGCTTGGCCTGATCATGGCGGGCATTTTCGCGCGCATCTATTTCGGTCCCTACCAGAAGGCCCGCCGCGCCCTGCGCCCGCAGCCGGGGCAGTTCGACTCGATCCGCTCGCTGGTGCTGCTCAACACCGGCATCGGCATCCTGACCATCATCACCGCCTGCCTGGCCCATCCGTTCTGACAAATATGGGGCGTAACCTCACGCCCCCTTGATTTCCATTGCAAATCTCGATACGCACTGGGAATGTGGCGCTTTGAGGGGTTTATCCCCGTTGCGTGTCACACTCCCCTTCCCTGCATTGCTGCAGGTACATCAGGGACGGCAGCCTGATACAGCGCGACACGGTGGCAATCGGACGGGGCCATATTCATCTGCTGATACGTTCGAGAGTAATTTGAGCGCCAAAAAAACGTCCCCCGCCCCGACCCGTTCCGCAAAGAAGGCGGTCGCCCCGGCCCCCGTCGCCAGCACGGAAGCGGCACTGCCGCCTGACGCGCCAGAACAGGCCACCCCGGCGCAGGAAGAGGCGCTGCCCCTGTTTTCGGAACTCGGCCTGTCCGAACCCATCCAGCGCGCCATTGATGAAATGGGATACCGTCATCCCACCCCCATTCAGGCACAGGCCATCCCCTATGTGCTGATGGGCCGCGACGTGCTTGGCGTGGCCCAGACCGGCACGGGCAAGACGGCGTCGTTCACGCTGCCCATGCTCGAGATCCTTCAGGGTTCACGCGCCCGGGCGCGCATGCCCCGTTCGCTGATCCTCGAGCCCACGCGCGAACTCGCACTGCAGGTTGCCGAGAATTTCGTCAATTACGGCAAGCATCTCAAGCTGACCCATGCACTGCTGATCGGCGGCGAGAGCATGGCCGAGCAGAAGGAAGTGCTCAATCGCGGCGTGGACGTGCTGATTGCAACGCCGGGCCGCCTGATCGACCTGTTCGAGCGCGGCGGGCTGCTGCTGACCCAGACCAAGCTGCTGGTGATCGACGAAGCCGACCGCATGCTCGACATGGGGTTCATCCCCGATATCGAGAAGATCGTGGGCATGCTCTCGCCGCTGCGCCAGACGCTGTTCTTCTCGGCCACCATGGCGCCTGAAATCCGCCGCCTGGCCGATGCGTTCCTGAGCAACCCCAAGGAAATTACGGTCAGCCGCCCCTCCTCCGTAGCGTCCACCATCGAGACCGGGCTTGCCATTGTCGATGCGGCTGACAAGCGCCGCGCACTGCGCAAGCTCCTGCGTGAGGCGGACATGCAGAACGCCATCGTGTTCTGCAACCGCAAGCGCGATGTGGATGTGCTGTGCAAATCCCTCATCAAGCATGGTTTTTCAGCCGGCGCATTGCATGGTGACCTGCCGCAGTCGGTTCGGTTCTCAACCCTTGAGGCCTTCAAGACAGGCGCGCTGCAAATCCTCGTCTGCTCCGACATCGCGGCCCGTGGCATCGACATTGGCGGCCTGTCGCATGTGTTCAACTTCGACCTGCCGTTCCATGCCGAGGACTACGTGCACCGAATCGGCCGTACCGGCCGTGCCGGTCGCACCGGCCACGCCTACAGCCTCGCCACCCCGGACGAGGAAGCCCTGGCCCAGGCTATCGAGAAACTGACGGGCAAACCCATACCCCGAATTGAGGTCAAAGGCGTGGATAACCTTGAATGGTCGGATGAGCCGCGCTCTGCGGGCGGTCGTCGCAAATCCCGTGCCGAGAGCGGTTCGCGCCGCAAAAGCAATGCGGCAACCCCTGCCCCCGCACCGGCGGCACCGGTTGAGGAAGCGCCTCCCCCCGCGCCCAAGCCTTCGCGCAGCCGCACTGCGCCCGCCACGGGTGCGGGTCGCCGCGACCAGGGCCTGCTTCCGGCGGCGCCTGACCATGCCGTTACCGGGTTTGGCGATGATGTTCCGGCCTTCATGCAGTTGCCGCGCCGGGAAAAGCCCGTCGTCCCGGCTGACGAATAAACAGAGCCAGCATGGAACACGACATGGCCAGTGCCACCCGGGTGGTGGCGCTTGGCAATGACGGGGATGGCATAGCCGAGACCCCGGCTGGACGGATATTCGTGCCCGGCGCCGTTCCGGGCGATGACGTGGTGCTCGGCGCAGTCCACGGCACCCACGCAGCACTTGAGCGCATCGTCACGCCCGGCCCTGACCGGGTTGCGCCGCCCTGCGCCCTGTCTGGCCAGTGCGGTGGCTGCCGCCTGCAACAGATGGCGCTGCCTGCCCTGCTGGCATGGAAGACCGGGCGCGTGACCGAGGCGCTGCACCGCACGGGCTTTGCCACCATCCCCACGCCCACCACCGTGCAGGTTGCCCCGCAGGGGCGGCGGCGCGTTGACCTGGCCTTCCGCCGTGACGGCAGGCGCATCATCCTTGGCCTGCATCGCCGCCGGGGCGATGTGGTGGACATGACCACCTGCACCCTGCTCGACCCGGCCCTGTTCGCCCTGCTCGCCCCGCTGCGCGAGATGCTGCATTCGCTGCCCGGCGTGCATGCGGGTGGCGACCTGCAGATCAACCTGCTCGATAGCGGGCCGGACCTGCTGATTACGATGGATGGCAGGCCGGATGCCAATGACCGGCGTATTCTGGCCCAGTTCAGCAAGGCGCATGGCATACCGCGCATTTCGCTGGGTGGCACGCCGCCCGAAACACTGGCGCTGAACGGCCCGGTCTTTCATCATTTTGATGGCGTGCGCGTAACACCCCCACCCGGTGCCTTTTTGCAACCTGCACGGGCAGGCGAGGATGCTATCAGGCAAGCCGTGCTGGCGGCACTCCCCACCAAGGGGCTGAAGGCTGGCATCATCGAGCTTTATGCAGGCTGTGGCACGCTGTCCTTCGCGCTCGCTGCCCATGCCAAGGTGCTGGCCTATGAAGGGGACCGGGCGGCGCTCGCCTGCCTCAAGCAGGCCAGTGGGGGCACCCGGGTGCTGCCCGCGCTGCGTGACCTGAACCGCCAGCCGGTCATGGCGGCTGAACTGGCCAAGGCCGCGGCCATTGTGCTTGATCCGCCCCATGCCGGTGCAGGCGCGCAGATGGCGCAGATCGTGGCAGGCAAGCCGCGCCATGTCATTTATGTCAGTTGCAATCCGGTTGCCCTGCAGCGCGACCTGACGCCGCTGCAACAGATTGGCTATCAGCTCGAGCGCCTGACGGTGATCGACCAGTTCCTGTGGTCAACCGAGGTCGAGGCCGTGTGCGTGCTGAAGCTGCCGGGCGCTGGAAAAAACTACCGGCGCTAGAAAACAGACAAAAGTTTTTGGGTGCTGCCTTTTTTCAAAAAGGCAGCATTCTTCGAAGCTTTTTGAAAAAAACTTCACCAAAAACTTCCTTATGATTTCTGGATGTTTACGGGCTGACTGTTCAAATAGTCTCTAAAAAAAATGCCGCCTTTTTGAAAAAAGGCGGCACCCAAAAACTTACATTTTTTATCTGCAGCAATCAGACGTGGAAGCTTTCCCCGCAGCCGCATCGGCCTTTTTCGTTCGGGTTGGTGAAGGTAAAGCCGGATTCAAGCTGCCTGACCTCGTAATCCATCACCGAGCCGATCAGGAACAGCGTCGCCTTGCGGTCCACGAGCAGGGTCACGCCCTTGTCCACCACCACTTCATCGCCGGGGCCGGCTTTTTCCACAAAGCTCATGTCATAGGCGTGGCCCGAACAGCCCTTGGTTGAAACCGCGATGCGCAGAAGATGGCCCGCGTTCCTGGTCTGGTAGAGTTTTTCCAGCCGTGCGGCGGCCCGGTCCGTCATCGTCATGAGCGGTGGCAGGGCGCGGCGGGCGGGGGCTTTTACGGGTGTGGCTGTCTGGTGTTCGGTCATGGCACAGTCCCCTTGAGGGTTCAGAACATGTTCAGGGCAAGGCGGGCATCTTCGCTCATGCGCGACATGTCCCATGGCGGCTCCCATACGATCTCGACCGTGGCAGAAGTCACCGTCCCGATCTTTTCAATGGCTTCCTTCACCTGCACGGGCAGTTCCTGCGCGCTGGGGCAGTTGGGGGCCGTGAGCGTCATCTCGACCTTGACCGATCCATCTTCATGCAGGTCGATGGCGTAAATCAGGCCAAGTTCGTAAATATTGACCGGAATTTCGGGGTCATACACCGTGGCGATCGCCTCGATCACCGATTCCTCATCGGGCATGGCCGCCTTGTCTGCGGGGGTAGCGGGCTGCTCGCCATCCGGTGTCCAGGCCGATACGGTGGCCGCTTTCGTGGCAGGCGCATCGCTGGCCTCAAGGGAAAAATGCCCGGTCTCTTCCGCCATGCCCATGGCAGGCTCTACCTGATTTTTCTCGTCCATGAGACTTTCACCCGTTTTTATCATCATTGAGCATATCAATCAGTGCCGACCACGGCAGCAGGGCGCAGCGCCTGCGCGAACGGTGCTGGTGCAGCGGCGCAAAGGCCGCAAGCTCGCCCAGTTCCGCCGGGGCCGTGCCTGTTTCAACCGCCTCGACCAGTTCCGCGTGCAGCCTACCCACATGTGCGCGGTCCTGGCCCGTTACCCGCCCGGCCATGAGGTCGGCGGAAGCAGCGCAGATGGCGCAGCCCCGCGTTTCATGCCGGATCGCCTCGATCCGCCCCTGTCCGTCCAGCACCGCATGCAACTGCACCCGGTCGCCACACAGCGGGTTGGACCCCTGCCCGTTCAGCGTGGCCGCCGGGAGTGGTCCGGCATGCTGTGGTGCCCTGGCCCGCTCCAGCACCACGGTGCGGTACAGATCATCCTGCGCCATCATCTGCCATCAGACAAAAAAGCCACGGATCTGTTCCAGCGTTGCGGCCAGAAAGTCGATTTCCTCCGGCGTGGTGTAGATGCCGAAGCTCGCCCGCGCCGTGGCCGTCACACCCAGCCTGCGCATGAGCGGCTCGGCACAGTGGTGGCCAGCCCGCACGGCAATACCGTTGCGGTCAAGCAGGGTGGCGATATCATGCGGATGAACATCCTTCATGGTAAACGAAATCACCCCGCCGCGCTGCGGTGCCGTGCCAATCACCTTCAGCCCGTTGACATTGCCCAGCGCCTTCAGGGCGTAGGCCGTCAGCGCATCTTCATGTGCGCCAATCGCGTCAAACCCGATGGACTCGATATAGGCAAGGGCCGCGCCCAATCCAATGGTCTCGATGATGGCAGGCGTGCCCGCCTCGAATTTATGCGGCACATTCGCCCAGGTCGCGCGCTCGAACGACACGGTGGAGATCATGTCGCCGCCGCCAAGGAAAGGCGGCATTGCCTCCAGCAGCTCACGCCGCGCCCACAGCACGCCAATGCCGGTGGGGCCATACAGCTTGTGCCCGGTCACGACATAGAAATCAGCGCCCAGTTCCTGCACGTTCACCCGGCGGTGCACGACAAGCTGGCTGCCATCAAGCAGCACCTTCGCCCCCGCCGCATGCGCCATGTCGATAATGGCGCGGGCATCGGTAATGGTGCCCAGCACGTTCGACATGTGGGTGATCGCCACCAGCGCCACCCTGCCATCGGCCAGGTTGGCCGCCAGCGCGTCCATGTCCAGCGCCCCGTCATCGGTGATGGGGGTGATGCGCAGTTCGATGCCCATGCGGTCACGCAGCATCTGCCACGGCACGAGGTTGGCGTGGTGTTCCATCTCGGACACCAGCACCACCTGCCCCGGCTTGAGCAGCGAACCATAGGAATGGGCCACGAGATTGATGGCCTCGGTGCTGTTGCGGGTGAAGACGATTTCCTCACGCGCGGCAGCACCCACAAAGCGTGCGACCTGATCGCGCACGGCCTCGTATGCCTCGGTCGTGCGCTCGCTCATCCAGTACAGGCCGCGATGGATGTTGGCGTACTGGGTGCGCATGGTGTCGGCCATGCAGTCGATCACCTGCCGGGGCTTCTGGGCCGAGGCGGCACTATCGAGAAACACCAGATCCTTGCCATGCACCTTCTGGCTCAGGATGGGGAAGTCGGCGCGGAGATGGCGCAGGCTGCCTGCGGCATCCGTGGGCGTGATGACGCTCTGGTCCATCAGGCGACCTCCCGCTTCCACCAGGCTTCTACCGCAAGGTTCAGGCCGTCCTTGAGCCGCGCATCGTCAATCTGGTCCACCACGTCATGCAAAAAGGCACGGATCAGGATGGAACGGGCCGCCTCATTCGGGATGCCACGGCTGCGCAGGTAGAACAACTGGTCATCATCAAGCGCGCCCACGGTGGCGCCATGGCTGCATTTGACGTCGTCAGCATAGATCTCGAGTTCGGGCTTGGCGTCGATCTCGGCCGTGTCAGACAGCAGCAGGGCCTGGTTCATCTGGTAGCCATCGGTCTTCTGGGCAATCCGCTCGACATGGATCTTGCCCTGAAACACGCCGCGCGCATGATCAGCCAGCACGTTCTTGACCGTCTGGCGCGAAATGCAGTCCGGTGCCGCGTGGGTGATCACGCTGGTCAGGTCGCCATGCTGGTGGCCCGCCAGCAGCTGCGCGCCGTTGACATGCACGCTGGCGCCTGCCGCATTCAGCCCGGCATGCACCTCATGGCGCGACAGGCTGGCGCCAAGCGTGAGCGTAAAGCTGTCATACACGCCACGGCTGGCAACGCGGGCATGGCTGACGGCAAGGTGCAGCGCCTTTTTGCCCTCCGCCTGGATGCGGGCATGAGACAGGTAGCCGCCTTCTTCCACCGTGATGTCATAAAGCGGGTTATGCAGGTAATAACCCCGCCCCACGGCCGCATCGAGCACGGCCAGCCTGCCGCCCTCTTCCACCACAATGCGGTGCTGCGGGTGGAAGGACACCGGCATATCCTCGCCTGCCAGGCCAATGCTGACCAGCAGCAGGCAGCCTGCATCAACGCCCGCGGGCACGATGAGCGCCAGCCCGTCATGGGCCAGCACGGTGTTGAGCGCGGTGGTCACGTCGCCTGCCGGGTCAATTCCATCACGCGGTTCGGCCGCCGGGTCAAAGGCTGCAACCTTCACCCCCTGGGGCAGGCGCGAGCGCCCGGCATCAAAACGGCCATTGACGAACACGGCCCGATTGGCCCCGGCCCCAAGGCCCGAGATGGACTCGACCTCGGCCAGAAGCGTATCGACCGCGCCCGTATCGACATCACGCGGCGCATCAGCAAACGGCACATCGGCCAGCGCGCGCAGCGAGGTGTATTTCCATGCCTCGACACCCGCACGCGGCAGGCCCACCGTGCGCAGGTAGTCGGCGGCCTTGAGCCGCGCGGCATTCCCCTTTACGTCACCCCGGTCGAGAAAGGCTGAGGGACTGATCCCGACCGGTGCAATGGCGTTCACGCCGCCTCCGAGAGGAACTGGGCGTAACCCTGCGCCTCAAGCTGCTTGGCCAGTTCCGGGCCGCCGCTGTGAATGATGCGGCCCTTGGCCATGACATGAATGCGGTCAGGCACGATATAGTCCAGCAGGCGCTGGTGATGCGTGATGACCAGCGCCGAGAAATCGGGCGAACGCAGCGAGTTCACGCCCTCGGCCACGATGCGCAGGGCATCGATGTCCAGCCCGCTATCGGTCTCGTCAAGGATGGCGAAGGACGGCTGGAGCATGCGCATCTGCAGCACCTCGTTGCGCTTCTTCTCGCCACCCGAAAAGCCGACATTCACGTTGCGCTTGAGCATCTCGTCAGACATGGACAGATGCTTGGTCTCCTTGCGCACGGCCTTGAGGAAGGCCACGGCATCAAGCTCGTCCATACCGCGGGCGCGGCGCACGGCGTTGACGGCGGTGCGCAGGAAGTTGGCGTTGTTCACGCCCGGCAGTTCCACCGGCGTCTGGAATGCAAGGAACAGGCCAAGGGCCGCGCGCTCTTCGGGCTCGAGCGCGAGCAGGTCCTGCCCCTTGAAGGTGGCCGAGCCGCCGGTCACCTCATAATCCTCGCGCCCGGCCAGCACGTAGGACAGGGTGGACTTGCCCGAGCCGTTCGGCCCCATGATGGCATGGACCTCGCCTGCCGGAATCTCGAGATCGACCCCGCGCAGGATTTCCTTGTGGGCTTCCCCATCATCGATGCGGGCGCACAGGCCATTGATGCTTACGAATTGCTTGCTCACGTCTTTGAATCCCTGTTAGCCCACGCTGCCTTCTAGGCTGATCTGCAGAAGCTTCTGGGCTTCCACGGCGAATTCCATCGGCAGTTCCTTCAGAACGTCCTTGCAGAACCCGTTGACGATCAGCCCCACCGCATCTTCTTCCGACAGGCCGCGCTGGCGGCAGTAGAAGAGCTGGTCTTCCGATATCTTGGAGGTTGTCGCCTCATGCTCCACGCGCGCGGACATGTTGCGGTTCTCGATATAGGGCACGGTATGCGCCCCGCACCGGTCGCCGATCAGCAGGCTGTCGCACTGCGTGAAGTTGCGGCTGCCCGACGCCTTGGGCATCATCCGCACCAGCCCGCGATAGGTGCTGTCCGACTGGCCCGCGCTGATGGTCTTGGCAATGATGGTCGAGCGCGTGTTGCGCCCGATATGGATCATCTTGGTGCCGGTATCGGCCTGCTGGTGGTTGTTGGTCACCGCTACCGAGTAGAACTCGCCCACCGAGCCCTCGCCCTGCAGGATGCACGACGGATACTTCCACGTAATGGCCGAGCCGGTTTCAACCTGCGTCCATGAAATCTTGGAGCGCGCGCCCCGGCATGCCCCGCGCTTGGTCACGAAGTTGTAGATGCCGCCGCGGCCGTTTTCATCACCGGGGTACCAGTTCTGCACGGTGGAATACTTGATCGAGGCATCTTCCATCGCCACCAGCTCGACCACGGCGGCATGGAGCTGGTTCTCGTCGCGCATCGGCGCGGTGCAGCCCTCGAGGTAGGAGACGGAAGCCCCGTCCTCCACAATGATCAGCGTGCGCTCGAACTGCCCGGTGTTGCGGGCATTGATGCGGAAATAGGTCGAGAGTTCCATCGGGCAGCGCACGCCCTTGGGCACGAACACGAAGGAGCCATCGGTAAACACGGCGGCATTCAGCGCTGCGTAGAAATTATCCGTTACCGGCACGACCGAGCCGAGATATTTGCGCACGAGTTCGGGATGCTCCTGCACCGCCTCCGAAATCGGGCAGAAGATCACGCCCGCTTCCTGCAATGTCTTGCGGAAGGTGGTGGCGACGGACACGCTGTCAAACACCGCATCGACCGCGACCGGCGGGCGGGCTTCCTGCCCTTCGGGCAGTTCCACACCGGCCAGCATCGCCTGCTCGTGCAGCGGAATGCCCAGCTTCTCGTAGGTGCGCAGCAGTTCGGGATCGACCTCGTCAAGCGACTTGGGGCCAGGCTTTTTGCGCGGGGCGGCGTAGTAGTGCACGTCCTGGTAGTCGATGGGCGGATACTTGACCTTGGCCCAGGTCGGCTCGCGCATTTCCAGCCATGAACGGTAGGCCTTCAGCCGCCATTCCAGCAGCCATCCGGGCTCGTTCTTGCGGCTGGAGATGAGGCGGATCGTGTCCTCGTTCAGGCCCTTGGGGGCGATATCCATCTCGATATCGGTCTCGAACCCCCATTTATAGGTGTTCTGGCCCAGGGTTTCGACCGTCTTGCGGGTTTCGGCTACTGCCGGCATGTGTCTTTCCTCCCCTGTATCAGGCCGTGGCCTCGGGCCCGTCGGGCATGGGCGGCACGTGCAGGCCACCCAGTCTGTCGGTTACTGTATGGTTCTTCATATCGGCCAGCGTAATGGCTGAAAGCGCATGGCGGATGGCGGCATTGACCATATCCCACTGCCCGCCCAGCCCGCAGGTGGAGCGCGCATCGCAATCGCCGCCATCAACGCAGGTGGTGAGCGATATGGGGCCATCAATGGCCTGGATCACGGCCGCGATCGAGATCTCCTCAAGCGGCTGGGCCAGCCTGTAGCCGCCGCGCGCGCCGCGCTGCGAGGTCACGATGCCCTGCGTTGCAAGGATCTTGAGCACCTTCGCCACCGTGGGTTCGGGAATGCCGGTCGAACGCGACAGGACAGGCGAGGTGGTGACCTCGCTTTTCTGCCCCAGCCGGACCAGAGCCACCACGGCGTAATCGGTCAGTTTCGACAGTTTCAGCATTCCGCTCTCCCGTACGTCCTGAGCCTGCATCCATAATTGGACCAGAACAGTACTGTTTCCTGAAGTTTCAGATGGGCTACCAGCCGGGCGCCGTCAAGTCCAATCGTAAAGCAGCGACGCCCTAACCGATCCCGGTTCCGAATATCATCTGCAATAACATGGACAGGCCACACCCCGCCAGAAAACCGACCAGCGTGCCGTTAAGCCGGATATACTGTAGATCCTTGCCCACGCGCAGTTCCAGCCGGTCGCTCAGGCTTTCGGCATCCCAGCCGTTTACGACCGAGTAAATAAAACGCGACATGCGATCACGCAGGAAGGGCAGGCTGCTCACGATCATGTTGCGCGCGGCGTCTTCCACGCGCTTGCGCATGGCGGCATCATTGTACATCTGGTCGGCCAGGCGCTGCAGGGCGTCGCGCACCAGCGTTGCCACCCAGCTTGCCTCGCCCTTGCGCATGTCGTCTTCAATCACGCCACGCAGGCGGTGCCACACATCGCTGCTCCAGCCGCGCACGCTGTCATGCGTCAGCACGCCCATCACGGCATCCGTAATCTCGCCGCGCCGCACGGGGTCGAGTTCGATCCGGTCGATCTCGGTGCGCACCCAGGTGGTGAAGCCTTCACGCAGCTCGGAGTTCTGCGGGTCGATGCGGTCGAGTTCCTGGCTCGCGGCCAGCAGCACCTTGGTCGCGATCGAGCCGCCAATGGCCCAGCCCAGCACGCGGCCGCCCTGCTCGCGCACGCGGTCCTCGATCATCATGCGCAGGGCGGGTTCCTTGGCCTTGATCCCTTCCTTGAGCCTTGCAAGCAGGAAGGACAGCACCTCCTGGTGGCAGTCTCCCTCCACCATAGCGCGCAGGCTGCGGGTCACGATGGGGGCGATCTCCTCGCCGCCAAGCAGGGTGGGCAGCAGGCTGGCTATGGCCGAACTCGCCCGGCCATCCTCCAGCCGGTCGAGCACGTGGGGCACGGAGCCGAGCACGGCGCGGTTGACCATCTCCGCCGTTTCCGGCTCCTGGAGGATATTGCCAATGAGCGACGGCAGGTCGATGCGGCTGAAGGCGGCGCCCACTTCCTTTTCCGTAAACACGTTGTTCGAGACGAAACGCCCGAGCGCCTGCGCCAGCCGCTCCTTCTGGGCGGGCAGGATGGCGGTGTGCGGAATCGGCAGCCCCATGGGCCTGCGGAACAGGGCGGTCACGGCAAACCAGTCCGCAAGGCCACCCACCACGCCCGCCTTGGTGCCAGAGCGCAGGATCTCGAGCCAGGGGCGATCGGCCAGCCAGCCCATCTGCGGCAGGGCGTAGCCTGCCACCGTAAGCCCCGCCATGGCGGCCAGCAGGCCGGTTGCGGACCGCTTGTGGCGCAGCAGGATACGCCGCGCGTCATGGTCCGTTTGTGGAATACCATTCATGAAGCCACTGATACCATTGTCTCCGCGCCAGCCCAAGCAACACTCGATATAACGCCTCAAATTGGCATGAATAAGCCACGCGGGACATTGCAGCCCGCCGCCGAACATGGGATTTGGGGGAGAAGAACCATGACGACCTTTCATGACAGGACGACCCGATGACCGAAGCCGCCGCGCGGAATGTGTCCGACCTGCTCCAGCAGGCCACGCAACTGATCGCAAGCCACGATGAGACCGCATCGGGCAGTCCCGTCATGGCGCTTGCCCGCCAGATTGGCCGGAAGATGGCCAGCGGCACCCTGACGATGGACGCGGTGGAGGACATCGTGCGCTTGCTGCGCGACCGCGCATTTGCGGGCCGCGCCCACCATATCGCCACCTATCTCGACGGGCCGGATGAACAGACCGTGACAGCGCGCATGCGCACCGTCGCCCGTCACATCGTGCAGCCCGACCCCACTGACAGCCCGGTGCCCATCGCGCGCTTCCGCGCCGCCATCGAGCGCAGCCGCTTTGCCGCCGTGTTTACCGCGCACCCCACCTTCGCGCTCGCCAACCCGGTCTATGAGGCGCTGGCCGAACTGGCCTCGACCAATCCCGCTGCCGCACCCGAACACGTTCCCGCCTTCCTCACGCATCGCCGCGTGGGGCCACCCACGCTGGATGAGGAGTTTACGCTCGCCACCCAGGCCATACTGCGCGGGCGCAACGCGCTTGACCGGCTCAACACGACCCTGCTCACAGAGGCGCGCATCCACTGGCCGCAGCAATGGTCCACGCTGGTGCCGCGCCCCATCATCATGACCAGCTGGGTGGGCTACGACACCGATGGCCGCACCGATATTGGCTGGTGGGACACGCTGCGCCTGCGCCTGCGCATGAAGCAGTTGCAACTGAGCCGCCTGCAGGCCCAGCTTGAACCCGTCACCTCCTGCGCCAATGACCTCCACGCCCGCGTGGCCACGGCCCTTGAGGCCGTGACCGCCCAGATCGCCGCCTGCCCCACCGGCCCCGAGCCTGAAGGCGTATCGCGCTTTGCCGATGTGCTGATCAACCGCAGCACGGAGGCCCTGACCAGCAGCAACGACCTGCGCGCGACCTTCAGCGAGGCCATCGACGCCGCTACGCCCGAGGACAAGATGGCGCTGGTGGTGGCCCGGGCGGGCTTCATGGCGCACGGGCTTTCCGCCGCACACACGCACACGCGCCTCAACGCGACACAGTTGCACAACATTGCCCGCCAGCGGCTGAACATTACCGACAACCCCGACATTCCCGCCCAGCGCCGCGCGCTGATCAGCCGCATGAACGAGGCGCTGGACACGGTGGAGCCGGTCGAGATCGATTTCGGCTCCCTGCTGATGGAGCAGGCCAGCGCGGGCCGGCTGATGATGACCGTGCGCCAGATCCTGCGCCATATCGACCGCACCAGCCCCATCCGCTTCCTCATTGCCGAGACCGAGACCGGCTACACCCTGCTCACCGCGCTGTGGCTGGCGCGGCTGTATGGCGTGGCGGACATGATCGAGATCTCGCCCCTGTTCGAGACGCAGGATGCGCTGGAAAATGGCGAGCAGATCATCGAGGAGGCCCTGCGCTCGCCGCACTGGCGCGCCTACCTGCAGCGCACGCGCAAGCTGAGCCTGCAGTTCGGCTTCTCCGATTCCGGGCGGTATGTGGGGCAACTGGCCGCGACCTACCTGATCGAGCGGCTGCGCATCAAGGTATGTGACCTTCTGCGCAAGTGGGATCTGGCCTTTGTCGAGGTGATCCTGTTCGACACGCATGGCGAGAGCATTGGTCGTGGTGCCCACCCCTACCGGCTGGCCGACCGCTTTGACTACCTCTCCCCGCCGCATGCCCGCGCCCGCTACACCCGCGCAGGCATCCAGCTACGTGAGGAAACCGCCTTCCAGGGCGGGGATGGCTACCTTCTGTTCGGCACCCAGACCCTGGCCGATGCCACGGTCAGCATCATTGCCGAGCACGCCTTCGCCACAAGCGCACTTGACCGCGACCCGGTTTATGACGAGCCGGATTTCTCGGCCGATTTCTTCTCCACCATCGCCAATGGCATGACCGGGCTGGTGGAAGACCCCGGCTATGCCGCCCTGCTTGGCGCGTTCGGCCCCTCGCTGATCGACAAGACCGGCTCGCGCCCGTCAGCGCGGCAGAGCGATGCCGCCTCCACGGTCACGCGCATCAAGCACCCCAGCCAGCTCCGCGCCATTCCCAACAACGCCATCCTGCAACAGCTTGCGTGGTGCGCGAACACCTTGCAGGGGCTGGGCACGGCAGCGGCCCGCCACCCTGAAACCTTCGAGAAATACCTGGCCGAGAGCCCGCGCTTTCGCCGCGCGATGGATTTCGCGGCCCACGGCCTGGCCCATTCCGACCACGGGGTACTGCGCGGCGTGATCCGCCTGCTCGACCCCGACATGTGGCTCGAACGCGCCACCGCCCAGCGCGACGCGGGCGCGCAGGAAGCCTGCCTCACCCTGATGCACGGGCTGGAACAGCTTGATTTCTGGGCCAGCACGCAGGCCATGTTCCGCCGCATCCAGTCCGACCACCTCGCCCTGCGCCGCGCCTGGCCCGAAGCCCCGCGCATGCAGCCCGACGAGTTGCTGCTGCATGGCATCCGCATTGCGCTGATCGAGCAGATCTGGATGCTTTCCACCCGCGTGCCGTATTTCTCGCCCCGGCATGCCTTCTCGCGTGATGTCATGACACTGAAGGTGCTGTGCCTTGAAGTGCCCGCCGTGCTCAAGGAACTGGAGCAGATCTTCCCCTACCGCTCCGATGGCAGCTTCGACCTTGATTTCCACGAGCCTCATGGCCCCCGGCAGGAGGGCACGTACAGCCGCGAATACACAGAAGTGTTCGAGCCGATGCAGCGCCTGTTCCAGATGGTGCGTGAAATCAGCACCGGCGTGATGCACCATGTTGGCGCTTTTGGCTAACCCTGCCCCGCGCAACGGGTGGCGGGTCAGTGAACCGCCACCGCCCTATGAAGTGCCGCTGCCCCATACACCCGCCATAAGGCGGGTGGTGGCGAACAATCCCGGCCCCATGACCGGCAACGGCACCAATAGCTGGCTGGTGGAGCATGAGGGTGGCTGCGTGGTGATCGACCCCGGCAGCGCCACGCCTGCGCATCTCGATGCCCTTGTGGCGGCGGAGGGTGAGCGGCCGCTGACCCATATCATCCTGACCCATACCCATCATGACCACCTTGATGGCGCCCGCCCGCTCGGACAGCGCCTGGGCATTCCCGTGTGCGGATTCCATGCCAGCGAAGACCCGGACTTCACACCCGATATCGGCCTGCGCGATGGCGAGCGGATTGCGGGCCTGCGGGTGCTGTACACACCGGGCCATGCCAGCGACCATATCTGCCTTGAAACGCCGGATGGCATCATCTTTACCGGCGACCATATCATGGGCTGGTCCACTACCATGATCCCGCCCGCGCCCTATGGCTCGGTGCGGCAGTTCCTGCGCAGCATGGACTATGTACGCACCCGCAACGCCCGCCTGCTGCTGCCTGCGCATGGCCCCGCCATAACCCGGGTGGAAGCCTGCATTGACGGGCTGGTCGCCCACCGCATGGCGCGCGAGGACAGCATCATGGCCCTGCTGCCAACCCGGCCAAGCACGCTCGATGAGATTGTGGACAGCCTGTACCACAACCTGCGCCCTGCCCTGCGCCGGGCAGCACGGCTCAACCTGCAGGCGCATCTTGAAAAACTGCTTGAGGACGGAAAGGTCCGGCTGCAGGAGAACCTGTGGGCCAGAATACCGCCTGACACGGCATGCGTGTAAAGGATCAGGCACATGGCGGGGGAGCGCACCGCGAGCCGTTCTGACGACCTTGGGCCATCGCATGGGCCGATCATGGCAGGATTATTACGGCTGCGCGTCCAGTTCTGCGTCAGTGCTGGTCGCTGCGCTGGCTTTTTCCTGCTGCACACGGTCGAGCAAAGCATGCGCCTCCGGCGCGGTGATGATGTCATGGAAAGGCAGTATTTCCGGACTATCGGAAACAAGAAGAAACCCGAATGGCGCAGATGATCTGGATATGTTTTCTACCAGTTCTCTGCTGATTTTTACTAAGGATTTTGCCTCATAGTCACAACTTGGCGCTCTATCTTGAATTAAATTGGATGTATATATGCCCACTCCGACACATCTGGTTTCACGATCCAAATCCGTTGCATTGATAGATTTCTTCTCTCCATTATCTGTATATTCCATGCGTTGGAAAACATTATCGCTAGTGTGCATATCTATTAATATGTAATAGTCGATATTTCCTGTTTTTTTATCAATTCTTGCAGTTAGGAATGTATCTGTTGTAATACCAACACTATTCTGTTTTGAATTAAGCTCCCGATTAAACCCGTTCCGATACACGTGATCCTGTTGTATCTTGATATATCTTTCCCACGGCCGCTTAGAAACAGTCGTCTTTTTCTGTATATTTTCCTCTGATTCATTTATTAAATGCTTATATTTTATATGTTCTTTTTGCAGGTTACTCTGGCATCCGGACAAAGAGAGGCATGCAATCCCATATAAGACTACAGAAGCCTGTTTTTTCATTTGATGTATTCCGATAAAAATAAAGTTCACAACGATCCGTATCGGAACAATCTTAGCCTCCCTCCTGTCGTCCGGTAATATCCTCGATGTCGATTTTGACGTTAAAGTATATATTTCCCCGATTCAGGGCGTATCGCTGAACAAAGCGCGGTTCAGAAACTGCTTTATGACAGGATGCCAGACCTGACCTGAAAAATCAGCCCCGTCTTGCCAGCACCTTATATTGTTCCAGAACGCATGTCCGCGCCCAATGGCTACAGCCCCTGAAGAGCGTAAAACCACGCCTTGCCTGCCCCTGCTTTTCATACAAAAAAAACCGGCCCCCTCGCAGGGGCCGGCTTTTTTTCAGGCACTCTCTTTCGAGAAGGATCAGGCAGACTGCGCCATGATTTCTTCCGCAACGTTGCGGGGCACCGGATCGTAGTGGTGGAACTGCATGGTAAAGGACGCACGGCCCTTGGTCATGGAGCGCAGGTGCGAGATGTAGCCGAACATTTCCTTCAGCGGCACCGAAGCGCGGACCATAACGGTGGACCCTGCGGTTTCCTGGCTCTGGATCATGCCACGGCGGCGGTTGAGGTCACCCACCACGTCGCCAACGTGATCGTTGGGCGTCGTCACTTCCACGTCCATGATCGGCTCGAGAATGACCGGACCGGCCTTCTTCATGCCTTCACGGAAGCAGGCCTTCGCCGCGATTTCGAACGCCAGCGCCGAGGAGTCGACATCATGGTACTTGCCGTCGAGCAGCGTGAACTTGAAGTCCACCGTGGGGAAGCCCGCGAGCACACCGGTCGAGGCCTGGGCCTGGATGCCCTTGTCCACTGCCGGGATGTATTCCTTGGGCACCGTGCCGCCAACGACCTTGTTCTCGAACGAGATGCCCTCGTTGCGCTCGACCGGCGCGAACTCGATCTTCACTTCCGCGAACTGGCCCGAACCACCCGACTGCTTCTTGTGGGTGTAGGTCTCGACATGCGGCTTGGTGATCGTTTCACGATACGCCACCTGCGGCGCGCCGATGTTCGCATCCACGCCATATTCGCGGCGCAGGCGGTCGATGATGATGTCGAGATGCAGCTCGCCCATGCCGGACAGGATGGTCTGGCCGGTTTCCTGGTCGGTCTTCAGGCGCAGGGAAGGATCTTCGCCCGACAGCTTCTGCAGCGCCAGCGTCATCTTTTCCACGCCGTCCTTCGTCTTCGGCTCGACCGAGATGTCGATGACCGGGATCGGGAAGGTCATGCGCTCGAGCACGACGGGATCGGCCGGATCGGCAAGCGTGTCACCGGTCTGGCTGTCCTTCAGGCCCACGAAGGCGGCGATGTCGCCCGCGTGCACTTCAGACAGTTCCTCGCGCTTGTCAGCATGCATCTGGTAGATGCGGCCGATACGCTCCTTGTGGCCCTTGGTCGTGTTCAGCACCGTATCACCGGTCTTGAGCACGCCACGGTAAACGCGCACGAAGGTCAGCGTGCCGTATTTGTCGTTGATGATCTTGAAGGCGAGGCCAGCAAACTTGCCATCGGGGTCAACCGGGATGATCGGCAGCTTGTTCTCGTCAACTTCCTCGTCTTCCGGCGGCGCGATGCGGATGCCTTCCACGTCGTTCGGCGCGGGCAGGAAGTCGATCACGGCGTCGAGCAGGGGCTGCACGCCCTTGTTCTTGAAGGCGGTGCCACACAGCACGGGGCGGAAGTCGCCCGCGATGGTGCCCTTCTTGATGCAGCGCTTGAGCGTTGCAACGTCCACGTCGCCCTTGTCGAAGTATTCTTCCATCGCGGCGTTATCAACGGACAGCGCGGTGTCGAGCAGGTTCTCGCGCGCTTCGGCGGCCTTTTCCTTCAGGTCGGCGGGAATTTCCTCGTAGTGGAACTTCGCACCAAGCTCGCCGCCTTCCCACACGATGGCACGCATCTCGATCAGATCGACCACGCCAACAAAGTTCTCTTCCGCGCCGATGGGCAGCTGCAGCGGAATCGCCACGATGTCCAGCTTCTCCTTCAGCGTGTCGAACGCGTTGTAGAAGTTGGCGCCCGTGCGGTCGAGCTTGTTGATGAAGATGATGCGCGGCACGTTGTACCGGTCAGCCAGACGCCAGTTGGTCTCGGACTGCGGCTGCACGCCGGCCACGCCTTCGATGATGAAGATCGCGCCATCGAGCACGCGCAGCGAGCGGTTGACTTCAATGTTGAAGTCAATGTGGCCCGGGGTGTCGATGATGTTGATGCGGTGGTTTTCCCACTCACACGTCACGGCAGCCGAGGTGATCGTGATGCCACGCTCACGCTCCTGCGCCATGTAGTCGGTGGTGGTGTTGCCTTCGTGCACCTCACCGATCTTATGGGACACACCGGTGTAGTACAGGATACGCTCGGTGGTGGTGGTCTTGCCGGCATCGATGTGCGCGGTAATACCGATATTGCGAATCAGGGACAGATCAGACTTGGCGGACACGGGAGAACCTCCACAAGACAACACGGGCGCGAAGGGAAACCGTTCCCTTTCGCGCCTGCCAGAACCGTAAGCTGCTTCCGCCCTCAGTCTCTTTCAACCTGGACGACGCAGACCGGCATAGCGGAACAATGCGCCAGACTTCAGTCAGGCTTTTTGACAGCACCAGGCCACCCGCCCGCGTTTGCAGGCAGGCGGCGTGAGGCATGTCAGGCCACGGCGGCCTTCTTTTCCTGAACGCGCAGGATGCGGCGCTTCACCGTCATGGCTTCCGGCGTCAGCTTGCGGTTCGGGGTGGACAGCAGGAACGAGTCCAGCCCGCCATTGTGCTCGACCGTGCGCAGCCCGTTGGTGGTCATGCGCAGGGGAACGGCCGTGCCGAGAATATCGGACAGCAGCGAGGTTTCCTGCAGGTTGGGCAGGAAGCGGCGGCGGGACTTGTTGTTGGCGTGGCTGACGTTGTTACCGGTCAGCACGCCCTTGCCTGTGATCTGGCAGCGGCGAGACATTTTATCATCCTCGGATATAACTTTGGCCGAGGCATAAATGCCCGGCAAGGATCGTCTAGATTAGGCGCGGCTTATCGCCAAACCACCGCCATTCGTCAAGACGCATAAGCATGATTCGGCATATTTTGTATGCGAAAGGGCGCAAACGACCCCGTTACGGCCCTTTCGCGGCCCTTTGTTCAGCCGGCCCCGCCTTCATGGTCGGGGTGCAGTTCGCCCGCCTGCACGCTGTGCAGCGCGTTTTCAAGCAGGCCCTGCATGGCCTCGCGCCCCATGGTGCGCGACAGCAGGCCCAGCGAGCCGCCCAGCAGGGCGGAGGCAATGGCCATGGGGGGCAGGTTCTCGCCCAGCATGTATTCGATGGCCTTGTCCACCACCGCGCCGCAATGGCTCAGTTCGGGGGGAATGGCGTCGCCTTCGGGCGGCGGGTTGGTCTTGTCCGTCATGTCACGGCTCCTTTTCGCGTTATCCCTGATATGTACCGCCTTGCCGCCCCTGACCAGTGCGGGGCGGGCATGAAAGGGGTCACAAGCCCGCGTGAGGGGCTTCATCCGCGCTCGGCATCCTCCTCCGCCTGGGCGGCCCACATGCCCGCGTACAGGCCGCCGCGCTCAAGCAGGGCGCGATGCGTGCCGCGCTCGAGGATCTGGCCGTGACCCATCACAAGGATTTCATCCACGTCCACGATGGTGGAGAGCCGGTGGGCGATGATGAGCGTGGTGCGGTTGGCGGCCACCGCGCGCAGGGCGGTCTGGATTTCGTGCTCGGTGCCGGTGTCGAGCGCGCTCGTTGCCTCATCAAGCAGCAGCACGCGCGGGTTCTTGAGGATGGTGCGCGCAATGGCCACGCGCTGCTTCTCGCCACCCGAAAGCTTGAGCCCCCGCTCGCCCACCCTTGTCGCGTAGCCTTCGGGCAGGCTCATGATGAAGTCATGGATGCAGGCGAGCCTTGCCGCCTGCTCCACCTCAGCCTGCGCGGCACCCAGTCGGCCATAGGCGATGTTGTAGCCGATGGTGTCGTTGAACAGGATGGTATCCTGCGGCACCACGCCAATGGCCCCGCGCAGGGCGGCCTGCGTGTAGTCGCGTATGTCGTGGCCATCGACCAGAATGCAGCCTGCCGTCACGTCATAGAAGCGGAACAGCAGGCGGCTGATGGTGGACTTGCCCGCCCCTGTCGGCCCCACGATGGCCACCCGGTGCCCCGCGGGCACGTGAAAGCTGATGCCGCGCAAAATCTCGCGGTCGGGGCGGTAGCTGAAATGCACGTCCTCGAAGCGGATATCGGCGGCCGGTGCCTCATCGAGCCGCGCGGGCAGGCTCAGGGCGCTGGCGGAATCGGTAATGTCGGCGCGTTCATCCATCAGGCCGAACATGTGCTCAAGGTCAACGAGGGAATTACGCAGCGAGGAATACACGCTGCCCAGAAAGTTGAGCGGCAGGTAAAGCTGCATGAGGTAGGTGTTGACCAGCACGAAGTGCCCCACCGTCATGCGGCCTGCCTCCACATCGCGCCCGGCCATGAGCATGACCGCGATCAGGGCCACGGCAATGATCGCCGCCTGCCCGAAATTGAGCCCGTTGAGCGAGATCTGGGTGCGGATGGCGGCGTGCTCGTAACGGGCCTGGGCATCCTCGTAGCGCTGGCGCTCGTGCGCCTCGTTACCGAAATATTTGACGGTCTCGTAGTTGAGCAGGCTGTCGAGCGCCTTCCAGCTTGCCTCGCTGTTGATCTCGTTCATCTGGCGGCGCAGGCCGATGCGCCATGAGGTGAACTTGATGGTAAACACCACATAGGCCGCCACCGCCGCCAGCATCACCACCGCGTAGCGCCAGTCAAACAGTCGCCAGATGACGATGATGACCATCAGCGCCTCGATCAGCGTGGGCGCTACGTTGAACACGCCCACGCGCAGCAGCGTCTCGATGGCTTCCGTGCCGCGCGCAATCGCCCGCGTCACCCCGCCCGACTGACGGTTGAGGTGAAAGCGCAGCGAAAGCTGATGCATGTGCGTAAAGCTCTGCATGGCCGCAACCCGGCTGATGCGGTAGCGCAGTGGCGCGAACAGCGCATCCCGCAATTCGCCCAGTCCGGCGGCGGCCATGCGCAGCAGGCCATAGCCCACGATCAGCAGGAGCGGCATCATGGCAACGCCCCCTGCATGCGGCTGGAGCGCATCGATCACGCGGCTATAGGCATAGGGCACGCCAATGGTGGCTACCTTGGCCGTGACCAGCAGCATGCACACCCCCACCACGCGCAGGCGGGTGCGCGGGTCATGGCGGGGCCACAGATAGGGTAACAGGCCGCGCAGGGTGGCGGCGGCGGAGCGCTCCGGCCTGTCGGGCCGGGCCGGGGGGGAAACAGCCATAGCCACCGCATGTGGCACATGCCGCCTGTTTTGCAACCCATATTCCCACCCCGGCGCGGAACAGCCCGGCATTGTCAGGCCGGGGGGCAGCCGTTATGCCACCCTCAACCCGAAGGACAGGGATGAAACATGTCACGCAGCCTTGAAGGTTTCTTTCGTCATATCGCCGCCTGCAACACGGCGGTGCTGCCCGGCGGGCGGCTGGAGTTCCGGCTGGGGCATGCCCCCGCGGGCTGGGTGCAGCCCGCCCTGCTGCCGGTGCTGCTTGAACACGGCATGACCCATGCGGGCGACACCGTCACCCTTGCCGACCCCGCCCGGCTTGAAGCCATTGGCGAGGCCATGGCGCAGGCAGGCGTGTACCGCTCGCACCATGAGCTGTTCGATGTCTGGACCGACATGGCCCTGCCCCCCGTGGCCCGCATCGACCGTGGCGCGCTGCCGCTGTTTGGGCTGATGGCGGCGGGCGTGCACCTCAATGGCCTCGTGCGCCTGCCCCACGGCCTGCATCTGTGGATCGCGCGGCGCTCCATGACCAAGCGCCTCGACCCCGGCAAGCTTGACCACCTCGTGGCGGGCGGCATACCGGCGGGCCATACGGCGGCCGAAGCCCTGTTCAAGGAAGCGGCGGAGGAAGCCAGCCTGCCAGCCGAACTGGTGCAGCGCGCCCGCCCCACTGCCGATATCCGCTACGCGCTCGACCGCCCCGAAGGGCTGCGGCGCGACGTGCTGCACTGCTTCGAACTGGAACTGCCGCCTGACTTCGTGCCCACTCCCGCCGATGGGGAAGTGGAGGAATTCCGCCTGATCCCGATCGAGGAAGCCTATACGCTGGTGCGTGACACGGATGCGTTCAAGTTCAACGTCAACCTCGTGCTGATCGACCTGTTCCTGCGCACGGGCCTGATTGACGCCACCAGCCCCGAAGGCCAGCGCCTGCGCCAGGGCCTGACCGGCTGGCACGCCCCCCGCCCCGCCTGAACCCCTGCACCCCGAGGACCATGCGATGACCACGCCCCCCATTGCCCGCCAGATCCCCCACGCCATCACGCAGCTTGGCCGCACCCGGCACGATGAATATGCGTGGATGAAGGACGATAACTGGCAGGAGGTGCTGCGCGACCCCACGCTCCTGCGCCCCGACATTGCCGGGCACCTGCGGGCGGAAAACGCCTATACGCAGTCCGTCCTCTCTGGCACGGATGCGTTGCAGGACACACTGGTAGCCGAGATGAAGGGCCGCATGCAGGCGGATGACACCTATCCGCCTACCCCGCATGGCCCCTACAACTACCAGACCAGCTACACGGCGGGCGCGCAGTACCCGGTCTATAAACGCTACCCCACTGCCACGCCCACGGCGGAAGAAGTGCTGCTCGACGTGAATGAAGCGGCAAAGGGGCATGAATATTACGCCGTGGCCGCCGCCGCCCACAGCCCCGACCACAGCCTGTTCGCCCATGCGGAGGACACGCAGGGCTCGGAAATCTACCGCATCCACATCCGCAGGCTGGCCGGTGACAGCACACCCCTGCCCCCGGTCGAGAACTGTAGCGGGGCGTTCGTGTTTTCGCCCGACAGCGCCTTCCTGTTCTGGGTCTGGCGCGACAGCCATGGCCGCCCGGCCCGCGTCTATCGCCGCCGCATCGGCGCGGACCACGATACGCTGGTGTATGAGGAAGCCGATCCCGGCTTTTTCGTGGGCGTGGAAGCCACGCGCTCGGGCGGGTGGATCATCATCTCCAGCGGCAACCACGACACCTCCGAATCCTGGCTCATCCCCGGCCACGACCCGCAGGCAGCACCACGCTGCGCCAGTCCGCGCGAGACGGGGCTGATATACGGCCTGTACCATCAGGGCACGGATTTCATCATCCTGACCAATGCCGATGGCGCGTATGACTTCAAGCTCATGACCACGCCCGACACGGCACCGACGCGCGCCAACTGGCGCGACCTCGTGGCCCATGAGCCAGGCCGCTACATCACGGAGTGCATGGTCTGGTCGGGCCACCTGGCCTGGCGCGAGCGGCGTGACGCCAATACACGCATCATCATCCGCAGCGTGGATGGCGCAACCGAGGCCCTTGAACCCGATGAAGCCGCCTATGACCTGACGCTGGTGGGCGGTTACGAATACGACACCACCGAGCTGCGCTACATCTACCAGTCCCCCACCACCCCGCGCGCGTGGCATGCGCGTGACATGGTGAGCGGGGCCGAGACCCTGCTCAAGCAGCAGCAGGTGCCATCAGGCCACGACCCGGCACAGTACCGCTGCTGGCGGCTCATGGCCCGGGCGGCAGATGGCGAGTTGGTGCCGGTAACCGTGCTGGGCCGCCATGACACGCCCATTGATGGCTCGGCCCCGCTACTGCTCTATGGCTACGGCGCCTATGGCCACGCCATCGACCCGGTCTTTTCCACCCGCACGCTCAGCCTTGTCGATCGCGGCTGGTTCTACGCCATTGCCCATGTGCGCGGCGGCTCGGAAAAGGGCTGGAACTGGTTCCTTGGCGGGCGCGGGCGCAACAAGCCCAACACGTTCAGCGATTTCATCGCCTGCGCCGAAACCCTTGTGGCCGAGGGCTTTGGCGCGACCGGCCGCATCGTGGCTGATGGACGTTCCGCTGGTGGAATGGTAATGGGAGCCATCGCCAACATGCGGCCCGACCTGTTTGCGGGCATCGTGGCCGTGGTGCCGTTTGTGGATGAACTCAACACCATGTCTGACGCGTCGCTGCCGCTGACGCCGCCGGAATGGCCCGAATGGGGCAACCCTGTGGAAGATGTGGCAGCCTATGACCTGATTGCCAGCTACGCCGCCTATGAACAGGTCGCCCCGCGCGCCTACCCCGCCATACTGGCCATGGGCGGCCTGACCGACCCGCGCGTGACCTACTGGGAGCCCGCCAAATGGGTGGCCCGCCTGCGCGCGCATAACCGCTCGGCCCGGCCCATCATGCTGCGCACGAACATGGAGGCCGGGCACAGGGGAGCCACCGGGCGCTTCGACTCCCTCAGGGAAGCCGCCCTGATCCACGCCTTTGCCCTGTGGGCAATTGAAACCGCACCGGCCCGTCAGGATTAAAGTCTTTCCGCACACGGGCGCGTTAGCATAAGTAGCCCCTTACAGCAGAGCCCGCATACCCCAGAGGAACAAGAATGACGGATCCCCACAACGCGGATCAGGATGGCTTTCCTGCCCCCATGACAGGGCGCGAGGTCGACCCCTCCACGATGCGAACCTTCCGTTCATTCCGCGAGACCCAGCGCACGCAACGCATCGCGCGCGCGGGGCTGGCGCTGTTTTTCGTGCTGCTGGGGCTTTATACGGTGCGCGGGTTCCTGCCCTCGCTGATATGGGGCTGCGTGTTCGCCATTGCCTCCTGGCCGCTTTACGCGCGTGCGCGGCGGCGATGGAACGGGCGGGCGCATAGAATACTGCTGCCGCTGCTGTTTACGCTGACCATCGCCTTCATCTTCATCGGGCCGCTCGCACTGTTCGGGCTGGAGGCGGGGCGCGAGGCGGAAGGCGTGCTGCGCTTCCTCAACGAAGCCCGCCATTCAGGCATTCCCGTGCCGGACTGGATCAGCAACCTGCCCTATGGCCAGGGGGCGATTACCGCGTGGTGGAACGAACACCTGAAGAACCCGGCGGATGTGTCCGCCCTGCTCGGCACGATGAATATCGGGCAGAGCGTCAAGGTTACGCAGCAGCTTGGCTCGCAGGTGCTGCACCGGGTGCTGCTGTTCGCCTTTGCCATCCTCACGCTGTTTTTCCTGCTCAAGGATGGCGATTCCGTCATTCGCCAGTCGCTCAACGTCTCGCGCCGCGCCTTTGGCAAGCGGGGCGAGCGGATTGCCTTGCAGATGATCGCCTCGGTGCATGGCTCGGTATCGGGGCTGGTGCTCGTGGGCATTGGCGAGGGCATGCTGATGGCCGTGGCCTATCTGGTCGCTGGCGCGCCACACCCCTTCCTGTTCGGGGTAGTGACGGCCATCGCGGCCATGATCCCGTTCTGCGCCTTCATCGCCATCAGCGCCGTCGCCCTCATGCTGCTTATCAAGACCGGCGCACTATTCGGCGCGATGGCCATCATCCTGCTGGGCATGGCCGTGATCTTTCTGGCCGACCACCTGGTGCGTCCGGCCCTGATTGGCGGCTCGACGCAACTCCCCTTCCTGTGGGTGCTGGCGGGCATACTCGGTGGTGCGGAAAGCTGGAGCCTGCTCGGGCTGTTCATGGGGCCTGCCATCATGGCGGTGCTGCACATGCTGTGGCTGAACTGGAGCCGGGCCCGCTACTGAGCCGGGCCTCTGGCTTCCGGGCGCCAGATACAAAAAAAGCACCCTTTTCAGGATGCCTTGCTTGCTTGGTATTCTTATCGCAGACAGGGATATCGGGCAGGCGGGATTCGAACCCACGACCCCCAGTCCCCCAGACTGATGCGCTACCAGGCTGCGCTACTGCCCGCCTGTCTGCGATGCGCAGGATGTAGCAGCCGATGGGGGGGACCGCAACCCATGTAATGAACCAAACCGAAAAAAAATGCCTGGCTCAGGCCGGCACCATCTGCCGCAGGGCTTGCAACTCAACCAGCACGCCGCGCAGGCTGTCGCGCAGCACCGTATTTTCCGCCTGCAGGCGCTCAAGCTCGATCATGACAATCTGCTCAAGGGGGAGCTGTTCCGGCTCGTCAGCAGGCGCCTGTGCCGCCGTCTCCGCCACGCTTTCTGGCTCCGGGGCCGCATTCGCGTCGGCTGCGGCAGCTTCCACCATCGGAGGGGCTTCAGGCTCAGGTGCTGCAACGGTGGGCGGCGATTCGCACGCCACCACGGTTTCCATCACTTCCTCGATTACCGTCACCTGCACAGCGTCCGTTGCGGGAGAGGCAGCTTCCACCGCTGCATCCTGCGCCACAGGGGGCTGCGCTGTATGAGACTGGGCGAGTGGGGGCTGGACCACAACTGGCTCGATGGGCGGGGTTACGGCCTCGCCTTCTGATTCGGGTGCGGCAAGCGCCTCGCGCGCGAGTTCGACCTGCGCCTGCGCCACTGACAGCTTGCGCACGTAAAGCAGGTCGGCAATCTCGCGCAGCACGGTTATGTCCTGCGGGCGGTAGTAGCGCCGCCCCACCGGCCCGCGCAGCGGCTGGAGCTGCGGAAAGCTGGCCTCCCACATGCGCATGACATGCTGCGCGAGGCCAAGCTCGCGCGCGACCTCATAGATCGGCAGGCAGTCCCTGCCCGGCTCGAGCGTGCTGCCTGGAGAGTGCTCCGTGGTCATTCATCGTCTCCTTCCGGCGGGATCTGCCCGGCGGACTGTCCGTTGACATGGGCACGAAGCAACTGACTGGGGCGAAACACCAGAACGGAGCGTGGCAGAATCGGCACTTCCACGCCGGTTTTGGGGTTACGGCCCGTGCGCTGCCCCTTCTGCCGGACAGAAAACGTGCCAAACCCGCTTATTTTGAGGGTATCGCCAGCCTCAAGGGTCCGTGCCATCCGCTCAAGGATATCTTCTAGAATATCGGCGGATTCATGGCGGGACAGGCCGACCTGATCGTATATGTGTTCTGCCAGAGTGGCGCGCGTGACGGTGCTCATGCGTAAACGTTATGCATGCGCGTGCGTATCGTCAATTGAATGTCGCAGGGGCGCGGGCAGTTTATTCCGCGTCCGTTTCAATGTGGTACCGAAATGACATTACAGCCGTGCCAGCGCCGAACCCCATGTCAGGCCACCGCCCAGCGCTTCCATCAGCACAAGATCGCCCCGGTTGATGCGCCCGTCACGCACCGCCTCGTTCAGGGCCAGCGGAATGGAGGCGGCAGAGGTATTGGCATGCCGGTCCACCGTCACCACCACGCGCTCGGGCGGCAGGGCGAGCTTGCGGGCCACGCCATCAATAATGCGCAGATTGGCCTGGTGTGGCACCAGCCAGTTCACATCCGCATGGGTCAGGCCATTGGCGGCCAGCGCCTCATCCACCGAGGATGACAGCTTGCCCACCGCATGGCGGAACACCTCGCGCCCGTTCATGCGCAGGTGGGCGGGTTTATCATGCTGGCCTGTCGCGCCATCGACAAAAAGCAGGTCGCCATAACGACCATCGGAATGGAGATGGGTGGACAGGATGCCCGCCTCGCCCGCCGCCTCATCCGTGCTGGTCAGGTAAACCGCCCCCGCCCCATCGCCGAACAGCACGTAGGTGCCCCGGTCCGATTTATCGAGAATGCGGGAATAGACTTCGCTGCCAATGACCAGCGCCGAGCGCGCCTGCCCGCTGCGAATGAGCGAATCGGCCATGGACAGCGCATAGATGAAACCCGAGCACGCAGCGGCAAGGTCAAAGCCAAAGCCGCCGGTCATGCCCAGTGCAGCCTGCACCCGCACGGCCGTGGAGGGGAAGGCCTGGTCGGGCGTGCTGGTCGCGACAATGACGGCATCGACATCATCAGGCGTGGCACCAGCATAATCCAGCGCCTGCCGGGCGGCCTGTGCTGCCATGGAAACGGCGTTGTCGCCCTCGCCCGCCATGTGGCGCTGGGCGATTCCCGTGCGGGCGCGAATCCATTCATCCGATGTATCGAGCCAGGTGGCCAGTTCATCGTTGGTAACGATCCGCTCGGGCAGGTAACCGCCAAAACCGGACAGAAGCGAGCGTTTCGCCGTCATGCCTGTTTTTTCCACCACTATCATTTCATATACACGGGTGGGCGCAGGCAGGTGCTCCCTGCTGACCCCACGCCGGCTGTTATTGCCGCATCAGGATGCAGGGACCGTCTGCGACGGGTCGGACGCCTTGACGGCGGTGAGGCTTTCCATGTGCGCGAGGCGCTCGCGGATGCTGTCGGTAAAGCGGTGGGTGACCATGTCCATCGCCACGTCAACCGCCGCGGCAAAGCCTTCAGCGTCCGTGCCGCCATGCGACTTGACCACAACCCCGTTCAGCCCCACGAACACCGCGCCATTATAGCGGCGCGGATCGAGCCATTCCTTCATCCGCTCAAGCCCGGGGCGCACCAGCAGGTAGCCGATCCGGCCCATCAGGCTGGAGGTGAAGACCTGCCGCAGCAGCGTGAACGCCATTTTCAGCGCGCCCTCGCCCGTTTTCAGCGCGACATTGCCGGTAAAGCCATCGGTCACCACCACGTCGGTCGTGCCTGCGGTAATGTCATGCCCTTCCACGAAACCATGGAACTGGCGGGCGAGCGAGCTGTTGCGCAGCACGTCAGCCGCCTGGCGCAGGCGCTCGTCGCCCTTGAGTTCCTCGGAGCCGACATTGAGCAGCCCGATGGTGGGTGCGGGCAGGCCGAGCACCGCCTTGGCGAAGGCCTCGCCCATGATGGCGAACTCGACAAGGTTGCGCCAGTCGCACGCGACATTGGCGCCAAGGTCGAGCATGACCACATCGCCCCGCGTAGTGGGGCTGATGGCCGCCATGGCCGGGCGGGTGATGCCGGGAAGGGTTTTGACCACGATCTTGGCCAGCGCCAGCATGGCACCGCTGTTGCCAGCGGAAACAACGCCCTGCGCCTCGCCCTGCGCCACGGCATCCATGGCCAGACGCATGGAGGAATCGCGCACACGCAGGGCTGCGGTGGGCTTCATGTCCATGGAAATGGCCGAATTGGCCGGACGGATCGTGCAGATGGTGGCCGCGCGCGGATGGCGGGCCAGAAGGCCGGACAACGTCGCCTCATCACCAACCAGAAGAATCCTGGCTGAGGGATGTCGGTCTGCTGCAATTGCCAGTCCGGCCACTACAACTTCCGGACCACCATCCCCGCCCATGCCATCAATGGCAAGGGTGTAAGGCCCAGTCTCGGAAAAGGAGGAACCTGTCTCGCTCATGCTCGTCTTGTGCCGGGTAAGAAAGGAACGCGCAAGATCGGGGAATACACTTTGAAAAGATCATATTCCCCGCGCGACCCGGACAGGACGGCCCGAGGCCAGCCCGCCGACGCGACCAAACAGGGCCGCGCCGTTACCGGGTAATGACGCCTGTAGCGTCGTGTTATCAGGCGCGGACCGCCGTCTTCAGCGCCTTGCCGGCGGAAGCGACTTCGCGGCCATCATAGTGCCCGCAGTGGCTGCAGACGTGATGCGGGCGCTTGAGTTCGCCACAGTTGGAGCATTCCGCATGCGCCGGAACACTCAGCGCAGCGTGGCTGCGACGCATGCCACGACGGGACGGCGAGGTTTTTCTCTTGGGTACAGCCATGGGCCCGGGCCCCTCCGATCTGGATCACAACCGGCAGGCACACCCTCGTGGCGTTACACCGGTCAGTTATCAATAATTGAGGGGGGCGCTCTAGCAGACCATTTGCACTTGCACAAGGGATTATGTGCGCAACTCATGGCGAGACACCCCCGCTCGCGCCCCTCCTTTGCGTCAGTTCTGCTTTTTTTTCAACTCGGCCAGAGCGGAAAAAGGCTGCCTGCGCGTGGTTTCTTCCACAGCGGCCTCGTCCGTGCCCGCAAATTCGGCCGGAATGGCGCAGCCGGGCTTGTGCGGATAGGGATCGAGCGCGAGCGAAACTTCTTCCGCCGCGAGTTCGCCAAGGTCGATGATATCGCGCTCATAGGGCACTTCATCGATCGAAAACGGATCGACCTCGTCGTCCTCCCGAAAACGCGCGGCAGGGATGCAGCGCACGGTGAACGATTCTGCCATCACATCCTCGAACGGCTCGAGGCTGACCACGCATTCCTGGGTAACGTGGGCGGTCAGCCAGCCTTCGGCGAGCACCTCCCCGCCCGGCCCCGGCTTGAGCCGGTAGCGGCATGACAGGTTGCGCAGGCCGGGAATGCCAAAGCGGCGGGCGAGCGCGCGGCATTCGGTGTCCTTCGCCTCGATCACCGTTTCCATGCCATGGACCGGGATGCGGCCCACGGCCATCGGGCGGGAAAATTCTGCATCCATCTCGTTAACTCCTGCACATGTGACCACGGGGCGCGCCCGTGTTGCGATGATGGTAAAAATATGGGGCTGGCAGGGTGTTTTTCCACCACCAGGGCGATCTGTGATTGACTTCATTTACCCGATGGGGCACCGGAAAGACGAACCGCATATGCGCCCTGCCCTATTTCAGGATATTTTCCCGACCATGAGGTCACCCAAGGACAACCAGCCCCGCTCCCGTTCATTACGCGTGTTTTCGTGCGCTGTCATCGGGGCGGGGATTGCGCTGTCCGGATGTAGTGTTTTCAAGCCCAGCACCATGCAGCGCGGCTCGCTGGTCGAGGCGGATGACTACAACAAGCTCAAGGTCGGCGAGACCTCACGCTCGGACGTGATGGACGCGCTCGGCTCGCCCACCGGCCATGCCACGTTTGATGACAATACATGGCTCTACGTTTCCATGAAGCAGGTGCTGGCCCCCATCAGCTTCCCGCAGGTGGAAAAGCAGGAAGTGGTGGTGCTGACCTTTGACCAGGAAGGCGTGCTGCGCAACCTGCGCACGCTGCACAAGGATGACGCCCGCTACGTGACCATGATGCCGGGCAAGACCCCCACGCCGGGCACCAAGATCAACATCATGCAGCAGATCCTGGGCAATGTGGGCCGCTACAACCCGCTCAGCCAGATGAGCAGCACCTATGGCGGCAGCACCGGCCCCATGAACAGCATGAACGGTGGCCCCGGCCATGGGGGCTCGGGCAACAGCCTGCCCTGATGCCCCGGCCAGCCCCAGGCCATGGCTCAGGCTGGCAGTTCTATCGTGACCCGTGCGCCACCAAGCGGCCCGGCCTCCAGCCCGATATGGCCGCCATGGGCGTGAATGATGTCACGCGCGATGGCCAGGCCAAGCCCCGTGCCCCCTTCCTTGCCGCTCTCGAAGGCCCGGAACACGCTCTCGCGCCGGGCTTCCTCCACCCCGCAGCCGTTATCATCGACATACAGGAACACCTGCTTGCGCCCGCTCTCGGCTGAAAGCACGATGCGGGTGGCGTGATGCCGCGCGTTTTCCACCACGTTGTTCAGCACGCGCCGCAGGGCGTTGCTGCGACCCATGATGCTCAGTTCCGGCGGGGTGACAAACCCGATGCTGGCCTGCGCCCCCACCCGGCGCAGGGCGGCAACACTTTCCTCGAACAGGTCCTCCACCCGGATGACCGAGGGCGTTTCAGCCCCTTCGCCGCGCGCAAACGACAGATACCCCTCGATCATGTGCTCCATCTCCACGATATCACCGATCATGTCGGTAATATCGGGCTGGAGATCCTCGGCCCGGACCATGCCGGTGCGCGGAAACATGGCCAGTGAAAGCCGCAGGCGGGTGAGCGGCGTGCGCAGGTCATGCGAGACCCCGGCCAGCACGGTGGTGCGCTGCTCCACAAAGCGGTTGATGCGGTCGCGCATGCGGTTGAAGGCGATGGCGGCCTTGCGGATTTCCTGCGCGCCTTCGGGCACGATGGGCACCGTATCGCGCCCCAGCCCGAACAGTTCCGCCGCCCGCGCCAGCCTGCGGATGGCACGCACCTGATTGCGCATGAACAGCGCCGCGATCAGGAACAGCAGCAGCGCGCTGCCCGAGGCCCATGCCACGAACAGCCACACCGGGGCCACGTCCAGCCGCTTGCGCAGGGCTACGACCTGCAGCACGCCAATGGGCGTCTGCACCAGGATCACGACCCGGCGGTGGGCTTTTTTCCAGTCGACAAAGGTGGGCCAGCGCACGCTGGCCTGCAGGTCACGCGCCAGGTCCTCGTCAATGGGGCCGAGCACGTGGTTCGAGCCGCGCCGTTGCAGGCTCTCGCCTTCGCGCAGGGTCATGACCAGCCCCGCCCTGCGGCCCGCATCCTCCAGGATCCACTTGCGATCGGTAGCGGAAGGATAGCGCTCGAGCATGTCCAGCGTCATGGAGATGGTGGTGGCCATGTCGCCTGACAGGCGGCGCGAGACGATCTGCAGGTAGTTGCCATAAAACAGTTCAAGCGAGATGGCCTGCGTGGCCAGCAGCGGAATGAACCCGATCAGCAGCATCCGCCCCAGCAGCGAGCGCGGCAGGATGCGTCGCGCCACCCGCGCCCGCCACCGCCGCCAGCCGGTCGTGGCTTCAGATACGGAGTCCGTGCCCATGGCCTTCCCTCTCCAGACACAAAAAAACCGGCTTCCTTGCAGAAGCCGGTTTCTTGTGGGTCATAACCCGTATTCCGATACGCGAAGGATTAGAAGCCTTCACGCTCGAGGCGCTTGCGCTCCATCTTGCGGGCGCGGCGCACGGCCTCGGCTGCCTCGCGCGCCTTGCGCTCGGACGGCTTTTCATAGTGGCGACGCAGCTTCATTTCGCGGAAGATGCCTTCACGCTGCATTTTTTTCTTGAGGGCCTTGAGGGCCTGATCAACATTGTTGTCACGAACGAGAACCTGCACTGGGTCGTCAACTCCTGATCTGCCATCCGGTATGGATGATCCATGAAACTGAAACTTGGGGAACGTCCGCCCGAGGCCATTCCCTTCGTGCGATTCCCAAACGGGCCGCACCTATATCACACTCGCGTCGCGCAACACAAATCATTCCCGCATATCGGGGGGCATGAATTTTGGTGCTGCGCTTTGCGCGCCAACGCTGTCATATACATGTTCCCCAAAACAGGAAGGCCTTTCGCTGCATGACGCTGCTCAAGATCGCCCGCATGGGCCATCCGGTGCTGCTGCAACCCACGCAGCCGGTGGCCGATACGCAGGCCCCCGCCATCCGCACGCTGGTGGCCGACATGATCGAGACAATGCTGGATGCAGGGGGCGCGGGACTCGCAGCCCCACAGGTGCATCACTGGCTGGCGCTGTTCGTCTATCATGTGCCGCTGGCCCGCAGCACGGGCGAGGATGACCCGCCGCGCCCGCCTTCCGCCCTGATCAACCCCGTGCTTGAACCGGTGGGCGACGAGATGGTGGACCGGCTGGAGGGCTGCCTGTCCATTCCCGACCTGCGGGGCTGGGTGCCGCGCCATGCCCGCGTGGCCTATGCGGGGCTGGACGCGCACGGGCACGCGGTGCGGGGCGTTGCATCGGGCTTTCTGGCCAATGTACTACAACATGAATACGACCACCTGAACGGAATCCTCTACCCCATGCGCATGGCCAACCTTGGCCGCATGGGCTTTGACAGCGAAATGGCCCGTTATGGAGAGCGCCCATGAACCCTTCCGCCCTGGTCGCGCGCGCGGCGTCGTGCCTGCATCCGCCCGCCATGCAGCACTCACCACAAGGTGATGCGCTGCTCCGCCATTTCCTGGCCGATTCGCGTGCAGGCACCCATGCCTGGACTCCAGATCTGCTGCGGCAATGCGCCGGGCCGGATTCGGACCTGCTCTTTCCCGGTGGCATGGCGGAACTGGCCGCGGCCTGCTTCGACCTGATGGACCGCGACATGCTGGGCCATGCCCACACCTTCCGCAGCCGCAAGATCAGCCGCCGGGTGCGCGCGGCCATCATGTTCCGGCTCGAACGCGCAGCCCCCCACCGCGCGGCCATAAGGCAGGCGCTGGCGGTGCTGCTGGTGCCCACCCATGCCCGCAGCCTGGCCCATGTGCTGGGCCGCAGCGTCAATGCAATATGGGAGGCGGCGGGCGATTCCTCCACCGGCTTTACCTACATGACCAAGCGGCTGAGCCTGAGCGGTGTCTATGTCGCGACCCTGCTGTTCTGGCTCACGCGCGGGGGCAACCCGGCCTCGGTGGAGGAATTCCTTGACCGCAGGCTGGCCGAGGTCGGGCGCATCACCCGCCTGCGCAACCGGCTGACCGGCCGCATCGCCTGACGCCAAGCCGCCTGCCATGACCACCCCGCCCCGGCCCCCCGCTGCGCGCCCCGCCCCCATGGCGGGCGCGGGCGTGGAACTTCTGTTCCTGCGTGATGAGGACATGCGCCAGGCGCAGGAGTTGCTCCTGCTGGCCTGCCGCGCCTTTGGCAACGTGATTGACCCGGCCCTGCAGGAATGCGGGCTGGGCCACGCCCACTACCGCATCATGCAGACCGTGGCGCTGCAGCCGGGCATTGCCGTGGGCACGCTGCTTGATGTGCTGGGCATTACCAAGCAGAGCATGAGCCGCACGCTGGGCGAACTGGTAAGCCACGGCCTGCTGCGCCACGAAACCACGCCACAGGACCGCAGGCGGCGCTGCCTGCACCTGAGCGCGCGTGGCGCGGAGATTGAAAACCGGCTCTTTTCGCTGCAACGTGAAGTGCTGCTACGGGTGTATCGCAACGCGGGGGGGCGGGCGGTTGACGGTTTTCGCCGCGTCATGCGCGGCCTGATAGACGAATCGGCCATGCCCGGCGTATCCACCGATGCCCTTCACCCTCCCGACCGGAGTTCTTCATGATCCAGACGGCCTGCGATTCCGCCCTCCCCCGCGACAGCATGATCATGGATGCCCATGTCGTCGTGGTGGATGATGACCCGCGCCTGCGCCGCCTGCTGCACCGTTACCTGAGCGAGCAGGGCTTTCGGGTCAGCGCCGCGTGCTCGGCGCAGGAGGCGCGGCAGGTGCTGGGCTTCATGCAGCCCGATGCGCTGGTGCTCGACATTACCATGCCGGGGGAAAACGGGCTGGAGCTGACCCGTGAACTGCGGCGCGACAACCTGAACTTTCCCATCCTGCTGCTGACTGCGCGTGGCGAGCCGGAAGACCGGATCATCGGCCTCGAAGCCGGTGCCGATGACTATCTGGCCAAGCCGTTCGAGCCGCGTGAACTGCTGCTGCGGCTCAAGGCGCATCTGCGCCGCTTCGTGCCGCCCGCGCCGAGCAGCAACCTGCGCATCGTGCGGCTTGGCGACCTGGAGTTCGACCCCGTGCGGGGGCTTTTGTCGAATGCGGAGGGAATCGTGCACCTGACGGGCGGCGAATCGGCGTTGCTCTCGGTGCTGGCCCGCCACCCCAACGAAATCCTCTCGCGCACCGCCATCGCCACCACGCTGGACATGGAGGAAATTGGCGAACGCGCGGTGGATGTGCAGGTCACGCGCCTGCGCCGCCGCATCGAGCCCGACCCCAAGGAGCCACGCTTTTTGCAGACCGTGCGCGGCAAGGGCTACGTGCTCAAGCCGGGATTGTGAAAAAATAAAAGTTTTTTGGGCGCAGCCTTTTTTCAAAAAGGCTGCGTTCCTTGAAACTTTTTGAAAAAAGCTTCACCAAAAACTTTCATTAATAAAAAGCCCGGCATGAAACACCATGCCGGGCTTTTGGTTTAGAAGGGCAGATCAGCCTGCCTTGTTCAGCCGGGCCAGTTCTTCCACCACGGCGGCGCCCATGCCTGCCGTGTTCACTTCCGTCCGGCCAGCACTCATGATGTCGGGCGTGCGCAGGCCACGGTCGAGCACGTTCGAGACAGCCTGCTCGATCAGGGCTGCATCGTCCTGCATGTCGAACGAGTAGCGCAGCAGCATGGCAAACGAGAGGATCTGCGCCAGCGGGTTGGCCTTGCCCTGCCCGGCAATGTCGGGCGCGCTGCCATGAATCGGCTCATACAGCGCGGGCATGCGGCCATCCTCGCCTTTGGCCCCGAGCGTGGCCGAAGGGAGCATGCCAAGGCTGCCGGTCAGCATCGAAGCCAGGTCGGACAGCAGGTCGCCAAACAGGTTTCCGGTCACGATCACATCAAACTGGCGCGGGTTGCGCACAAGCTGCATGGCGCAGTTATCGGCCAGCATGTGGGTCAACTGCACATCAGGGTATTCCCGCGCGTGCAGGTCGGTCACGACCTCTTTCCACAACAGGCCGCTTTCCATCACGTTGCATTTCTCGACCGAGCACACCCGGTTGTCGCGCTTGCGGGCCAGTTCAAACGCCACGCGGGCCACGCGCTCGATTTCCGGCGTGGTGTAAACCTCGGTGTTGATGCCCCGGCGCGTGCCATCGGCCAGGGTCTCGATGCCACGGGGCGTGCCGAAATAGATGCCACCCACCGTCTCGCGCACGATCATGATGTCGAGGCCGCGCACCACTTCGGGCTTGAGCGTGCTGGCATCGGCCAGCGAGTCGAACACCTTGGCCGGGCGCAGGTTGGCAAACAGGCCAAGCTCCTGCCGCAGCTTGAGAATCGCGATCTCGGGCCGGCGGTCAAACCCGGCGGAAGCCCATTTCGGGTCGCCCACCGAGCCGAACAGCACCGCATCCGCCGCGCGCGCGGCATCAATCACGTCCTGCGTAATCGGCTGGCCATGCACCGCAAGCGACGCACCGCCAACAAGGTCATCGCTCACATCAAAGCGGATGCCACGCGCCTGCGCCATCCAGTCCATGATGCGGCGGACCTCGTTCATGATCTCGGGGCCAATGCCATCGCCAGGCAGGATCAGGAGCTTCTTGGGTGCGGACATGACGTTTCCCATCCGGTTCAATCGGTTTGTTAAATGCTTTTTGCCGTGCGGCTGCGGGCGGCAGGAACCGCCCTGCCCGCTCAATCGAGCACGATGCGCGGAATCCACGGCTGCGCCTTGCTGCGGCGTTCCTCGAAGGTGGTGATTTCCTTCTCGTGCTGGAGCGTCTGGCCAATATCGTCCAGCCCTTCGAGCAGCAGCTTCCTGCGCAGCGGATCGACATTGAACGGCACTTCGGTGCCATCGGGCCGCACCACCACCTGCCGGGGCAGGTCGATGGTCAGCCGCGCATTGCCGCCCATGCGGGCATCTTCCATCAACTGCGTGCAGACATCATGCGGCAGCACGATAGGCAGGATGCCGTTCTTGAAGCAGTTGTTATGGAAAATATCGGCGAATGACGGCGCAATCACGCAGCGGATGCCAAAATCCAGCAATGCCCACGGCGCATGCTCGCGCGACGAACCGCAGCCCAGATTGTCATACGTGATCAGGATCTCCGCCTTGCGGTAAGGCTCCTGATTCAGCACGAAATCCGGGTTTTCCGATCCGTCCTCGCGGTAGCGCATGCTGTCGAACGCATGCACGCCCAGCCCGGTGCGCTTGGTGGTCTTGAGGAAGCGCGCGGGAATGATCTTGTCGGTATCGATGTTTTCTTCAGGCAGCGGAGCGGCTACGGCCGAGAGAACAGTGAATTTATCCATTTTCAGATCAGCTCCCGCACATCGGTCAGGCATCCGGTCACGGCAGCGGCCGCCGCCATAGCAGGCGAGAGCAGGTGCGTGCGCCCGCCGGGGCCCTGCCTGCCCTCAAAATTACGATTGGAGGTAGACGCACAGCGCTGCCCCGGTGTCAGCCGGTCGGGGTTCATGCCCAGGCACATGGAGCACCCGGCCTCGCGCCATTCGAAACCGGCTTCAAGAAAGACCTTGTCCAGCCCTTCCTCTTCCGCCTGCGCCTTCACGATACCCGATCCGGGCACGATCATCGCCCGCACGCCTTCAGCCACCTTGCGGCCCGCGGCAATGGCTGCTGCGGCGCGCAGGTCCTCGATGCGGCTGTTGGTGCATGACCCGATGAACACGACATCAACCGGCGTGCCCGCAATCTTCTGGCCCGCTTCAAGCCCCATATAGTCCAGCATGCGCTGCATCTGCGCGCGCTTGCCGGGATCGGCCTCGGCTGCCGGGTCGGGCACGGTGCCGGTGACGGGGATGACCGTCTCGGGGCTGGTGCCCCAGGTCAGCACAGGGGTGATGTCCTCGGCGCGCAGTTCGACCACGCGGTCGTAATGCGCCCCTTCATCCGCAGCCAGCGTCTTCCAGTAGGCCACCGCCTCGTCAAACCCCTCGCCTTTCGGGGCGAAGGGGCGGCCGCGCACGTATTCGAACGTGGTCTCGTCAGGTGCCACCAGCCCCGCGCGGGCACCGGCCTCGATCGACATGTTGCAGATCGTCATGCGGCCCGCCATGTCGAGTTCACGGATGGCCGAACCCGCGAATTCGATCACGTGCCCCGTGCCGCCCGCCGTGCCGATATGGCCGATGATGGCAAGCATGATGTCCTTGGCGGTGACACCGGGGCCAACCTGCCCCTCGACCACGACCTTCATGTTCTTCGCGGGTTTCTGCAGGATGGTCTGGGTCGCCATCACATGCTCGACCTCGGACGTGCCGATGCCAAACGCCAGGGCGCCCATCGCGCCATGGGTGGAGGTATGGCTGTCGCCGCATACAATGGTCATGCCCGGCAGCGAGATACCCTGCTCGGGGCCGACCACATGCACGATGCCCTGCCGCGCCGAGAGCAGCGGGAAATACGGCACGCCGAATTCCTTCACATTGCGCTCGAGCGTCTCGATCTGGTTGCGGCTTTCCGCCTCCTCGATGGGCTGGGTGCGGTCGGATGTGGGCACGTTATGGTCCACCACCGCAATCGTCGCATCCGGGTGGCGCAGGCGGCGGCCGCTCAGGCGCAGGCCTTCAAACGCCTGCGGACTCGTGACCTCATGCACAAGGTGACGGTCGATGTAGAGGATGGCCGTCTTGTCCGGGAGGGTTTCGACCACATGGCTGTCCCATATCTTGTCGAACAATGTGCGCGGGGCCATCTTGCTTATCCTCTCCCGGACGGAAACAGGCCGCCATCACGCGCAGGCAACGCACGCAACAGGCAGCCGGAAAATCTTGCATGAAACGGTTCGCCCGTTTCCACCATGCGGCGGGAAACGGGCGAAAGGTCAGTGTATTACTCAGCTGCTGCGGGCGCGGCGGGTGCCGCCACTTCGCGCTTGCGCTCGGCAATACGGGCGGACTTGCCGCGACGGCCACGCAGGTAATACAGCTTCGCGCGGCGCACGACGCCACGGCGCACCACGGCGATTTCCGCAATGGTGGGGGAATACAGCGGGAACACGCGCTCCACGCCCTCACCGTTGGAAATCTTGCGCACGGTGAAGTTGCTGTTCAGGCCCTTGTTGGAGCGGGCAATGACCACGCCTTCGTAGTTCTGCACGCGCTTGCGGGTGCCTTCAACCACTTCCACACCAACGCGCACGGTGTCACCGGGCGCGAATTCGGGCACCGCGCGGATGGCGGTCAGGCGGGCGATCTCTTCCGCCTCGTACTTCTGGATAACGTTCATGATCCGGTCCTCGTTCGATAGGATTTCATGTTCAGTTCAGCCGGTCCACATCGGCACGGGGGCCTGTAGTCCGGGGAGTGTCTTGACCCGTGCGGGCCTGATAGGCCGCCCACAGGTCCGGCCGACGCGCCTGCGTCACCGTCTCGGATGCCGCGTGCCGCCACCGGGCGATCGCGGCATGATGACCGGACAGCAGGACCTCGGGCACGTCGCGCCCGTCCCATTGCGCCGGCTTGGTATAAAGCGGATATTCAAGCAGGCCGTCGGCAAAGCTTTCCTCAACCGCGCTCTCGCCCGATCCCATCACGCCCGGCAGCAGCCGTACGCAGGCATCAAGCAGCACCGTTGCCGCCACTTCCCCGCCCGAGAGGATGTAATCCCCGATCGAGACCTGTTCGGCACCAGAGGCTTCGAGCACGCGCTCATCCACCCCTTCATAGCGGCCACACAGCACCACAACGCCCGGCCCCGCCGCATAACGGCGGATATCGGCCTGCGCCAACGGTCGCCCGCGCGGCGTGGGATACACCAGCGGGCGACCGGCACGGTCGACATCGGCAATGGCCGCAGCCACCACGTCAGGCCGCATGACCATGCCCGCGCCGCCGCCAAAAGGCGTATCATCCACCACCCGGTGCCGCCCCAGCCCGTATTCACGCATGTCGCGCGCATCCAGTGACCAGATGCCACGCTCGAGCGCGCGCCCGGCCAGTGACTGCCCCAGCGTGCCGGGGAACATGGCGGGGAACAGCGTCAGCGCCGTTGCCTGCCACGTCATGGCGCATCATCCGCGCTGGCCGTGCCGGGAAAGCATTCGACCGGAACCTCGATCTCATCGGGCAGGCAGACTTCAATCCAGCCTGCGCGCACATTCACCACCGGCACGCAGCCTTCGGTGAACGGCAGCAGGAGGTTGCCCCCTGCCCCATCGATTTCAAGGCTGGTGCCAGCACCATAGTCATGCACGGCCATCACGCGGCCGATCACCCGCCCGCCGCCCTGCTCGCGCACGTCCAGCCCGACCAGATCGGCGAAGTAGAATTCGTCCGCATCGGGTTCGGGCAGGCTGGTGCGCGGCACGTACAGCTTGCGGTTGACCAGCTGCTGGGCGGCCTCACGGCTGTCAATGGTATTGCCTGCCGCATCGTGCAGCCGGGCAATGCCATTGCCATGCCATGTCAGCCGCCACGGGCGGCCCAGATCATCGACCAGCCCGTCATAGGTGGCCAGGTCTTCCGCCACGGCGGTGTAGCTGCGCACATGCACAAGCCCCCGCACGCCATGCGGACGACCCACCACACCCATCAGGACCTGATCGTGGTTCATGGGATGACTGCCTGCCTTTCCTGCCTGTCTATCGCGTCAGTTACGCTGCGGCTGCTTCGGCAGCGGCGGCGGCACGTTCCTGCGCGCGCTTCTTGGGCGCGGACTTCTTGGGCTGCTCGTTCCAGGTCGGCTTCGGCGCCAGGCCAGCGTTGCCCAGGAAACGGGCCACGCGGTCGGTCGGCAGCGCGCCGTTGGACAGCCAGTGCGTGATGCGCTCGGCCACCAGGCGCACGCGGTCAGCGTGGTCGGACGGCAGCATCGGGTTGTACGAACCCACGCGCTCGATGAAGCGGCCATCACGCGGGGAGCGGCTGTCAGCCACGACAATGTGGTAGTAGGGGCGCTTCTTGGCGCCTGCGCGGGCGAGACGGATCTTGAGGCTCATTTAAGATTTCTCCAGACAGTAGAAAGACAAAAAGAAAAAACGGGAACGACGCTCAGGCTCAGCCGAAAGGTGGCCGCCCGCCGCCGCCCGGGGGGCGACCCCCGTTTGGCATGAGTGCGGACAGACCCTGACGCATCAGTCCCTTCACGCCCAACTTGCTGAACCGCTTCATCATGGAGGCCATCGCGTCATACTGCTTGAGCAGACGGTTGATCTCCTGCACGGTCGTACCGGACCCGCTGGCGATGCGCTTCTTGCGCGAGGCCTTGATGATGGAGGGCGTGCGCCGCTCCTTGCGGGTCATGGATGAAATGATGGCCTGATGGCGCTTGAGCACGGAGGTATCAAGCTCCTTGTCGCCCAGCGCGTCCTTCAGCTTGCCCATGCCCGGCAGCATGCCCAGAATGCCGGAAATGGACCCCATCTTGTTGATCTGGCGGATCTGGGCGGCGTAGTCATCCAGATCGAACTTGCCCTGCATCATCTTGAGGGCGAGCTTCTCGCTCTCCTCATGATCAAGGGTATCGGCCGCCTTTTCCACCAGGCCCGCGATGTCGCCAAGGCCGAGGATGCGACCGGCAACACGCTCGGGGTGGAATTCCTCCAGGGCGTCGAGCTTCTCGCCCGAGCCGGTCAGCTTGATCGGCGCACCCGTGATCGCACGCATGGACAGGGCGGCACCGCCACGGGCATCGCCATCCATGCGAGTCATGACCACGCCGGTCACGCCCACGGCCTCGTTGAACGCCTTGGCGGTATTGACCGCGTCCTGCCCGGTCATGGCATCGACCACGAGCAGCGTTTCCGCAGGGTCGGTTGCTGCGCGGATGGCGCGGACCTCGTCCATCAGCGCTTCATCGATGGACAGGCGGCCCGCGGTATCGAGGATGACGATGTCATACCCCTCGCGGCGGCCCGTATCCATGGCGCGCTCGGCAATCTGCACCGGCGTCTGGCCTGCGATGATGGGCAGCGAGGTCACACCTGCGCGCTCGGCAAGCTGGGCGAGCTGCAACTGCGCTGCCGGGCGCTGCGTATCAAGGCTGGCGAGCAGCACCTTCTTGCGCTCGCGCTGGGCGAGGCGACGGGCGATCTTGCCCGATGTGGTGGTCTTGCCCGAGCCCTGCAGGCCGACCATCAGGATCGGCACCGGCGGGGCGGCATTCAGGTTGAGGGGAACCGCACCGGCACCGCCAAGGGCATCGATCAGCGCATCATTGACGATCTTGGCAACGGCCTGGCCGGGCGAGATGCTGTCAAGCACCTCATGGCCCACGGCGCGTTCACGTACCTTGTTGACGAAATCCTTGACGACAGGCAGCGCCACGTCGGCATCCAGCATGGCCAGACGCACTTCGCGCATTGCTTCCGTAACATCTGCTTCCGACAGGGCCCCGCGCTTGGCGAGACCATCGAACACACCGGAAAGCTTGCCTGACAGCGTCTCGAACAACGTATTTCCCCAAAAGTAGACGCGCCACTGCGCGAACCCTCGCGAAGTGACGTGCCTGATTAGTCGGGCGGATGTATCGCGCCCCGCCCCTGCGTGTCAAGCATTGCGGAGACTCCGCAATAAAAAACGGCTGCCGGGCACAGGGCCGGGCAGCCGCTTTTTTTCCTCCATGCCTGCGCGGGGCAGGCAGGCGGGTCTTACTTCTTGCCGTCTTCGGGCGGCTGCGGGGGCGCGGTCAGCGCGCGCAGCTGCTCGTGCAGGCTGTCGATCTTGTCCTGCGTCGCACGGATCTGGTTCAGCTGGTCAGCCGTCAGGATATCGTGGATGCGGATGGCCGTCTGCAGGCGGGCGGCTTCATGGCGCTGGTGGATGGCCGTGATCTGCTGCTGCAGGCCAACGATCTGGGATTCATCAACCTTGCCCGGCGCCACGAGCAGGGTCTGGATCTGCTTGTGCAGCCCATGCTCCTGCTCCATGTCGGCGTGGAAATCGGGGTGACTGTCCTTCAGGATCGCCTGCAGCTTCTTGTGCTGGGCCGAGGTCAGCTGCACGTTGCCAAGGAACGGCATGCCATAGGCGCCGCCACCCGGGCCGCCCATCGGGCCAGCCATCATGCCGCAGCCACCCGGCGGCGGGCCGTGGTGATGCTTTGCAAAAGCCTGGCCGGAAAGGCCGGTTGCCATACCGCCGACGATCGTGGCAGCGAGAATCAGTTTCTTCATCATGGGAACCAAGTCTACTCCTGTTATAACCTGCTTCATACCCTGCATGCAGCCTGCGGCTGATACAAGACCTGTAAACGCAACGCTACATCACCCCACCCGGTTCAATAGGGGCAAACTTGCTACAAAATGTAAGGTCAGGGCGCGCGGCTAGCCAAAACGCCCGGTAATATAATCCTGCGTGCGCTTTTCACGGGGCGTGGTGAACATGCGGTCCGCGCTGTCCACCTCCACCACCTCGCCCATATAGAAGAACGCCACCTGGTCGGCGCAGCGCGCCGCCTGCTGCAGGTTGTGGGTGACGATGGCGATGGTGAAATCAGCCTTCAGCTCATCAAGCAGTTCCTCGATGCGCGCGGTCGAGACCGGGTCGAGCGCGCTGGTCGGCTCATCGAGCAGCACCACCTCGGGGCGGGTGGCGATGGTGCGCGCAATGCACAGGCGCTGCTGCTGCCCGCCCGAAAGGGCGGCCGCCGAATCGCGCAGCCGGTCGCGCACCTCGGGCCACAGGGCCACGCGCCTGAGCACGTCTTCCACCCGCGCCTCCATCGCCGCCCGGTCGAGCCGCTCATGCAGGCGCACGCCAAAGGCGATGTTGTCATAGATCGACATGGGGAAGGGCGTGGGCTTCTGGAACACCATGCCCACGCGCGAGCGCAGCACGTTGAGGTTCACCTTCGGGCCGATGATGTTGCAGCCATCAAAGATCACCTCGCCCGTGGCGCGCTGGCCGGGATAGAGGTCGTACATGCGGTTGAGCACGCGCAGCAGCGTGGACTTGCCGCAGCCCGAAGGCCCGATCATGCCCGTCACCTGCCCTTGCGGGAAGTCGATCGAGATATCCTTGAGCGCATGGTGCGCGCCGTAATAGAAATCGAGGTTCCGCACCGAGATGGCTGCGGGCATGGCATCATGCTGCGCGACTGTCATGTTCATTTCCTGTTACGTCCCAGCCCCAGCCGCACGGTTATGTTGATCATCAGGATGCCCGCCGTAATCAGCAGCGCGCCGGTCCAGGCCAGCGCGGTCCAGTCCGCATAGGCCGCGCCCGCATACTGGTAGATGGTGACCGGCAGGCTGGCCATGGGTTTGCCGGGAGCTATCGACCAGTTCATGTTGCCCAGCGAGGTGAACAAAAGCGGCGCCGTCTCGCCCGATACGCGGGCCAGCGCCAGCAGGATGCCCGTCGCCACCCCCTCGCGCGCGGCGCGCAGGCACACGAACAGGATCATCCGCCACCGGGGCGCGCCCAGCGCAATCGCCGCCTCGCGCATGGCCAGCGGCACGAGGCGCAGCATGTCCTCGGTGGTGCGCACCACCACGGGCACCACCAGCATGGACAGCGCCAGCGCCCCCGCAAGCCCCGAGAAATGCCCGCTCGGCACCACCACGATCATGTAGATGAACAGCCCCACCAGAATGGACGGGGCCGAAAGCAGCAGGTCGGACACGAAGCGGACGAAATTGATCAGCTTCCCGTCAGTGGCCGTGAACTCGGCAAGGTAGATGCCCACCAACAGCCCCACGGGTGCGCCGATCAGCACGGCCAGCCCGGTCTGGATCAGGCTGCCCACGATGGCGTTGGCCAGCCCCCCCGCCTGCCCCGGCGGCAGGGTCACATGCACGAACGTGACCCAGCGCAGACCGCCCACCCCGTTGCGCACCAGCACGAACAGGATGGAAAACAGCATGAGCAGCACCAGCACGGTCGCCGCCCAGCACAGGGCGGTGGCCACGCGGTCCACCATGCGGCGGCGGATGTCGGACACGCCGTTGCCCTGCCAGCGCGTGCCGCTACAGGGAGCCGCCTGCGCGGCAGGGGTGATCGTGTGCGTGGTCATGTCAGCGGCCCGTCGCTTTGGTGCGCAGCAGGAGCCGCGAACAGACCAGCGTGCCAAGGGAGATCAGCATGAGCAGGAACCCGGCCGCCATGAGGGAGGAAAATTTGAGGCTGCCGACCGCGCTTTCGGGAAATTCGAGGGCGATGAGCGATGCGATGGTGTTGCCCGGCGAGAACAGCGACCAGCCGATATGGTTGGCGTTTCCGATCACGAAGGTGATGGCCATCGTCTCGCCCAGCGCGCGGCCCAGCCCCAGCATCACGCCGCCTACCACCGAGGAGCGCGACCACGGCAGGATGATGCGGCGCACCACCTCCCACCGCGTCATGCCCAGCCCGTAGGCGCTTTCCTTCAGCACGGCGGGGATGGACAGGAACACATCGCGCATCACGGCGCAGATGAAGGGCGTGATCATGACCGCGAGGATCATGCCGCCGGTGAGGAAGCCGGTGCCATAGGGCGCGCCACGGAACAGCGTGCCGATGCCCGGCACCCGGCCCAGCGTGTGGCTGGCCAGCGGCTCGACATAATGCGCCATGAACGGCACCAGCACCGCAAAGCCCCACATGCCAAAAATGATGGACGGCACGGCGGCCAGTAGCTGGATGAGCGTGCCGATAATGCCCGCGATCCGCGCCGAGGCGATCTCGGTCAGCCATACGGCAATGCCGAAGGCCAGCGGCACGGCAAGCAGGATGGCCAGCAGCGCGGTGATGACCGTGCCGAACATGGGGGCGGCCGCCCCGAAATGCTGGGTGACGGGATTCCACGCCTTGTCGAACATGAAGCCCGGCCCGAATCTGGCAAACGCGCCGCGCGCACCCCATGCCATGACGGCAACCATGCCGCCCAGCCCCAGCAGGATCAGGGCTGCGCTAAAGCGGACAATCGCGGCGAATACGGCATCCCCGTTTCCCCTTGCCGCCCCGGTCAGGGCCGAAGGGGATGTTGCAGACCGCTCCATACAGAAGACCTCCGTGCCGCCACACGCATCAAAGTTCTCAACATTCGCGCCCGCAGGCACACCGGAATGCCGGGACCAATACTGGACCGGGAGGCGGTTCTGCAACCGTCATGATCGTCCAGGGGCGAAGTTTGCGCCAGATCGTTGTATTTTTGTGCAATTCCGGCGGCATATGCCCCGTGTCATTTCACCGCGGCCAGCAGCAGGTCACGCAGTACGCCACGCGCCGCATCAACCGACATGCGCTCGAGCACAAGCGCATTGGGCTGCCCGCCTGCAAGCTGGGGAAGCTGGGGAAGCTGGATCACGGTCATGCCACGGGTGAACGCGCCACGGCATTCCACCGCCACATGCGCCAGATGGCCGCTGAACAGGGCGGGTGCGACCAGCGCCAGCAGGGGGGTGGCAGCCGCCAGCGCCAGATCCACCCCGTTGCCGCCGCCACGGCCCATGCGGGCGGCCACCAGACCGGCATGCACCCGGCCCGCGACCGAGGCCGGATCGTGGCCCATGGCGGCAAGCTGTTCCATCCACACCGCATCGGCCACGAAGCGGGCGGTGCAGTCGAGCGGCACAAGCGTGACCGGCACGTCCATCCCCAGCACGACGGACGCGGCCTCGGGGTCGGCTGCGATATTGCGTTCGGCCACCGTCGTCACATTGCCCGGCACATGAAAGGCGCCGCCCGCCATGACCACGCCATGCAGATGCCCCGCCACATCGGGCGCCTGCACCAGGGCAAGCGCCAGCGTGCTCAGCGGGCCACTACAGCACACGCTCACGCTATCGGGCGGGCAGGCGCGTATGGCCTGCACCAGATGCATAGCCCCCAGCCCGTCATTGCCCCCGGGCAGGCTGCGCCCCGCGCCGTGAGGCGGCACCATCGGGCCGGGTGCGCCTGCGTAAACACCCACATCCGCCAGGCCGTGCTGGTCCAGCATGTCGCGCGCATGGGCCATGGCGACCCCGACCTCCGTGCCCGCGCCGCTGAACAGCACGCCCGCCAGGCGCACATGCGCGGGAAGCTGCAGGGCGGCCAGCAGGGTTGCCGCAGCCTGCGCGCCGGGTGTCAGATCAAGAATGATGGGGCGTGTCATGGGCATCCTGTCCTGCTGGGTTGCGCGGTGTGTCGGTGGTGGCCTGTTACAACAGTTCAGTCAACCATGGCCTGCCGGGTGGAGCAAAAAGCCGGTACGGCAGAGATAACGAAGCTTTTGGTGCAGCTTTTTTGAAAAAGGGCGGCACCTAAAAATTTTTATCTGTTTTAAAGCAGTTATTTAATCAATATCCGCATGGGCTGGCCGCCAGTACAGCGCCCGCGCCAGAAGCCTGTCCACTCCCCACCATAGCAGTACGGTCATGGCGGCCAGCACCGCGAGGGCCGCAAACATGAGGTCGGTCTGGAAGCGGGTGTTTGCCGTCTGCATGAGAAAGCCGAGGCCGGAGGACGCCCCTACCCACTCCCCCACCACCGCCCCGATGGGCGCGATGGCCGTGGCCATGCGCACGCCGGTGGCAAACGCGGGCATGGCGGCAGGCAGGCGTATATGCACCAGCACCCGCCAGCGCGTGGCCCCCATGGTGCGGGCCAGGTCCATCCACCCCGCCTCGGTCTGGCGCAGGCCATCGCCAAGTGCGGATGTGACGGGAAAGAAGATGACCAGCACCGCCATCACCACCTTGGACGCCATGCCGAATCCGAACCACAGCACCAGCAGCGGCGCGAGCGCGAAAACCGGCACGGCCTGGCTGAGCAGCACCATCGGCATGACCCACCGCCGCAGCGGCGCCCACAGCGCCATGCCGATGGCAAGCATGCTGCCTGCCCCGATGCCGATGCCAAGGCCAAGCAGCGTTTCCTCCAGCGTGGTCACGGCCGCGGGTTCAAGCTGGGCACGGCCCGACCACAGGGCGCGCGCCACGGCATCGGGCGCGGGCAGCATGTAGGGCGGCACATGCCCCCACCGCGCCAGCGCGCCCCACAAAGCCACCAGCCCGGCACAGGTCAGCACCGGACGCAGCACCGTCATGACACGGTGGGAGGCAGGTCGGATCATGATACCCTCCTCCGCCGCCAGCATGACTGCGCGGGCAGCACCGATGCATCAGAACCCCGGCACCGGACCTTCACGGCATGGGGAGAGATGCATCCCGTCATTGCCCGCGCGCCCCTACCGAAGAGAAAATACGCCATCTCATGACGCCTTCCCCGGTCGGCGATGTGAGTGCAAACGGGCCACCATCATGCCGCAGGAATGGGTGAGACGTGTCATTGCATCATCCGCCGCAGCAGGCTGGCCTGCGCAGACAGCACCGCCGGGGCATCGACCGGGCGCGGCGCGGTGCCCCCGGGCACGTCCAGATGCGCAAGGGTAGCGGGGTTGCCTGCCATGAGCAGCATGGTATCGGCCAGGCGGCAGGCCTCGAGCGGGTCATGGGTGATCAGCACCACGGTGCGCTCAGCCAGCATGCGCCCGGCCAGATCCTGCATGCGCGCGCGTGTGACGCTGTCGAGCGCGGAAAAGGGTTCATCCATCAGCACCACGGGACGGTCTTCATACAGCACCCGCGCAAGGGCCGCGCGCTGGCGCATGCCACCCGACAGGGCCGCCGGCAGCACGCCCGCCTGATCAGCCAGCCCCACGCAGCCCAGCAGGTGGCGCGCGCGGGCCAGATCAGGTCGCTCGCCACGCAGGCGCGCGCCAAGTGTCACGTTATCAATCACGCTGGCCCAGGGCAGCAGCAGGTCCTGCTGGCCCATCCACGCCACCCTGCCCGCAAGGGGCAGGTCATCATTGGCTATAATCCGCCCGTAATCCGGCGCGGCCAGCCCACCGATCATGCGCAGCAGCGAGGTCTTGCCCACCCCGCTTGCGCCAAGCAGCACGGTCATGTGCCCGGCGGCCAGAAGCAGGTCCAGCCCGCGAAACAGCGGGGCATTGCCAAAGTCCAGCCCGACGCCTTCAAGCCGGATGCCGGGGGGCGGCGTCATTTTTTACGTTTGGGGTAGGCGATGCCCAGCGCGTCACGCGCGGCGGTGGCCATCTGGTCCACGCGCTCGTTATTTACATCGCCCGAATGGCCGCGCACCCATTTCCACTCGATTTCATGCCTTGCGCTGATATCGAGCAGCCGCCGCCACAGGTCCATGTTGGCCACCGGGTCGCCCGCCGCGTTGCGCCACTTGCGCCGCACCCAGCCGGTGCTCCAGCGCGTGATGCCGTTGCGCACGTATTCGCTATCGGTATGCAGCACCACGCGGCAGGGGCGCTTGAGGGCCTCGAGCGCCTCGGCGGCAGCAGTGAGTTCCATGCGGTTGTTGGTGGTCTCCGCCTCCCCGCCCGAAAGCTCGCGCTCCTGCCCGCGAAAGCACAGAAGTGCGCCCCAGCCGCCGGGGCCGGGATTGGGCTTGCAGCCGCCATCGGTCCAGATTTCAACCAGATCGGTCGCGGGCTGTGTCACGTCGGCCGGAGATGTGTCTTCGCTCATGCGGGGAATTCCTGACCCAGATGGGCGGCAAAGAATTCCATGCGCGCCAGATAATCAAGCGGGTTCTTGCGCGTGACCAGCGCATCGGGCGGGGTGTTGATCCAGTCATACAGCCGGGTAAGCGCAAAGCGGATGGCCGCCCCCGTGGCCAGCGTGGTCAGGGCCGCGTCTTCCGCCGCTTCCAGCGGGCGCACGTGGCGGTAGGCCGCGGTCATGGCCGCCGCCCGCGCGGGCATGAAGCGGTGGTCGGCATCGAAACACCAGGCATTGATGGTAATGGCCAGATCGTAGGCATACCAGTCGGTGCAGGCGAAATAGAAATCGATGATGCCTGAAAGCGCGCCGTCACGGAAAAATACGTTATCGGGAAACAGGTCGGCATGGATCTGCCCACGCGGCAGGGTGGGGTTGTTGCCCACCCCCGGCCATGCGGGCAGCACGCGGGCCAGAACCGCCCCGATGTCATGCACAAGACCGGGGCGCAGTTCATCGCCGCGCGCCCGGCAGGCATCCAGCAATCCGGTCCATGCCTGTGGCCCCATGGAGTTGGGGCGCTCGGCAACAAACCCCTCGCCAAGCAGGTGCAGCCGCGCCATGGCGGTGCCCACCTGCGCGCACATATCCACATCCACCGCCACGGCACCCTTGCCGGGCAGGAAGGTGGTGATGGCGGCAGGCCTGCCACGCAGCTCACGCAGCGTGCGGCCATGGCGATCAGCCACGGGCAGTGGGCAGGACAGCCCACGCGCGGCCAGATACTGCATCAGCCCGAGGAACCATGGCAGTTCATCAGGGTTCACCCGGCGCTCGTACAGCGTCAGGATAAAGGTGGCTTCGGTGGTCTTCAGCAGGAAATTGCTGTTTTCCACCCCTTCCGCAATGCCGTGGCAGGCAATGGGCCTGCCGATGTCATAGCCTTCAAGAAACGCAGCCAGCGCATCGTCCGGCACTTCGGTATAGACTGCCATGTGACGGTACGGATCAGCCCAGCGGTGCCGGCAGGCGGAAGGCCACGTTTTCTTCCTTCACGGTAATTTCCTCGATCTCGAGCGTGAAGCGCTTGGCCAGGGCCGCCACCATTTCCTGCACCAGAGATTCCGGGGCGGAGGCGCCAGCGGTAATGCCCAGCGTGGACACGCCATCAAGTGCCGACCAGTCCAGCGCGTTCAGGCGCGGCACCAGCAGGGCGCGCGGCGCGCCGGAGCGCTCGGCCACCTCGCGCAGGCGCTGCGAGTTCGACGAGTTGGGCGAGCCGATCACGATCACCAGGTCGCAGCCCGGCGCGATGGCCTTGACCGCTTCCTGCCGGTTGGTGGTGGCGTAGCAGATATCCTCGCGCCGGGGGCCTTCGATCAGGGGAAAGCGATCGCGCAGGATGTCCACGATCTCCGCCGTATCATCAACCGAGAGCGTGGTCTGGGTAATGAAGGCAAGCCGCGAGGGGTCGGCGGGCTGGACGGTGCGGGCTTCCTCGGCATCGTTGATCAGGGTGACGGCGCCCACGGGCAACTGCCCCATCGTGCCCACGACCTCCGGGTGGCCAGCGTGGCCAATCATCAGGATATGGCGGCTTTCCGGCCCGCCATCGGCGAAGTGGCGCTCGGCCTCGCGGTGCACTTTCGAGACCAGCGGGCAGGTGGCATCCAGGTAAAGCAGGTTGCGGCGCATGGCCTCGGCCGGCACGGTCTTGGGCACGCCATGGGCCGAGAACACGACCTGGCCATCGGCGGGCACTTCATCGAGTTCCTCGACAAAGATCGCGCCCTGCGCCTCGAGCGCCTCGACCACGGTGCGGTTATGCACGATCTCGTGGCGGACATAGACCGGCGCGCCATAACGGCGGATCGCTTCCTCCACCACGCGGATGGCACGATCGACACCGGCGCAGAAGCCGCGGGGGCCTGCGAGCAGCACCTTGAGCACGCGGGGCGGGGCATCGGCGGCGATATTATCGGGCGTATGAATCATCTGGTCGGGCATGGTGTTCCCCAAACATCCGGCGGGCGGTATAGGATACGGGCCGCGATCTGCTACAGTTGCGGCGCCGGCATCCCGAGCGATGGACCCGGCCCTACGCAAACCACGGCAATGGCGCAAGCCATTTTCCCGTTCATCCTAACGTATTCTGCCATGCCTGTCCTCCCCCGTCGCCCCGCCGCCTGCATATCCCGCCCCATGCCATGCCCGCGCCATGGGGCTTCATCCACACCTGACCTAGCCGGAACGCCCGCATGATCCCTGCCCCTGTGTCGCCGCGCCTGTGGCGCAATGCCCTGAAAATCTGCACGGTCGCGGGCCTGTCCCTGCTGGGCGCGTGCGAGGGCGAATCCGATTCGATCGATTTCGCCCCGGCCTGCCCGGTAGTGGAAATTCCCGGCGAGGCAGCGGATTACTACCAGTACACCGGCAATGACCACGACGTGACCCACCTCGTGGCCCGCGCCAGCCTGACGCGCGTGGTCGGCGCGTGCGAGCAGGGCCAGCAGCGCACCGTCATGACCAACATGAAGATCGGCCTGCATGTCGAGCGCGGGCCGGCCTCGAGCGTCAATTTCGTCAACATCCCGTATTTCGTGGCGGTGGTGTTCAATGGCGAGATCAAGAGCAAGAAGGAATTCGTGGCCCATGTCTCGTTTGATGACGGGCGCATGCAGGACCTGACCCACACCCGCAACATTCCCATCACGCTACCGGTGTCGCGCCATATCCACAGCGACCAGTACCATATCGAGATCGGCTTCCAGCTCACCAAGGCGCAGCTTGACTTCAACCGCGCCCATCTTGTCATGCCCACCTTCCACAAGCTGTAGGGCCGCCCCGTGCCCCACCGCGCAGCAGATACGAAGGAACTGACCTGGCGCGGCGTGGTGATCGGCGCGCTGATCACGGTCGTCTTCACCGCGTCCAATGTCTATCTGGGCCTGCGGGTGGGGCTGACGGTGGCGACCTCCATCCCCGCCGCCGTCATTTCCATGGCGGTGCTGCGCATGCTCGGCGGCGGCACCATCCTCGAGAACAACCTCGTCCAGACCCAGGCCTCGGCGGCGGGCACGCTGTCATGCGTGTTCGCCAGCCTGCCCGCGCTGGTCATGGCCGGGTTCTGGCAACGCTTTCCCTTTGTGCAGACAGCCATGCTCACGGCAGCGGGCGGCATGACGGGGGTGCTGTTCACCATCCCGCTGCGACGGGTCATGCTCGCCGACCCGGCCCTGCCCTTCCCCGAAGGGGTGGCCGCAGCCGAGATCCTGCGCGCGGGCCACCATGGCGAAAGCCCCGGCGGCCTGCGCGCGCTGGTGCGCGGCGGCATCCTTGCCAGCACCTTCACCTTTGCCTCGGCGGGGCTGCGGCTGCTGGGCGACGGGATCACGACGTCGCTCACCTTCGGGCTTTCGGCCTTCCGGTTCTCGCTCGGTTTTTCGCCAGCACTGCTGGGTGCCGGTTACCTCGTGGGGCTGGAAGGAGGACTGGCCATGCTGCTCGGCGCGCTGCTGACGTGGGAGATCGCCATTCCCGTCATGGCGCACCTTGTGCCGCACCCTTCGGGCCTGCCAGCAGGTGATTTCGCCACGCAGCTCTGGAAGGACAAGGCGCGTTTCATCGGCGTGGGGCTGATTGGCGTGGCCGCCATCTGGACCGTGCTGCGCATGGGCCGCCCGCTGCTGGGCAGCATGCGCGGCCTGCTGGTACGCCTGCCTGCCACGGCAGGGCCACCCGCGCGCACCGATACCGACCTCTCGCCACGGGCCATGCTGGCTGTAGCGGGGCTGGTGGTCGTGACGATTGGCGGCATGTTCATGGCCTTTGCCGCCCCCGCCGGGCTCACATCGGCACTGGTGGCAGCACTCGCCGGGCTTGCATGCTGCCTGGGGCTGGGGGTGTTCGTGGCGGCGGCGTGCGGCTACATGGCGGGGCTGGTGGGGTCATCCTCCTCGCCGCTGTCGGGCGTTATCATCCTTGCCGCGATGTGCCTGGCCTGCGTGTTCGTGGCGCTGCGCGCGGTGGGGCTGTTCGCGGGGGCGGAGGGGCAGCACTTCACCATCGGGTTCTGCCTGTATGCGCTGACCGCCATCACCGCCTCCGCCGCCATTGCCAATGACAACCTGCAGGACCTGAAAACCGGCCGCATGGTGAATGCCACGCCCTGGCGGCAGGAAATCGCGCTGCTGATCGGCTGCGTAACCGGGGCGCTGGTCATTCCGCCAGTGCTCAACGTGCTGTACCAGACCTATGGCTTCGTGGGCGCCATGCCGCATGCGGGCATGGACCCGACCGGGGCGCTGGCCGCCCCGCAGCCTGCGCTCCTGCTCATGATTACCTCTGGCATTTTCCTCCATCAGCTTGACTGGAGCATGCTGGGGCTGGGGGTGGCCGCGGGTTGCGGGCTGATTGCGCTCGATGCCGCCCTGCGCCGCAGCGGGCGCGGCGCGCTGCCGCCGCTGGCCGTGGGCATTGGCATCTACCTGCCCATGAGCATTTCCATGACGCTGGCCGTGGGCGCGCTGCTTGGCCATGTCATGACCCGGCTGACCAAGGGGGCTGGCCGCCATCAGGGCACCATGGTCGCCTCGGGCCTGATCGTGGGCGAGAGCCTGACCGGAGTGGTGCTGGCCTGCCTGTCGGCTGCAAGCGGGCGTGACGCACCGCTCTCGCTGCGGCCCACGGGCATGGGCGGCACGCTGCCCGAACTGGCGGGGCTTGTGGCCTTTGGCGCGTTATGCCTGTGGTTTGCCCGCGCGCAACGGGGCCGCGCGGGCCAATAACCCGAGTGGGGCATGGACGCAGGCCCGCTTTCCATGGCACCCTGCCTGCATGCCCCGCCCTTTTGACAGCCTCGCCTTTCCCCGCCCCGCGCGTGATGCGCTGGCCCTGCGCTTCGGTCAGGTCTCGACCCTGCTCGATCAGGGCCGCGTGGCCGATGCCGCTGGCCTGTTCGATACCATCCGCCGCGATTATGAAAGCTGGTCCGCCCTGGTTGACCTGCGCTTCGCCCAGGACACCACCAGCCCGGCCGCCAAGGCCGACCGTGACTACGCCGATGGGCTGGGCCCTTATGTTACCGCGCATGAAGTCACCCTCAAGCGCAGGCTGCTCGAATACCCCGACCCCACGGCGGTGGCCCAGGTGGTTACACCCCACACGCTGGAACTGTGGCGCACCGACATCACCACCTTCGACCCCCGCATTGCCGATGCGCTGGAGGAAGAAGCCCGCCTGAGCGGTGAATATACAGCCCTGCTGGCCAGCGCACGGGTGGAGATTGACGGGCGGCAGGTCAACCTGTCCGGCCTCGCCCCCTATGCCGAGAGCACCGACCGGGCCGTGCGCCAGCAGGCCGAACAGGTGCGCTGGGCGTTCTTTGCCAAAAACGCGCCCCGGCTCGACACCCTGTTTGATGACATGGTGCACCTGCGCGATGGCATGGCGCGCACGCTGGGTTATGACAGCTACATTCCACTCGCTTACCGCCGCATGCGCCGCGTGGATTACGGGCCTGCCGATGTGGCGCGCTTTCGCGATGACGTGCGCACCCATGTCGTGCCGCTGGTGCATGACATCGTGCAAAAACGCGCCACCACCATGGGGTGGGAGGTGCTGTATTCATGGGATGAACCGCTGATCGACCCGCTGGGCAACCCCCGCCCCGCAGGCGGCCATGACGCGCTGATGGCACACGCACAGACCATGTTCGACCGCATGGGCGGCGATCTTGGCCCCTTCTTTGCCCAGATGCGCGAGAACGGCTATCTCGACCTGGTCAACCGGCCCGGCAAGGCGGGGGGCGGGTTCTGCACCTCCTTCCCGACCGTGGGCATGCCGTTCATCTTCGCCAACTTCAATGGCACGCAGCACGACATCAACGTGTTCACGCACGAGATGGGCCATGCCTACCAGAACTGGAAAAGCCGCAAACTGCCCGCCATCGACCTGCTATGGCCGACCATGGACGCCGCCGAGATCAACTCGATGGCGCTGGAATTCCTCACCTGGCCGCATATCGACCTGATGGTCGAGCCCGGTCAGGGCGCGCGTTACCGGCGCATGCACCTCATCTCGTCGCTCGCCTTCCTGCCTTACGGCGTATGTGTCGATCACTTCCAGCACGAGGTCTATGCCCGCCCCGACATGACCCCCGCCGAGCGCCATGCCGTGTGGCGCGAACTTGAGCAGCGCTACCTGCCCTGGCGCGACTATGGCGGCCTGCCCCACCCCACCATGGGGGGGCGGTGGCAGGCGCAGGGGCATATCTACCGCTCGCCGTTCTATTACATTGATTACGCGCTCGCCCTGTGCTGCGCCATGCAGTTCTGGATCCGCAGCCGCGAGGATATGCCGGGCGCCTTGAAAGCCTATGTTGACCTGTGCGCGCAGGGTGGGTCGCAACCCTTTACCCGGCTCGTGCGTTCAGCCGGGCTTCAGTCCCCCTTCAAGCCAGGCACGCTGGCCGATGTGGTGCGCACCGCGCGCGCCCTGCTGGATGACTGAAAGCGGGAAACTGTTCTGGGCGTTTCCTGAAGCTTTTTGAAAGCAGCTTCGCCCAAAACTTTTGTCTTTTATCCATATTTCGGGGAATGCATGCCCACCAACACGCCTACGGTTGCCCGCACCGTGTACAAGACGCTGGCCGTGCTTGGGCTGACGGCGCTGTTCATGCTCAGCCTGCGCCTGAGCACCACCGTGGCCGGCCTGGTCGACCGCATTGCGGGCACCGATCTGTGGCTGTCCGTCTACCGTCTTGCCGGGGCCACCGATGAGACCGAGCAGGAACGGCTGATCGTGATGGCGGTGGCCCTTGTGTGCTGCATACTGGCCATCGGCGTGGTCGAGATCGCCGACCGGCTGCTCATGCGCCGCGCTGCCAGAAAAAGGTGAGTTCATGCTTGTTGTGCCACAGATGCAGCACGCGCCCGCCGGGAATGGCGGCAAAGGCATCCGCCGTGTCGTGGTCGGTCTCGCCCTGGAATTTGATGGTCATGACAATCCGCGCGGCCCGGCCTGAAGCAATCCAGCGCTGCGCCAGTGCGAGCAGCCGCGTGGGATAGGCGATGATGTCGGAAAACAGCCAGTCCACGGGTTCGCAGGTCGCAGGGTCCAGCCCGAAGGCGCTTTCATAGCGGCACGTCACGTTGGGCAGGGCGGCAACACTCTCGGCGAGCGGCGAGCGGTCAATGGCCATGACCTGCGCGCCCTGGCTGGCCGCAACCCATGTCCACCCGCCGGGGCAGGCGCCGAGGTCAATGCAGGTCTCGCCCGCTACCGGCCACCGGCCAAGGCGGAACAGCGCTTCCCATAATTTGAGATAGGCACGTGAAGGCGGGTCCGTACGGTTCTCGACAAAAGCCACCTCGCCATTGATGAACGGCGCGGACTTGGTGGGCGAGAGCAGCAACTGGTCGGGCGCCAGCAGCGTCCAGCCGCCCAGAGGGGCATCAGGCGGCATGGCGGGAAAGCTGACCGGCTTCGGCCGCACCGGCGGCAGGGCATCGGTAATCAGGGCGCTGCGGCGGTGAAGCGTGGGCGCGTAACCCGCCCAGTTGCGCTGCAGGCCGCGCATGATCCGCGCCGCCCCCTTGATGGAGGGCACCGGGTGCAGGGCGGGCGCATCCCATATGTCAATTGCCCACAGGCTGGCCACGGGCAGTGCTGCTGACAGCGCCAGCCGCCCGTGCCAGCACAATGCCCCTGCCCCCTTGCGCGCCAGTTCCTGTTCCAGAACCTCCTCAAAGCCGGGCGCCGCCAGGTAGGCGCTGCGCACGGGCCACGCGGGCTGCGTGTTTGCTTCGGTCCGGGCGTTCATGCGCGCATGACCCCCACCGCCAGCAAAAGCCACGCCCCCATGAGGATGCTGCCCCCCGTTGGCGCCACCGGGCCGGGATGGATGCCCCAGAACGCCGTCAGCGCCACGCCCACGCTGAACAGGACGGTGCCCACCGCCATGAGGCAGCCGGACAGGGAAATGAGCGCACGGCACCCCTGCTGGATCATCAGCACCGCGATGCCGATCATGGCCAGCGCATGCCACATCTGCATCTGTATGGCCTGCCGGGCCATGTCACGCCCGCCCTCGGCAAAGAAATGATCGGGCAGATGGGCGGTGAGCGCCCCGCCCATGACGGCGGAGAATGCGGCCAGCGCCGCAAAACACAACAGGAACCGGACAACAGTAGGCATTCAGCATATCCGCAAACAGGGTGACGACCCGCACACGACGCGGGCGGGCACACCCTACTCCCGCCGTGGGCGCATCGTATAGGCCAGCCGGGCAGGAAGGGCGGCCAACCAGCCAGCAGGCCGGATCAGGACGGTAGGAAAGTTTTCCTCTGGCCTGTCCTGTTGCCTGCATCTGCCGCAAGGGGCTGGTATTGTGGCCTGCTGGCTTTGTATGGCGGACCAAAACTGATAAACTATGGGGGCGTTCAGTAAAACCGCCTGAATTTTACACGTTGGGAAGATGAAAGCATGAAAAATTACGCCGTCTGGTTTCTTTGCGCGTCTGTCAGCCTTCTTCCCGCAGCGGGCCTTGCGGCCCGTCCTGCCACGCCGCCCGCAGCCCCCCCTGCCGCAGCACCTGCGCCCGCGCCGAGCCTGCCGCCGCTGACGGAATCCGATTCCACCTTTGCTGAAAACGTGTCGGCCCTGAACGCATTCGAGATCACCATCTCCAAAATGGCCACGACGGAGGCGAAGCGGCGCAAGGTGCAGGAATTCGCCACGCGCTCGGTCAAGCTGCACACCACCAACGAGGCCGCCCTCTCCACCATCGCCCTCAAGCACGGACTGACCCTGCACAAGGAGATGAGCCCGGACGAGGAGGAAGTGGCAGCCCAGCTCAAGACCGAAACCGGCGCCAAATTCGAGCGCGATTACCTCGACCTTCAGGCCCAGGCTGCAAGCGATGCGCTGGCCATGTTCCAGAACGAGGCGGAATCCGCCGCCGACCCTGAACTCAAGACCTATGCCTCCACCACGGCAGACACGTTGCAGACCCTGCTCAACGATTCCCTGAAGCTGGGCGCGGCCAAGCCTTCACGCTAAAAAGCGCTGCCATTACTGATAAAAGAGTGTGGGTGCCGCCTTGTATTCAAACAGATGGCGTTTTTTGATTTACAGAATATATTTTTCTTATGGTTTATTTATATATAACAGTTTGACTTAAAGTTTTTTATTACTCTCCTCATGACAAACGGATCAATCCATGAGCATTCGCATCGACCGGGTCGTGACCCGTGGCGGCGACACCGGACAGACCGCGCTAGGCAATGGCACGCGCGTCGCCAAGGACTCGGTGCGCATCGAGGCCCTTGGCGCGCTTGATGAAGCCAATGCCGTAATCGGGCTGCTGCGCGCGAGCCTGCCCGCAGGCCGGAACGCCCGTTTCATTGCCTGGCTGCAGGGGCTTCTGTTCGATATTGGCGGCGTGGTGTGCATGCCCGGCCAGCCGCCCCGCCCGCTCGCACAGGGTGCCGTGGCGGTCACGGCCATGGAAGCCGAGGTGGAGCACCTGCGCGCGCATATCCCGCCACTGACCAGCTTTGTCCTGCCCGGCGGCACGATGGCCGCGGCCCACGCCCATCTGGCGCGCACCGTGGTGCGCCGGGCGGAACGACGGCTGGCCACGCTGGCGCGGAGCGAAGACATTGGCGCCGCCATTCCCGCCTGCATGAACCGCCTGTCCGATTACCTGTTCATGCTGGGGCGTCACCTCAATGAGAACGGGGCCGATGACCTGACATGGGCCCCGGCCTCCCCGCCGCCTGCGGCAGGCTGAGGGCGTTCAGTCCGGCAGGCGGTCGAGATGCAGGCAGGCCTGCTCGGCCAGATGGGCCTGCGGGGCGTTGACATCGAGCGTCATGACCATCTCATGGTGCATGTCGGGTTCTTCCAGGGTTGCGAACTGGCTGTCGAGCATGCCAACCGGCATGAAATGCCCGGTGCGCTGGCGCAGTCGCGGGGCAATGTCTTCCTTGCTGCCCTTGAGATAGACAAAGCATACATCCGCATGGCCGTTGCTGATCCGCTCGCGATAGGCCCGCCGCAGCGATGAACACGTCACGATGCCGCACTGCCCCTGCTCGCGCCAGGCCAGTATCTCGGCGGCAATACGGTCGAGCCAAGGGGCACGATCCGCATCGGTCAGGGGAATGCCATTGCTCATGCGCGCAATATTGGCGGGCGGATGCAGGTCATCACCCTCAATGACAGACCAGCCCATGCGCGCGGCCATAAGCTGGGCCACGGTGCTTTTGCCACACCCTGACACCCCCATCACCACCAGCACGCGCGGGCGCACCGCCTGCCCGAGCCTGCGCGAGAGAGAGACCGCAACGGCATTTTGCCCATTGTCACACATATTGTATCCTGCCGGATATTACGGAAAAGACGTTATCGCGCCTTATCTGGCCCAACCACCCCTAAAAACGCAAGTGACCGCTGCCACGCGGGCGCACCAATACAATGAACTTCATTATCAAATCTGTCGTCTTTTTGTTTAAAAATGAAAAAATATTATTAATTTATATTCTTATTTCTGTTTAATTTATTTGGATTTTGTTAAACATATTATGACATAATAATTATGTCATTACATTATTATATTTACCTTCATACCTCTTGCACAGCTTGCCCGAAAAGCGTTATATGCTCGATCAATCACTTAAAAACAGACACCATCGGCATCCCGGTCAGAGGAATAATTTCCTAAATATGACCCCATCCAACGTCTCGCATGGTGCATTGAGTTATCGAGAGTTCTGCTGTGTCATCTTATAACGATTTTCTTTCCTTTTCGAAGGAAGAAGACCAGAGCCCCCAACGCGAAGAAGTCAATGAAACCGCCTTCCGCCAGGCGCTCGAGCGCCTTGGCAAGGGCAAGCCGCGCGGCCCCGCCGCGCCCAAGGCCCCGCAGGCCAAGGCGCGCCCCGTGCGCCAGGCAGACCCCACCCAGCGCCGCCGCAAATTCGTGCAGGATGGCGATGTCCGTGTCGAACATCATTCACTGACCACCGGACGCGCCTCGCCGCGCGTGCTGCATGCCCAGCCTGAAGACCGGGGCGAAGCGGAGCAGTTGCGCCACAAGATCCAGTTCGAGCAGAAGCTGCGCGAGGAGGCGGAACTCCGCCTTTCGGAAGCGCAGGCGCAGATCCGCTCCCTGACCACCCGCATCGGCCATGCCGATGTCATCGCTGCCGAGAACAAGACCAAACTCGCCGCACGCGATGCTGAAATACTGAGCCTGCGCGCCGAAATCTATGCCGCGCGCGAGGAGGCCGACCGCCTGCGTGAGGATGCCGGCCGACACAAGGCACGCAACCGCATGGCGGAAAACCGGGTCGTGCTCGCCCGCCCCCCCCCAGGCAGGCAATGACGAGGCTGACCCCAATGAACCCGAACCCGTAAAATGGTGGTGACGCCAGCCGCAAGCCGCCGTGCCCATGCAGCCCGATGAGCCGCCGCACAACCCGGCGGCCCGGCAGAGACAGGTCGGACTGATCATTGTCGCCACCTGCACCAGCATGAGCCTCGCCATTCTGGTGCTGTTGCCGCTGGTCAGCGGGTTGATCAACCTGCTGCGCGATATACTCGGCGTGCTGATCCTGCCCTTTTCCTTCATGTTCGGACTAGGGGGCGACACGCAGGCACAGTCGCCCGCGCTGCTGCGCCTGCTGTCGGATATGGGATTGCAGACCCAGTTGCACCCGCTCCGCCTCGGGGGGGCTGCGGTGCTGGAGCTTGTGGCGGTCTTTCTGTTTGTCATTGCCGAGCGCCTTGGCGGGCGCACCGGCTACGTGGGGGCCTGCGCGGCCTCGGCAGGGGCGATCGTGCTGTCGGGCCTGCCGCTGGCAACCCCGCTCCTGCCCGCCATCCTGACCGAGGGGGTTTTCCTGCTCAACCCGCCCTCGCCCGATCCTGACTGAAAACAACACGATATTCTGGTGAAGCTTTATCAGCCAGCTTCAAAAAATACCGCCTCCCATAAGAGACTGTTTGAAAAGTCAGTCCGAAAAACATCCAGAAATCATAAGGATGTTTTTGGTGAAGCTTTTTGAAAAAAGCTTCCAGGAACGCCGCCTTTTTGAAAAAAGGCGGCATCCGGGCGCCTTGATGCCCTTCAGGATAACCCATCCACAAACCGCGCAAGGCGTGTGCAGCATTCCGTGAGAATGTCGTCGCTCGTGGCATAGGACAGGCGCAGGTAAGGCCCCTGCCCGAAGGCCGAGCCATGCACCACGGCCACATGCTGCTCGGCGAGCAGGGCAATGGCGAAATCCTCGTCCGTGTTGAGCATACGCCCCTCCGCTGTCCTGCGGCCGATGCAGCCCGCAATGCCGGGATAGGCATAAAACGCCCCATGCGGCATGGCGCAGGTCAGGCCGGGAATGGCACGCAGGGTTGACACCACCATCTCGCGCCGGCGGGCATAGACCGCGCACATCTGCGCGATAATGTCGGGCGGCCCGTCAAGGGCAGCGGCAGCAGCGGCCTGGCTGATGGTGCAGATGCCCGAGGTAGCACTACCCTGTATGGCCGTCATGGCGCGGATGAGCGGCGTGGGGCCACCCACGTAACCCACCCGCCAGCCAGTCATGGCATAGGCTTTCGACACGCCGTTCAGGGTCAGGATACGGCCCTTGAGGTCGGGAGCGACGGCGGCAAGCGAGGCATGGCGCTGCCCGTCATAGAGCAGGTGCTCGTATATCTCGTCACTGAGCACATGCACATGCGGGTGGCGGCGCAGCACTTCCGCAACGGCCGCGAGATCCGCCTCCCCCATGGTGCCGCCAGTGGGGTTGTTGGGGAAATTGAGCACCAGCCACTTGGTGCGTGACGTGATCGCGGCCTCCAGCGCCGCGGGCCTGAGGCGGAAATCATCGGCCTCATGGCAGTCGGCATAGACCGGCGTGCCGCCAAACATCTCGACAATCAGCGGGTAGCTGACCCAGTACGGGCGCGGAATGACCACTTCATCACCCGGCTGCACGGTGGCCATGAACGCATTGAAGATGACCTGCTTGCCCCCGTTCGAGACCATGATCTCGCCCGGCGCGTAGTCCAGCGCGTTCTCGCGCGCGAATTTGCGCGCGATCGCCGCCTTGAGCGCAGGCGTGCCATCAACGGGGGGGTATTTGGTCTGCCCGTCCAGCGCCGCGCGGTGCGCCGCCTCGATCACGGCGGGGGGCGTTGCGAAGTCAGGCTCGCCCAATGCGAGCGAGAGCACTTTCTCGCCCTTGGCGCGCAGTTCACGCGCGCGCTGCGCCATGGCAATGGTGGCGGGCACGCTCAGGCGCTCCATCCGCTGCGCAAACAGCGGATGGGGCAGTCCTTCATTCCTGTTCATGGCTGTCCGTTCCTTAACGCAGGGCTGCGCAGAAACGCTGGATGCGCAGGCACGCCTCCTTCAGGCTGGCCGTGTCGGTAGCGTAGGAGATGCGGAAATGCCCGGCGAACATGAACGCGCTGCCATGCACGGCGGCAACGCCTTCCTCATCAAGCAGGGCGGTGACGAAGGCTTCATCGGTATCGATCAGCGTGCCACCCGCGCTGGTCTTGCCCAGGCAGCCGACAAGCGAGGGAAACACATAGAACGCGCCCTCGGGCACCGGGCAGTGCAGGCCCTTCGCCTCGTTGAGCATGCCCACCACGAGGTCACGTCGCGCCTGATAGGTGCTGACCATGGTGCCGATGAAGTCCTGCGGGCCGGTCAGTGCTTCCACCGCCGCGGCCTGACTGACCGAGCCGGGGCCGGAGGTGGACTGGCCCTGCAGCTTGTTCATGGCCCGCGTCATCTGCACGGGGGCTGCGGAATAGCCAATGCGCCAGCCGGTCATGGCATAGGCCTTGGACACGCCGTTCATCGTAACGATGCGCTCGCGCAGGCGGGGCTCGACCTCGACCACGGTGGGGGCACGGAAGCCATCATAGACCAGCTTGTTATAGATGTCGTCGGTCAGGATCCACACATCGGGGTGGCGCAGCAGCACGTCGCACAGGCCGCGCATCTCCTCGAAGGAATAGGCCGCCCCGGTGGGGTTGTTGGGCGAGTTGAGCAGCAGCCACTTGGTGCGCGGCGTGATTGCGGCCTCGAGTTCGGCGGGCTGGAGCTTGAAGCCGTTCTCCACGCTGCATGGCACGATGACGGGCGTGCCCTCGGCCAGCGCCACGATATCGGGATACGACACCCAGCACGGCGCGGGAATGATGGCCTCGTCGCCCGGATTGATGGTCGCGACCATGGCGTTATAGATGATCTGCTTACCGCCATTGGCAACGATCACTTCATCCCAGGTGTAATCCAGCCCGTTATCGGCACGGAAGCGTTCGGCGATGGCGCGGCGCAGGGCGGGCGTACCCGCGACATCGGTATATTTGGTCTCGCCCGCCTCGATTGCGCGGATGGCGGCTTTCTTGATGCTGTCCGGCGTATCGAAATCCGGCTCGCCAGCGGAAAGGCTGATGATGTCCTTCCCCGCCGCCTTGAGTTCACGCGCCTTGGTTGAGATGGCAATCGTCTGGCTCGGGCTGATCCGGGCCAGCCGGGCGGCGGTAAGATCCATGGTGTCAAGATCCATCAACAGTGAAAGGACACATCCGGCACGTGACCGGGGCGGCCGTAGCCTAGAGCGAACCCGTGCCCGAGGAAACAGCAGATATGTGATGCCCGCCCCCTGCGGCTTCCATCACCTGTTGCGACGTCAGGCCCGCGGCCCGCATGGCGCGGATGGAGGGCGCGCCATCGCGCTTGGCCAGCCGCCGGCCCCCGGCATCGCACAGCAGCGCATGGTGGCGGTAGCGCTGCGCGGGCCAGCCCATGATATGCTGCAACAGGCGGTGCAGGCCGGTTGCAGGCCGCAGGTCCGTCCCGCGCGTGACAAGGGTGATGCCCTGCAACGCATCATCATGGGTGACACATAAATGGTAGGAGGCGGGCACATCGCGCCGCGCCAGCACCACATCGCCAAACGCGGCGGCATTGGCGGGCTGCGGGCCTTCGCCCAGTTCATGCCATGTCAGCATATTGGCGCCGGGCCATTGCAGGGCGCGCGCCATGTCCAGCCGCAGGGCGTGGGGGGTGCGGGCCGCAAGCCTTGCCGCCCGCAGGCCCGGGTCCATGTGGCGGCAGGTGCCGGGATAGACCAGTGCGCCATCGGGCGCGTGATGGGGCGCGCCCGCGGCCTCGGCAATATCGCGCCGGGTGCAGAAGCACGGGTAAAGCAGGCCATGCGCGGCCAGATGGTCGAGCACGGCGCGATAATCGGCCATATGTTCTGACTGGCGGCGCACCGGCTGCGGCCAGGACAGGCCGAGCCAAGCGAGGTCGGCATACAGGTCGGCAATGAACTCGGGGCGGCAACGCGTGGTGTCGATATCCTCCACCCGCAGGATGAAGCGACCGCCCGACTCCGTGGCCGCGCGCCAGGCGTGCAGCACCGAGGCCACATGCCCCAGATGCAGGTGCCCCGTGGGGCTGGGCGCAAAACGGGTAATTTCAGCCATTATCAAGTCAAATCAGGGTTATGGCGAAAAAATGCGCCCCCACCCTGCCCTGCTGCGTTGATGGATCAACTCCTGCGCCCGCGCGGGCATGGGGTTGCCACGCCATGCGGGGTCTGCAATAGATTCGACAGTTACCTGACGACGACGCACATCCATAAGGCGTTCGCTTCGGAACAGAGTACGCCTGAACTTTGTGCGGCGGCATTCGGAAAGGAATGCGTCCGTGCCCTGTGACAGTCAATACCTGCCAGCCCTGGTCCTGAATGCCGATTTCAGGCCGCTCTCCTATTTTCCGCTTTCGCTATGGTCATGGCAGGACGCCATCCGCGCCGTGTGGCTCGACCGCGTATCGGTGCTGAGCGAATATGACACCGTTGTCCACTCCCCCACCCAGAGCCTGCGCCTGCCCAGCGTGATTGCGCTCAAGGACTATATCCCTACCGCCCGCAAGCCCGCCTTCACACGGTTCAATGTCTTCCTGCGTGACAATTTTTCCTGCCAGTACTGCAACACCCGCTTCCCCACGCAGGAACTGACCTTCGACCATGTCATTCCCCGCAGCAAGGGCGGTCGCACGAGTTGGGAAAACGTGGTGACCGCCTGCAGCCCGTGCAACCTGATCAAGGGCTCCTACATGCCGCACCAGATCCGCATGTATCCCGCCCACACACCCGCACGCCCCTCAAGCCGCAGGTTGCAGGAAAACGGCCGCGCCTTCCCGCCCAACTACCTGCACGAAAGCTGGCGCGACTACCTGTACTGGGATACCGAACTGGAAAACTGAAGCCACCCCGCCCTGGCCAGCGCAACGCAGGCGCAACACGCCGGGGCGGCCAGGGTTCCCTTACCGGGCGGACACGCTATTTTGTGTAGCTGTAGCCGTATTCATCGGCCATCTTCTGCAGGTCGGGCGCGCCGCGCAGGTTGAGCGGCAGCGGCACGGCCTTCTTCTTCTTTGAACCGAAGATGAAGTTATGGTCGCTCATGCGCTGGCAGGTATTCGCCGCGATGGGAAAGCTGAGCTGCATGGTGGTGCCCAGCTGCTCGCGCAGGCATTTTATGTCACTCTCGAACGGCTTGCGCCCGATCTCGGCCGTGCAGCCACCAAGCACTACCAGCCCACATGCCAGCAGCCCGAGGCGGGCAGGCAGTTTTTCCACAATCTTCAGCTTCATTTCGACCCCGTCGCTTAAGCGCTGGCAAGACTGCCACGAAAGCGCTGCCCGCGATAGGGGACAAGACGCCGGGCAGGGGGTGCCGCGTGGGCAATGCATAGGTGCCCTACCTGCAATGCCGGACATGAACACAAAGCATATCTGCCAAGAAGATATGATGAAGCCAGATGCTGGTATCATCTGAATGCATAGGTGATATTACCGTGATCCTGATGACAGGCGGCCCTTATATTGCCACCCTCTGTCATTATTCTGATTTTTTTTAAATCATGCGTGATATATAAAAATTGCAAATACAGCACCGGACTGGCTGTAAATTTGTTACCAGATTGCGTATGGCTGTCGCGCGTTGTCACCGTCCCCATCGATGCCTGAGGTAAAAGAATGAGATTACTGGCCGTTCATCCAAGCTCGCTCATGTACACGAAGGTCTTCCTGCGTCTTGAACCGCTGGGGCTTGAACTGGTTGCCGGTGCCGCGCGCAACAAGGGGCATGACGTGCAGATCCTCGACCTGCAGGTCGAGAAGCACCCTGATTACTGGCAGCGCATCGAGGAATTCCGCCCGCATGCCATCTGCTTCTCGGGCAATTACCTGGCCAATGTTCCCGAGATCATCGACCTGTGCAAGGAAACGCGCAAGCGCCTGCCCAACGTGTTCCTGTTCATTGGCGGGCACTCCATCTCGTTCATCGCGCGTGACGTGCTGGCCCTGTCCGATGGCGCCATCAACTGCGTGCTCAAGGGCGAGGGCGATGCCACCGTCGGCCTGCTGCTCGAGGCATGGGAGCAAGGCAAGGACCTGACCACCGTGCCCGGCGTGGTGACCATGGATGGCGATGGCCCGCCGCCCATCTTCATCGAATCGCTTGATGAGGTGCGCCCCGCGCGCGACCTGCTGCGCCACCGCCGCAAATACTTCATCGGCACCCTCGACCCCGCCGCCTCCATCGAGTTCGCCCGTGGCTGCCCGTGGGACTGCACCTTCTGCAGCGCCTGGACCTTCTATGGCCGCTCCTACCGCACGGCGAGCGCCAAGGTGATTGGCGAGGAACTGCAGGAGATCAAGGAGCCCGGCATCTTCATCGTCGATGACGTGGCCTTCGTGCATGCCGAGCACGGCATGGCCATTGCCGATGAAATCAAGCGCCGCAACATCCAGAAGGAATACTACCTCGAGACGCGCGCCGACGTGCTGATGCGCAACAAGGAAGTGTTCGCGGTCTGGAAAGAGATCGGGCTGAGCTACATCTTCATCGGGCTTGAGGCGGTGGATTCCGAAGGGCTGAAGCGCTTCCGCAAGCGCGTGTCGATGGACCGCAACTTCGAGGCGCTGGAATATGCCCGCTCGCTCGACCTGATCGTGGCCATCAACCTGATTGCCGACCCGTCATGGGACCGCGAGCGCTTCGAGGTCATCCGCCAGTGGTGCCTCGAGATCCCGGATATCGTGAACATCTCGGTCACGACCCCCTACCCCGGCACCGAGATATGGGAGAGCGAGTCCCGCAAGCTGACCACGCGTGACTACCGCCTGTTCGACATCCAGCACGCGGTCATGCCCACCACCCTGCCGCTGCGCGAGTTCTATGAGGAACTCGTCAAGACCCAGCAGATCCTCAACAACAAGCATCTGGGCTGGAGCGCGATCAAGGATACGCTGGGCATCGCCCTGCGCCTGGCCCTGCGGGGGCAGACCAACTTCCTGACCATGATCTGGAAGTTCAACTCGGTATTCAACCCCGAGTTGCAGATGGCCGACCATGCGCAGAAGCCCGAATATGAAATGCCGCTCAAGCCGCAGGGTTCTGACCAGAAGATCGACCGCAAGACGCTGTACGTGCATGGCCCCGCTGGCCGCAAGTCGCGCAAGATCGATGACGATACTGAAAAGTTCGTTGATGAAACCCGTATGAGCACGGTTGACTGACACCCACCGCGTCAATCATCGCCGCCACGCAAGGGCCGGTTGCGCAAGCACCGGCCCTTTTTGCATGCGCCCCTCCGCGCCGATCTTCAGGTAACGGCTTCAAGAACGCCGCCTTAAAAAAGAGCGCGCCCAAAAACTTTTATCCTGTTTTATCAATGCACTCTCTTTAAACAGCCACATGCGCGCCGTGCGCAATACGGGCGGTTTTCCATTCCACCATGCCACATGAACACGCTAGGATCGCGATAGCCTTTGTGCGGATAGGGAATAAACAGAGCGACATTTCCATTATGAACGATAACGTTCAGAGGCAAAATAAGAAAAGTTTCGGGGTATCGCCTTTATTCAAAAAGGCGGCGTTCTTCGAAGCTTTTTGAAAAAAGCTTCACCAAAAACTTTTATCGGCTTCCATTTTCACGATGCCCCAATGGATCCCATAATGAATGAGGATGCCTTTATCGGGCCTGCGGCAATACGGCGTGCATCCCGTGCCATGGGGGAGCACTGCGGAAGAGGTAATGGCGCGCCCCCCTTTTCCGTTGTAATGATTCGACCGACCAACCCAACGCAGCCACTGCGGGCGTGCGACAGCAGAAGGTAGCCAGACCATGGAAAAACTGACACTGAACATACAGGGCATGACCTGCGATGGCTGCGCCGCCAAGGTGCAGCGCGCGCTCGAAGGGGTGGATGGCGTATCGATGGTTGAAGTCTCGCTCGAACAGGGCAAGGCCTTCGTTACCTACGATACCCGTTCCACCAACCTTGAAGAACTGTACGCCGCCGTGGACGATGCAGGATTTGATGCGGGTTACTGAACGCCAGAACAGTCCACGCGCCGCCTTTTTCCCTCAAAAAGGCGGCGGCTTTTAAAGCGTTTCCTGTTTTTCAGGCAGGCATGGCGGCAGCGGCCTTGCGAATGGCCTGCGCCATGGCCTCCACCCCGTTGCCACGATTGGTGGAGAGCGCCTGCACCAGCCCCAGATCACGCAGGAAGGCGGGGTCGGTATCAAGTATCTCCTGCCGGCTGCGGCCGGAATAGACCCGCAGCAGCAGCGCCACCAGCCCCGACACGATGGCCGCATCCGATGCGCCTGCAAGGTAGAGCGCGCCATCGTCGCGCGGCTGCACCTCCATCCAGACCTGGCTCTGGCAGCCGGGCACGCGGTGGGCATCATCCTGCCACGCGGGCGGAAAAGGCGGCAGCTTGCGCCCGAGTTCGATGATGTACTGGTAGCGCTGCATCCAGTCATCAAACAGGGCCAGTTCTTCGCCAATCTCGGCAATGGCGTCAGCGGCGGTATCGTCCTCGGGCTTTACAAACGGGTCGGTCATCATCTTTCCAGCATTGGTGGCCATCAAATCGGTCAGAATGCAAAAGGCCGCGCCCTGCGGCACGGCCCCCTGCGGGCAGGCCGCATGGCCTACAGGATAAAGCGGCTCAGATCACCCTTGCGGGCCAGGGGTGCGACCCTGGCCTGCACGTCGGCAGCCTCGATCAGCACAGCCTCGCCCTTGCGGTCGGCTGCGGTAAAGGACACATCCTCCAGAAGGCGCTCAAGCACGGTGGCCAGACGCCGCGCGCCGATATTTTCAACCCGCTCGTTAATATCCGCCGCAAGCTCCGCCAGCGCGTCTATCGCCCCGTCGCTGAACGACAGTTTCACATCCTCCGTGCCCAGCAGGGCAACATACTGCTTGAGCAGTGAATGCTCCGGCTCGGTCAGGATGCGACGCAGGTCCTCGCGCGTAAGCGAGGCCAGTTCCACCCGGATGGGCAACCGCCCCTGCAACTCGGGCAACAGGTCGGATGGCTTGGCAATATGGAACGCGCCGGATGCAATGAACAGGATATGATCCGTGCGCACCGGGCCGTATTTGGTCGAGACGGTGGTGCCCTCGATCAGCGGCAGCAGGTCGCGCTGCACGCCCTCACGCGAGACATCGCCGCCCCGCGCGCCCCCTTCGGCGGCACGGGCGCACACCTTGTCGATCTCGTCGAGAAAGACGATGCCGTGGTCCTGCGCGTGGGCCACGGCCTCGCGCGTCAGGGCCTCGGTATCGAGCATCCGGTCCGCTTCCTGCCGGATCAGGGCGGCACGGGCCGCGGCCACTGTCATGCGCTTTTGCTGCGGCACGCGGTTCATGAAGCCCTTCATCATGTCCGAGAAGTTGATGACGGTGCCCGGCGTCATGTTCGGCATGTCGGACTGGGCCGGGTTGCCGCCCTCGGCAATCGATATCTCGACTTCCTTGTGCTCAAGCTCGCCCGCGCGCAGCATGCGGCGGAACTTGTTGCGGGTCTCGGCCGAGGCCCCCTCGCCCACCAGCGCATCGAGCAGGAGCTTCTCGGCGGCGTCCCCGGCATTGGCCTCGACATCCCTGCGCCGCAGGTCGCGCAGCATGTTGATCGAGACCTCGATCAGGTCGCGGATGATGCTTTCCACATCGCGGCCCACGTAACCCACTTCGGTGAATTTGGTGGCCTCGACCTTGAGGAACGGCGCCTGCGCGAGCTTGGCGAGGCGGCGGGCGATCTCGGTCTTGCCGCAGCCGGTGGGCCCGATCATCAGGATGTTCTTGGGCACCACCTCCTCACGCAGCGCATCGGGCAACTGGGCGCGGCGCCAGCGGTTGCGCAGCGCAATGGCCACGGCCCGCTTGGCATCACCCTGCCCGATGATGAAACGGTCGAGTTCGGAGACGATCTCACGCGGGGTATGATTGGGTATTTCCATTACGCGGCCCCCTCATGCGCATCCCCGCCCAGTGTCTCCACAATGACGGAATGGTTGGTATAGACACAGATATCACCAGCAATTTTCATCGAGCGGCGGGCGATTTCCTCCGCCCCCAGCCCGTCAATGCCCAGCAGGGCGCGCGCGGCGGAGAGCGCGTAATTGCCGCCCGAGCCAATGGCGATGATGCCATCCTCGGGTTCAAGCACATCGCCATTGCCGGTCAGCGTGAAGGAGCGCTCGGCATCGGCCACGGCCATCATGGCCTCGAGCCGGCGCAGGTAGCGGTCGGTGCGCCAGTCCTTGGCCAGTTCCACGCAGGCGCGCTCAAGCTGGTTGGGGTAGCGCTCGAGCTTGTTTTCCAGCCGCTCCAGCAGGGTGAAGGCATCCGCCGTCGCCCCCGCGAAGCCTGCCAGGATCTGCCCCGTCGGCCCGATGCGGCGCACCTTGCGGGCATTGCCCTTGATCACGGTAGCCCCCAGCGTCACCTGCCCGTCGCCCGCCATGGCAACACGGCCGCCACGGCGCACACACAGAATGGTCGTACCATGCCACCCGACCGGGTCATGGGATGTGGAATGATGATCTTGCATGGTTCTACAGATAAAACCTTCCTGCGCCAGCACAAGGGGCAACGCGCCCGCTGCCGGGCGCGGGCGGCATTTCAGTCAGGCGGGCGCTGCATGATCCGGTCGATATGGGCGGCAAGATCCGCCTGCGTGAAGGGCTTGTGCATGACATTGGCGCTGCCTGCGGGCAATGCGCCCGCGCTGGCATAGCCGGTCAGGTACAGCACGCGCAGCCCGGGGCGCAGGGCCTGGAGGTGGTGCACCGTCTCGAGCCCGCCCATGCCGGGCATCATCACGTCCATGATCACGAGGTCGATCGGGCCAAGCCCTGCCTCCATGGCATTTACAGCCGCCGTGCCGGAGGAATATTCAAGCACATCATGCCCTCGTGCGCGCAGGAAGCCCGCCGTGACCGCCCGCACGCCCGGCTCGTCATCAACCACCATCACATGCAGCGCGCGGCCGCTCCGTGCCCCCACCTGCGGGCGGCCCGTGGGCAGGGGCTGGTCCTGCGCCCTGATGCCCCCCTGCACCGGCAGGCACAGATCCACGCGCGTGCCTTCGCCCGGCTGGCTGCGCACCTGCACCTCGCCGCCCACATGGCGGATGAACCCATAGATCATGGACAGGCCCAGCCCCGTGCCGCGCCCCACATCCTTGGTGGTGAAGAAGGGCTCGAACACGCGCGCCAGCGTGTCGGGCGACATGCCCATCCCCTGATCGGTCACTGAAACCATGACGTAATTACCCGGCACGAGGTTGGTGCCCGCCACGATCTCCTTCACCTGCTTGAGTGCCGTGGAGACCACGATCATGCCGCCACCGGGCATGGCATCGACCGCGTTGATGCACAGGTTGAGCACGGCGAGCTCAAGCTGGCCCGCATCGGTGCACACAGGCGGCAGCACCCCGTCGGAGGCAGCCGTATCGACCACGATGGAACAGGGCTGCCCCCGGGCATCCTTGCCCTGCCGCGACACCACGGTCTGGGCCAGAAGATCCTTCATGCCGTGCAGCAGGGCGTTCACATCCACCGGCTCGAGGCTCAGGTCGCGCGGGCGGCTGAAATTGAGCAGCCTGCGCGTGAGCGACGCACCACGCTGGGCGGCGGCGGCGGCGTTATCGAGCAGGCGGGCCATCGGCCCTTCCTCCGGCCCCATGTCGCGCACGAGTTCGAGCGAGCCGAGCACGACGGTGAGCAGGTTGTTGAAGTCGTGCGCGATGCCGCCCGCCAGCGTGCCGAGCGCCTGCATCTTTTCCGCCTGGCGCAGGCGGGCCGCCATTTCCTGCTGGCGGGTGATGTCGCGGTTGATCACGACCGACCCCGCCGAGCCATCGCCAAGTGCTCCAAGCACCACGCGCGTGATCTCGCGCCACCGCCCCTGTGCCGCACCCCTTATGTGGGCGGGCAGTTCCAGCATTTCCTCATCACGCCCCTCCGCCCGCAGGCGCGCCTGTGCGGCGCGGATGAGGGGCAGGAGGTCTGCATCGCACAGTTCCTCCTCCGTGTGGCCAAGGCAGGCATTGACGTCGCGGCCATAGAAATCGGCGGCCTGCTGGTTGATGCGGATGAAGCGGCCCTGCGCATCCTTGAAGCCAAGGCCCGAGCGCAGGTTGTCAAGCAGCCCGTGCAGCAGCATGCGCTCGGTGCGCAGTTCACGCTCGAGGCGGTGATAATCCGCCGCCTGCACGATCATGGCGCGCAGGGCATCGGCATCCCACGGTTTGTGGGAATAGAACGAGATGCGCCCCTGGTTCAGTGCTGCCGCCACCGCGCCGATATCGGCATAGCCGGTGAGCAGGATGGCCTGCGCGTCGCTATGGGCGCGGGCGCGGGCCAGCATCACGTCGCCCCCCATCTCGGGCATGCGCTGGTCGGACACGATCACGTCCACGTCGTTGCGGGTGGAGAGGATCTCCAGCGCCTCCGTGGGCGATGTGGTGGACAGGACGGTAAACGTGTCTTCCAGAAGGTCGGTCAGGGCAACGAGGATCTCCGCCTCGTCATCCACCAGCAGCACAACGGGGCGCGCCTGCGTGGCAGGATCTGTATTGATGGGCATGGTCTCTCCCTGCACGCGGGTTAAAGGCGTGGCTAGTTCATGCGCTCGGACGATGTGGCGGCGGGCAGTGCCGGGCCTTCACTCCCCTGCTCCGGGTGCCACGGTATGGAAATGGTGAAGCGCGCCCCACCCTGGGGCGCCCGCCCCACCGACAGGCTGCCGTGATGCGCCTGCACCACGCTGTAGGCAATGGCCAGCCCCAGCCCCGTGCCCGCCCCCACCGGCTTGGTGGTGAAGAACGGCTCGAAAATACGTTCCTGCACATCAGGTGCGATGCCGGGGCCGCTATCGGTAATGACAAAGACGTAACTGTCAGGCCCGTCCTCATTATGGGCGAGGCAGGTGTGAATCCCGATCTCGCCCACCGCTATGCCGCCCTGACCAGACATATCATCATGCTGGGCGGCAAGAATTGCATCCGCCGCATTGCTGATGATATTCATGATGACCTGATTGAGCAGCGCCGCCTGGCAGTACAGCCGGTCAGGGGCATCATACTGCCTTTTGACCGCAATGCCGCTGCCCAGCTTCTGGGTCAGCAACGCCATGACCGTTTCCAGCGCCTCGGGCACGTCGATGACCTGGAACAGCCCTTCATCAAGCCGCGAGAATTTGCGCAGGTTCAGCACAAGGTTCTGGATGCGCCGCAACCCCATGTTCATCGACCCCACCCGGTCGCGGCACTTGGCCAGGATCGCGCCCCGCTGGTCGTGATCGGCGTCGGTGGTCGTGTTCTCCATCGCCGCGAGCCGGTCAAGCCCGCGTGCCACCGTGTCCTTATGCGCCAGGATGAAGGCCAGCGGGTTGTTGATCTCGTGCGCGATGCCCGCCACCAGTTCACCCAGCGAGGCCATCTTGGCGGTCTGCACCAGCTTGCCCTGGGTTTCGATCAGCTTGCGGTTGGCATCGGCCAGTTCACGGTTGGCCTGCTCCAGCGCCTCGGCCAGCGAGGCTTTCGATGCAATGGCCGCCGCCTCCGCGCGCGCGCTCTTGACCGCGATCTCGCGCGCCTGCCGCTCCACCTCGATGCGGCGCACGTCATCCTGCAACAGCTTGCGGCGCACCAGCACGCGAATGCGCAGCGCCAGCGCCGCAGGCCCCACATCGCGCGAGACCAGATCATCGATCCCCGCCTCGAACACGCGGGCCGAGAACTCCTTGGCATCGGGCCGGGGGGCGCCATCCACGCCGAGTATGCGCGGCGGCACGTTGCCCGAGAGCAGGTCCTCCTGCCGCCATTCATCAAGCTTGCGGCACACTTCCAGCCCGTCGAACTCCCGGCATGCGAGGTCGATCACCACGCAGTCGGGCATGTGCTCGGGGTCATGCAGCAGGGCTGGCACGAGGCGGGAGGGGTCATGCCACAGGGTGACGATATGCCCGTCGCGCCGCAACTGGTCGAGCAGTTCGGGCACGGCGCGTTTGTGTTCGGGCTCGGGGGCGATGACCATGATGCGCGCGCGGCGAAACACACGCTGCGGCAGAAGCGAGGGCGCATGCGCCGCATGCTCGCGCAACAGGGCGCGGATGCGGAAGACGATCAGCGCCGGGTCGGAGGATTTGGGAATATAGGCATCCGCCCCGCTTTCCAGCCCCTCGCGCTCCAGCCCCGGCTCGATCCCCTCGGTCAGGATCAGCACGGGTATGGTGCGCGTGACCGCGTTCATGCGCAACTGGCGGGCCAACTGGCCGCCATTCATGCCCGGCAGGTGATAATCGGCAATCACCAGCCCCGGCAGGCGCACATCGAGCGTATCAAGCGCCTCCTCCCCGCTGGCCACGCGATGGACATGAAAGCCGTGGCTTTCCAGCATGCGGCGGATGCGCAGGGCCTGCGTGTCGGAATCTTCCACCAGCAGCAGGGTATCGGCAATGTCTTCGCGGTCGGTCAGCACCATGGGGTCGTCTTATCCAGCCAGGGGGTCTTGTGAGGGAACCGGGCCGCCCGCCATGGCCCGGAGGATATGGGGGGCGATCTCATGCACCGGCAGGCTGATGCACGCAGCCCCCGCGCGCTCGGCAGCACCCGGCATGCCGTGAATGACAGCGGTGCTGCGGTCCTCGACCACCGTGTAGCCACCGCGCGCGCGGATGCGGCCAAGCCCTTCCACGCCGTCCTCGCCCATGCCGGTCAGCAGCACGCCAAGCCCGTCGGCGCCAAAAACCCGTGCCACGGAGGAAAACAGCACGTCAGCCGAAGGCCGCTGCCCCTGCACCGGGGCCGCGTCATGCAGCAGCACCTCACCGTGCGGGCCGACCGTCATGTGCCGGTCACCCGGCGCCACGAGCACCTGCCCGCGCGCGATGGGCATGCCATGCTGCGCCAGCCTGACCGGCAGCGCCACCTGCTGGTCCAGCCACTGGGCAAAGCCTTCCATGAAGCTCTGCCCCATATGCTGCACCAGCACTACGGGCAGCGCGAAATCGGGCGGCAGGTCGCCCAGCACGCGGGCAAAGGCGGTCGGCCCCCCGGTGGAGGCGGCCAGGGCCAGGATGCGGGGGTGAATGGCCAGCGGGCGCGACCACATGCCCTTGTGGCGAAAGGGTTCCGCCTGCATGAGCCTGCGCCGGATGACCGGCACCTGGCTCATGATGTAGAGCTGGGTGGCAATGCCCTGGGCCACGGCGGCACCCGCGCTGCCCGTGAGGCCCTGCGGCTTCTCGATGACCGACAGCGCCCCCGAGCGCAACGCGTTCATCGAGACATGCGCGGCCCCGCCCCCCGGCCTGTCGCTTACGATCACGATGGGGGTGGGAAAATGCGCCATGATCTGCCGCGTGGCCTCAAGCCCGTCCATGCCCGGCAGGCAGATATCCATCGAGATCACATCCGGCCGCAGGCGTGGCACGAGGCGCAGGGCCTCCTCCGCCGTTTCCACTGCCTCGGCCAGTTCAAGGCGCGGATCATCGGCCACCACGCGCATGAGCAGGTGGCGCAATACCGCCGAATCCTCCACGATCAGCACGCGCCTTGGCGGCTGGGCGGGCTGGGGCGTGGCTGCGTTCACAAAAGTCCCCTTATGGTGTCGATCAGTTCGCCCTGATCGAAACGCTGCTTGGTCAGGTAAGCCCGTGCGCCCCCTTCCATGCCGCGACGGATATCCTCGCCATCATTGCGCGAGGTCATGAGCACGACGGGAATATGGGCCAGATGCGCATCCCCCTGCATGGCCGCAAGCAGGGCAAGGCCATCCATGCGGGGCATTTCCACATCCGTCACCACCACATCCACATGCCGCGAGGATTGCTGGAGCATGGCCAGCGCCTCCTCCCCATCCACCGCAAGGCACACGTCATAACCGTGGGACTGGAGGATCGTTTTCTGCAATGTCCGGGTCGTGATCGAATCATCAACCACCATCACCAGCGGCGCGTGGCGCACGGGCACCACGGGGGCGGCGCTGTCCACATCGCTGAAATGCGCGCCCCCGCCATTGCCGCGCTCGCGCCAGCGCGCAAACAGCCGGTCGGGGCTGAGCACGAACACCGGCTGGTCCTCACGCGGCCAGGCAATGCCGGGCACGAGTTCGCTGTCCAGCCCCACGGCGGTCGCGTCCGACACCAGCAGCGTGCGCACATCAAGCATGCGCTCGACGGCAAAGCCGCAGCGCACGCCATCAACCTCCATCACCACCACGCTCACCGCGCCATCGCGCACCGGCAGCGGCGCGTTTTCATCGCCCACGAAGGCGCGCAGCGGGACCAGCGGCACCCGTTCCTCCTCGCGCTGTTCGCTGGCCGCACCCGCGCCAACGGGCGGGTGGGGCACCACGGCGAACGGCATGCCGCCCAGCATGCGGATCTCGTCACGCCGCACGCGCAGCAGGTGGCGGATCACCCGGCCGGGCAGGCCGAGGGACTGGCCCGCGTTTTCAACGAGCAGCACGGTGCGCTGGCGCTG
>NZ_BCTP01000005.1 GCF_001571345.1 Komagataeibacter xylinus NBRC 15237 | reverse complement strand
GTTCTGTTATTCAAGACCTAACAGGCCCTAACTCCGCTTCGAATTGATTTATCGCAAGGCAGATTTCATTAAATGTCACACCCTTATAGGTGGCAGACTGTGCTACCCTGCAAAACCTTCCTTGTAGGGTTGGCAAACAGGGATAGAACTATGTCATCTTGTTTTTAAGCGCGCTGACAGGCTTACTTTAAGTGTATCATATCCTTTTCCCGTATATTGCCCAGCCGCACCAGGAGTTCCATTCACTCCCGGTCGCGCTGGAAATGGCGCGCCTGTATAAAGATGTCCGGGTTCACATTGCCAGCCTGACAGATGAACGCGCTGAACGCCTTCACCAGCTTTCGCGTCTCTATCCGGAGTCTTCCGTTACCTTTGATACGCTGGCCATGCCCCGGTGGATCCGCAACCACATAAAGCAGCATGGGCCGACCCCCCTGAGCAAAATGGCCGTGCTTTTTCTGAACAGGAATTATTTCAACAAGTTTCAGGCTATCGTCATTCCTGAGCGCACCTCGCTCTATTTACGCAAGATGGGGGTGCACAATCCCCGCCTTATCTGGACCCGACATGGCGCCGGAGACAGGGCCATCGGCTTTACCAATGATGTGCGGAAATTCGACTATATCCTGATGGCGGGCCATAAGGTTGAAGAGCGGCTGCTCCATGCGGGCACGTTGCGCAAGGGCCATTATACTACTGGAATCTATGCCAAATTCGACATGGTGCGCCGACTTCATGTTCAGGCGCGCCCGCTTTTTGATAATGGGCGCCCCACGGTCCTCTATAACCCGCATTTCAGTCGCAGCCTGTCTTCATGGCCACGATTTGGCATGAAATTGCTGGAATATTTTGCCCGGCAGGGAAAATATAATCTCATCTTTGCCCCGCATTACCGGCTTTTCGATACAAATCGTGAGAAAAGCATGGAAATCCTGGCGCCTTTTACCCGATCTCCCCACATGATCATTGACCTTGGCAGCGACAAAAGCGTCGACATGACCTATACCATGGCCGCTGATCTCTATTTGGGTGATGTCAGCAGTCAGGTCAGTGAATTTCTTATCAAACCGCGCCCGTGCCTGTTCCTTAACGCGCACCGGGCCGCATGGCGCGGCGACCCCAATTATGAGAGCTGGACCCTTGGCCCGGTCTTGGAAAACGTGGAAACAGCAGGCAATGACCTTGACAATGCTTTCCTGTCACATGCAAATTTCCTTGATCGGCAAAAAGAGTATATACACGACACATTCGGGTTTGAGCCGCCGGCAGATACGGCGGCCAAAGGCGCGAAATCGATTATTGACTTTTTGAGGGTAATTGGTTGAACACCGCCCATTCGCCGTTTCAAGATACGTCTGTGGAAGTCAAATTACCGGAAATGATAAGCCTCCCGACCCCCTCCGATTCTGGTCTGCCTCGTCGTTACGGCGATTTTTCGTCGTTCCCGGCTGCGCTGGACTATGCCGCCCAGGGCAAGAGCGGCTTCAACATCTATTCCGGCAAGGGCGTCCTGCTCGAAACGCTGCCTTACAGCACGTTGCGCGAACAGGCGATCGAGACCGGCAGGCGCCTGCTGTCACTCGGGCTGGAACCGGGCGACCGGGTGGCCATCGTGGCGGAAAGCGATGGTGACTTCGCCCGCATCTTCTTTGGTTGCCAGTATGCCGGGCTTGTGCCCGCCCCCCTGCCGCTGCCTGTCGCCTTTGGCGGGCGTGAAGGATATGTCGGCACCCTGCGCGGCATGATCGAGGGCGCCGCGGCATCAGCCGTGGTCATCGCCTCGATCATCGCATCATGGACAGACGAGATCACGACCGGGCTGGACCTGAAATTCTCCGGCACGCCAGCCGAACTGCTGCAAACGCCCATTACGGTCGAAACCCTGCCCACGGTCGGGCCGGATGACCTGTCCTACCTGCAGTTTTCCTCGGGTAGCACGCGCTTCCCCATGGGCATTGCCGTAACCCAGCGTTCGGGCATGGCCAATGCGCACGCGATTGCGCTCAACGGGCTCAAGGTACGCGAAACCGGCGATCGCTGCGTGTCGTGGCTGCCGCTCTATCATGACATGGGACTCGTTGGTTTTTTCTTAACGCCCATGACCTGCCAGCTCAGCGTTGACATGCTGCCCACGCGTGAGTTCGCCCGTCGCCCCCATGTGTGGCTGGACCTGATCAGCCGCAATCGCGGCACGATCTCCTACAGCCCGTCCTTTGGCTATGAGCTGTGCGCGCGCCGCGCAACCTCGATCGAGCTTGACCTCTCATCGTGGCGCGTGGCGGGCATTGGCGGCGACATGATCCGCTATCATATCCTTGAGGATTTTGCCCAACGCTTCGCTTCCGCCGGTTTTGACAGCGGTGCCTTTACCGCCAGCTACGGCATGGCCGAGGCAACGCTGGCCATCAGCTTTGCCCCGCTTGGCGCGGGCATCTGCACCGATACGATTGACCTGCGCGCGCTCGAAACACAGGGCAAGGCCGTACCCTCCAATGATCCGGCACGCGCACTGCGCACCTTCGTGCTGTGTGGCGAAGTGCTGCCGCAGCATGAACTTGAAGTCCGTGATGCGCAGGGCCATGTGCTCCGCGACCGCGAGATCGGCACCGTCTATGTGCGCGGCCCGAGCCTGATGCAGGGCTACTTCCGCCGCCCGCAGGAAACCGCCCGCGTGGTCGATGCCGAAGGCTGGCTCAATACTGGCGATCTTGGCTACATGCTCAACGGGCAGGTTGTCATTACCGGACGCGCCAAGGATCTGATCATCATCAACGGCCGCAACATCTGGCCGCAGGATCTGGAATGGTCAGCCGAGACCGAGATCAGCACCCTGCGCAGCCGTGACGTGGCCGTCTTCTCGGTTGATGAGGACGAAGGCGAGAAGATCGTGGCCCTCGTGCAGTGCCGCGCGACTTCGCCCGAAGCCCGTGAAACGCTGAAAACCGAAACGGCCAGCCTGTTCCGCCGGCAGCATGGGGTGGATGTGTCCATCATCCTGGTCCCGCCCCACACCCTGCCGCAGACCTCATCGGGCAAGCTGACGCGGGCGCGGGCACGGGCCATGCTGCTTTCGGGGGCGTTCCAGCCGCTGGAAGCATCATCTTCCGTTTCCGTGGTCTGACACTCTGGCGCACCCCCATCGCCGTTGCCACGTCAGTTCAGGGTAGAAAGCAGGACTGGTCAAAAACCTGTTTTTCGCGCATAAGGCTTTGCAATTAAGGGGACCGATTGCAGTCCCCGTCCCCGCCGCATGCGCGGGGCGACCATTCATGCTGATCCGCTGCCACGGGCAGGCTGGACATGCCATAAGGATGTAGGAATGAGTGAAACGGTAGCGAGCGTCTCCGCGCTGATCGTGAAGACGCTGCTGGCGAACCCCAAGGTTCCCCGTGATATCAATGGCAGCAGCAAGATCGTTGAAGATCTGGCCTTTGATTCACTGGCCGTCATGAATTTCGTCATGGAAATCGAGGATACCCTTGATGTTTCCGTGCCGCTTGACCGGCTGGCCGATATCCGCACCATTGATGACTTGGCTGCCTGCATTGTTTCCCTTAAGCAGGCTTCCTGACGCATCATGTCGATTTTTTCCAAATATGAAGGTCTGGCCTCCGCCCTTGCATCCGTAACCGCTGGCGGCGGCCGCAACCCCTTCGATGTCGTGATCGAAAAGCCCATTTCCTCAACGGTAGGGCTGATCGAAGGACGCGAGACGCTGCTGTTCGGCACCAATAACTACCTTGGGCTGAGCCAGTCACCCGCCGCGATCAATGCCGCGGTCGAGGCAGCAAAGGCCTATGGCGTGGGCACGACCGGCTCGCGCATTGCCAATGGCACGCAGGGCCTGCACCGCCAGTTGGAGGAACGGCTTTCCGCCTTCTTCCGGCGCAAGCACTGCATGGTATTCTCCACGGGCTATCAGGCCAATCTTGGCACCATTTCTGCCCTGGCGGGCAAGGATGACTACCTCCTGCTCGATGCCGACAGCCATGCCAGCATCTATGATGGCAGCCGCCTTGGCCATGCGCAGGTGATCCGCTTCCGCCATAATGATGCTGATGACCTGCACAAGCGCCTGCGCCGCCTTGAGGGCACGCCGGGGGCGAAGCTGGTTGTGGTTGAAGGCATCTATTCCATGATGGGCGATGTGGTGCCCATGGCGGAATTTGCTGCCGTCAAGCGCGAGACCGGGGCCTGGCTGCTGGCCGATGAGGCCCACTCCGTTGGCGTGATGGGCAAGCATGGACGCGGCGTGGCCGAAGCCGATGGCGTGGAAGACGATGTCGACTTCGTCGTCGGCACGTTCTCCAAAAGCCTGGGCACGGTGGGGGGCTACTGTGTCTCCAACCATGACGGGCTGGACCTGATCCGCCTGTGTTCACGGCCTTACATGTTCACGGCCTCGCTGCCGCCGGAAGTCATTGCCGCGACCATGGCGGCCCTGACCGAACTGGAAAACCACCCCGAGTTGCGCATCCGCCTGATGGACAATGCCCGCAGGCTGCATGCGGGCCTTCAGGCAGCAGGCCTGCGCACCGGCCCGCAGGCAAGCCCGGTCGTATCGGTCATTCTGGATGACGTGGCGGTTGCCGTGGCGTTCTGGAACCGGCTGCTTGACCTTGGGGTTTACGTCAACCTCAGCCTGCCGCCCGCCACGCCGGACCAGCACCCGCTGCTGCGCACCTCCGTCATGGCAACGCACACGCCAGCGGAAATTGACAAGGCTGTTAACGTCTTCGCAACAGTAGCGCGCGAGATGGGACTCAGCCACGCCGCCTGAAGAACCCTGCCTGCCGTAGCTTCCATAACAGGTATGGCAGGCAGATCAGCGGATGCCGCTCGGAAAATGGTCCAAGCGGCAGTTCAATGCCGGAATGCCGCCTGATTTTCCAGGCAATATAGCGCGCGCCCCCTTCAAACGTGAAGGCGCCCTTGAACAGGCGGCTGACATTGAGCACCCGCCCCAGCCGCCCGCGCAGCCACCAGCCTTCATGCATGCTGCGCCGCAGTTGTGGTGTCAGGCGCGGGGCAAGGCAATCTCCCTCTCGCGAGAACGGCAGCCCATCGGCCAGCCATATATCAGGTAGCAGCGCGCGATAACGCTCTTCGCGCCCCTCAAGCAGGGCAGATGGCCTGCGCCCGTTTTCCACCCGCAATTCCGCGCCATAGGTATGCGCGAACAGCGCCAGCCAGAATGCATCCGCCGTGCCCTGTTCAGGGCCAAGGGCAGCCGCCCAGCGCCCGGCCTGCCCCATGGCGCGCACCAGGCAGCCCAGTATGGCGTCGGCCGCCTCCGGCCCGCGCACCCAGACCAGCCTGACCGGCTGGCAGAACCGCGCCCAGATGGTGGTGTCAAGCGTGGCCCGCCCCGTCATGCGCCGGAACTGGGCAATCGACAGGATGGCAACCTTGGCGCGGATGATGCGCCCGCCCACCGGAATCTCATGATATTCAACATTGGGCGGCAGCAGGCGATTGGCCTCACGCGCGAAGTAACCAGAGGTCCAGTCCTCCAGCCGTTCCACGATGACATAAAAGTCCAGCACGCCATCGGGGTCGGGTTCGCGCAGCACGGAGCCGTAAAAAAGCACGCCCAGAGGCTGCGCTGGACCCAGCAGGTCGCATACAAACTGCGTGATAAAGGCAGGAACGGGCTGGACCAGTTCATTGGCCAGCGTATGGGCAATGCGCCCTGCCGCGGCAAGGCGGCTGGAAGAATCAGCCATGGTCAGCATTCCTCAGGCGTGGATGAAGTCGATGGGTGCCGTGGCGGACAGCACGATCCGCCCAGACGCGCCGGGGGAAAAGACTTCCCCATCCAGCACGAAATCGGATTCAAGCGCCATTTCGATCCGCTCTTCGCAACCGCTGCAGTAATCCGGGTTATGGCGCAGCCAGGCCGGGTGCCGCCCCCGCAGCAGCGCCCAGGCGGCAGCACCGAGGCGCGAGGGCTGGCCTGCCACATGCAGGTAATTGATTACATCAGTGCGCCCGCCCGCCACGTTCCAGAATGGCCATATGCCATGCGGCAGGCGCTGGAGCGTACTGGACAGGAACAGAAAGCAGTTTCCATGCCGCACTGACTTTTCACCCGCCCTGAGCGTAATCGGGTTGCCCTGCATCCATTCCCGCCGCGAGCGACGGGTGAACAGATGCGCCACCGAAGACAGGAACGAGACGACAACCGCCATTTCATGGAAATAATGGTTCAGGATGGCAGGCTGGTGGGCGAGTTCAATACCGCGCGTAAAAGCGGCGGCCCCATGGAACATGCCCACGACCGCAGGCTTTCCCTCGGCCTCGGGCCATTCCACGACAAGCCCGCACCGCCTGCGCACCTTCTGCCGCAGCTTGCCCGCATCCGCAAGGCTGACCAGCAGGTCAAGGGCCTTGCGCCCGCGCAGGCCAAAGCCCACATCACCCGCGATCAGGTTGGTATTGCCCGAAGGCAGGATGGCAAGGGCAGGAAAACGCGCGGGGTCGTAATGGCGATGGATGGCGGTCAGCACATCGCTGACCGTGCCATCCCCCCCATCAACCACGATACAGCCCATGTCGCGCGCGGCCAGTTGCGCGATTGCGGCATCGAGAAGGGAACGGTCGGCCGGATCAATGAAATTCTCTCCCAGAAGGCTACGGGCCATCGGGGCATACGAACTCTTGTCGCCCATGTTCCGCCGGCTGCGCGGGTTATAAACAAGCGCAAAACGTCCGGTCACTGATGATTCCATCCCTGTCTGAAATTTGACTTACAGGCCATAAGCAACCATCTGCCTTCTATTGCAAGGCACGAAACGATGGAACGCATCACCACACTGGCAGGCATAACACCGCCCGGCCCGGTTACTGACCGGCCTGATGCAGGGAAAGACACCAGCTTGAACACCATCACCATAGCCCATCTTTCTGACCCGCATCTGCCGACGGAAATGTCGCCTCCCCGCCTGCGCGAGAAGCTGAACAAGCGTATGTTCAGCGATCTTTCATGGAAGCGGCGCCGCCGTTTTTTGCACCGCCCGGAAATTCTGGCCCGCGTGATGGTCGATATCGGCAGCGCCCATGTGAACATGATCGCGCTGACCGGCGACCTGACCAATATGGGCCTGCCGGGAGAATGCCGCCACGCCCTGCGCTGGCTTGAACAGATGCCCGCGCCATGCACAGTCATACCGGGAAATCATGACACCCTTGTGCATGATAACTGGCAGCAGACCGTGGGCCTGTGGCAGCCATGGATGGGCGCACTGCCCTTTCCGTTCGTGCGCCGGGTGGGGCCGGTTGCGCTGATCGGGGTCAGTTCGGCGGTGCCGACGCCCTGGTTCAGGGCCACGGGCCGCATGGGCGCGCGTCAGGCCGCCCGTCTGGCCGAAATACTGCACGAAACAGGCAGGCAGGGGCTGTGCCGCATTGTCATGATTCACCATCCGCCCGTGCCGGGCCTCGCCATTGCCCGCAAGGCGCTCAAGGATCCCCAGCTTTTCGCCCATGGCATTGCACGCGAGGGTGCCGAGATGGTACTCCATGGCCATATCCATACCTCCACCCTGTCTTCCCTGCCCGGCCCGGCTGGCGCGGTGCCGGTGCTGGGCATTGCGTCTGCATCGGCACGATCACGTGATCCGCTGCGCGCGGCGGCGTGGAACCGGATTGCCATTACGCCACGCGACGACGGGGGGTATACGCTTGGTGTTACAAGGCGTTTCTTTCCGGCGGGGGAGCCCGCGGGTACAACGCAGGAAACTATTTTTTGAATGAGTCCTCCTCCGTATCGTTTTTCGGATATAAGCACGCCTAGATGAGCCGCATGTCTTTACAGCACGGGATTCTGGCCAAGCTGCGTCCCACAACCATGGACCGCTACCTGCTGCGGCAGGTCGTGCCGCCGTTTTCCATCGCACTGGGCGTGGTCATGTCCGCCCTGCTGCTGGAGCGGCTTCTGGTGCTGTTCAACATGCTGGCTGCCAATGGCAGCTCCATGAAGACATTCTTCGGCCTGCTCAGCGACCTGATCCCCCATTACCTGGGGCTCGCACTGCCGGCGGCCATGTGCGTGAGTGTGTTTTCCATTATCCGGCGCATGAGCGCCAACCATGAAATTGATGCCCTGACGGCCAGCGGGGTCTCGATCTTCCGCATCTGCCAGCCTTTCGTGCTGACGGGGGCGGTCTTTGGCGTGCTGGCCTTCTCGCTCTATGGCTTCATCCAGCCTTATGCGCGCTATGACTACCGCTCGGCCTTCTATTTCGCCAGCCACGCGGGCTGGACGCCGCACCTGCAATCCAAGATGTTCGCCATATCAGATGACATCACGCTCACGGCCGAGAGCGTGGATCATGCGGGATCGCGCCTGTTCCATGTCTTCATCCGTGACCATTCGGACAAGACGCACGTGCGCTACATTACTGCGCAGAAGGGTTACCTGTTCAATCCCGCCGATGGCTCGCGCATGCGGCTTGACCTCGTCGACGGCACCATCGTGACCGATACGCCCGACAAGCCCCCCACCATCACCGGCTTTACCCGCACCACGCGCCTCATTTCCGGCGAGGCCAAGCTTGATGATGAGGCCTACCGCAAACGCGGCGAGACGGAACGCGAACTGACCGTGCCCGAACTGTATCATGGCCTCCGCCACGGCTATCCCGGCATCAGCCGGTCCTACATGCTGGCCGAACTGCATTTCCGCCTTGCACGCACGGCCGCCATTCCGTTCATTCCCATCCTGGCCTGCGCGCTTGCGGGCGTGCGCAAGCGCCAGAAGGGCAATCCCGGCCTGGCCATTGCCGCCATTACGCTGGTCAGCTTTGACCACACGCTGCAGATGGGCATGAGCTTCGTCGCCAACATGCACATGTCGCCACTGCTGGTCATCTGGCTGCCTACGGTCATTTTCGCCGCAGTGTGCGTCGGCATGCTGATCCGGCAGGCTGGGGGGCTGCGCACCCTGCTCTCGCCGGGGCCGCGCCTGCCGCCACGCCAGCTTTCGGCGGATGGCCTGCCACGACGCATGCAGGAAAAAGAGGCATGAAGCGCCGCCTGCGCCTGGCCAGCGGCACGGTCCTGCTCGGGTATCTCTCGCGTGAGTTGCTGGCCAAGGTGTTCACCACGGCCATCATCGTCGTGGCGCTGATGGAAATCCTGGCCCTGCTGGAACAGGTGACCGAAATCATGCACCGCCACCTTGGCCTGTCCGGGGTGTTGTACTACGCGGTCATGCACCTGCCGCTCCTGTTCGGCAATGCCATGCCCATCGCCGTGCTGATTGGTGCGCTGCTCACCCTGCTGCAACTGACGACATCGAACGAAATCTCGATCATGCGGGCGGCTGGCCTGTCCACCCCGGGGCTGATCAAGCTGTGCCTGCCCACCATCATCGGCCTCGGCGTGCTGTGCGGGGTGGTCAATGACCAGATCACGCCACGCTCGGAGCAGCACCTCGCCGAGTGGTGGAACGCCTCGACACCCGACGCCGCGACGACATGGCACAACTACTGGCTGCGCACCCACGATGACCTGATCCGCTTCAACTACCTTTCCCATGGCGGGCAGGTGCTTGGCGGGGTCTCGGTCTATCACCGCGACCACCAGAGCCTGCTGCAGAAGGTCACCACCCTGAGCGACGTGCATTACGTGCATGGCCACTGGTATGGCACGCCCACGCGGGTGGTGAGCGTGATCAGCCCGACCCACGTCGAACTGCTCGACACACCCGAGCAGTCCGTGCGCCTTGACTGGCCCGATACGCTCACGCCGGGCTACGTGATGCAGATTACCGTCAGTTTAACCCAGTCCATCGGCACCATGCTGGCCGAGCAGAACGATACCATGCCCTCCAGCCAGTCGCCCTCGTTTTTCATAACCGAAATACTGGGACGCATCATGTTACCGGTCACGTTCGCGGTAATGCTGTTACTCGCCGTGCCGGTGGTCTATATCCCCCCCCGGGCTGGCACGCGCAGTTGGTTACCCATATGGTGCCTTGGCGCGGGCCTGCTGTTTGTCGTGTTCCAGGGGCTACTCCGCGCGCTTGGCAATGCGGGAACATTGCCCTCGCTTATGGCGATATTCGTCGGGATCCTGATTTTCATCCTTGGCGTCATCACCGTGCTACTGAGGATCGAAGAGCGATGATTACAAATACCCTGAAGAACAGTTCCATCCGCACAGGCCGTAGCTTCGACCTGGGCAAGATGAACCTGTCCCAGCTCTGGATTGCCTACCTCACCTACCCCACCATCATCCTGTATTTCGTGCTGGCCATCGCCAGCTACGCGGTCATGGTTTACGCCTACACGTCGTTCGTGCCGGTCGCCATCAGCATCGCGGCGGTGGTGCTGGTCTACCCGCTGGTCTGGTATGGCATCCATCGCTTCATCCTCCACGGGCGGTTCCTTTACCGCATGAAATGGAGCGCCACCCTGTGGAAGCGCATCCACTTCGATCACCATCAGGATCCCCACCTGCTTGACGTGCTGTTCGGCTCGCCGCTCAACACCGTTCCCACCATCGCCATCGTCACCATTCCCATCGGCTACGCCATTGGCGGGCTGGCGGGTTCGGGTGCCGCCTTTGGCGCGGGGCTGACCATTACGTGCATCTATGAATTCTTCCACTGCATCCAGCACCTGAACTACAAGCCGCGCATGCGCTGGATCCAGTTGATGAAGCAGCGCCACGTGCTGCATCACTTCCATAATGAGAACGGCAATTACGGCATCACCAGCTTCGTGGCCGACCGCATCTTCCACAGCTATTACCCCGATGCACGTGGCTGCCCGCGCAGCCCCACCGTGTTCAACCTTGGCTATGACATCGAGGAAGCCCATCGCTACCCCTGGGTGATGGAAGAGACCGGCTCCCCCCCGCGTGACCGCCCCGATGGCGCCAACACCACCCGGAACGCGGCGTGAGCACGGGCATGGCGTTGAATGTTCTCATCCTGGCGGGCAGCAGGCCGGGACGGCCCGACCCCATGGCGCAGGCGGCAGGTATTTCGCACAAGGCCCTGCTGCCGGTTGGCGGCAGCCCCATGATCAGCCGGGTCATAACGGCCCTCCAGTCGGTCGAGGCCATTGGCAAAATCGCCATCTGCATCGAGCGCCCCGAGGTGCTCGCGGGCATCGTGCCCGACAACGTGACCTTCATCCCCCCCGCCTCCGGGCCGAGTTCCAGCGTGATGAAGGCGCTGGACACGCTGGGCACGCCGCTGCTGGTCACCACCGCTGACCATGCCCTGCTCGAGCCCGCCTGGGTGCGCAGCTTTGTGCAAAAGGCGCAGGAGAGCGGGGCCGACGTGGCCGCAGGCATTGCGATGGAACGCGATATCCTGCGCGATGTGCCCGGCACCAAGCGCACCATGATCCGCCTAGCTGACGGCGCTTTCTCGGGCTGCAACATGTTCCTGTTCCGCACGCCTGCCGCGGCCGGCGTGATCCGGCTGTGGCAGAAGCTCGAGGCCGACCGCAAGAACCCGCTTAAAATGGCGCGCACGCTTGGCCTGGGCATCCTGCTGCGCTTTGTGCTGCGCCGCCTGACCCGCGCGGATGTGTGCCGCCGCATCGGCCAGCTTTCACACGCGCGGGTGGCCATGATCGAGCTGCCCAACGGGCGCGCCGCCGTGGATGTGGACAAGCCAGCCGACCTTGAACTGGTCACGCACCTGCTCGCATCCCACCCCCTGCCCGCGGCCTGATGCCCACGCCCTGACGCCATGCACCGTCCATCCGCGCCACAGCTTCAGTCCGCCATTCGCACGGGCGTCAGCCAGATGTGCCGGATGCATGGGTGGGCGGTCCTGCATGAATTCGTCCTGCCTGATCGCAGGCGGGCCGATATCATGGCCCTGACACCGCAGGGCGACATTCTGTGCATCGAGATCAAGTCCGGCCTGCCGGATTTTCGTGCCGACCATAAATGGCCCGATTACCTGCAATGGTGCGACCAACTCTATTTCGCGGTCAACCAGGACTTCCCCCAGCACATCCTGCCGCAGACCGCCGGGCTCGTGATCGCTGCCACCCGCCCTTTCGCCACGCAGGCGGCCACCTGCATCGACTGCGCCATCCTGCGCCACCCGCCGCGCAGCCCGCTTGCCGCCGCGCGCAGGCGCAAGCTCACGCTGCAATTTGCCATACAGGCCGCCGAACGGCTGGGCCGGGTGGACATGCCGCAGGTGGAACATGCGGTGAAAACGGCGTTACGTGTAGAATAGTAGAGTGTTCCACAAGAAAGGTTACCCATGTCACAGGCCATCCTGACCCGTTTTGAAGCCGCCCGCTCCGTCGTGCGCGATGCCGCAGCCCTCGCCATGAAAATGCGCCCCGCCCCTGGTGGCCCCAAGGGCACCCAGAAAAGCGCGCAGGACTGGCTGACCGAAACCGATGGCGCGGTAGAGGCCTTCATCTCCGGGCGAATCGGCACGCTGTTCCCCGAGGATGGCTTTCAGGGCGAGGAGGAAGGCCGCACCCGCACCGGCAGCCTGCGCTGGGTGGTGGACCCGATCGATGGCACCTCAAACTACGCGCGCGGCCGCAATCGCTGGTGCATCTCGCTCGGCCTGATGGATGGCGACACCCCCGTGGCCGGCATCATCGAGGCCCCGATGCTGGGCGAGACCTATACGGCGGTAAAGGGGCATGGCGCATTCCTTAACGGCGCGCGCATCCAGGCCTCCCCCGTGACCGACCCCGCCACCTCCCTGATCGAGATGGGCTGGAGCAACCGGGTGCCGCCGGGCGTGTTTCAGGAAAAGATCGACGCCATCCTGAACCTTGGCGCCATGCCGCGCTCGGGGGGCTCAGGCGCCATTGCCCTGGCTGAGGTCGCCTGCGGGCGGCAGGACGGCTATCTGGAAATTCGCATCAACCTGTGGGATGTGGCAGCCGCCCTCGTGCTGCTGGAAGAAGCAGGTGCTAAGGTTTCACCCTTCCTGCGCGATGGCGGGCTGGAGGATGGCATCCATATCCTAGCCGCGGCCCCCGGCATTGCCGATGCCCTGTCGCAGGCGGTGGGGGTCTCCCTTAAATAACGGCAATATAGGGCTGGATCATGCCACGCAGGCTTGCCTTGAGAGCCATGATTCAGCCATGAACACAGACCACTCCAGTGCACGGACCGTTTTGTTGGATCAGCCGTGACGAATCGGAAAGGGAGCATGGGTTTGCACAAATTTCATCTCATCAGGACGTCACTCGCCACGCTGGCCCTGATGATGCCGCTGCACGCCGCGATGGCCGCCAGCATGGAAGAAGAACAGAGCCTGGTGGACCGCGCCACGCTGACCGTGCGCGACATGTTCTCAGGCGCCACGGCGGGCAGCAAGGTTACCCGTTACCTGGCCGAATCGCGTGGCGTGATGGTCTGCCCCTCGGTGTTCCGCATGTCGATCGCCTTTGGTGGCGGCGGCGGCGGCTGCGTGTTCCTGACGCGTGATGCCCATGGCTCCTGGTCCGACCCCGCCTTCTACCGCATGTCATCGGCCAATTTTGGCCTGCAGCTCGGCATGCAGGATGTGCAGGTCATGCTGTTCGTTATGACGGATCAGGGCGTACAGTCGCTGCTCGATAGCCAGATGAAGCTGAGCGCGGATGTCGGCACGTCCTTCGCCTCATCAGGCTCGGGGCTTGAAGCGGGCACGGCGGGCGAGCACAACACGTCCATCAAGGGCGTGCAGAAATCCAAGGGCCTGTTTGCAGGAGCCGCCCTTGGTGGCTCCAAGATGCGGGTCAACAGTGCCGCCAACCGCGCCTATTACAACCAGATTGTAGGGCCCGAGGATATTGTGGTGTCCATGCGGGTGAACAATTCGGGGGCTGACCCGCTGCGCTCCGCCCTGACCGAAGTGCTGGCCACCGCGCAAAACCGCCCGGACAAGAATGGCCAGACCAGTAATACGACGACGCAGGTCCAGCAGCCGATTGCAACCGCGCCGTCTGGCTCGGTGAGCAGCCAGAGCCTGCCTGCTCAGTAAGAAATTGCCTGCAAATCAGGAGAGTGTTCGGGTGCCGCCTTTTTTAAAAGGCGGCATTTCTTTTGAAGCCTGTTGAAAAAAGCTTCATCAGACACTTTCAGTCACTGCTGCGCGGGCTGGCCCCCGGCTGCACGCCTGCTGGCCCGGAAGGCCGCGACGTGGCGATTATGGTCATCGAGCGTGCTGGTAAAATCATGTCCGCCCAGACCATTGGCCACGAAATAAAGCTGGTCGCCCTGAGCCGGATGGGCGGCGGCATAAAGGGCTGCCATGCCAGGCGAGCAGATAGGCCCCGGCGGCAGGCCAGCAATCACGTAGGTATTGTAAGCCGTAGGCTGCTGCAGGTCGGCATGCGAGAGCGCATGCCCCAATGGCCCTGCCCCCTTGTTCAGCCCATAAACCACGGTCGGGTCGGACTGAAGCCGCATGCCCTGGTGCAGGCGGTTGAGGAACACGCGCGCCACTACGGGGCGTTCGGAGGCGATGGCCGTTTCACGCTCGATCATGGAGGCCAGCACCAGCAGGTCGTGGCGGTTGACGATGGCCGGATCCACCACGCGGCCTTCCCATGCCTGATCAATGGCGCGATCCATGGCGTGCTGCATGCGCGCCAGCATCAGCGCGCGCGGCATGCCCCATTCGTAATCATAGGTCAGCGGCATGACCGACCCCTCATCTGGGAAGGGAAAGCTACCATCCATAAAGGGCGCGTGTTCCAGCAGGTTGGCGATCTGAATGGCGGAGAGTCCCTCCGGCACGGTCAGCCTGTGCACGACCGGTTTGCCATGTCGCAACACCAGCAGCACCTGATGGATGGAGGCATGGGCGGGAAAGACCAGTTCGGCGGCATGAAACGCGCCGTCTACCCGCGTCAGCACGGTAGCGGCCTCGAACACTTTCTGCGCAAGCCAGCCCTGCTCGATGATACCTGCGGCCTGCAGGCTGGTCAGGACCAGCCCGGTTCCGCCATGGGGCACGAGCTGCGTGCGCTGCTGTGCCAGCGGGCCGGGGGCATTGTACTGCCGCACCCCCATGAACAGGGTGCCAAGACCTGACAGCACCAGCACGAGAAATGCCAGCCCACATACCGCCAGAACCCTGCGCACGCCCGCTCCTTCGCCCTATGCCTGAAATAAAAAGGGGCGCCCTCAGGCGCCCCGGTCCTACACGCCGCGCAGGATGATGCTGGCGTTGGTGCCGCCAAAGCCGAAGCTGTTGGACAGGATGGTGTCGATCTTGCGCTCCTGCGCCGTGTGCGCAACCCGGTCGATCACGCTCTCGCGTGAGGGATTGTCGAGGTTGAGCGTGGGCGGGGCCACATTGTCACGAATGGCGAGGATGGAATAGATCGCCTCGACCGCGCCTGCGGCACCCAGCAGGTGACCCGTGGCCGATTTGGTGGATGACATGGCCAGCTTGCGCGCATCATCGCCAAACAGGCGCTCGACGGCATCAAGCTCAAGGTCATCGGCCATGGTGGAGGTGCCATGGGCGTTGACATACTGAATGTCGGCCGTGGTCAGGCCCGCGCTGCGCACGGCGTTCTGCATGGCGCGGAACGCGCCTTCATGGCCTGCGGCCGGAGCCGTGATGTGGTGCGCATCGCCCGACATGCCATAGCCAATCACCTCGGCATAGATTTTCGCACCGCGCGCTTTCGCGTGCTCGTATTCTTCGAGCACCACGATACCGGCACCCTCACCCATCACGAAACCATCGCGGTCACGGTCCCACGGGCGGGAAGCCTTTTCCGGTGCGTCGTTGAAGTGGGTGGACAGCGCCTTGGCGGAGCAGAACCCCGCAATGCCCAGCGGGCACACGGCGGCCTCGGCACCGCCAGCCACCATCACGTCGGCATCGCCGAGCATGATCATGCGCGCGGCATCGCCAATGGCGTGCACGCCGGTGGCGCAGGCGGTGACGACCGAATGGTTCGGCCCCTTGAATCCGTATTTGATCGAGACATGCCCGGAGACCAGGTTGATCAGGGCGGACGGAATGAAGAACGGCGAAAGCCTGCGGGCCCGGCCTTCCTTTACCGTCACGGATGCCTCGTAAATGGTCTGAAGACCGCCGATGCCAGCGCCGATCATGACACCGGTCCGGCAGCGATCCTCTTCCGATTCCGGCTTCCAGCCTGAATCCTCGACCGCCTCGGTGGCCGCGACAAGACCGAGATGGATGAATCGGTCCATCTTCTTCTGGTCCTTGACGGGCACCCAGTCCGAAAGGGTCAGGCCGCCACTTTCCGTAGGCCCTGCGGGCACTTCGCCCGCAACCTGCGCGGGCAGGTCAGAGGCATCGAACGATGAGATACGGCCAAAGCCGTTCTCTCCGGCCACGATACGCGACCAGTTGCGCTCAACACCCAGTCCGAGTGGGCTGACCATACCCATACCGGTTACGACAACGCGCCGCTGTCCAGACATTGATCCGGTAGACTGCATCAACCCGCCCTGCTTCCTGAAAGTAACGATACCTGACTGAATTCGTAATAACTATTGATCGACAAACGGGTCGATCAGGCAGCTTTCTGCTTCTCGATGTAGTCGATCGCGTCCTTCACGGTCGTGATCTTTTCAGCTGCATCCTCGGGGATCTCGACGCTGAACGCTTCCTCGAACGCCATGACCAGCTCGACCGTGTCGAGGCTGTCGGCGCCCAGATCGTCGATGAAGGAGGCATCCGGGGTAACCTTGCTTTCGTCAACACCAAGGTGCTCGACTACGATCTTCTTAACCTTATCGGCGATTTCGCTCATCTGTCTCTGCTTCCTGTCTGCCCCTGAAGAAACGGGCGGTTCGAAACGTGTTCGTCCTGTAACGTCCCTGCAAACCGATGACGTACACCGGCCCGCTTCGGACGAAGCTGCGGGCGATTAGCACGGTTTTGATGCAATAGCCAAGGCGGCGTTTGCATTTCCTGTCCGCACGCCCCGCAATTAAGGGGACAGCTGGGCTGTCAGGACTATCTTTTTTGTCACTTCAGGCCCGCTGTCCAGCAAAATATCACATTGCTCAGACCATCGCCATGCCACCATTGACATGAAGCGTCGCTCCCGTGACCCATCCGGCCTCGTCCGATGCCAGATAGACCACCGCGGGTGCAATGTCACCGGGCTGGCCCATGCGGCCAAGCGGAATGGCGCTGACGAGCTTTTCCTTCTGCGCTTCAGGCAGCACGTCGGTCATGGCGGTCTGGATGAAGCCCGGCGCCAGCGTGTTCACGGTCACGCCACGGCTGCCTGCCTCCTGCGCCAGCGACTTGCCCATGCCGATCATGCCCGCCTTGGCGGCGGCGTAGTTGGCCTGGCCTGCATTGCCCGTCACCCCCACCACCGAGGCGATGTTGATGATGCGCCCCGCCCTGCGGCGCAGCATGCCCTTGAGTGCCGCGCGGCACAGGCGGAAGGGGGCGGCGAGGTCCACGTCGAGCACGCGGCTCCAGTCCTCGTCCTTCATCCGAATCGCAAGCGTGTCGCGCGTCAGCCCCGCGTTGTTGACCAGAATGGCCAGCGGCGCACCTGCCTTTTCCTCGGCCGCGGCGACCAGCGCGTCGGCCGCCGTGGCATCCGACAGGTCAGCGGGGCAGACATGCAGGCGGTCAGCACCACCCTCGGCCCCGATACTGGCCGCAACCTCCTCCAGCACCGCCTGGCGCGTGCCTGACAGCACGACCGTGGCGCCCTGCGCATGCAGCGCGCGCACGATCTCGCGCCCGATTCCCCCCGATGCGCCGGTCACCAGCGCTACTTTTCCATCCAGCCTGAACATGAGCTGTCCGTTCCCTTCGGTATCCATCAATCAGAATGCCCCCGGCACGCGGGCCGGGGGCGTTGTTTCAGCGCGTGGCCAGATAGGCTTCGATATCAGTCGGCGTGCCGACCGAGCGGGTGGCGACATCGCCATTGATGCGCTTGACCAGCCCCGCCAGCACCTTGCCCGAGCCGATCTCGACAAAGCTGTCCACCCCCATGGCCACCATGGCGTCCACGCTTTCGCGCCAGCGCACGGTGCCGGTAATCTGGCGCACCAGCAGGTCGCGGATCGTGGCCGGGTCGGTCACCTTGGCTGCCGTCACGTTGGCCACCACGGGCACGACGGGAGCCTTGATCGTGGCCTCGTCCAGCGCCTCGCGCATGGCCTCGGCGGCGGGCTCCATCATCGAGCAGTGGAAGGGAGCGGAGACCGGCAGCTTGAGCGCGCGCTTGACGCCCTGCGCCTTGGCCAGGTCGATCACGCGGTCGATCGCCGCCATCTCGCCCGCCACGACCACCTGGCCGCCGCCATTGTCGTTGGCCACTTCGATGACCTGTTTGTGGGCCCTGCCCGCCTCATCGGTATAGGTCGCGGCCTCGGCGCACAGGCTGGCGGCGCGCGCCATGTCCATGCCCACGCCAATCAGCGCCGCCATGCCGCCCCTGCCCGGCGGCACTGCGGCCTGCATGGCGTTGCCGCGCAGGCGCAAAAGGCGGGCGGTCTGGGCAATGCCCAGCGCGCCGGCGGCGGCAAGGGCCGAATATTCGCCCAGCGAGTGGCCTGCCACCAGGGCTACGTCGCGCCTGAGGTCCACGCCGCCTTCGCGCTCGAGCACCCGCAGCACGGCCAGCGAGACGGCCATGAGCGCGGGCTGGGCGTTGTCGGTGCGGGTCAGGTCCTCCATCGGGCCTTCGAACATGAGTTTGGAGAGATGCTGGCCCAGCGCCTCATCAACTTCCTGAAACACTTCGCGCGCCGGGGCGAAGGCCTCGGCGAGATCACGCCCCATTCCAACTGACTGACTTCCCTGACCGGGGAAAACAAAGGCTTGCACAGGCATGACTTCCATCCAGACTAACTATGGTTCTTGGGTTCATCCGCGTGATGCGGGCTGGGGCGGGCAGTGTCAATCACCATCACGCCCGGCGCGGAGCCGGTGGATTGCCAGCAGCAGCACATCCCACGGCAGGGCCGCGACCTCGCGCAGGCGCCAGAACCACCGCTTGCGCCAGCGCCGTGCGGCAGGCACGGGTGGCGGCGGCACGCGCACCACCTGCCAGCCCATCATGCGCATGAGCACAAGGCAGCGTGGCAGGTGATAGGCGCTGCTGGCCACCGCGACCGGCCCTTTATACCCGCGCTGGCGCAGCAGCCGGGTGCAGGCGACGGCAGAGGCCAGCGTGTCAGGCGCCGTGCCTTCCACCTGCACGGCATCAGGGGGCACGCCCGCGGCTTCCAGCATGGTGGCCATGACATCCCCCTCCCGCAGGCCCGAAGGGCGCGAGAGGCCGCCAGTTGGCATGTACAGCACCGGCGCACGGGCCACGCCAAAGGCATGCGCGGCCGACATCCGCAGCCACAGGGTGCGGCCCGGCGTTCCATCAGGCTGGAGCCTTGCGCCGAATATGACGATGGGCAGCGGCGACTGTGGCATGGTCCCTCAGGCAGGCGCGCGCAGCAGCACCCGGTTGAGCGATTCCAGCGTGGTGAACATCTGCGCCCAGATCCTGGCAAAGCGGCTGGCCGAGACACCCCGCGTTTCCATGATGGCGGCAAGGTCGGCCACCGTGCGCTCGCCATCGATCAGCGGCAGGATGCCACGCGCCTGCGGCGGCAGGGCAATGGCGACCTGAAGCGTGCCGAACGCGAAGGGTAACCGGTCATCGCCCCCCATCATGCGGGCGAGTTCAAGGCCAGGAATCTCGCGCATGACGGGCACGGCATCTGGCGCAGACGGGTCGGCCCGCACAACCGGCTCGCTCCCACGGCGCACATAGGCGACATGGGTGGCCATGTTGCCTGCCACGTCCTCCGCCACGGCCTGGCGGGCGCGTTCGGGCAGGGCCGCGATCCGCTCGCGCAGGCGTGGGTCGGGCAGCAGCAGGGCCGGGTCGTAGCGGGCGGGTTCCATCAGGCAGCTCGCCGCAAGCCCCGCGCGGTCGAGCAGGGCGTGGAAGGCGGTTATGTCATAGGCCCTGTCACGCGGGTTGAGCAGCAGGTCATACAGCCCCGCGTCGCCCCCGGTCAGGTGATCGCCAAAATTGGTGTTCTGCCGCAGCCAGGCGGTGGCGGGCAGATGGCGCATGACGCGGCGGGCCACGTCCAGCCGCCCCTTCGGGGCCTCATCCACCGGGGCAAGGCGCTCAAGGGCATCTTGCAGCATGTACACGCCCGTGCGGCCATAAGGCGCATAGACCATCAGCCCCATGCCGCCACCAGGTGCCAGCACGCGTTCGAGGGCTGCAAGCCCCGCATCGGGGTCGGGCAGGTGATGCAGCACGCCGCAGCAGTCGATGTAGTCGAACGGGCCGGGGGCCACCTGCGCGATATCGGTCAGGTCGCCACGCACGAAGCGCATGTTCTCCAGCCCGCGCGCTGCCGCGCGTTTGCTGACAATGTCGAGTGCCGTGGGCGAACGGTCGAGGCACAGCACCTCGCCCGGGCGGCCGGCACGCGCCATGTGGGTGGCCAGCATGATCGCGCCATCACCCGTGCCGCACCCCGCCACCAGCACCCGCAACGGCTGCGAACGCGGGCGGGTGGCGCCAAACACCCAGTAATCGATCTCGCGCAGGTGGCTGGGGCTGCCGATCAGCAGCCTGCTCTTTTCCTCGCGCGGGTCGCGGGCGGGATAGGGGTAATGCTCGTACTGGGCCACAAGCCCGGCATCACGCCCGTCATGCGGGGCGGGAATGGCGCTTTCATCGCGGGTCATGACAGGCCTCAGCGCGGCAGCAGCTTGCCGCGCTGCCAGGCCTCGGCGGCGTCTTCAGCGCTCATACCTTCAAAGCGCATGGCATGGTCAAGCGCGCTGACCACCTTGTTGCCCAGCGTCAGCTCATCAAGCTCGTCGATCAGGTCGCTATCCATGTCGCCACGAATGGCGGAACGCAGCAGGATACGGGCATCCTGCTCCGCGCCATAGCTGCCCTTGGGGTCATCAAGTGCGAGCAGCTTCTGGCCGTAATGCACGAAGGAAGGCTGCCAGGCGGGAATGATCTCGGGCAGGCTGCCCTCGAGCACGTGGGCCGCGTGGTCATAAGCCTCCGTGTCGGGGCGCGCGGCGATGGTGTAGCCCGCCCCGGTCAGGTTATAGGCGGCCACAACCTGGCGCACCCGGTCGAGCAGCGATGCGGGGGTCACGATCTCGCGGCTGACGGGGCAGTCGGCCGCGGCAAGCCCGGCAACCGAAGTCACGCCCGTGGCGGCGGCCTCGGGCACGCCCCATCCAAAGACGGGACGATAAAGCTGCCCGAAGGCTTCCATGCCCAGTTCGGGGGCCAGGAAGGCTGCATCTACCTCAGGCAGCCAGGCCGAGACGAACAGGTCCACATCGCCACGGCGCATGTGCTCGATCATCTCCGCGCGCGGAGCAACGACGTATTCGATTTCCAGCTCATAGGCTTCAAGCACGCGAGCGACAGCGGCGGCAGAGGCCTGCTGCACGGTTTCATCAAGGTGCCCGAGGGTCACGGTGGTCATGTAGTTTCACTCCTTGGTGGCAAGTGTGCCCGGCCCGTCAGCCCTGCTGCTGGGGAACCTGCGCCGCGTGCCCGGTCTGGACCGGCGCCTGGCGCTGGGGGTGCGCGGGTGCAACGGCATAGTCAAATACGAGGGTGGTGACGATATAGGGTGCGGCGAATTTCTTGAAGGCTTCATGCGCGGGGTCGAAATAGGCCGGGTCGGTCACGACCGGGCGGCCCACGTAATAATTGCGATCCCCCTCCGAGCGGAAGGTGACCACGAAGCCCTGCTGCAGCCCGTCATCCACACCCTCGCCGCTGATCTGGGCGCCGGTCTCGATCGAGACCACCACGGGCGAGCCATCCTCGCGGCGCGACGTGCGGGCCAGCGCCATGAACCGGCGCACCACCTCGGCACGCTGGTCATCGGTAATGGTGGGCAGAAAGCGGAACAGCACGATATGGCGCACAAGGCCACGATGAAAACCCGCCGAGGTGAAGCGCAGCAGCCCCACCTGCGAGGCCATGAGCCGTTCGGCGCGCGTGGCATCGCTGACCGGTGGCTCAGCAGGCGCTTCCGCCGCGCTGGCCGGAGCGGAAACCGGGGCGGCGGCTGGGGCTGGAACCGGGGCCACAGGAGCGGCTGACGCCGGGGCCTGAGCCGGAACCGGGGCCGCAGGAGCGGTTGATGCCGGAGCCTGAGCCGGAACCGGTGCCACAGGAGCAGTTGATGCCGGAGCCGGGGCCACGGTAGCGTCCGGGGCGGGCGTTGCAGGCGCGTCATCGGCCCACGCGGCTCCTGTCATGAACAGGCAGCCCGCCGCGATGATGGCAGCCTGTCCCGCCCTGATGTCACGCACCTTCATTCAGTCTTCATTCCTTTCATGCGGCAGCCTGGGGTCAGGCGGCTGCGGTCATCCGCGCGAATTTGCGCTGGCGCATCATGAGCAGGTGATACACCGCACTGCTGATCAGCCCGCTCAGCCGCCCGTGGGGCGTCCAGCCAATGGTCTTGAGAATCATGGCCGTGACCCGCACGGCATGGCGTGGCTTGTACAGCCGCAGCGCGCGCGACATGTAGGCCGCAATGCAGCGACGGTGGTCATAGGGCATGGAGGCGGGCTCGTTGGTGGTGTGGAAGGCGGAGGCCAGTTCGTCATCCTCGCTTTCCGTCACCCGGCCCAGGGCGATGCGGGTGCGCTGCCATGCGCCCAGGCGCTCACGCCGCAGGTAGCGGTGCATGTGGTCATAGAACAGCTTGAAATGCCGGTATTCATCGGCTGCAATCTGCTTGCATATGGCCTTGAGCAACGGCTCGTGGGTGGCATCGGCCAGCGCGGTGTAGAAGGAGGACGTGCCCGTCTCGACCATGCAGCGCGCGATCAGCTCCCCCGTGCGTGAGCCGCGAATGGAGGCACCCACCTCAAGGTCGAGGCTGTAGGCTTGCCGGTAGCGGGTGAAGGCGGCCATGTAGTCCCAGCTCGGGTCGGCCAGCATGGCCCAGCGGCCCAGCGCATCACCGTGCTGCACTTCCTCCACCGCCCAGTTATCCGCCGCACGGGCAAAAGCGGGATCATCGGCAAAGACATTTTTCAGGTAGCGGGCATAATCAAGGCCATTACGCTCCACGACCGAGGCCGCCTTGATGACGGGTATCATGTCAGGGTCCACCCGTTGCGGGTCGAAACTGTTCCAGTTCATCTGTTCAATGCGCCAGTGTTTCATCGCAACCTGCTCTTGTGCTTTTTCTCCATGAAGGCCCGCCCAGCGCGCCATTGATGAAGAGGACATGACACATGTTTCATGTTTACGCCAATCCTGACACCATCCCACCCCTGTCATTGCGCTGCCAAATCATGCTAGTGGCCTAGCCCGACACCGCCAATAAGAACGACAGATTGGGTCGCCACATGAATATTCATGAATATCAGGCCAAGGCGCTCCTGCGCTCCTACGGCATGCCCGTGCCTGAAGGACATGCCGCCACCACCGCCGATGAGGCCACCGCCGCGGCAAAGGCGCTTGGCGCGCCGGTTACCGTGGTCAAGGCGCAGATCCACGCCGGTGGGCGCGGGGCCGGGCATTTCGCGGGCAAGCCCGAGGGCAAGGGCGGCGTGCGCCTCGCCCGCGCCCCCGCCGAGGTGGCGCAGGCCGCCAACGCCATGCTGGGCCAGGTGCTTGTGACCAAACAGACCGGGCCTGCAGGCCGCCTCGTGCGCACGCTGTATGTCGAATCCGGCTGCGACATCGCGCGCGAGCTGTATTTTTCCATGCTGGTCGACCGGGTGACCGGGCGCCTGGTCATTGTCGCATCCCCTGATGGCGGCATGGAGATCGAGGAGGTCGCGGCCCGCACGCCCGAGCGCATCTTCAAGGAATATATCGACCCCGCGAAGGGCCTGTGCGACTACCAGTCGCGCGAACTGGCCGTGCGCCTGGGCCTGAAGGGCCGCGAGATCCGCGCGTTCCAGAATGTGGTGCGCGCGGCCTATACCGCGTTCACCGGCCTCGATGCCGCCATTGTCGAGATCAACCCGCTGGTCGTGACCGGCGCGGGTGACCTGCTCGCCCTTGATGCCAAGATGTCCTTCGACGAGAACGCGCTCTACCGCCATCCCGAGATTGCAAAGCTGCGCGACGTGCACGAGGAAGACCCCCGTGAGCGCGAGGCGGCGGAATACGGCCTGGCCTATGTGGGGCTGGACGGCAATATCGGCTGCATGGTCAATGGCGCGGGCCTGGCCATGGCCACGATGGACATCATCAAGATGGAAGGCGAGGAGCCTGCCAACTTCCTCGATGTTGGCGGCGGCGCAACGAAAGAGCGCGTGGCTGCGGCCTTCCGCATTCTCATCGGCGACCCCAAGGTGCGCGGCATCCTGGTCAACATCTTTGGCGGCATCATGCGCTGCGACGTGATTGCCGAGGCCATCATCGCCGCCTCGCACGAGACCGGGCTGAACGTGCCGCTGGTGGTGCGCCTGGCGGGCACCAATGTCGATCGGGGCAAGGCGCTGCTGGCTGAATCCGGCCTGACCATCATCCCCGCCGATGATCTGGGCGATGCCGCCCGCAAGATCGTAGCCGCCGTCCGTAACGCGGGAGCCTGAAGCCCATGTCCATTCTCGTCAACAAATCCACCAAGGTGATCACGCAGGGCTTTACCGGCGCGCAGGGCACCTTCCACACCGAGCAGGCGCTGGCCTACGGCACCCACATGGTCGGCGGCGTGACCCCCGGCAAGGGCGGCAGCGTGCATCTTGGCCTGCCGGTGTTCGACACCGTGGCGCAGGCGCGGGCCGCAACCGGGGCTGATGCCTCGGTCATCTACGTGCCGCCCGCCGGTGCCGCCGATGCCATCCTTGAGGCCATCGCCGCTGGCATCGGGCTGATCGTGTGCATCACCGAGGGCATTCCCGTGCAGGACATGGTGCGCGTGCGCGCCGCCCTCGAGCAGTCGTCCAGCCTGCTCATCGGCCCCAACTGCCCCGGCATCATCACGCCTGATGAATGCAAGATCGGCATCATGCCCGGTCCCATCCACCGCCGTGGGCATGTGGGCATCGTCTCGCGCTCGGGCACACTGACCTATGAGGCCGTGGCCCAGACCACCGCCATCGGCCAGGGCCAGAGCACCTGCGTGGGCATTGGCGGCGATCCGGTCAAGGGCATGGACTTCACCGACGTGCTCGCCCGCATGATCGAAGACCCCGACACGCATTCCATCGTCATGATTGGCGAGATCGGCGGCACGTCGGAAATCGACGGGGCGGAACTGATCCGCGCGAGCGGCACGCACAAGCCGGTGGTGGGCTTCATTGCCGGCGCCACCGCCCCTCCCGGCCGCCGCATGGGCCATGCGGGCGCCGTGATTACCGGCGGGCACGAGACCGCAGGCGCCAAGATCGAGGCCTTGCGCGCGGCGGGCATTCATGTCGCCCCCAGCCCTGCCGAACTGGGCACGACACTGGCCCGCGTGCTCGGCTGACCCCCGCTTCCGGCGATGGCCCCATAGTAATAAAAGAGTGGCCATCGCCGGTTTTGTATGGCACAGCCGGAAGCGTTTTTTCCACCACCCGCCAGAGGACCAAAGCCCGATGCCCGATGGGAGCAGCCCGGATACCCTGCCCTTGCATGGCGCCGCCATGCCCCCCGTCCGCACGGACTGGACGCGCGATGAAGTCGCGGCCCTCATGGCCCTGCCCTTCCCCGACCTGATCTACCGTGCCCAGACCGTGCACCGCGCGCGCTTTGACCCCACGGAAATGCAGATCTCCACCCTCCTGTCAATCAAGACCGGCGGCTGCCCCGAGGACTGCGCCTACTGCCCGCAGAGCGCCATGCATGAAGATGGTGGCGTCAAGGCCAGCCGCCTCATGGCCGTTGAGGAAGTGCTGAAGGAAGCCCGCGCCGCCAAGGCCGCGGGTGCCGCGCGCTTCTGCATGGGGGCGGCATGGCGCAGCCCCAAGGAGCATGACCTCGAGACCGTGTGCGCCATGGTCGAGGGCGTGAAGGCGCTGGGGCTGGAAAGCTGCGTGACGCTGGGCATGCTCGACAACCGTCAGGCCCACAGGCTCAGGGATGCCGGGCTGGATTACTACAACCACAACATTGATACCTCGCCCGAATATTATGGCGACATCATCTCGACCCGCACCTTCCAGGACCGCCTCCATACGCTGGAGAACGTGCGTGACGCGGGCATCAATGTCTGCTGTGGCGGGATCGTGGGCATGGGCGAGGACAGCACCGACCGCGCGGGCATGATCGCCACCCTGGCCAGCCTGCCCCGCCACCCCGAGAGCGTGCCGATCAACATGCTCGTGCGCGTGGAAGGCACGCCCCTGGCCGATAAGGCCGAGGCGGTTGACCCGATCGAATTCGTGCGCACCATCGCCGCGGCCCGCATCACCATGCCCGCCAGCCGCGTGCGCCTTGCCGCAGGCCGCGAGGACATGACCGATGAAGCCCAGACCCTGTGCTTTCTGGCAGGGGCCAACTCCATTTTCTATGGCGAGCGCCTGCTGACCACGCCCAACCCCGCAGCCCTGCGCGACCGGCAGTTGCTGGACCGGCTGGGCATGCATACATCCCACAAACAGGGCTGAACCCGACGCGGCCGGGCGGGGACCGGCCGGGGCATTTTCCCATGCTGGCCCCTGTTATCTGGCCATGTGCATTACGAAATCTGGAACATGTCCTATACCGTAAAGGAAATCTTCCCCACCCTGCAGGGTGAGGGCGCACAGGCTGGCCGCACTGCCGTATTCTGCCGCTTTGCAGGGTGCAACCTGTGGAGCGGGCTGGAGCGCGACCGCGCAAAAGCCATCTGCCAGTTCTGTGATACGGATTTCATCGGCACGGATGGCGCAGGCGGTGGCCGCTTTGCCGATGCCGATGCCCTGGCGGACGCCATTGCCGCGCAGTGGCCCGGCCCGGATAGCGCGCGGGCCTTTGTGGTCTTTACCGGCGGCGAGCCGCTGCTCCAGCTTGATGCGGCGCTGATTACAGCCATCCATGCACGTGGCTTTGAAATCGCGGTGGAAACCAACGGCACCCTGCCCGCCCCCGCAGGCATTGACTGGCTGTGCGTCAGCCCCAAGGCCGGTGCGGCACTGGTGCAGAAATCGGGGCATGAACTCAAGCTGGTCTATCCCCAGCCCGACCTGCTGCCTGAGCAGGTGGCAGGGCTGGATTTCGGGCAGTTCTGGCTCCAGCCCATGGATAATGCGCACCGCAACCACAACACGGCGGCAGCGGTTGACTACTGCATGCGCCACCCGCAATGGCGGCTGTCGCTCCAGACCCACAAGCTGATCGGGATCCCCTGACCATGAGCGTTTCCCCTCCTCCCTCCTCAAGGCCCGAGAATGAAGCAGCCCTGGTCCTGTTTTCCGGCGGGCAGGATTCAGCCACCTGCCTGGCATGGGCGCTGGCGCGGTTTGGCCGGGTGGAAACGCTGGGTTTCGATTACGGGCAGCGCCACGCGGTGGAACTGGAATGTCGCGCCACGCTGCGCGATGGCATGGCGCGGCTCAACCCCACATGGGCACAGCGCCTCGGCGCCGACCACACGCTGGACCTCGCGGCCCTTGGCACCGTGTCAGACACGGCGCTGACGCGCGAGGCGGAAATTACGCTCACCGAGGGCGGACTGCCCAACACCTTCGTGCCCGGCCGCAATATTATTTTCCTCACCTTTGCCGCAGCCCTGGCCGCGCGCCGCAATATCCGCCACATCGTGACCGGCGTGTGCGAGACGGATTATTCCGGCTACCCCGACTGCCGCGATGACACGATCAAGTCCCTGCAGGTGACGCTCAACCTGGGCATGGCCAGTCATTACATCCTCCATACCCCGCTCATGTGGATCGACAAGGCGCAGACATGGGAGCTGGCCGCTCAACTCGGCGGCGATGCGCTGGTGCACCTGATCAACCGCGAGAGCCATAGCTGCTACCTCGGCACGCGCGGCGTGATGCATGAATGGGGACATGGGTGTGGCACATGCCCGGCCTGCCTGTTGCGCAAGGCGGGGTGGGAGCGGTTCATGGCACAGAAACACCATGTTTGAACTGGTTTTCAGCCGTCGCTTTTCCATGGCGCACCGGCTGCTGGCAGGTGGCAGCGAGCGCTGCGCCCTGCCGCATGGGCATAATGAATATGTGCGCGTGCACCTGCGCGCCACAAACCCCGCACCGCTTGATGGCCGGGCCAACATGGTCCTGCCCTTCGAACGCGCCAAGAAGGTATGGCACGCCTTCATAGACGGGCATGTCGATCACGCCCTGCAACTGGGCGACGATGATCCGCTGCTGCCATGGTTCCGCCAGCATGAACCCCGGCGCGCCGCCCGCATCCTGATCACACCGGGCGACCCTACGACCGAGATGCTGGCCTGCCTGCTCATGGCCAAGCTGAATGCCTTCCTTGCCGCCGACGGCGGAGCACTGACCTGCGCCGCCATCGAAATAGAAGAAACACCTACCAACACGGTCCGTTACACCGGCGATCCGCTTGCGGTCCTGCCTCAACCCCGCCCTGCTCCCCGGTGCTGGTGGCGGCGCGCGGATACGACCATAGCCGATACCTGACCCTCCCTACCCTGAAAGGCCCCGTTTTTTACATGTCAGCACTCGCCCGCTACCGCCACGAATGGTTCGGCAACATCACGCGCGACACTCTGGCCGGGATGGTCGGAACGTTCGCGCTGATCCCCGAAGTCATCGCGTTTTCCTTCGTAGCGGGGGTGGACCCGGCCGTTGGGCTTTATGCCTCCTTTGTCATCAGCGTGGTCATTGCGTTCACGGGCGGGCGGTCGGGCATGATCTCGGGGGCCGCGGGCTCGGTGGCGCTGGTCGCGGCGGCGCTGGTGCGCGGGCATGGCGTGCAGTACCTGCTGGCGGCCACCCTGCTGTGCGGCCTGTTGCAGGTTGTGTTCGGCATCCTCAAGCTTGACGTGCTCATGCGCTATGTCTCGCGCCCGGTGCGCACGGGGTTCGTCAACGCGCTGGCCATCCTGATCTTTTCAGCACAGCTACCGCACATGTTGCATGTCACGTGGCATACCTATGCCATGATCGCGCTGGGGCTTGCCATCATCTACACGGTGCCGCGCTTCTTTAGCGCCATCCCCTCGCCGCTCATCTGCATCGTGGTGCTGACGGTGGTGGCCGTGGCCTGCCCCATGCCGCTGCACACGGTGGCTGATCTTGGCCGCCTGCCTGACAGCCTGCCGCATCTGGTCCTGCCTGATGTGCCATTCTCGCTTGATACGCTGGGCATCATCGCACCCTACGCCCTGGCCATGGCCAGCGTGGGCATGCTCGAATCCATGATGACCGCCCGCGTGGTCGATGACCTGACCGATACCCACAGCAGCAAGAAACAGGAATGCATGGGCCTTGGCGTGGCCAATATTGCAGTCGGCCTGTTTGGCGGCATTGCAGGCTGCGGCATGATTGGCCAGACGGTGGGCAACCTGCGCTATGGCGGGCGGGGGCGGCTTTCCACCTTCGTGGCGGGTGCGTTCCTGCTGCTGCTGATGGTTGCCCTGCGCCCGTGGGTGGCGCAGGTGCCGGTGGCGGCCCTGGTTGCGATCATGATCATGGTTTCGGCCAGCACGTTCTCATGGGGCTCGCTGCGTGACCTGGCGCACCACCCGCGCACGACCAGCATCATCATGCTGGCCACCGTGGCAGTTGTGGTGGGCACGCATGACCTTGCCGCGGGTGTTGCCGTGGGCGTGCTGCTCAATGGCCTGTTCTTCGCCTTTCAGGTGTCGAACATGCTGTCGGTCACCAGCACCCTTTCACCCGATGGCCTCAGCCGCACCTATATCGTCAACGGGCAGGTGTTCTTTGCGTCATCCGACGGATTTACCGATGCATTCGACCTGCATGACGCGGCGCGCGACATCACCATCGACCTCACCCACGCCCATCTGTGGGACATGACCGCAGCTGGCGCGGTGGAAGAACTGGTGGGCCGGATGAAGGCGCAGGGCATGCAGGTGCGCCTGACCGGGCTGAACACGGCCAGCGCCACGCTGATCGAGCGTCATACCGGGCTTGAAAACCTGAACTGAAAAAGCGCTGGCAGGAGGGCATGGCCCCTCCTGCTACGCCAGATTCTGACCCGTTAGGCCCTGTGTCATGCAGGCGGGATGATGGCCGCCTGCGGCCACCGGTCACGGCAGGGAATGAGAGAGCCATACCTGCATGGGCCATGATCCGGATATCGCATGTTATCGCCACCCGGAGCCTTGCTGGTCCGATCAGTTCCTGCCTGATCTAAGGATTCACCGCCCTGCCGCCTCATGCCGCGCTGCGGGATGCGCGGTTCATTCCGGCCCGGAAGCTGCGCTGGGCGGCTGCGCAACGGGCAGCGATGGCCACAGGGCTGGATCGGACAATTTTTCGATCGTGACTGCCGCAAGTTCCTGCGGCGTATGCTGGTCAAACCTGAACCACTTCGCCTTGAGATACGTATCCTCCGGGGTAATACGCTCCCTTTCGCGCGTAATGTGCCACGCCGTCACCTTGCGCGGCGATATGAACTCCCCCCAGGCCATCGTATAGCCCTGTGTCGCGCATCGTGCCACCTCCAGCACATATCCGCCACCACGCAGATCGAACTGGAAGGTCAGCAGGTCGATTGCATCGGGACCGGGGCGCCGAAAGTGGGTCAGAGATCCCCTGAACCCCTGTTGGCGCAACCATGGTACAACGCTGGCCTTCAGTTCACGGTCCATATCCGCGCGGGTATAGGTCATCTGTCTACCCTCGTGCATAGAGGGTGTGCGCCCCGGTCGCCATCAAGTGGTTATTTCGTGCTTTTTGCTCTGCCCGTGGCCGAAGTCGTGGTGGGCACGGCAAAAGGATCAGCCACCGTAGCCGTGCCCGCAAGCTTGGCCCACTGGTCAGCCGCCGTCGTATCACCCGCCTGTCGCGCGCTCTGGCTGGCGCGGGCATAAAGCTCGGCCGCGGCCTGTGCATTGCCTGCCTTGGTCGCCGCACGGGCAGCCACGCCGAGGGCGCGGGCCATGTCACGGTAGTGCACCTGTGTCTGGCGGATGGTCGCGGCCTGCAGCGCATCCTGCCACGCGGTCTGGGCGCTGCCGCCGGTGGCGAGCAGGTTGCGGGCCGCCATCTCCTTGGCGTCGGCACTCCAGCTATCGGGCAGCTTGCCGGTCAGCGTCTCGAAATATGCCGCGACCGAGGCAAGTGTCGCGCTATCCCCGCTTTCATCGGCAATCAGCCCACGGATGAACTGGCCTTTCTCGGCAATGTCGGGGTCCTGCGCGCCTGCGGCAAGGGCAGCCTGTTGCGCGGCTTCCGCCTCGCGGCCCAGCCGGTGCAGCGCACCGGCCTGCACCAGGTCCAGCCCCGTATCATCCGTCGTCTGCCCGCGCAGCGCCACCGCAGCACGGGTTGAGGTGATGGTGGCCAGCGCATCCTGCGGCCTGTTTTCATCAAGCTGCACGGTGGCCAGATTGTAGCCTGCATCGCCTATGGCCGTAACGTCATCGCGCGCCACGGCACGTTGGCCTGCCGCGCGGTACTGCTGCTCGGCCACCGCAAGGCGGTCAAGCCCCACGGCATCGTGCCCGGTATCCATGTCCTGCGACAGGGTGCTGTCGGTCGGCGGCGCGGGCTTCTGTGCCCCACCGCAGGCGGCAAGGCCGATGACCAGCCCTAGTGCCGCGTAGTTTTTCTTCATCTTCATGGCTGCACCTTCTGCGCGGGGAGACGGGCATGGCTTTTCTTTACCTTGTTGCCGCTACCGCCCAGCAGCCACATGCCCCGCATCTGGTCAACCAGCTTCTGCAGGCTGGTGGCCGTGGTCTGGGCCTGCACCAGAAGGACCGGCAACTGCTGGCTGGCATCCTTCAGGTTGGCGGTAATGGCGGGCGAAGCGTTGCTCAGGTCGCCCGTTGCCTTCTGCACGTTGCTCATCGAGGCACTGGCCTTGTCCATCACGGTGCCAAGCTGCTTCTCGATCGGGGTCAGCTGGCTGACCGTGGCATCAAGGCTGGTGATCATCTGTTCCGCCTGGCGGATCAGATCATCATTGGTCATGAGCCGCCCGATGGAACCCTTGCCCGCATGCATGTCGGTAATGGTGGCATCGAGCGTTGCCATCATGTGCTGGGCGTTATCAAGAACCGGGATCACACGGTCGCGGATGTCGCTGAAGGTCTGGGTAATGGTATCAGCCGGGTTGGGCGCGTTGGTGGCGCTGAGCACGGCGTAGCTCCAGTCCAGCTTCTCGCCCGCGCCACGCGAGATGTCGATATAGCTCGCCCCCGCCACCACGAAGCGCTTGCGGATGATGGCCGTGCTGTCATGGCGGATATAGGGCTCGATGTCGGGGTCGATCTCGGCAACGGCGTACATGCCGCCCGAGGGATTGATGCGCACGCGGCGCACCGTGCCCGCATGGATGCCCATTACCTCAAGGTCATCGCCAACGGAAAGGCCGCTCACCCCATCTTCAGGCAGCACGATGCGCAGTCGGCCCGCGGGCGTAAGCCAGTCACGCAGTACGCCGGCCTCGATCACCGCGCCAAACAGGATGATCAGGGCGACCAGAACGAGGATACCCACCCATTCATCGGCGTAACGGACGCGCACAAGCTGCCGGATTCCGTCTGACTGTTGTTTCTGCACCATTACACCACCCGCAGGGAAAAAAGACCTTCGTCGAGAAGGCGCATGTGGATATTCACCGCCTTGCGATATTCATGCCACGCCGCAGTGGAGCGGACGAACCACAGCACCCCGCAGCCACGGTCGCGCGCGGCGGTCATCGTTTCAAAAAACGGCAGGACCGTCTCTTCTGGCAGCATGTCGGAAATATCTTCCAGTATCAGCAGGTCAGGCCGCCCCATGAAGGCGCGCACGCAGGCCGCCCGCGCCAGATCCGCGCCTGAAAGCCGGTCTGGCGCGGTAATGGGCAGGCCGGGAAAGCCGAAGGTATGCCCAAGCTCGGTCGCGCGCCGGACCACATGCTCGAACGGGTCGGTCGTATGGTACAGGTGTGGCAGCATGATGTTGAGATGCGTGCCGAACAGGCTCAGCCAGCTGCCATGGCGCGCGATACGGCCAATACGCCCACGCAACGCGTTGAGCTGGCGGTCATACAGCGTGCTCCAGTCCAGCCCCATGAACTTGATGCTGCCCTGCGTGAGCGGGATCATGCCCGTGCACATATCAGCGAACATGGCGGCGCGCTCGAAGTCACGGCAGTCGATCACCGCGCATTCACCCGGCATGATGCGCAGGTTGTAGGGCGCGGGCATGAGGCCGCTTTCCTCGAACGAGGGCACGGCGTCGCGTAGTTCCAGCAGGGGCGCGTTTGCTGCCATGGTCAGAAATCCAGCATGAAGAGGATATTGACCACCAGCACCAGCATGATCCCGCGGGCGAAGCCACGCGGCATGATGGTGGCCATCGTATCGTTACTGCTTACGGTCAGCCCTGAAATGCACGCCCCCAGCCCGACAAAGAAACCGACCAGCACGAATTTGAGCGGGATGATGAGGTAATCCCACGTGGTCATGGCCGCCAGCACGTTGAAGAAGAACGTCCAGACCGACGACGTGATCGCCCCGCTGGCATGCGCCACCACGAACCCCATGAGCAGCGACACCACCGCGAAGATCATGCCCAGCGTAAAGCCGCCCACCGTAAAGGCGAAGGTGCGCGGCATGACCAGCGCAAGGAAAGGGTCGATGCCACGCGCCTGCAGGCCGCGCACCTCGCCGCCAAGCACCATCATGCCGATCTCGGTCAGCGACAGCATGCCGCTGCGGCCCATCAGGATGATGCCCACGAGAATGGGCGCGATTTCACGCACCAGCACCGAGACCAGGATCGAGCCTGTCATCTGCGCCATGCCGGCATAACCCAGCCAGTACGCCGCCTGAGACACGACCATGAGGCCCGCGAGCGTCGCGGTAATGACAATGCTGAGGAAACCCCCGCCAATCACCTGCCGCAAGGTGGCACGGAACTCGTATATGACCGGCCTGCGCCATGAATTGGGGCGCAGGCTCTCGCGCAGCGTGCCCCACCCGGCCCCGATGAGCAGCAGCGTGAAGCGGACCTGATGGCGCGTCAGCCGCCCGATGGCGGCAAGCCATGGCGCAAAACGCCCTGCCAGCGCGGCGAAGCGGCCCGTGTCCCTGCTCTCCTCTGGCGGGGCCATCTGGGCCAGCACGCTTGATACCTCCTGTTCGGGCGGGGGGGGAGCGTTCTCTGTCATCGCCGCCCGGCCAGCACATAGGTGCGCGTCAGCCCTGCGCCGGGAATGAAGAACCGCCCGCGCTCACGGAACAGGAAGTTCTGGCGCAACTCGTGGTAGACATCCTCCGTCACCTGAATGGTGCCGACATCGGGCGCGCCCTGCGCCATCATCTCGGCCATGCCCATGGCATCACCCCACAGGTTGAAGGCCTGCGACGCCTTGCCAAGCATGCCGCCAAAGACGGGGCCGACATCAATGCCGATGCGGAAGACGGGGTCGAGGTCTTCCTTCGCCAGCACGGCCAGCGTGTTTTCACGCATCATCAGCGCCGCATTGGCCATGCGGAAGGCTGCCCCCATGTCGGGGGTGTGCGAGCAGCCGGCCACGCACACCACGCGGTGGCCGAGCATGCGGATGGAGAACAGCCCGCATTGCCGGGCGATGTCCTGCAGCATGCCCGCCATCGAATCGATCAGCCTGAGATTGGCCATCGGGTCGTTCTGGGCCGTCATGACCATGTCGGACAGGCTGATGACCATGATGGCCACGGCAGGGAAGAACCCTTCCATATTGGCCAGGTCCTGCGCCGAGGTCTGCCCGTTCATGCCCAGGCTGCCGGGCGCAAGCAGGAAGCCCTGGTTGGGATCATGCGCCACTTCGTCAGGCGAGGGCTCGGATTCCAGTTCCTCGCGCGCGGCAGCGACCGCCGTGTAATGCTGTGCCGAGAAGCGTGCCGCCGTAACGCCTGCCATCATTTCCACGAAATGGGAAACCACCTCCGCCCGCGGCGCATCCTCGAGCGTGATGACGCCCACGGGGCCGCTGCTGCCCAGAATGGGGCTGCAGAACAGCGCATGGCTGCCAAACGAGCGCATGTAGACACGGTAGAACGCCCCGACCCGCTCATCGGCTGCCGCATTTTCGGTTGTCAGCGCATCACCATGCGAGACGGAATCGAAGAAGGTCTTGAGGTCCGTGGTGGCCATCTCGAAGCCACCGGAATGCACATCCTGCTGCCGGTCGTAGGAATCGATGCACATCAGCGTGTGCCCGTCATGCAGGATGCGCCAGATGGCGGCCCGGCGGGCATGGGACTGATCGGCCAGGGTCTCGGTCAGCAGCAGGGCGTTATCTTCCGGGTTGAACAGGTCCGGGTAGGTCGCGACCGACTGGAGGGCATGGCTCTCGTAACTGGCCACGGCATGGGACTGGGCAATCTGCGCACGCATGCGGTCGGCCCGGCGCGCCTGCAGGAACAAAAGCAGCCCCAGCCCCGAGGCCAGGATCACGACAAGGACGATGAACAGCAGGTTCTGCCGCCCATCCGCCATGGCGAACTGCGAGAAATCATCCTCCGGCGCCACGAGCAGCAGCACCCAGCTATCGGTGCCAACGGGCAGGTTGGCGGTGATGGTGACGTAATTCTTGCCCTTGACCTTGACCGTGCGCGCGCCATCGCCATGAACGCGATATTCATCAAACGCCTTGGTCATGACAGGAAAGTGCTTCGGGTCGAGCTTCATCCTGTCGGGGTCGCCCCCGGCGGCGGCCTCGGCCTCCTGCATGCCATGGCCTGCGAGCACATGCCCGTCGCGGTCCATCAGGATGGCGTTGCCGCTTTCACCGATGCGCAGGGAATTGAGGAATTTGTTCAGATGCGCCAGCGACATGTTGATGGCATAGACATAGGTCTTGTCATCCTGCCCCTTATAGGGAATTGCCGCCGTAAGCGTGAGCTGGCGGGTCACTTCCACGATATAGGGGTGGGTCCAGTGCAACTGCCCTGCCTTGACCGTATCGGCAAACCAGGCATGGCCGCGGGGGTCGTAGGTGCCTGCCGGCGTCTGCCACTGCCGGAGCGTCTTGCCGTTGGCATCACGCAGTTCATGGGTGAAGACGGGCGGCTTGTTCGCCTCCCGCACCAGGGTGGTCAGAGCCACTTCCTGATTGTTCTCGCCATGCTCGAGCGTGCTGAAATTGCCATCGCCATCAGCAATGTAGAAAGACTGGATCTGCGGCACGTTGCGCAGCATGGTGCTGCTGTAGCCCATGAAGATCTTCTGTTCCACCGCGGGCGCGCCATGTTCGAGCATGTCACGCGCCACCACGCTACCAGACGAGGCCGGGGCGAGGAAGGAATTGACTTCCTTGGCGATGTAATCCTGCTGGCTGACCAGCAGTTCATGCGTCAGGGCCAGTGCGCCGGTGCGCACAGTACGGTAGGAGTGCCAGCCAAAGCCTGCGATGATGGCAATGATGCTCACCACGCCCGCCACGGGCACGCCCACATGCAGCAGGAAACGCTTGACCTGATCGGAAGGGGCAATCGTGGGATCGACAATCTCGTCCGTGGACAATGCTCTCTTCCTGTTCAACACATCAGGGCCAGTGGAGGGGCAAGCCTAGACCAAAGCCACCCGAACGGCCACTCCCTATTGTTACATACCGCCTATTCAGGTCAGCCACACGGGATCGGACAGGGCGGCCACAAAGGTCTGATGGGCCTCGATTTCCGCTGTATCGGGGCGCACGCGCACCGCCACATGCCCCGGCGGCCGCGCATAGGTATAGACGGCGATGCCCCCACCCCCTTCATCCACCGACAGGCCAAGCCCGCGCTGGCGGCCACCGGTCAGTTCAAGATAGACTTCGGCGAGCAGCTTGCAGTCGAGCAGGGCGTTATGGGTGGTGCGGGCCGAGAGGTCGATGCCAAAGCGGCGGCACAGTGCATCAAGGCTGTTGGGCATGCCGGGAAAACGCTCGCGCGCCATGTCCAGCGTATCGACCATGCGGCCCATATCAAGTTCAGGCAGGCGCGCGCGGGCGAGTTCCGCATTCAGGAAGCCGAAGTCGAACCGCGCATTATGGGCGACCAGCGGATCGCGACCCACGAATTCAAGGAAACCGGGGGCAATCTCGGCAAATTTCGGCTTTCCCTCAAGGTCGGCATAAGTAAAGCCATGCACGCGCGATGCCTCCTCGGGCACGTCGCGCTCGGGGTCGATCAGCACATGGAAATTATTGCCCGTGGGCAGGTCGCCCATCAGTTCCAGCGCTGCGATTTCAATCACGCGGTCGCCCTTGAGCGGGTCAAGCCCCGTGGTTTCCGTATCGAACAGGATGGAGCGTTTCATGCGGGTTTTCCCCTGTAGGCCGCCCAGGCGGCGGGGCTGGCGGCATGCATGGCGCGCAGCAGGCGCCTGACCTGCCGCAGCGTGTCATGCCGCGACAGCCCGGTTTCAATCACGATATCGGCCCTGCGCCGCCGGGCGGCATCGGCCATCTGGCGGGCCAGCACGGCGTCAAGCTGCGCGGGCATCATGGTGCCGCGCTTCAGCACGCGGGCGCGCTGGATGGCGGCGGGCGCGCTGACCACCACAACCCTGTCACAGATCCGCTCGGCCCCGGTCTCGAACAGGAGCGGTATGTCCAGCACCACCCACCGGCAGCCATCACGCCGCGCACGCTCAAGGAAGCGCGTGCGCGCGGCCCGCACCAGAGGGTGCAGAATGCCTTCCAGCCCGCGCATGATGGCGGGTTCGGCCAGTGCTGCACGCCGCAACACCGCCCGGTCCAGCACGCCATCACGCACGCAGCCGGGCACCAGCCTTTCAATGGCGGGCAGCGCGCGGCCATGCGGGGCCTGAAGCGCACGTACTTCGGCATCGGCATCGAACACGCGCAGGCCCGCGCGGCGCAGCAGGGCCGCCATGGTGGACTTACCCATGCCGATCCCGCCCGTAAGGCCGAGCACCCGCATGGCGTTCAGCCCCCCGCGTGGGCCGCGCGCAGGTCGGCATCAAGCAGGGCTTCGACCTCCGGGCCGATGCCAGGCTTCGCGCCAAACCATTTTTCAAACCCCAGTCCGGCCTGATGGATCAGCATGCCCAGCCCATCAACCGTGCGCAGGCCGTGGCGTGTAGCAAGTTGCAGCAGACCGGTCTGGCGCGGCACGTACACGATGTCACACACCACAAGCCCGGCATCGGCCTGCGCCAGATCGAGCGGGAAAGCGGCATCATCGGCTCCTTCCATCCCGATCGAGGTGGTGTTGACCAGCAGCGTGCAGCCCGCCAGCGCCTCACCGGCCCGCGCCCAGTCGATGACCTCGATTCCCTCAAGCAGGGCTGCCAAAGCCTCGGCGCGGGCGCGGGTGCGGTTGGCAATGACAACCTGCACGCCCCGGTCGAGCAGGCTTGCGGCAATGGCGCGCGCGGCCCCGCCCGCGCCGAGCAAAAGGGCGCGGCCATCACGCACCGCAACACCATGCGCCTCGACGTTGGCCACGAAGCCATCACCATCGGTGGAATAGCCCTCGATCTGGCCATCGGCGGCAAAGACCAGCGTATTGACCGAGCCTGAACGCCGGGCCGAGCGGTCAAGGCGGTTCACGATGCGATAGGCGGATTCCTTGTGCGGGATGGTCACGTTCACCCCCCGGAAGCCCGCCGCCTGCAACCCTTTCACCGCCACGTCAAACGCGCCGGGCCGCACGGGCAGCGGCACGTACGCGCCATTGATGCCGCCCTGCGCCAGCCAGAAATTATGCATGAGCGGCGAGCGTGAATGCGCCACCGGCCAGCCGATCACCCCCGCAAGCATGGTGTGCCCGTCAATGCGGGGGCTGCGTTCCATCGTGTTGTTCATGAACGGCGTATCCTGCTCAGTGGCGGTATTCTTCCCAGGCCTGGGGCAGGACGCGCGCAAGCCGCGCGGCCCATTCGGCCTGCCCCACGGGGGTTGCGATCAGGTCCTGCCTGATCTCGATTTCCAGATACGGCAGGCCGCGCCCTTCGGCATGGACCGGCACGGTGTAGTCATTCACATCCGTCAGCGCATAAGGCTCGTTGCTGCCCACCACCAGCCCGTCTTCCGCCGCCAGCAGGTCGCGCACGCGCAGGCCGAAGGCGGGGTTGCGGTTGTGCAGCACGCCCGTATGCCACGGCCGCGCCTGGCCATTCATGCAATCGGCAAAGCTGTGCAGCGAGACCAGCACCACGGGCAGCCCGGCCTCGAGCCGCGTGGAAATCTCGCCGCGGATCTTCTGGTGATAGGGCAGGAAGATTTCCTCCACCCGCCAGCCTTCCGCATCGGCGCTGAGGTCGGCATTGGCGGGCACCGGCGTGCCGTCGCTTTCACGCACGATGGAGGTGGGGTGCCCCGGCGCGCGGTTGCAGTCGATCACGAGACGGGAATAGGCCTGCTCGATCAGCACGCAGCCGAGCTTTTCAGCCAGAAGGCGGCCGGTTTCGGCCATGCCCAGGTCACAGGCGATATGGCGCGCCCGGTCCTGGGCACTCACCCCCATGTCGCCCAGTGCGACGGGAATGGCCTGGCCCGCATGGTCGCTGACCAGCACGAAGGGCAGCCCGCCCGCCGTGGCCACGCCATCGAGCGCCGACGGGCCGAACTGGATGACCGGCGACGGGTCGGCCGGGGTCAGCAAACGTGACGGCTCCTGTGCAAGGGCTGCATGGTGCATTGTGGCGTAACGTCCTCTGCCATGGGCGGGTTGGGGGCCGACATTACAGCCCTGACCCGCCAAGTGAAAGACCCCGCCGGAGCCACACGCCGCAACCCCGCTCCGCACCACGGCCCCATGCCCGCAGGATTGCGGCGCGCCACGATTGTATCTGCCGCGCCGCGCCGGTAGGGTGCGCTGCGCGCATTGGCATTGTGCCATGAAGGCGCGCCATAATCCTTTTCACACTTGGGGTAGCTGGAACACAGGATGCCGGGGAACGCAAAAACGCTGACGGATCAGGACGCGCACGAGGCGAACGCACAATGGGGCGGTCGCTTTGCCGGGGGGCCTGCGGCCATCATGCAGGACATCAATGCCTCAATCGGCTTTGACAAAGCACTGTGGCGGCAGGACATCGCGGGATCAAAGGCCCATGCCGCCATGCTCGCCAAAACCGGCATCATTTCCGGCGAGGACGCCAGGGCCATTACCGAGGGGCTGGACCAGATCGGCCACGAGATCGCGGCGGGCATGTTTGAATTCAGCACCGCCCTTGAAGATATTCACATGAATATCGAGGCCCGCCTGTCCGATCGCATTGGCGAGGCGGGCAAGCGCCTGCACACCGCACGCTCGCGCAACGACCAGGTGGCGACCGATTTCCGCCTGTGGGTGCGCGATGCGATTGACGGGCTGGAGCAGCAGGCCGCAGCCCTCATGCGCGCCCTCGCCCGCCGCGCGCTCGAGCACGCCGCCACCCCCATGCCCGGCTTCACCCACCTGCAGACCGCCCAGCCCGTGACCTTCGGCCATCACCTCATGGCCTATGTCGAGATGCTGGCGCGCGACCGGGGCCGCCTGAACGACGCCCGGCGCAGGCTCAACGAATCCCCGCTCGGCTCGGCAGCGCTTGCGGGCACGTCCTTCCCCATCGACCGCGAGATGACGGCCCGGGCGCTGGGCTTCGACCGGCCCACCGCCAATTCGCTCGATGCCGTATCGGACCGCGATTTCGCGCTGGAATATCTTTCGGCCCTGTCCATCATGGCGATGCACCTCTCACGCCTGGCGGAAGAAATCGTGATCTGGTGCTCGGCCCCCTTCTCGTTCATCCGCCTGTCCGATGCGTTCACCACCGGCTCGTCCATCATGCCGCAAAAGCGCAACCCCGACGCCGCCGAACTGGTGCGCGCCAAGGGCGGGCGCATTACCGGCGCGCTGGTCGGCCTGCTTACGGTCATGAAGGGCCTGCCGCTGGCCTATGCCAAGGACATGCAGGAAGACAAGGAACCCGTCTTCGCCGCCACCGATGCCGCCACCCTGTGCCTTGCGGCCATGGATGGCATGGTGCGCGACCTCACGGTCAATGAAGCACAGATGCGCGCCTATGCCGGGTCCGGCTTCTCCACCGCCACCGACCTGGCCGACTGGCTGGTGCGCGTGCTCAAGGTGCCCTTCCGCACCGCGCACCACGTGACCGGCCGCCTCGTGGGCAAGGCGGAAGCAAAAGGCGTGGGACTGGCCGAGCTGAGCCTTGCGGAAATGCAGGAGGAGGAAGCCGGCATCACGCAGGACATCTTCTCGGTGCTGAGCGTCGATTCCTCCATCGCCTCGCGCACCAGCCCTGGCGGCACCGCGGCCGACAACGTGCGGGCACAGGCCACGCACTGGCTTGACACACTGGGAGCACAGAAATGAACATCCTGACCAGCCTGCGCCGGGGCGCGCCCCGCTTCATGCTCATGCTCGCCATGCTGGCGGCCATGAGTGCCACGCTCGAGGCCTGCGGGCGCATTGGCAACCCGCACAGCCCCAGCAGGGCGATCTACAACAATTACCCCAACAAGGACCGCTAGGGCACACGCCGGTCAGGCCAGGTTGCCCGGCCCGAAACTGTCGGGCAGCAGGTCAGCCAGCGTGTGAACCACCAGCACCGTGCCCTGGGGCGAGATCATGGCGATCTCGGCCTCGGGCGGCGCGAATTCGCGTATCTTCTGGCGGCAGCCCCCGCATGGCGTGCAGGCGGTACCCGTGCCGCCACACACCACCACGCGCCGGATGTGGCGCGCGCCTGCCGCCACCATGGCCGCAATGGCGCCCGCCTCGGCGCAGGTTCCCTCGGGGTAGGCCGCATTTTCAACATTGCAGCCCGCAAAAACCCGGCCATCCACGGTCTCGACCGCGGCGCCCACCGCAAAGCGGGAATAGGGCGCATAGGCATGGGCCCGCACGGCCATTGCCGCCCGCGCCACGGGGTCGTGATCCATCATGGGGCTGTCCTTACCTGTTCTTTCCTGCGTCAACCACCTTGGAAGGGATGCGGCAAGGCGGTATCGTGCAGGCATCATGGCTGATACTCCCCTCCCCTGTCCCGGACAGGACCCTTCCGTCGCCGACCTTCTGGCCGTCCGTCCCGCGCTGTCAATGCACGCCATGGACGGGCTCGTGCTTGAAGACGTGCCGCTCAACGCCATAGCCGATGCGCTGGGCACGCCCACATGGGTCATGAGCGCCGGCACGCTGCGCGCGCGCTACCGCAGGCTGGCCAATGCCTTTGCGGCGACGGGCCACCCGGTTTCCATCCATTTCGCGGTCAAGGCCAACGACCATCTGGCCGTGCTGCGCGTGCTGGCGGCGCAGGGTGCCGGGGCGGACGTGGTCAGTGGCGGCGAGTTGCGCCGCGCCATGGCGGCGGGCATCCCGGCGGGCAGGATCGTGTTCTCGGGCGTGGGCAAGACCGTTGACGAGATGCGACTGGCGCTGCGCGCGGGCATTCTGCAGATCAATGTGGAAAGTGCGGAGGAACTCGAACTCCTCTCCGCCACGGCGCAGGCCGAAGGGCTTGAGGCGGCGGTTGCCCTGCGCATCAACCCCGACGTCGATGCAGGAACGCACGCCAAGATCACCACGGGGCTGGCCAACAACAAATTCGGCATTCCCTATAACCGCGCGGTCGAACTCTATGCCCATGCCGCAGCACTTCCCGGCATCCGCCCCGTGGGGCTGGCCATGCATATCGGCAGCCAGATCGTGCGCATGCAGCCCTACCGTACCGCCTATGCCCGGCTGGCCGCACTCGTGCATGCCATCCGCGCGCGCGGGCTGGTGGTCGACGCGCTGGACTGCGGCGGCGGCCTTGGCATTTCCTACCGCGATGAGAGCGAGGGCGCGCCCGAAGCACTGGCCGCAGCCATTCATGCCGAACTCGGCGGGCTGGGCACGCGCCTCGCCATCGAGCCGGGCCGCTGGCTGGCCGGGCCTGCGGGCGTGCTGCTGAGCACCGTCATTTTGCGCAAGCGCGGCTATGATGGCATGCCCCCCTTCCTGGTGCTCGATGCGGCGATGAACGATCTCATGCGCCCCAGCCTGTATGATGCCTGGCACGGCATCCTCCCGCTTTCGGCCAGGGATGCGAACGCCCCGGCCGAGGCGGTGCATGTGGTCGGCCCCGTGTGCGAAAGTGGCGATACCTTCGGCAATGACCGCACCCTGCCCCACATGGAGGCAGGCGCGCGCGTGGCCCTGCTCGACTGCGGCGCCTATGGCATGGTGATGAGCTCCACCTATAACGACCGCCCACTGGCGGCGCAGGTGATGGTCGATGGCAATCGCTGGGCTGTCATCCGCCCGCGCCAGCCCGTTGAGGAACTCTGGGCCGCCGACCATGTTCCCCAATGGGTGGACCAGACCCTTACCCCCGCTGGCGGAGGCCTATGACCGTCGGGCAGGACAGTATCCGGACGAACGGCGACCTGCCGCAACGCCTTGCGCGCGCGCGCGGCCAGGCCCGCCGCGCCCTGTGGGCCGAGCGCCTGTGGCCACTCATGCTGCCTGCCGCAGGTGCTGCCATGGGCGTGGCCCTGCTTGGGCTGGCGCGCGTGCCGCAGCGCCTGCCTGACAGCGTGCACGCGCTGGCACTCCTGGGGCTGGCTGGTGCCGTATCGTGGCGCACCTGGCGGCTGTGGCAGGCCGTAAGCCCGCCCACCGCCACCGAGACCGACCGCCGCGTGGAGCAGGCCTCCGGCCTGACGGGGCAGCCACTGCGCACATTGCATGACCAGCCCGCCAATACCCGCACCCCGGCCCTACATGAACTGTGGCAGCTCCACCTGCACCGCACCATGGCGGCCCTCGACCACCTGCACGGTGGCTGGCCGCATCTGCGCCTGCCCGCTTCAGGCTGGGTACGCGCGGCCCCCGTGCTTGCGGTGCTGCTGGCCGGAGGACTCGCCTGGACCGGGCCCCATGCCGCAAGCCGCATCACGGCTGCGTTCCTGCCCGGCATGGATGATGCCGATACTCCTGCCCCACAGGTCAATGCCTGGATCACCCTGCCCGACTACGCGCCCGGCGCTCCGGTCTTTCTTGATGCCACCCATGCCACCGCCACCATTCCCGCAGGGGCCGTGCTCAGTGTTACGCTGAACGGGCTGGATGGCACGCCCGCCCTGCGCATGCAGGCCAGCCAGTCTGGTCCCGCCATCGGCCCCCACCCCTTTCATCCGCTGGGCAAGGCAAGCTGGAGCGCGCAGGCCACCCTTCTGGCCAGCGGCACGCTGCGCCTGCGTGGCCGGGGGCGCACGCTGGCGCAATGGAGCCTGCACGTTACTCCCAACCCGCCACCCGATGTGGCCTGGGGGCCAAACCCCGGCAGCGGCGAGGGGGAATGGCGCACGCGCCTGCCCTACCATGTGGCCCAGCCTTACGGCATTGCCAGCCTGCACGCCGAACTGGTCATGCCCGACGGCCCGAACGATACCCTGCGCGTGCCGCTGCCGCTCAACGGCCAGCCCCGCACGGCTGATGGCGTGGCAACGCCCGACCTGTCAGACAGCCCATGGGCGGGCGAGGACGTGACCGCCCGGCTTGTGGCCACCGGCCATAGCGGCACCACCGCAACATCCGCCCCCATAAAGCTGCGCATTGGCGCGCGCGCATTCAACAACCCGGTCGCCAAGGCCATTCTGGACATCCGCAAGCGTCTCGCCCTACACCGCGAGAACCGGGCACAGGCCGCGCGTGAGCTGGTGGGGCTGGGGCAGGCCGATACCGTGCTGACCCACCATGTCGGCCTGCTGCTGGCCCTGACCAGCACCGCCGCCCTGCTGGGCAGCGAGGATGTGAGCGATGAGGCCGCCATTGCCCAGGCCACCGCGCGACTGTGGTTTCTGGCCCTTGATGTGGAGCACAACCGCCGCGACATTGATAACGAACAGGCGGATTTTGGCGTAAAGGCCGCGCAGCAGGCGGTGCGCCAGCAGCTTGAGCATATGCACGAAATGGGCCCCAAGGGGCAGGATGCCGAGCAGCAGGCCGAACTCCAGCACCGCATGCAGGCGCTCAAGGATGCGATCTCGCGCAAGATGCAGGCCCTGGGCCAGCAGGCCATGCGCGAGCATTCGGCCATTCCCGCCCTGCCGGAAATGACCCAGCAGGGCGAGCAGAATCTGGGCCAGATGATGCAGCAGTTGCAGGATGACGCCGCATCGGGCCGCGATGCCGACGCCATGCAGAAACTCCAGCAGATGGAGGACATGGCCGACGGCATCCGCAACGCAACCCCGCAGGACATGATGCAGTTGGCCCAGCAGATGCAGGCCCGCCAGCAGGCCCGCGAACTGCGCCGTGATCTGCGCGATCTGGTCACCCGCCAGTCGCAACTGCTCGATCATGCCCAGTCACGCCTTGATCAGGACCAGCACCAGCGTGAACGCGAGGCCGCCAGCCGCCAGACCGACATGGATGAGGATGATGGCGACCTGTCCTCCATGTCCACCACCGACCTTTTGCGCCAGCTTGGCATAACGTCCCAGGGCGGCACTGCCGCTCCTGCCGCCCCGCAGGCAGGGCCGCCCCCGCCACCCAGCCTGACGCCCGAGGCCCGTACGGCCCAGCAGCATGCCGACCGCGCCATGCAGCATGCCCTTGCCCGCGCCCTGCATGAACTCCAGCGCGAGTTCAGGCAGGCCATGGGCAAGGACATGCCCGCCCTCGACAAGGCCCAGGCCGACATGAAAGCGGTGCGCACAGCCCTTGGCGCGGGCAAGGACCCGGAGGCTGCGGCGGCGGAGAAAAAAGTGCTGGCCGACCTGCAGCAGGGCAACCAGCAGATGCGCCAGTCCATGCGCAGCCAGAGCAGCAAGGGCACCATCAGCGTGCTGCTGCCCATGCTGTCTGATGATGGAAAGGGCAAGGGTTCGCACGGCAGTGGCGGCAACCAGGCCGGCGACCCGGATGATGAGGATGACGAACAGCAGCAGGCCGGTGACAAGGGCGATCGTGACCCGCTTGGCCGCAAGAGCGGTGGCACCCATAGCGGGATGGATAACGACACCCATCTGCCCGACAATGCCAGCCGGGAACGCGCGCGCGAGATCGAGCAGGAACTGCGCCGCCGCGATGCCGATCGCACCCGGCCGCCAGAGGAACTGGAATATCTCGACCGCCTGCTCCGCCCGTTCTGAGCAACCAAAAGCTTCTAGGCGCCACCTTTTTTTAAAAAAGCGGCGTTCTTAGAAGCTTTCTGAAAAAAGCTTCACCAAAAATTTTTGTCTGTTTCCTGCGGCTTCAGGCGTTGCCTGCGTCGCTCTGACGCACCGGTATGGCCTGTGTCACCGGGGCGGTGGCAAGATCGATTGCATCATAGGAGGGCGCGCGGCCCGCCATTTCCGCGCCATCGCCGGGCAGAAGCTGGGCATCGGGCAATTCGCCCTTGGCGCGGGCCTGTAACAGGCGCTCGAGATTTTCACCGATATGGGGATAATCCTCGACCAGCTTGCGAAAGTCGCGCGCGCTCATGGTCATGAAATGCCCGAACTGCAACGACCGGCTGGTCGCCGCCACGCGCCCGTCCTTCAGCGCTTCCTCGCCGCCAAGCACGGCCCCGGCCCCGAAGCGCACGTCATGCTTGGGGTAATGCGTCTCGGCAAGGCCCGCGCTGATGAAATAGACCGTGCGCACCTTCTGCCCCTTGCGGTACAGCCGCTCGCCGGGCGTGGAGAAATGGATCGACATCTTCATGGCAATGTCATGCAGCACGCCATCGGCCACGCCCTCGAAGAGAGGGAAATTGTGGATACGACTTTCAATACCCGCGCGGATGTTGAACTTGAGCCGGAAATCAAGCTGCTCGCGGCGGTGTTCCACATCGCGGTGCAGTTCACGGTGCAGTTCCTCGCTCAGCAGCGATTCCGACATCAGGGTATCGTATTTTTCCTCTTCAAGCCTGAGCGCGATCTGGCGCAGCATCCGGTTTTCCAGCGCCTCGGAATACCCATGATAATGCAGCCGCAGGGTCTGTAGCGCCTCATCAAGCAGCTTGCACTGCCGGCCAAGCACCTCGCCCACGATCTCGCTGATACGCACGCCAAGCGTCGGCTCCATGCGCTGGCGCATGAAGCGCGTGAGCGACAGCGAGACGAAATAGCCGATCATCAGCATCTCGAAACGCTCCATCATGCAGTACATGAGGGGGGTGTCGAAATTGAAGCGATGGTGGATGAACTGCGCCACGCGAAAGCGCAGCGAGGGCCGCAGCCTGCGCCGCAAGGCGCGCACATAGCCAAAGCGGCCTTCGAGGCGCGCGCCATCCACCATGGCCTCGGCCGAGCGCAGCAATGTTTCCATCACCCGGCGCGACAGGCCCTGAATGCGGAACAGGTCGAGCAGGATGGAACGCTCGCGGTTGGCGACCACGATCAGTGCCAGCGTCACGCGCTGGCGGTCGCCGAGTGCGGTATCGAACGTATTGGCCTGCTCCTCGGAATGGACGCGCCGGTCGAGCACATCGACCACCGTGCTGGTCACGTTGGGCGAAAAGCCAAGCTCGCCCGCCACGTCGCGCGTCTGGTCACGCACTTCGCCAAGGCCGATGGCCAGGATCTGGTGGCGCAGTGCCTGATCGATCAGCGGCAACTGGTCAAGCTTGAGGAACAGCACGAGGTAGCGCAGCGACAGCCCGTTGACGAACAGCGTGATCAGCACGAACCCCGTGGCGATAATGCCGATGAAGTGCGCGATGCTGCTCGAGACATGCTCGTTTTCCGTCACGGCCAGCGCCAGCGCCAGCGTAATCGCCCCGCGCAGGCCGCCCCACACCATCGTCACCTTGAACGGCGTGGGCACCGGCGGCGAGAGCTTGGTGGCGGCAAGAACAGGCAGCATGCCAAACACCACCGCCCCGCGCGCGAGCAGTCCGGCACCGGCAGCCACAAGGATCAGCACGCAGTCCCACTTCGTCATGCCCACCAGCAGGCGCGGCACGAGCATCGATGCCAACACGAACACCAGCGACCCCGCCCAGAACACAAGCTGCTGCCACAACTCGTTGAGGAAGCGCCAGGTCTGGGGCCGGAAGGTGGACGGGCCATAGATGGAGATGGTCAGCCCCGAGGCCGCCGTGGCCACCACGCCCGAAAAACCAAGGAATTCATCACATACGATATAGGACAGGTAGGGCAGCGCCACCGTCAGCGTGACCTCGGCCGCGGGAGCGGCGCCCAGGGCCGGGATCATCATGAGCACCAGCCGCCCGAACAAGATGCCAATGATGAGCGCGCCAATGAACGAGACCAGGAACTCCAGCACCGCCCCGCCCAGCATGATCTTGTGGTGCGACGTAATCGAGCCGAGCAGGATGGTGAAGATGGAAATGGCCGCCGCGTCATTGAGCAGCGCCTCGCCCTCCACCAGGCGGGTCAGGCGGCTTGCCGCCCCGATTTCCTTGAAGATGCCCGCCACCGCCGACGGGTCGGTCGTGGCCACGATGGAGCCGAGCAGCAGGCATACCGCAAGCGGCATGCCCGCCAGCGGATAAAGCGCGAAACCGATGGCGGCGGTGGACACGGCAACCGCCACTACGGCCAGCAGAAGCACGGTGGCGGTTTCATGCGCCAGCCTGCGCACATCAATGCCAAGTGCGCCCTGAAACACCAGTATGGGCAGGAAGATGAGCAGGAACGCTTCGCTGTTAAGCGGAAAATCCAGCAGCGTTTCCGCAGCGCCATTGAATATTTCCAGATGGCTGTTGCGCAGCACGAGATCGGCCGCACCGCCGATCACGATGCCCACGATGGCAAGCAGCACGGTCTCGGACAGTTCGAGGCGGCGGGCAAGCGGCTGGACCGCGCTGACCACGACAAGCAGCACGGCAATCGCCATCAAGATTGCTGCCAGACCCGCTATCTCCATTCAAAATCCCCGCCTTCCGGCCACATCAATATATAATAGGCCAACCCTAGCGACCGACCATGAACAGATTATGTTCATTGCGTATCGGTACTGCAGAATCCGGCGTGGTGAACTCAATATCTGGCCGCAAGAGGTGTTCCTTCAAGGACCAGAAGCGCCAGTACCAATAATGCCACAGAAGCGTTGCATGAACAACACAACAGCGATCACATTATGTTCCACTTTTTCACAAGGGCTGTCGCGTGCGGGTCGCGGCAAGCCAGGCCTTTACCTGCCCCGCCGGGTCAGGCATGCGAATGAAATCCGACACTGCCGAGACACAGTCCGCTCCCGCCGCAATGCATGAGGGCGCGCGCTCGAGCGTAATGCCGCCAATCGCCACGAGCGGCAGATCACCGATGCGCTGCTTCCACGCCGTCAGTTTTGCCGTGCCCTGCGGCCCCCATGGCATCTTTTTCAGCCTGGTGGGCCAGACCGGGCCAAGGGCCACGTAATCAGGCCTGATAGAGAGCGCGCGCTCGAGTTCCGCCTCGCTATGGGTGCTGACACCCAGCCTGATCCCGGCCGCACGGATGGCGGGCAGGTCTGCCGTATCAAGGTCTTCCTGCCCGAGATGGATGTAATCCACCCCCTCATCAATCGCGATGCGCCAGTAATCATTGAGCACGAGGCACACGCCATGCTGGCGTGCCTGCGCCATACCTGCGCGGATTTCGCGCAGCAGGGCCTCGGGGGCCATATCCTTGAGGCGCAACTGGATCAGCTTCGCACCTGCCTGGCCAAGCTGGCCCACCCAGCGGGCTTCATCAACAACCGGGTAAATGCGCGAGGGCAGCGGTGCGGCGCTCATAGCACCGCCTGCCCGATAACGGGCGTGGAAGGCACGGCCATGTCGCGTTCCTCCATCGGGTCGGCAATATAGGCCATGCGCCCGGCCTCGACCGCCATGGCGAAGGCGCGCGCCATTTCAGCCGGATCGCCCGCCTTGGCCACCGCCGTGTTGATCAGCACCGCGTCATAGCCCAGTTCCATGGCCTGTGCGGCATGCGAGGGCACGCCAATGCCTGCATCCACCACCATCGGCACGTCGGGGAAGTGCGCGCGCAGCGCGCGCAGGCCAAACAGGTTGTTCAGCCCCTTGCCCGAACCGATCGGGGCACCCCAGGGCATCAGCACCTCGCAGCCCGCGCGCAGCAGGCGCTCGGCCCCCACCAGATCCTCGGTCATGTAGGGGAAGACCTTGAAGCCGTCCTCGGTCAGGATTCGTGCTGCTTCGACAAGGGCGAACATGTCGGGCTGCAATGTGTCGGATTCGCCAATCACCTCGAGCTTGATCCAGTCGGTGCCGAATACCTCGCGCGCCATCTGCGCCGTGGTCACGGCCTCGCGCACGGTGTGGCAGCCCGCCGTGTTGGGCAGCACGGGCACGTCAAGCCCGCGGATCAGTTCCCAGAACGCCTGGCCCGCGCGCGCGCCTGCCGCCTCGCGCCGCAGCGATACGGTCACCACCCCGGCCCCGGCCCGGCGCACGGCATCCGCCAGGATTTCAGGCGAGGGATACTGCGCCGTGCCCAGCATCAGGCGCGAGGCGAGTTCGGTGCCATAAAAAAGGGTCATTGCCATTATCCTCCCTGCATGGGGGCCAGAATTTCCACCTGCGCGCCCGCGTGCAGCGCAAGGGCCGGACGCTTACTGGCCGCGACAAAGCAGCCATCCACCGCCGTGGCGATGCGGGTGGTGGCGTCATAGCCCATCTCGGCAAGCAGGGCGCTCAGGGTTGTGGCCTGCACGTCGTGGCGTTCGCCATTTACCGTTATCTGCATGGAACGCTCCTGTAGGGCTGCTCACGCCGCGCCGAACACGATATCGGCCGCCTCCGCCGCCCGCACGGGCGAGAGCAGGAAGCCGTGGCGATACATGCCGTTGATATGGATGCGCCGCCCCTCGTGGCGCACGGCGGGCATGTTGTCTGGGTAGGAGGGGCGCAGGCCGGTGCCGGTTTCGAGAATCTCGGCCTCGCCAAAGGCGGGGTGCAGGGCATAGACCGCGCCCAGCATTTCCACCATCGAGCGCAGGGTCATCGGGCCTGCGTTCTCGCTCTCGATCATGGTGGCCCCCACCATGTACACATGGTCGGCACGCGGCACGATGTAAATGGGAATGCGTGGATGCAACATGCGCACCGGGCGGCGCAGCGTTACATCCGGGCAGCGCAGCAACAGCATCTCGCCGCGCACCCCGCGCATATCGGTCAACTCGTCGCGGGCGGCGATGCCGGTGCAGTCCACTACCCAATCAAAGCCCGCAGGCTGTTCATCCACCGGCACGTTGAACCGGATTTCACCCCCCAGCTCGACCACGCGCGCGGCCAGGACCGCCAGCGCATCACGCGGGTTGACGTGGCCCTCGCCCGCAAAGAACAGCGCACGCGAGAAGCGATCGGCCAGGTCCGGCTCAAGCTGCGTGATCTCGGCCTCGCCAATGGTCTCGTAATGTGAGGTGCGGCGGCCAAAGCGCATGATCTCGCGCACGTCGCGCGCAGGCGCGAGCACCAGCGTGCCGTTGCGGTCCACGCCGGGCACGTGCGCATCCCACCAGTCGAGCGAGGCGAGGGACTGGGCGGTGACCTCTGGCGTTGCAGATTCGGCCTCGCACCACGGGGCCAGCATGCCGCCTGCCTTCCATGAGGCGCCCCAGCCTACGCGCGGGCCACATTCATGCACCACCACCCGCGCGCCCCGTTCGGCCAGGGTCACCGCCGCCGTCAGCCCCGAAACCCCGGCACCGCGCACCAGAACGCGCGGACCCGGACCGTGGGGGAATGCCGTTGGTGCTGTCATGTGCCTGCCGTGCCCCTGTGCTGGTTCAGTCGTGCTGGCGGCGAGTGTGCCAGCGTGCCTGCGCGTGTCTATTCAACAGTAACGGATTTGGCCAGATTGCGCGGCTGGTCCACATCCGTGCCTTTGATCAGCGCCACCTCATAGGCCAGGATCTGCACCGGAATGGTCTGCAGGATGGGGGCCACAAACTCATCCACCGTCGGGATCGCCACCACGCATTCCGCAATCTCGCGCAGGCGGGGCGCGCCCGCCATGTCGGTAAACACCAGCAGGCGGCCGCCACGGGCCTTGGCTTCCTGCAGGTTGGACAGCGTTTTTTCAAACAGAGGCCCCGACGGCACGGTGGCCACGACCGGCACGGTGCTGTCGATCAGCGATATGGGGCCATGCTTCATCTCGCCCGCGGCATAGGCCTCGGCGTGGATGTACGTGATTTCCTTGAGCTTGAGCGCCCCTTCAAGCGCTACGGGGAACATGGCCCCGCGGCCCAGATACAGCACATCACGCGCGCCCGCCACAATGGCGGCCATGCGGCGGATCTCGTCATGGCGCTCGAACACCTCGGTGGCCTTGCTTGGCAGGTCGAGCAGGCTGGTCACCATGCGTTCTTCCTGTGCCGCGTCAATCGCGGCGCGCGCGCGGGCGAAGGCGATGGTCAGGCACGCCAGCACCGAAAGCTGGGCTGTAAACGCCTTGGTGCTGGCCACCGAGATTTCAGGGCCCGCCACGGTGCCGAGCACGGCATCGCTTTCGCGCGCCATGGTGCTCTGCTCCACATTGAGCACCGAGACGATATGCTGCCCCGCCGCCCGCATGCCCCGCAGGGCGGCCAGCGTATCCGCCGTCTCGCCCGACTGCGAGATGAGCAGCCCCAGCCCACCATTGGCCAGCGGCGGGTTGCGGTAACGCATCTCGCTCGCCACGTCGATATCGACTGGCAGGCGGGCATACTGCTCGATCCAGTAGCGCCCGATCATGCCCGCATAAAAGGCCGAGCCGCAGGCGGTAATCACGGCGCGGGGAATGGCGGCGAGGTCAAACGGCAGGTCAGGCATCACCACACGGCGGGTGGCGGGGTCGATCAGGCGCTGGAGCGTCTGGCCAATCACCACCGGGTGCTCGTGCAGTTCCTTCTCCATGTAATGCCGGTAGCCATCCTTGCCGACCGAGGCCGCGATCAGCGCCGTCATCCTGACCGGGCGTTCGACCGGGTTGCCCGCCATGTCAAAGAACGTGGCGCCAGCGGGTGTGATCACCGTCCAGTCGCCATCATCGAGATAGGCGATGCGGCGGGTGAGCGGCGCCAGGGCCAGGCTGTCGGAGCCGAGGAACATCTCGTTATCGCCAAAGCCCACCACCAGCGGCGCGCCATGCCGTGCGCCGATGACCATGTCGTCATGGCCGGCAAAGATCATGGCCAGCGCATAGGCGCCTTCCAGCCGCCTGAGGCATTCATGCGCAGCCTCACGCGGGGAGAGGCCACGCTGCAGGTGGTAGTCAACCAGTTGGGCGATGGTCTCGCTATCGGTATCGGTCGAGAAGACCTGGCCTGCCGCCTCAAGCTCGCGGCGCAGTTCCTCAAAGTTTTCGATAATGCCGTTATGCACCACCGACACGCGCTCCGTGCCATGCGGGTGGGCATTGTTCTCGGTGGGCGCGCCATGGGTGGCCCAGCGCGTGTGGCCTATGCCGGTCACACCCGGCAGCGGCACGCGCGCGAGCAGCGAGGCAAGATGGTCGAGCTTGCCTGCCGCCCGGCGGCGCTCGACATGGCCGTGCTCAAGCGTTGCGATACCGGCGGAATCATAGCCCCGATATTCCAGCCGCCGCAGGGCATCGAGAATGACCGGCGTGGCCTGATTGCTGCCCACAACCCCTACAATGCCACACATCAGCCCTGTTCCTTCCTGTTCTTCAGCCGCTGGCGGAACGCACGGGCATAGCCCGCCTTGTTCGCCTGCCGCGCCCGGCCAACGGCCAGGGCATCATCGGGCACGTCATGCGTAATCACGCTGCCTGCTGCCGTAATCACCCCTTTACCCAACCGCACGGGGGCGACAAGCACCGAATCCGACCCGATAAAGCTTTCGGCCCCGATTTCCGTGCGGTGCTTGAACACGCCATCATAATTGCACGTAATGGTGCCCGCGCCGATATTGGCCTTCGCCCCCACGGTGGTATTGCCCAGATAGGTCAGGTGGTTGGCCTTGGCGCCCGCGCCGAGCGTGGTGGCCTTGAGTTCGACGAAGTTGCCCACGCGCGCGCCCTGCCCCACATCGGTGCCCGGCCGCAGGCGGGCATAGGGGCCGATCTGGGCATCGGGGCCGACCGTTGCCCCCTCGATGTGCGAGAAGGCATGGATTTCCGTGCCGCGCCTGACATGCACCCCCGGCCCGAACACCACATGGGGGTGGACGACCGTATCAGGCTCGAACACCGTATCGGCGCACAGGAACACGGTATCGGGTGCCACGAGGGTCGTGCCGCCCGCCATGGCGGCAAGGCGCAGGCGGGCCTGCACGCAGGCTTCGGCCTGAGCGAGTTCGGCGCGGGAATTGATGCCGCGCAGTTCATCCTCGGGGGCCACGACAGCGCGCACGCTGCGCCCTTCGGCCGCGGCACGCGCCACCACATCGCCCAGATAGTATTCACCCTGCGCGTTGTCGTTATCAATCTCGGCCAGCCAGCGGCGGAAATCGGCGGCCGCGGCGCACAGCACGCCCGCGTTGCACAGGCCGATGGCGCGCTCGGCAGGTGTTGCATCCGCCCATTCCACGATCCGCTGCACCAGCCCGTCGCGCGTGACCACACGGCCATAGCGCGCGGGATCGGCGGGCTCCATGGCCAGCAGGGCAAGGCCCGTGTCATCGCTGCGGCGCTGGGCCAGCAGGGCACGCATGGTGCCCGGCGTGATCAGCGGGTTATCGCCATACAGCACCGCGACATCACCGGTGCCAAAGGTGGCCTCGGCCTGACGGGCGGCATGGCCCGTGCCCAGGCGATCGTGCTGCACAACGACCGTGTGCGGGGCGGCAAGGGCCGCCACATCGTCCATGCCCGGCCCGGCGACGACAATAATACGGTCAAACACTTCGGCCGCATTATCAATCAGGTAGCGCAGCATGGGCTGGCCCGCGAGCGGATGCATGACCTTTGGCCGCTCCGATTTCATGCGCGTGCCGCGCCCTGCCGCCAGAATAACAGCGGTTGACAGGGGCGCGGCGGAGGCGGGCTGGTCGGTCTCTGTGTCGGTGTTCATGGCAGTGTGCGGGTACTCCGCACCTGACTGCCCTGTCAAACCCTTATCCGCACGCAGGCGCATCACTTCGGATGTCTGCATGCTACGGGATGGCGAACAAAAAATAACATACTGACAAAAAATGAAATTTTTCGGTCCATCATTTTTTCCACAACCACCCCTGATGAGGTTTCCGGGTGCCGCCCTTTTTCAAAAAGACGGCGCTCTTTGAAGCATTTCGAAAAAAGCTTCACCAAAAACCTCCTTATGATTTCTGGATGTTTTCCGGGCTGACTTTTCAGACAGTCTCTCGGACAATCTCTTATGACTTGCAGGGCAGCCCGCAGTGAGGCTTGCTGAACGCCAGACAGTCAAAGGCGTTCATAATGACATCCTCCCCTCCCCGTCTGGCGGTTTTTGATATGGATGGCACGCTGATCGACAGCCTGCCCGACCTTGCGGCCTGCGCCGACTGGCTGCTGGCGCAATACGGCCTGCCGCCCGTAACACCCGAGGCCGTGCGCCCGATGATTGGCGATGGCGTGGCCGTGCTGGTCAGCCGCCTGCTCGAGCATGCCGGCCCCGCAGCCGCCCGCATCAACCGCGCCGAGGCCACGGCCCGCTACATGGAACGCTACACGCCCCACTCAACTGACCTTTCCCGCCCCTTTCCCGGCACGGTCGAGACGCTGGCGGCCCTGCACGCGGCAGGCTGGCGCATGGCGGTATGCACCAACAAGCCCGTGGCGGCGGCACGGCATATCCTTCAGGTCATGGATCTGGAAAAATGGTTCGTCGCCGTGGGCGGGGGTGACAGCTTTGGCGTGCGCAAGCCCGACCCGCGCCACCTGCTGGGCACCATTGAACAGGCAGGCAGCACCCCGGCCCGCGCCCTCATGACAGGCGACCACCATAACGACGTAGCCTGCGCAACAGGCGCCCATGTGCCGGTCATTTTTGCCCGCTGGGGCTACGGGCAGCCGGAAATGGAGGCCGGGGCCACGGTGGGCGCCGATTCCATTTCCGAATTACCGCATCTGGCAGGCGAGTTACGGCCTGCCTGAGCCGCCTCACACGTCGAGATTGGCGACCTTGAGCGCATTGCCCACGATGAAGTCACGACGCGGCTCGACCACATCGCCCATCAGGGTGGAGAACACCTGCGCCGCGTTTTCAATATCGCCCACCTTGACCTGCAGCAGCGTACGCATGGCGGGGTCAAGCGTGGTCTCCCACAACTGCTCGTCATTCATCTCGCCAAGCCCCTTGAAGCGGTTGATCGACAGGCCCTTGCGGCCCTGCGCCAGAATCCGCTCATACAGCGAGGCCGGGCCGTGGAAGGGATGCGGCACCCCATCGAGCACAAGGCTGACAGGCCCGGCAAAATCCTTCACCAGCCGCTCATGGCGCTCGGCCAGCCAGCGCACTTCCGCGCTGCGCAGGGTGGTGGCCTCAAGCCGGTAGACCTCGCCCACGCCGCGCACGCTGCGCGCCATCTCCAGCCCGCTTTCGCTTACGGCCACTTTCCACCCGCGCTCGGTGGGCGGCGAGATGACGTCAAGCCGCGCCTGTAGGTCTACAATGCGCTCGGGCACCGTGTTCAGGTCCGGCCGCAGCACGCCCGCAATGGCCGCCTGTTCCAGAATCCACACCGGCACGCGGGCCGACAGGCGCGAGAGCGCGCGCGTTACGTCACGGATAAAGTGCACGTCAGCCCGCATGGCCTCGCCCTGCACCTCGCGCCCATCGGCATAATGCAGCGCCGCATTGGCCAGCGCCTTGTCGAGCAGATAGGCTTCAAGGGCGGCATCATCCTTGAGGTAACGCTCGTCATTGCCGCGCTTGGCGCGATACAGCGGCGGCTGCGCAATGTAGAGGTAGCCGTTCTCGATCAGCTCGGGCATCTGGCGGAAGAAGAAGGTCAGCAGCAGCGTGCGGATGTGCGAGCCATCCACGTCGGCGTCGGTCATGATGACAATGCGGTGATAGCGCAGTTTCTGGATCGAGAAGCCGCCATGCTCCACATCGCCGCGCCCGATTCCGGTGCCGAGTGCCGTGATCAGCGTGCCAATTTCAGCCGAGCCGAGCATGCGGTCAAAGCGCGCGCGCTCCACGTTGAGGATCTTGCCCTTGAGCGGCAGGATCGCCTGAAAGCGGCGGTCGCGCCCCTGCTTGGCCGTGCCACCTGCCGAGTCACCCTCGACGATGAACAGTTCGGACCTGGCCGGGTCGCGCTCCTGGCAGTCCGCGAGTTTTCCGGGAAGCGAGGAAATATCAAGCACGCCCTTGCGCCGGGTGAGTTCACGCGCGCGGCGGGCGGCCTCACGGGCGGCTGCGGCATCCATCACCTTGGCCACGATGTGCCGGGCTTCCTTGGGGTGGGTCTCGAACCAGTGGGAGATCATGTCGGCAGCAGCCGCATGCACCACGGGCTGCACCTCGGACGAGACGAGCTTGTCCTTGGTCTGCGATGAGAATTTGGGGTCGGGCACCTTGACCGAGAGCACGGCGGTCAGCCCCTCGCGCATGTCCTCGCCGTTCAGCGCATGGCTGTCCTTCTTGGTGGCATTGGCCTCGGCGTAGCGGCCCACCACGCGGGTCAGCGCCTGGCGGAAGCCCGCAAGGTGCGAGCCGCCATCGCGCTGCGGAATGTTGTTGGTGAAGCACAGCATGGTTTCATGGAAGCTGTCGTTCCATGTCAGCGCGAACTCGACCTTGATCCCGTTTTCCTCGTTCTGGAGGCTGCCGGTAATGGGCGGGTTCACGATGGCGGTCTTGCCCTGGTCAAGCCATTCCACAAAGGCGCACAGGCCGCCCTCGTAATAGAATTTCTCCTCGCGCGCGGGTTCGTGCCGCTCATCGCGCAGCACGATCCTGAGCCCGGAATTGAGGAAGGCCAGTTCGCGCAGGCGGCGCTCGAGAATCGGGAACTCGAACTCCACCTTGGCGAAGGTCTTGGCACTGGGCTTGAATGTGACCTGCGTGCCGCGCGGCTCAGCACTTTCGCCCACCACGCGCAGCGCCTCATCACGCTCGCCGCCCTGAAAGCGGATCACATGCTCCTTGCCATCGCGCCAGATGCGCACTTCCATCCATTCGGACAAAGCATTGACCACCGCAGCGCCCACGCCATGCAGGCCACCGGAAACCTTGTAGGAATTCTGGTTGAACTTGCCGCCCGCATGCAGCTTGGTCAGCACGACTTCCGCCGCACTCACCCCTTCCTCATGGTGCATGCCGGTGGGAATGCCGCGCCCGTCATCGCGCACGGTCACGCTGCCATCGCCATTGAGGGTGACGACGCAGCCGGTGGCGAAACCGGCCTGCGCCTCATCCACCGCGTTATCAATGATTTCGAAGGCCATGTGGTGCAGGCCCGAGCCGTCATCGGTATCGCCAATATACATGCCGGGGCGCTTGCGCACCGCATCCAGCCCCCGCAGCACCGAGATGGATGCCTCATCATAATCAGGCGCGGGCGCTACTGTGCCCTTGGCCTCGGCATCGTGTTTCTGATCGGGACTGGATTGATCGGACATGCCGGCAGATGCTCCACAGCGGATAACAACAAAATATCAGAATGCATTATAGCCCCAACCGCCCGTCGGAACCAGCATTCCCCACGCAAATCAGGCCTCATGGGCAAGATTACCCGCCCCTGGCGCCTCGAATGCGGCATGGCCCCGCAGGGGGGCGAACTGTTCGGCGTCCGTTCCGGTCAGGAACACGCCCGTGCGCATGCGGCCCACGGCGCGGAACAGGGCCTGCCTGCGGGCTTCGTCCAGATGCACCAGCGGCTCATCGAGCAGGAGCATGGGCACCTGCCCCCGGCATGCCGCGAGTATGCGCGCATGCGACAGCACGATGCCCAGCAGCAGCGCCTTCTGCTGCCCCGTGCTGGACAGGGCGGCTGCGCGCCCGCTCACCCGGTCAGCCAGCGCAAGTCCGGTGCGGTGGGCGCCAAAACGGCTGCCGCCGCGCTGGCGGTCAATGCAGCGCGTGCCCGCGATCTGCCCGGCCAGCCAGTCCTCCACGGCTAACGCAGGCCGGGTGGCGAGGTGGGCGGCAATGTCGCATTCCAGTTCCAGCTGGGCGGCCGGAAAGCCATCGGCCAGCGCCTGCTCATCGGTATTGAGGCGGCTGACCATGTCCATCCGCGCGGCAACGGTGGCTACCGCATGGCGGGCCATGGTGTGCTCAAGGGCGGTAAGCCAGGCAGGGTCGGGGTTGCGCTGGGCCAGAAGGCGGCTGCGCTGGGCCATGGCGCGGTCATGGGCGGCAAGTTCACGCGCATGGCCGGGTTCAAGCGCCTGCACCAGCCGGTCAAGAAAGCGCCGCTTTCCCCCTGCCCCTTCAAGGAACAGGCGATCCATCTGCGGCGTGATCCATACAGCCGAGAAATATTCGCCAATACCATCGCGGTTGCGCAGGGCCTGCCCATCCACCCGGAACACGCGGCGCTCGGGCCGCAGCGGGTCAGCCCCGGTGGCCAGTTGCACGGACAGGGCTTCATCCCCGTCCATTCCCTCCACCTGCGCCGTAACGCCCCACAGGCCCGCACCATGCCGGGGCAGTTCATCCATGCGCGCGCAGCGCAGGCCACGACCAGGCACGAGCAGCGATACGGCCTCGAGCAGGTTGGTCTTGCCGCTGCCATTCGGCCCGGTAATGACCGTGACCGGCTGCGTCGGCTGCCACGACAGGCGGCGGTAGTTGCGGAAATCCGTCAGCGTCAGCCGGGTTATGCAGGCCATGCTGCCGTAATGGGAGGCGCGCTCAAACGCGCATGGGCATCAGCACGTACAGCGCCGAGGGGCTGTCCACATCGCGCACGATGGTCGGGGCGGAACTGTCGGAAAATGCGAACTCCACTTCCCTTTCCACCTGGTCGGTAATGTCGTTGAGGTAGCGGGCCTGAAAGCCGATCTCGATGGGAGGCGCATCGTAGGAGACGTGGTTTTCGTCGAGTTCCTCGGTGGCCGAGCCCTGATCCTGGCTGGCGGCTGACAGCGTGAGCAGGTTATGCGCCATGCTCAGCTTGACCGGGCGCGAACGCTCCTGGCTGATGGCCGCGACACGGGCCACTGCATCGGAAAAGATTTTCTTGCCCACGCGCAGGATGCGGTCATTGCCGTGCGGGATCACGCGCTCATATTCGGGGAACGTGCCATCGATCAGCTTGGAGGTCAGCGTGATGTTGCCGATGGTGAACTGGATGCGGGTATCGGACAGGGCAACGTCAACCTGCTCCGGCCCTTCATCAAGCAGCTTGCGCAGTTCGCCCACGGTCTTGCGTGGCACGATCACGCCGGGCATGCCCTCGCTGCCCGGTGGTAGTTCGGTCTCGACACGGGCCAAGCGGTGGCCGTCGGTCGCCACCGCGCGCAGCACCTGCCCGGCCTCGCCTTCGGCCACATGCAGGAAAATGCCGTTGAGGTAGTAGCGCGTCTCCTCGGTGGAGATGGCAAAGCGGGTGCGGTCGATCAGGCCACGCAGCACCTGGGCCGGAATGCTGAATTCATGCGGCAGGCTGCCTGCCATCATGGAGGGGAAGTCATCCACATCGAGCACGTTGAGGCTGGTGGCAAAACGCCCCGCCCGCAGGCCAAGCGGCGCATCGCCCCCGGCATGGTCGAATTCGACCTGCGCGCCATCGGGCAGCTTGCGCACGATTTCGTACAGCACCGCAGCCGGCGCCGTGACCGCGCCATCACGCAGCGTTTCCGCCGCCATGCCCTCGACCACGGCAATTTCCATGTCGGTGGCGGTCAGCGTCATGGCGCCATCGGTGACATTGATCAGCACGTTGGCCAGGATGGGGATGGTATTGCGCTTCTCGGCAACGCTCTGGATATGGGCCAGTGCCTTGAGCAGCGTTACGCGGTCAGCCTTCAACTTCATCGGTACGATATCCTCCACATCCCGCAGCGCCCGAAAAAGCACAAAACGGGGGAGACCTGTCTAGCAGCCCGAAGCAACAGCGGTAAAGGGGCGCAGGCCCGAAATGCGTCAGGTCTCGAGCATGCGGCGCAGCAGTTCCACGTCCTCGGCAAAGGCGGGGTCCTGCGCCATCAACTGCTCCACCTTGGTTACGCCATACATGACGGTGGTGTGATCGCGGTTGCCGAACTTGCGGCCGATCTCGGGGTAGGAGCGGCTGGTCAGCTGCTTGGCCAGATACATCGCCACCTGCCTTGGCCGCGCCACGGCCCGGCCCCGGCGGGCGGAGAACATGTCGGTCAGGCGCGTATTCCAGTGCTCGGCCACCTTGCGCTGGATTTCCTCGATGGTGACGCGCCGGTCATGCGCCTTGAGGATATCGTGCAGCACATCCTGCGTTGCCTCCAGCGTAACGGGGCGGCCAAACAGGTTGGCATGCGCGATCAGCCGGTTGAGCGCGCCCTCAAGCTCGCGCACGTTCGACGTGATCTTGTGGGCAAGAAATTCCAGCACCTTGGCTGGCACCACCACGCCGGAGGCCGCGGCCTTGGCCTCGAGGATGGAAATGCGCAACTCGAACGTGGTGGCGTGGATATCGGCCACCATGCCGCAGCCAAGGCGGGTGCGCAGCCGGTCCTCAAGCCCCGACAGGTCGGAGGGCGACTTGTCGGCCGAGACCACGATCTGCCGCCCGGCATCGACGAGCGCGTTGAAGGTGTGGAAGAATTCGTCCTGCGTGTTGTCCTTGCCAATGAGAAACTGCAGGTCATCGATCATCAGCACATCGACGGAGCGCAACTGGTCCTTGAACTCGAGCGTGGACTGCGAGCGGATGGCCCCGATGAAGCGGTACATGAACTTCTCGGCCGACATGTAGGCCACCGAGACCTTGCCGCCGCGCAGCAGTTCCGCGCCAATGGCGTGCATGAGGTGGGTCTTGCCCAGGCCCACGCCGCCATACAGGAACAGGGGGTTGAAGCCGGGGCTGGACGGGCGCTCGGCCACGCGGCGGGCGCAGGCATAGGCGAACTCGTTGGGCTTGCCCACGATGAAGGTGTCAAACGTAAAGCGTGGCTCAAGCGGGGCCGCAAGGTCGCTGCGCACCTCGGCTTGGCGCGGACTCTCCACCACGACGGGCGCTGCCGCGGGGGCTGCCGGTTCAACCGGGGGCGTGGCGGACTCCGGTGCGGGCGTAGCATCCTGCGCCCCGGGGGCGGACTGGGCTGCGGGGCGGGCCACCTGCAGCTCGACCCGGCGGATGGCGGGCACTTCGGCATGCCACAGCGCGCCAAGCCGGTCGCCGTACTGGCCGCGCACCCAGTCCCGCAAAAAGCGCGTGGGCAGGTAGAGGGTGATCTCGTCCTCCTCCACCGGGCCGACCGTGATCTGGCGCAGCCAGGTGCGGTATTCGACTTCGCCCACCTCGGCCTTCAGCCGCTCGCAGATGCGCGACCAGTGGATGGCGAGCACACTCTTCTGCGCGTTGGCTTCCGCCACTGCGTCGTAGCCTTCCAGTCCGCCCGTCATATCCGCTCCCCGCCACATGGGGCACGAAAAGGACACCGCCTGCGCGCATGTCCCTGCCGTAACCCCGCTCCATTCCACCACCCCGCGCCACCGGCCCTTATCCCACAGGACAGGCCACAAGCCGTGCCACTGGCACGACCCACGGCCCGGCCCTTGCTGCCAGGACAACCGATGACGCTGGAATTATCCTCGTAATTTAGAGCACGGAATCGGGCGAAGCAACGGGAATCTGCCCCGCCCCTGCCAAAACCCGTTCACACCATGAAGATGCTGATAATAAAAAAAGGCCGCCATCGCCAATAATGGCGACAGACGACCTCCTTTATTACTTCCAGCTTTCTTTCAGATGAAAGAAACCAGCCGTATCTTACGCAGCAGCGAGAGACTTGATACGGGCGGACAGGCGGGAAATACGACGGGCAACCGTGTTGGCGTGAAGAACGCCCTTGCCAACGGCGCGCTGCATTTCGGGCTGTGCCTCACGCAGGGCCACCACGGCGTCGTCCTTCTTGCCGGTGGCGATCGCGGTTTCAATCTTCTTCACGAAGGTGCGTACGCGCGACAGACGTGCGGTGTTGCGGGCGTTGCGGCGTTCGTTCTGACGGATGCGCTTGCGCGCGGATGCTGTATTGGCCATTGCTCTCAGTTCATCTGCATAAATCAGGTTACGGCGGTCCGCCACCCGATCGTGCGGACATCCCATATCAGGCTGGCGATCTAGTCCACCCTGACCGTATTCGTCAAGACAAGTCTTTGCCTAAATCGTCTCAGGCCTCCTGCAATCGGGGGCAGAAGAAGCTCGAACGCCCCGATTGGGTGATGCGTTCCACCCCGTCACACGCAGGCGGGCCGGGGCAATCGGGGCACCCCAGCCCCTCGCGCCCGTAAACGCGCCAGGCATGCTGGAAATAGCCCAGTTCCCCATCGGGTTGCACATAATCACGCAGGCTTGAGCCGCCTGCGGCAATCGCCTCGTCGAGCACGGCGCGGACCTGGGCTGCCAGTTCGTCATATTCCCCGGCACTGATCGCGCCCGCCGCCCGCGTGGGGTGAATGCGCGCGCGGAACAGCGCCTCGGACACATAAATATTGCCAAGCCCCGCCACCACGCGCTGGTCGAGCAGGAGCGCCTTGATGCTCGTGCGCCGCCCACGGCCCTTTGCCGCAAGCCACGGACCACCAAAGCGGTTGCCCAGCGGCTCGGGGCCCATGCCTGCCAGCAGGCGATGGCGCTCCACCTCCACTGCCGGCACCAGATCGACCATGCCAAAGCGCCTGGGGTCCACCAGCCCGCAGCGCGCGCCCTCCGCGGTCTCGATCACCAGATGCTCGTGCAGGGCGGGCGGGGCCGCACGCCCGGCTGCCGTGGGGCGCGAGAGCAGCACGCGCCCGGACATGCCCAGATGCAGCACCACCACCATCCCGCCTGAAAGGGTCATGAGGATATATTTTCCCCGCCGGGCGAATCCATCAATCCGCTGGCCTTCCAGCGCACGGGCCAGACCGGGCGGAAACGGCCAGCGCAGCCCCGTATGGTGCGTGCTGGCGCGGGAAATAGTGTGACCTTCAAGATGCACTCGCATCCCGCGCATCACAGTTTCAACTTCAGGGAGTTCCGGCATGGCCTCATCTGGGGTTATACCTGTGCATCATGACCGACAATAGCCAGCCATACCATCCCTCCCCTTCCGCCGGCCGTCCCGATGACCGCCATGCGGATACCACCGATTTCGGCTTCCGCGATGTGCCATTGCGCGAGAAGAAATCCATGGTGCGCGAAGTCTTTGACAGCGTGGCCTCCAAATACGACATCATGAATGACGTGATGTCGCTGGGCATTCACCGCGCATGGAAAAAGATTTTCGTCAACGAACTCGCCCCCCACCCCGACCTGTCGCTGCTCGACCTGGCTGGCGGCACGGGGGACATCTCGTTCGGCTGGCTGCGCGGCGGGGGCGGGCCTGCCATCCTGTCCGACATCAATGTGAGCATGCTTACCGTGGGCCGCAACCGCGCGATGGAACGCGGGCTGGTGTCGGGCCTCAACTTCCTGGCCGTCGATGCCGAGGCCATTCCGCTGGCCAATAACTCGGTGGACCGCGTCTCCATCGCCTTCGGCCTGCGCAACTGCACCGACAAGCTGCAGGTGCTGCGCGAGGCGCATCGCATCCTGCGCCCCGGCGGGCGGTTCCTGTGCCTTGAGTTCTCACGCGTGCAGGTCGCGGCCTTTGCGCCTGTGTATGATGCCTGGTCCTTTCACGTGCTGCCGCGCATGGGGGCGGCCATTGCAGGCGACCGCGAGAGCTACCAGTACCTCGCCGAGAGCATCCGCATGTTCCCCGATCAGGAAACCCTGGCCGACATGATGCGCGAGGCGGGGCTTGAACGCGTGTCCTACCAGAACCTCTCGGGCGGGATCGCGGCCATCCATTCCGGCTGGAAGATCTGATGGGGGCACGGGCAGACCGTTCTGTCCTGCTGGTGGTGTGTGGGGGAATCGCCGCCTACAAGGCGCTCGAACTCATCCGCAGGCTCAGGGAAAACGGCATCCGTGTCCGCACGGTGCTGACCGAAGGTGGCGCGCGATTCGTAACGCCGCTGTCGCTTCAGGCCCTGAGTGGCGAGCGCGTGTTCAGCGACCTGTTCTCCCTGACCGATGAAAGCGAGATGGGCCATATCGCCCTTTCGCGCAGCAGTGACCTGATCGTGGTCTGCCCCGCCACCGCCGATATTCTGGCCCGCATGAGCGCGGGCCTGGCCGATGACCTCGCCACCACCGTGCTGCTGGCCACCGACACCCCGGTGCTGGCGGCCCCTGCCATGAACGCGCGGATGTGGCAGCACCCCGCCACACAGGCCAATATCGCAACGCTTGCGGCCCGTGGCGTGGCGTTCGTCGGCCCTGAAACCGGACTGATGGCATGCAACGAGCACGGGCCGGGCCGCCTGGCCGAGCCCGACTCCATCCTTGCCGCCATTCTGGCCCGGCTGGACGGCGCGCAGCCACTTGCAGGCCGCCGCGCGCTGGTCACCGCAGGCCCCACGCATGAGCCGATCGACCCGGTGCGCTATCTGGCCAACCGCTCATCGGGCACGCAGGGCTATGCCATTGCGCGCGCGCTGGCGGCAGCCGGGGCTGACGTAACGCTGGTCAGCGGGCCCACCACCCTGCCCGACCCGCAGGGCGTGCATATTGTGCGCGTCGAGACGGCACGCGCCATGCTGGCGGCGTGCATGCAGGCCCTGCCGTGCGATATTGCCGTGTGCACCGCCGCCGTGGCGGACTGGCATGTGGATGAAGCCCCCCAGAAGATCAAGAAAACCGCAGGCCAGCCCCCGCCTGCGCTCCGCCTTGTGCCCAACCCGGATATTCTGGCCACGCTGAGCCAGCCTTCGCCTGCGCGGCCACGGTTGGTGGTGGGTTTTGCCGCCGAGACCGAGCATGTGGTTGAACACGCCACCGCCAAGCGCCTGCGCAAGGGCTGCGACTGGATTGTGGCCAATGATGTCAGCCCTGAAAGCGGCATCATGGGCGGGGCTGAAAATGAGATCGACCTGATCGACGCGGCAGGCTGCACCCACTGGCCCCGGCTGGACAAGACGCAGGTGGCGCAGCGCCTGGTGGCGCGCATCACAGCCTTTTTCAACGCACCACATGTTGACGGACACACCCCATGAGCCTTTCCCCCCTGCCCATTCAGGTCCGGCGCCTGGCGCACGCGCATGACCTGCCCCTGCCCGCCTACGCCACCGAGGGCGCCGCCGGCATGGACCTGCTCGCCGCCGTGACCGAACCCATGACCATTGCGCCGGGCGGCCGCGCGCTGGTGCCCACCGGGCTGTGCGTGGCGCTGCCGCGTGGCTATGAACTCCAGATCCGCCCCCGCTCGGGGCTTGCGCTCAGGCATGGCGTGATGCTGCCCAACGCGCCGGGCACGATTGATGAGGATTATCGCGGCGAGATCGGCATTATCGTGATGAATGCAGGCGATGCGCCCTTCGTGATTGAACGCGGCATGCGCATCGCCCAGGGCGTGCTCGCCCCCGTGGTGCGCGGCGCGTGGGTGGAATATGCCGAGCTTGATGAAACCACCCGTGGCGCGGGCGGCTTTGGCAGCACGGGCACGGCAGGGTGAGCACAGGCGGCCAACCGGGTAACCTGCGCGTCCGCCCCAATATAGCGGACCTGCTCGGCCTGCTTGCCATCATGGCGGGCGCGGTCGTGGTGGCCACGGCGGGCCGCCACATGCTTGTACCCATTCCCGCAAGCGAGGCCGGGACCATCCACCTCAGCCCGGCCTACCTGCCCGGCTATGCCGTGCGCACCACGCTGCGCATGTTCGCAGCCCTTGCCGCCTCGCTGGTGTTCACCTTCACCTATGCCGTGTGGGCCGCCAAGAGCAGGCGGGCGGGGCAGGTTCTGGTGCCGCTGCTTGATATCCTGCAGTCAGTGCCCATTCTGGGCTTTCTCACCTTTACGGTCATTTTCTTCCTCGGGCTGTTTCCGGGGCGGATGATGGGGGCGGAACTCGCCGCCATCTTCACCATTTTCACCAGCCAGGCATGGAACATGGCCTTTGCCATGTACCAGTCGCTGCGCACCGTGCCGCCTGACCTTGAGGAAGCCGCCCGCTGCTTTGGCCTCACCCCCTGGCAGCGCTTCTGGCGGCTCGAGGTGCCGTTCGCCATCCCCGCCCTGGTGTGGAACACCATGATATCGATGTCTGGCGGGTGGTTCATGGTCGTCTATTCCGAGACGATCACGGTGGGCAATACCGATATCGCCCTGCCCGGCATCGGCTCATATGTGGGCGTTGCGATCGAGCAGCGGAACCTTGCCGCCATTTTCTACGCCATCCTCACCATGCTGGCCGTGATCCTGGCCTATGACCAGCTTCTGTTCCGCCCGCTGGTGGCATGGTCCGCGCGCTTCCAGACCGATGACGGCGCGACCTTGGCGACCCCCGACCCGTGGGTGCTGGTACTGCTGCGTCGCACGCACCTGCTGCGCCGTTTCTGCCTGCGCGTGGGCGAGAGCATGACCCGCATTGGCTGGCTGGCGCTTGGCCCGCGCCCGTCTACCCCCGTGCGCACGCTCATCCCCCCCCGCCTGATGGATGCAGCCTGGATTGCGGGCATTGCCCTGTGCGCCCTCACACTGGGCTGGAAGACATGGACCTTTGCCCTTGCGCATTACAGCATGGGGCAGGTTGTGCATGTCATGGCGCTGGGCGGCCTGACGCTGCTGCGCGTCATGATCACGGTGCTGGTGGCCTCCGTGATCTGGGTGCCTGCGGGGATCTGGCTGGGCCTGTCGCCCCGGCGGGCGCGGCATGCGCAGATGGCGGCGCAGTTCATGGCCGCCTTCCCCGCCAACCTGTTCTTTCCGCTTGTCGTGGTGGCCATCGTGCACTGGCACCTCAACAGCAATATCTGGCTCACTCCGCTCATGCTGCTGGGCACGCAGTGGTATATCCTGTTCAATATCGTGGCCGGTGCCTCATCCTATCCCGGTGACCTGCTTGAGGCGGCGCGCAACTTCCACGTCAAGGGATGGCTGTGGTGGCGGCGGGTGATGCTACCGGGCATAACACCCTATTTCATCACCGGCGCACTGACCGCATCGGGCGGGGCATGGAACGCCGCCATCGCCACCGAAGTGGCCAGTTGGGGCGACACCACCCTGAGCGCGCAGGGGCTGGGCGCCTATATTGCCCACGCCACCGTGGCGGGGGCAACCGACCAGGTGGGGCTGGGCATGGCGGTCATGGCGGCCTTCGTGCTGCTGCTCAATCGCGCCGTGTGGCGCCCGTTATCCAATTATGCCGCCCGGCATTACACTTTTGACTGAGAGCGCCTGATGCCGCAGCAAGCCCCTCCCACCACCCCGAAGCCGACCGGCGCCGAACTCGTCCGGATCGTCAATTGCAGGCAGGCCTACCCCAAGGAAAGTTCGACTGACCTTGTGGTGCTCGATGGCGTGAACCTGAGCATCCGCAGTGGCGAGATCGTGGGGCTGCTGGGCCGCTCGGGATCGGGCAAATCGACCCTGCTGCGCATTATCGCGGGGCTTTTGCCACCTACCGCAGGTGAAGTGATCTGGAAAGGCAGGCAGCTGGAGGGGCCGGCTGCGGGCATTTCCATGGTGTTCCAGTCCTTTGCGCTGTTCCCGTGGCTGACGGTGCAGAAAAACGTGGAGCTGGGGCTGGAAGCGCAGGGCGTGGCACCCGCCGAGCGCGAAAAGCTGGCGGAAGATGCGATCCACCTGATCGGGCTGGGCGGGTATGAGAATGCCTACCCCAAGGAGCTTTCGGGCGGCATGCGCCAGCGCGTGGGGCTGGCGCGCGCCCTTGTGGTTCACCCCGACCTGCTGCTGATGGACGAGCCGTTCTCGGCACTCGACGTATTGACGGCGGAAAACCTGCGCACCGATCTTGTGGAACTATGGGCGGAGAAGAAGCTGCCCATCCAGTCGATCCTGCTGGTCACCCACAATATCGAGGAAGCGGTGCTGATGTGCGACCGCATCCTGATTTTCTCCTCCAACCCCGGCCGGGTGGCCTATGAGCTTCAGGTGCCCTTCGAGCACCCCCGCAACCGCGAGGACATGGCCTTCCGCCAGTTCGTGGACCGTATCTACGCGCTGATGACGCGCCGCGCGCCGGTCGTATCAGAAGCGGACATGACCGACCCGGACATGAAGCATGTCCAGATCACGGCCGATGCCGTGGCGCTGCCCGCCCTGCCCATGAACACAATCGTGGGCATGATGGAAACCCTGGCCGCCGACCCGCTGCACGGCCGGGCCGACCTGCCGCTGCTCGCCAGCCGCCTGCAGCTTGAGCTTGATGACCTGTTCCCCCTTGGCGAATCGCTGCAACTGCTGGGCTTTGCCGAGCTTGAGGATGGCGATATCCTGCTCACGCCCGAGGGCATGCGCTTTGTGCAGAGCGAGCACGACATCCGCAAGCACATCCTGTGGCAGAGCATGCTGCACAACATCCCGATGGTGCGCACCATCCGCGCCGTGCTGGACGAGCGCCCCAACCACCGGGCCAGCGCCGAGCGCTTCCGTGATGAACTGGAGGACAGTATGTCCCCCAACTACGCCCGCCAGACGCTCCAGACGCTGATCGGCTGGGCGCGCTATGCGGAACTGTTTGATTTTGACGAGGAAGCCGACCAGCTTTTTCTTGATGATGACCCGATGGACCGTAGCTAGCGGATAAAGGCTTCCGGGCGCTGCCTGTTCTCGAAAAGGCAGTGCTCCTCGAAGCTTTTTGAAAAAAGCTTCACCAAAGACTTTTCTCCTTAACCGACGGAATCCACCAGCCGGTCACGGAACAGGCGGCGCATCTTGGCGATCTTGGGCGGGATGACCGCGCTGCAGTACGGGTTGCCGGGGTTACGGGCAAAATAGTCGCGGTGGTAATCCTCGGCAGGCCAGAAATGGTCCAGCTTCGCAATTTCGGTCACGATCGGGTCGGGCCAGACATGCTGTGCCGCAATTTCGTCCCGTATGGCGTAAGCCATCTTTTCCTGCGCGGCATCCTGCCAGAAAATGGCCGAGCGATACTGCGTGCCCACGTCATTGCCCTGCCGGTTAAGTGTAGTGGGGTCATGCATGACAAAGAATATGCGCAGCAGGTCGGCACATGAAAGCTCAGCGGGGTCGAAGGTTACGCGCACGACCTCGGTATGCCCGGTGCGACCCGTGCAGACCTGCTCGTAGGTCGGGTCGGGGGCATGACCACCGGCGTAACCCGGCTCGATCGCCTGCACGCCGCGCAGTTCCTTGAACGGCGCTTCAATGCACCAGAAGCAGCCCCCACCGAGCACCAGTGTCTCCAATGCGTTTGCGGTCATGGTGGCGTCCTTCCCCAAGTTAGCGTGAAGAGAATATTCCAGAAGTTTTTGGTGAAGCTTTTTTCAAAAAGCTTTGAAAGAAAGCTGCTTTTTTGAAAAAAGGCAGCCCCCAAAAACTTTTCTTCCTTTAAGCAATCCGCGCCAGGGCCGCCTTGAGCCGCACGCGCTCTGCCTGGAACGCCTCCAGCCGCTCGCGGTTTTCGGCCACGACTTCGGGCTTGGCGCGGGCAACGAAATCGGCATTGCCCAGCTTGCGCTCGACCTTGGCAATCTCGCCATCCACCTTGGTGCATTCCTTTTCCAGCCGCTGGCGCTCAACTGACAGGTCAATGATCCCGGCCAGCGGAATGACCAGCGTTGCTTCATCCACCACAAGCTGGGCTGCTCCCTGCGGCATCTCGCCTGCAAGCGGCTGCACTTCGGACACGCGGGCCATGCGGCCAATCGCTTCCGCCCATTTGGCGGCACGCGCCACGGTAGTGGCGGATGCATCACGCAACAGCACGGGTGCCAGGCGCGAGGGCGGCACGTTCATTTCCGAACGCACGGTGCGAATGGCAGAAATGAAACGGATGAGCCACTCCATTTCCTCACGCGCGTCCTTCGCCCCTTCCAGATGTTCGGGCTGCGGCCACGGCGCGGTGATGAGCGAACCTTCACCGCCAAAGCCGAAATGCTGCCACAGCCGGTCGGTCATGAACGGGGTCACGGGCTGGAGCAGGCGCACGATGGTACCCAGAACATGGGCGGCCACCGCACGGGTTTCGACCGCTTCCGCCGTGTCGCCCGCGGCAAAGACCGGCTTGGCCAGCTCAAGGAACCAGTCACAGAAGCAGTTCCACACAAAGCGGTAGCACGCGCCCGCATATTCATCGAAGCGGAAGGCTTCCAGTGCCTTCGTCGCCTCTTCCACCGCCTGCGCCAGTTCGGCCAGGATCCAGCGGCCCAGCGGAGACTGCACGGAGGCCGGGTTGAATCCTGCAACCGGGGCCACACCGTTCATCTCGCAAAAGCGCGCGGCATTCCAGATCTTGGTGATGAAGGAGCGGTATTCCTCCACCTTTTTCGGTCCAAGCTTCACGTCACGGCCAAGGCCGGTGAGCGAGCAAATGCAAAAGCGCATGGCATCCGCGCCATAGCTGTCGATCATCTCCAGCGGGTCGATGCCGTTGCCCTTGGACTTGGACATCTTCTGCCCGCGCTCGTCACGCACCAGCCCGTGGATGAACACCTGCCGGAAGGGCACGTCCTTCATGAAGTGCAGGCCCATCATCATCATCCGCGCAACCCAGAAGAAGATGATGTCAAAGCCCGTGACCAGCACATCGGTGGGGTAGTAGCGCGCGAGTTCCGGTGTCTGCTGCGGCCAGCCCAGCGTGGAGAACGGCCACAGGGCGGAGGAGAACCATGTGTCGAGCACGTCCTCGTCACGCGTCAGCACCGTGTCCTGCCCGTAATGGGCGCGGGCCTGACTGGCGGCATCCGCCTCGTCACCGGCGACGAACACATGCCCATCGGGGCCATACCAGGCAGGAATGCGGTGCCCCCACCAGAGCTGGCGGCTGATGCACCAGGGCTGGATGTCACGCATCCAGGCGTAGAAGGTATTTTCCCACTGCCGGGGTACGAATTCGATCTTGCCGCTCTCTACCGCCTCGATGGCGGGACCGGCGAGGGTCTTGGCATCGCAGTACCACTGCGTGGTCAGGCGCGGCTCGACCACCGCGCCACTGCGCTCGGCATGCGGCACCTGATTGGTGTGCGGCTCGATCTTTTCCAGCCATTCCAGCCGTTCAAGCTCGGCCACCATGGCCTTGCGCGCCTCATCGCGCGGCATGCCTGCCAGCGTGCGCACGAAGGCGGGATCAGCCAGCCCTTCCTCCGCGCGGAGTTCGCCCTCGATCTCGGCAAGGGTGATGCGGGCTTCCTCATCAAGCACGCTGGGCATGTCGAGCTTATGGCGACGGCCGACCTCAAAGTCGTTGAAGTCATGCGCGGGCGTGATCTTGACCGCGCCGCTGCCCTTGGTGGGATCGGAATGCTCATCCGCCACGACGGGAATGCGGCGGCCGGTCAGCGGCAGGATGACGTTTTTGCCCACCAGGTCGGCAAAGCGTTCATCATCGGGGTGCACGGCCACGGCCATGTCGCCCAGCATGGTCTCGGGGCGGGTGGTGGCAACCGTGATGGTGCGGCCCGGCTGGCCTTCAACAGGGTAGCGGATATACCACAGGCTGCCCCGGCTCTCGCGGTTATCGACCTCAAGGTCGGAGATGGCGGAGCGGAAGGCGGGGTCCCAGTTGACGAGGCGGCGGTCGCGATAGATCAGCCCTTCGCGGTAGAGGGTGACGAACACCTCTTTCACCGCATCCGACAGGCCATCATCCATGGTGAAGCGCTCGCGCTGCCAGTCGAGCGAACCGCCAAGACGGCGGAGCTGCTTTGTAATACCGCCGCCGGACTCGGCCTTCCATTCCCATACGCGCTCGACAAAGGCGTCGCGGCCCATTTCCTGGCGCGATGTGCCTTCCTTTTGCAGCATGCGTTCGACCACAAGCTGGGTGGCGATGCCCGCATGATCGGTGCCCGGCTGCCACAGCGTGTCGCGCCCCTGCATGCGGCGCCAGCGGATGAGCGTGTCCTGCAACGTCATGGTCAGGGCGTGGCCGATATGCAGCGTGCCCGTCACGTTGGGCGGCGGAATCATGATGGTATAGGGTTTTGCCGTGCTGTCAGGCTGTGCGCTGAACGCGCCACTGGCCTCCCACAGGGCATAGAGGGAGGTTTCTGTCCCGGCGGGGGAGAACGACTTGTCAAGCATCACGAAAAACCAGATCCACCATAATCAGACGCAGGGCAGGACAACGCGCCCGGCCACGGGCAGATATACCCCAAACCGGCGCGAAGGGAACGCCTTGGCCCGTAATCTTTATGCCAGAATGTAAGGTGACCCGGGTGGATGACGGGCTGATGGAGACCCGGCCAGACCTTAAAGCCCAGACCCTGTCCATTTGACACTGCGCGATACCGGCAGTGTGCAATTGACCATGTGTTTTTTGGGAAAGCGTGGAGGTCTGGGCGGGAATCGAACCCACATTCGCGGATTTGCAGTCCGCTGCATCACCATTCTGCCACCAGACCTTAACGGTGCAGGGGGTATATCTGCTGAAATGCATCTCAGGTCAAGCCGTTGTGTGCAGCGTTCCAGTTGTTTCCCGACCAAAGCGGCGCATAAATACAAAAAAGCCGGAAAAAATTTTCGCCCGTCCGGCCGGGTCGCAGCTTCAGCACCCTGCGGGGCAACGTGTTTCAAGGAAACGTTATGGACAGGACAGACCCCGATTACGCGCCACTCGATTTTGTTGCCGCCCGGCAGCGCATGGTCGATGCCCAGATTCGCCCCTCGCAGGTCGGCAATGCCACTATTATCGCCGCCATGCGCACTGTGCCACGTGAACGCGCCGTGCCCGATGCGCTGCGGGCCTTTGCCTACTCCGACCAGAACCTGCCGCTGGGCGAGGGACGCTACCTGACCGAGCCACGGGTGACGGGGCGCATGCTGCAGGTGGCCGACCTGCGGCACGGCGAGCGGGTGCTGGTGGTTGCGGCGGGTACGGGCTACCTCGCGTCCCTGCTGGGTGCGATGGCGCTTGAACTGCATGTCACCGCCCTCGAATCCGACCCGCGACTGGCCACCATGGGCAAGGCCCTGTGCGCTGCCTGCGCGCCCGGCGTGCAGTGGTGCGACGGGCCGCTGGTCAAGGGGGCTCCGGCCTCGGCGCCGTATGACCTGATCTTCATTGATGGCGCGGTGCGCGCCGTGCCGCAGGCCATTGTGGAGCAGCTTGCACAGGGCGGGCGCATCATTGCTCCCATCGCGCCCGCATCGGGCGTGACATCGGTCAGCCGCATTGCCGCGACAGCGCAGGGCAGCGCGGTGCAGCCATTGTTCGAGGCCGCCGTGCCCGTGCTGCCTGAACTGGCTCCTGCCCCCGCCTTCGTGTTCTAGCCGGTTAACCCGCACGCAACATCCTGCCGCTAGGACTGGACAGGGGCGGGCTGTCATGGTGCCGCCCGGCATATCAGGCTGGCAGGGGCGGACATGAAGGGAAACTGGGCAATCGGGGCGGGCAGCGCCGCACTCCTGTGTAGCGGCACCGCACTGGGGCGCGTGCCGCAGGCGACCGAGGAACCGCGCACGCTGGATGCGGCCCTTGCCGCGGCCTATCTGGGCAACCCGGTGCTGCGGCAGGAACGCGCAACCCTGCGCGCGACCGATGAACAGGTGCCGCAGGCCCTGGGCGGCTGGCGGCCCACGATTACGGGCACGGCGAGCATGTCCTATTATTCCGGCCTGATGCGCATGGAACCCTCATCGGGGGAAAGCGGCTATGCCCGCCGCTATGACAGCCCCGGCTATTCCGGCGGGGTGAGCATTTCGCAGCCCATCTATACCGGCGGCAAGACCACGGCTGGCACGCACAAGGCCCGCCATGCGGTCATGGCCGAGCGCGCGCGGCTGATCGCGGCGGAGGAGCAGGTCTTCTCCGATGTGGTCAGCGCCTACGTCAATGTGGTGGAGGACGAGCAGATCCTGCGCATCGACATCAACAACGAGCAGGTTTACGCAGCCCAGCTTCATGCCACCGAACTGCGCGCGCATGGTGGCGAGATTACCCAGACCGACGTGGCGCAGGCGGCAGGCGCGCTGGCCAATGCGCGCGCAGCAAGGCAACTGGCCGAAGGTACCCTGCAGGCCGATCGCGCCACATACCGGCAGGTGGTGGGTGTTGACGCGCCCGATGACCTTGCCCTGCCCCAGCCGCTTGTCCTGCCGCTTCATACCGAGCAGGACGCCATGACGCAGGCCGTGCAGAACAACCCCGACGTAATTGGCGCCCTGTTTGACGAGGCGGCCAAAAAAGATGCAGTAGGCGTGGCCTTTGCCGCCCTCATGCCCACGGTCAGCGCGCAGGCGGCCTATATGCATGGCATCAACCAGGATGAGGGCCGCTCGCTCAACAATAACAAATATGCCCTCGTCAATGCGTCCATGCCGCTTTATCAGGGCGGGGGCGAATATGCCGCCGTGCGCATGGCCCGCCAGCAGGCCAATGAGGCCACCCATACGGTAGATGTAAAGCGCCGCGCCGCCGTGCAACTCGCGGCAGCAAGCTGGCAGCGCATGCAGGCCAACCGCGCCGCGATTGAAAGCAACCGCGCCGCCGTCGAAGCCGATGCCACTGCCCTGCACGGCATGCAGCGGCAGGTGATGGTGGGCACCACCTCAACGCTTTCCGTGCTCCAGCAGCAGGAGACCCTGCTCCAGGCCCAGATTGCGCTGGTGCGCAGCGCGGGCAATCTTGTCATCTCGTCCTATCAGGCCACCGCCGCCATTGGCCGCCTGACCGCGCGTGACCTGAACCTTGACGTGCAGCTTTATGATGAACGCGCCTATTACCGCGCCGTACATGACCGGCTGTGGGGCATCAGCGATTATGCCACCAGCCAGCCGGGGCGCTAGGCGCAAGGGCCAGTGCGCCATTTGCATCAATGTTTATGGAGGCAGCGTTATTTGAAGCTTTTTGAAAAAAGCTTCATCAAAAACTTTTCCATTATGGCTAGCTTCGTATCCGGGCATCATTTTTTACGTGGATGACAGGCATATACCCCATTGCGCTTATGCAATCTGCTCAATGCGGCACCGGGCGCAAAGGGGATCGGACGGGATGGGGGCTGCCCTGCCCGGCAGGCGCAGTTCCGACCCCTTGGGCGCGCCAAGCTGGTCAAGGGCCTGCATGACCTGTTTCAGCACGGTTTGTGATACATCCTTGACCGCAATCTCGATATCACAGGCGGAAATGCCGACCAGATCGGGCGCAAGGGTCGTGCCCCCGCCCACAACTTCGCCAATGCCCATTTCATGCAGCATGACATCGAGCGGATCTTCAAAAACACTGCCCCGCTGAACCGGCTGGAGGCGGGCGTTGAGATGGGCCACCACAACGATGGGTGTGGGGGCAGCGGGGAGAGTATCGGGCACTGTCTGTTTTTCTGTTATGCGGTGTAAAACACAGTTTTATATTCTATGTGGTTTATTTTCAATCACCACAGCCATTTTTCAGGGCGCCATTCATCTTCTATCATTTCTTTCAAAAATTGATAATTCATGATCCATTTTATGGGCAGTTTACGCTGTTCATCAGTAATGTTTTCAACAGCCCACTCTTTTTCACCATCCCAGAAGCACCAGACGGAAACCTTTCCTGTTCTGAGGTTGGGTATGCCGTACCGAAATATCGGTATTTTCTGACTTTCCGCATCGAGTGGGACGTGCCCGACTTTATGGGCCAGCTTCTGTCTGACTGCCGAAAATATTGGATAGAACGTTAAAAATGCTACGGGAGATTTTGATATTTCTGCAGCATCAGGATAATTTTCGGTATAAAAACCCGAAAAAACCCTGATCATCCATCCAAATTTCTCAACGCGTTTTATGTATTGCAGATACGCTCTCCCCTTATTGGTATCCATATAAAAAACATCACCAACCTTGACCAAACCTTTTCTCCCTCATCTTCAATATAGAAAATTTACTTTTCAATTAAGAACATTCATCATGATCAAATATCAAACAGTAAAAGTAATTTCAGAAAATCGGGATGAAAAGGATATTTTTCTCGAAATTCCTACACAATATCCATGGTTTATAAATATCATCCATCCAAAAAAATGGGCCAGGCGGTATGAAGCCCCCGATCTTTTTGCAGCCTTCCAGACCATACGTCTTGAATTTGAAAAAGCGGGAATACGGTTTCTCTGCATCGGCGCCCGCCCCGACATCATGGCATCGGGCATGTCCAGAAACATGTGTGGCGGCAGGAAAGTGTATGTCATCAGGCATGGGGAACAGGCTGATCGCAGTAATATGGTCGATATATTCGATCATGCCCCGCCCGACAGGATTGGAACGGTGCAGCAGCAACGCGATTTTGCAACACGCTGGCTGGCATCGGCGATACATCGCCGGTGATGCTCCCTGAAAAAACCCTCGGCATGCGCAAGGCAGTTTTTGGTGAAGCTTTTTTCAAAAAGCTTTGAAGAACGCCGCTTTTTTGAAAAAAGGCAGCACCAAAAACTTTTATCATTTTTTATCAATGAGTTGCTTTAAAACAGTTTCTTAACACAGCCCAACCCACGCCATCTCTCCGTCCTGTTAACGCCAAAAAAATGGAGCAGGTCCTATCTTCATGCGTTATCGGCGGACAGGCCCCGGCAGCGACAGCCACCCGGAACCTGTTCCATGATTTAATATTGATCGAGTGACAGGAACCCCATGAAAAAAACTCTCCTGTGCCTGAGTATTCTAAGTATGGCCGGATGCGCTGCCAATCCATCGGATGCCAGCGCACACTATATCAATCCCGAACCCTTCATGCGCTACAGTTGCGCCCAACTGGCCGGACTGGACCAGACAGATGCGCAAAACCTCGCCACAGCCAGGGAGCGACAGCAGGTCAGTCAGTTGAAGGGCGAGCTTGAAGCCGTTCACACCGCCGAGCGGGGCAAGAACTGCGTCGGTCGCTATTCCGCCAGTGATTATGACGCCACCGGGGCCATTACCACCCCTGCCGGCCGCCTGCCGTCAGGCGGCGATCCGGCCTATGACTACCGTGGCACGGGCGTTGCACTCCCTTCAGCCACAACCCGGCCCCTGCAGACCACGCCGATGGATATCAGCACAGGCACAGGCACAGGCACAGGCACAGGCACAGGCATCACAAGCGGCTCCATGCCCGCGCAGGAAGGTCTTTCCGCCCCCGGGGCACTCAGCACTCCCGGCCATGGCGCTTCCTATAGTGCGCCGCATTACGTGGTGCCGCCCGCAGGCTATACCGCACCGTCCTATTCGGGCAATCCGTTCCAGTAACGACCCGCCGGGCAGAGGCGGCAGGGACTGATCGTAACGCAAACCGATCAATATCGTGGCGGACATATATCCATAAGGCCGTTCATCAGGCATAACGCGTCTGATGAGCACGGCGTTTGAAACCCACACCATACACCAGATTCCACCCGACCAGCGCCATGGCCGCGCGCGCGACCTGTTCGCGGTCTGGTTCAGCACCAACCTGACCCTGCTCACGGTGGTGACCGGAGCACTCGGGCCGGGGCTGTTCGGCCTGTCGTTTACGTGGTCGGCCATTGCCGTCATACTCGGCAACCTGGCGGGGGCCGTGTTCATGGCGCTGCATGCAGCCCAGGGGCCGATGCTGGGCGTGCCGCAGATGGTGCAGAGCCGGGGACAGTTCGGCTTTTATGGCGCGGTGCCCATCATCGGCCTTGTCGTGCTCATGTATATCGGCTTCGTGGCCTCGAATTTCGTGGTGGGGGGCGAAGCACTCCATGCCGCCCTGCCCATGGCCGGGCGGCGTAACGCAATCCTGATCATTGCCGTGCTGAGCCTTGTGCCATGCTGCATGGGCTACCACACCATCCATGCCTGGTCGAAGGTGGTGAGCTGGGTGGCGGGCGCGGTTATCCTATACTGCCTGTGGCTGGGCTATGAAGCCTTTCCCCCCGGCACGCTGCGCGACATGCATGGCTCGGCAGCCGGTTTTTTCAGCACCTTTTCCACCGCGGCGCTATGGCAGATCGCCTATGCGCCCTATGTATCGGATTCATCGCGCTACCTGCCCGCTGATGAAGCCGGTCGCCGCACCGCTTTTCTCACCACCTATATTGGCACGGTCGCGGGCACGGCGCTGCCCATGATGCTGGGCTGCATGATTGCACTGCATGGGCCGGGCGTATCGGTCGCCACCACGCTGGCGCAACTGGCGGGGCGGCAGGCAACGCCGGTCATGATCGTGCTTTCGCTTTCCATTGCCCTTGGCAACGCCATGAGCCTGTACGGCGGCGCGCTCTCGGCCATAACCGTGCTCCAGACCTTCATGCCGGACTGGCGGGCCGCTTTGCGCGAACGCCTGCTTGTTACCTGCACGCTGGTGGCGATTGCGCTGGGCATGGCGCTGGGCATGGCCGACAGCTTCATGAAATCCTATGCCGCCTTCCTCGACCTGCTCATGGCCATCATGGTGCCGTGGACCGCCATCAACCTGACCGATTATTACCTACTGCGCCGGGGGCGTTATGATGTGGCCTCATTTTTCCGCCGCGATGGCGGGGCCTATGGCTACTGCAACATCCCCGCCCTGTGCGCCTATGGCATTGGCATCGCGATTGAAATACCCTTCATGCAGAACGGGTTTCATACCGGCAGCCTCGCCCGCCGCCTGCATGGGGTGGACATATCGTGGGTGGTGGGGCTGCTTGTAACCGCCGCCTTCTATATCCGCGCCACAACCACGCGCAGGCGCACGTAATGGCGCTCCCTGTGGCGACGGTTGCGGCGAACAGCACGTCCTGATGACTGCACGGGCTTTCTTCACGCCAGGGATGAAATTTACGGGTTCTGTATAAAAAAAACGTTCTTTTGGAGGTTTTTTAAAAATATTCATGAAATTTCGTTGCATTATATGCAATGTCGTTCCTACAAAGAAATCATTGACGCGCCCCTGAAGTCTGTGTCTGCTTGCAAATGGTTTGATTGCACTGCGGCACGAGCGCAAGGGATACGTTCATGGGTGATCTGTTTTCAAAAGAAGCACGCGAAGACCTGCTGGAGCGGGGCTATTCCCGTCGGCAGTTCGGGCGCATTTCCGCCCTGCTCGGGCTGGGTTCCGCGGCAATCGCCGCCTCCCCGCTCATCAGCGGCACTGCAGCGGCCAAGGGCACGCCCACCAGGGCACCGATAGAAGAAGTGCAGAGCAAGGTTGGCATGGTCCGCCTTGGCAGCAACGAATGCTGGACCGGCCCCTTCCCCGATGCCGCGCAGGCGGGTGCCGCGATGGTGCAGTACGGCAACCGTTACGAACCCACGAACCTGCGCGCGCAGTTGATAGAGACCGTCTCGCAGGTCGAGAAGGTGCCCCAGACCCATATCCTGCCCTGGCCGGGATCAAGCGATCCGCTTTCACGCACGGTCGTCACCTTCTGCTCGCCCACGCGCGGCCTGGTCACGGCCGACCCCACGTTCGAGAACGCCTGGCGCACCGCCGCGTGGCTGGGCGTAAAGGTGACCAAGGTGCCATTGCGGGCGGAGAACAGATACGCAACCGATGTCAGGGCCATGCTGGCGGCCGACCCAAATGCCGGCATCTACTATGTCTGCTCGCCCAACAACCCGACCGGCACCGTCACACCGCTGGCCGACATCAAATGGCTTGTCGCCCACAAGCCCGCAGGCTCGATCGTGCTGGTCGATGAAGCCTATATCCACTTTGCAGGCACCCCGAGCGCCGCGAAACTCGTGGCGGATAACAAAGATGTCGTTGTGCTGCGTACCTTCTCCAAGCTGTTCGGCATGGCAGGGCTGCGGCTGGGCCTGAGCATGGCGCGGCCTGACCTGCATGCCAAAATGATGCGCTATGATGGCGCCAGCCAGTCAGGCACCCTGTCCATCGTGGCGCTGGCCACCGGCACCGCCAGCCTGACCCAGAGTGCTGCGATTGTCGAACGCCGCAACCAGATGATTGCCGCGCGGGAAGAAACCTTCGCCCACCTGAAAAAATACGGCCTGACCTACCTGCCCAGCAACGCCAACATGTTCATGGTGGACTGGAAGCAGCCCGCCCAGACCATGCGCGACGCCTTTGCCAGAAGCAAGGTCGATATCGGCCGCAGTTGGCCTATCTGGCCCACCATGTCACGCGTAACGGTTGGCTCGGCGCAGGACATGCAGGCCTTCTGCACGGCTCTTGACCAGATCATGGCCTGACAGTTTTCCGGGCGCCGTCTTTTCAAAAGATGGCGCCCTGACCCTGCCCCAGAAACTGCCGTGCCTACATATGTCCCTGCACAAGGCCCGCAATACCGGGCGTAATGGCCTGGAGCAGGTCACCCGCTGGCTGCGGGCTGGTGCGCACCGCCAGCATCGATGCCGAGGCCGCGAACTGGGCCTGCGCTGTCTGTAACACTGCATCCACCTGCGCCTGATGCACCGCCAGCGTGCCATCGAGCGCGTACAGCCCCACTGTAGCCAGTTCCGCCAACTGCCCCGATGCAGGCAGGACCTCGCGCAGGGTCGGGCGGGTGGCCACGATCTGGCGCAGGCGCATATCGTTATCGCGCCAGGTTTCCAGCCGGGCGCGCAGGCTGGCGGCAAGGTCACGCTGGCCACCAACATAGGCCGCGACATCGCGCGTGAAGGCTGCGGCCTGAAAACTGTCAGGTGTCGCGATATCAGCCACCCGGTCCAGCGCAGGGGGAATGGATGAAGCCGCCACATGGCCCGGGCCAAAAACATGGTTGAGCGCGTAATTGCGCACCGGAGTGGTCACGGCCAGCAGGGTGGCAAGCGGGGCAATGCCATCAGGGGCAAGCCGTGCCATCATGCGGTGACGATCGGCTGAGGCGCGGTTGCCCAGCACTTCGAGTTCCGCCTGCACCACGGGCAGGCGGCGGGCCAATGCGGCCTCATCACGCACGGCGGCGGGCGACCAGAAGCGCTCGGCCAGGGCTGCCGCGCGCGGCCACAGGCGGGCATCAAGCATCTCCTCGCTCACGATCTCGGTCCATAACGCCACCTCCGCCCCCAGCACCAGCCCGTCCTGCGCCGTGGTCATTGAGGCGGCGGGGTCAAGGGCAAAGGGTACAAGGGCAGGTGCATGGGCTGCGGCGACCTGATCGGGCGGCAGGCCATTGCCCACCGGGTCCAGCGGGTCAACACGGTAATGATCGGCCGCAGGCAGCAGCAGATCAAGATAATACCCTGCCGAGACCACGACCGGGTGCCCCGCCGCCGTGGCCTGCGCCGTATAGCGCGAGCCACGCCACGGCTCGATCACGATGCCGGGGGGCACTGGCGCATCAAGCAGTTCATCCCAGCCCATCATGGTCCTGCCCTCATGCGCAACTATGCCCTGCACCCGGCGGGTAAAGGCCGCCTGCAGGGCCGTGGCGCTGGCATAGCCATGCTGCTGCATATAGGCGCTGATGCGGGGGTTGGCCGTCCATTCATCGGGCCGCACCTCATCGCCACCCACATGGAAATAGGCATCAGGGAACAGGCCCGCCATTTCATGATAGAGCCGGGCCAGGAATACGTATGTATCAGGGTTTGTGGGGTCGAATGCGGCGCGTACCACCCGTTTGGGGTCGAGCGGGGCTGTAACAGGCTGGGCGGCATATTGCGGATAGGCCAGCAGCATGGCGTAGCTGTGGCCCGGCGCATCGAATTCCGGCACGATGCGGATGCCGCGATCAGCAGCAAGCGCCACAAGGTCGCGCACCTGCTGCTGGGTATAGTATTCGCCGTGTGACGCCACCTGCTGCAGGCGCGGATAGACCCTGCTTTCCACCCGGAAGCCCTGCCCGTCAGACAGATGCAGGTGCAGCACGTTGAGCTTGGTCAGTTCCATCATGTCCAGCTGCCGCTCAAGCGCTGCAACCGACATGAAATGACGGCTGACATCCACCAGCATGCCGCGCCATGCAAAACGCGGGCTGTCATCAATCTCGGCCCCATCCAGCACGGGGCCTGCCTCACCGGGCTCAATGAGTTGCAGCAGCGTGGCCAGCCCGCGCAGCACGCCCGCCGGGCCATCAGCCACCAGTGTTGCGCCATCAGCCCCCGTGCGGAGTTGGTAGTGTTCGCGCATGTGAACCGACAGCATATCCGGGTCGGCATGCTGGCAGTTGATGCGCAGCACCAGCCCCGCAGGCGCGCCCGCCACCGCCGGGCGCGCGCTCAGGGCAGCCAGGCGCTGCCCGAAACGCGCCACCGCGCGCTCCAACAGGGGGGAGCGCACGCCCTGCCACTGCACCTGCACCCCGCCCGCAAGCGGCAGGGCGCTGCCCTTGGGCTGGTACTGCACGGGCTGCGGCATCAGGGCCGGGGCGGCCAGAGCAGGCGTGCAGGCCGTCCCTACGCAGAGCATGGCCATGGCAAAGGAGCGAAAACGACGGGCAAAAGGCATGATGGACATAATTCCGTTAAAGGCGTCGCTCCATGGTGCCTCATCACGCGGCACGACCCAACCCCCGCGCGCGCCACCATACCACCAGCGCAAAAAGTCCGATCACCCCATAACCGGGCATGACCAGCCCCATGAAGGCCGGTTTCATGCCCCACGGCCCCTGCAGCAGGGCAAAACACTGCGGCATGACAGCGCCGCCGCAAAACGCCATGACCAGCAGCGCATTCGCCCGCTGCCGCCACGCCCCCGCCATGTGCAGCACCAGCGGAAACAGGATTGGCATCATCATGGCATTGGCCACTCCCAGTAGGGCGATGCACAGCACCGAGCCCATGCCGTGGGCCATGATGGCCCCGGTGCACAACGCGCCTCCCACAAGCGCGGACAGGCCCAGATAGGGCGCGGACCGGATCACGGCAGGCACCATGAAACTGCCCAGCACATACCCGCCCAGCATGCCCGCAAGCGTGAACGCGGTGAGAAACCGCGTCTGCCCGACCAGAAGCCCCATGCCGCGCGCATATAGGCCAATGCCATCGCCCGCCATCACCTCCACCCCTACATACACGAACACCACGGCAATCCCGACCCAGGCCATGCCCGCCATGCGCCCGCCGGGCGGGGCTGCATCCCGGCAGGCCAGACGCAGATCGGGCAGTCCCGCATGCCGCAGCCCCAGCGCCACAAGCAGCAGCACAACCGCCATGCCCCGGTAGGGCAGCACCACCGCATGGGCGAAACCGGCCAGAACCTGTGCGTGCATGCGGGCATTGCCGCTGGCCGCGAGACGGGCCACCACGCCGCCAATATCATGCATGACCAGAAGAGAAAATATTATAGGTGCGATAATTCCTGAAAGCTTATTGGCAATGCCCATCCCTGCAATGCGCCGCGCCGCCTGTGCCGCAGGGCCAAGCAGCGTCACATACGGATTGACCGCCACCTGCAGCAGCGTCAGCCCCGCGCCCAGCACCGACAGGCCCGCAAGCGCACCAGCATACCAGCCGCGCCCCACACATTCGCCAAACCCAAGCGTGCCTGCCGCCATGACACCAAGCGCCAGCCTGATGCCACCACGCAGCCCCGTGCGCCGCGCAAGCGCCATGGCAGGAAACGCGCAGAAAAAATAAGCGAGGTAAAAACACATCGGCACCAGAAACGCCCCAACCGGCCCCACGCCAAAGGCAACCTGCACGAACGTGATCAGTGGCCCGTTGAGCCATGTGACAAACCCGATGATGAAAAACAGCCCGGCCATGACCAACAGTGGCCGCGTGCCATAAGCCCCGCCTGGCCCGCCCCCTCCGTCCTGGCCTGAATTCGCTTTTTCCATGCATTCCCCCCGCTGCCCATTCCCATCGTCGCCACGCAAAGGCAGGACACCACCGCCCATCATACCGATATCGTAATATAGGCAACAAAAAAGCGGCAATCTTCCGCCCCCTGCCCCAAGCTGCTATGGCTGGGCCACCCCAACAGGATTACAGGTCTGTCACGCCATGCGCCTGCGCTCCCCATGGCAGCCGTGCCTGCCCGCAGGCGACGGCCCGCCCGCCGAACGACTGGCCGATGCCCTGGCCGGTGACATACTCGGCGGCAGGCTGCAATCCGGCGACCGCCTGCCCGCGCACCGCCCGCTTGCCTGGCAGCTTGGCATCGGCATTGGCAGCGTCACGCGCGCTTATGCCACGCTGGAGCGGCGCGGGCTGGTGCGCAGCGTGCGCGGGCGGGGCACATTTGTGGCAACCAGCCCCAATGGCACGGGGCAGATGCTTGACCTTTCGGCCAACATGCCGCCGCCCATGTTCAGCGACCGCGCGCTGGCCCGCACGCTGGCCCGCCTTGCCCGCACGGTCGATCCGGCGCTGTTCAATGTCTATCCGCCCGTGGCGGGCCATATCGAACACCGGCGCATCATGGCCCACTGGCTGGCCGAACTCGGCGTGGCGTTATCACCCGAGCAGCTTCTGCTGACCAGCGGGGCGCAGCAGGCCCTTGGCGTGGCCCTGACAGCCGCACGAAAAAGCGCCCCCGTGATGCTGACCGAGGCCCTGACCTACCCCGGCATGCTGATCCTCGCCCGGCAGGCGGGCATGCAGGTGCAGGGCCTGCCAATGGATACGCAGGGCCTGCTGCCCGAAGCCCTCGCCCACGCCCTGGCCCAGCATGCCCCGCAGCGCTGCGTGCTCTATGTCACGCCCACCATGCACAACCCAACCACCGCCACCATGGGCACGGAGCGCAGGCACGCTATCGGCCGCCTGTGCCGCCACCATGATGCGCTGATTATTGAAGATGATGTCTATGACTGCGTGCATGATGCGGCCCTGCCCCCGCTGGTAACGCTGGCGCCGGAACGGACCTTTTATGTCAGCAGCCTGTCAAAGACCCTCAGCCCCGGCCTGCGCATTGGCGCACTGGCCCCGCCACAGGGGTTCATGCAGGCGGCGCGTGATGCGTTGCTCAGCGCATCGCTCATGATCGCGCCACTCTCCTATGCCATGATGGCGCAGTGGATGCTTGATGGCACGGCCGCCTCCGTACGGCAGTCGCTGCGTGGCGAGGCAGGGCGACGCCGCGCGCTGGCGCAGTCCGTACTTGGCCCGCACCTTGCGCCACCGCCCTATGATGCCTTTCATGCATGGATGCCCATGAAGCTGGCCCGCGCACAGCATCTGGCGGCGGAGGCGGCCAGACAGGGCGTTAAAGTCACCCTGCCCCAGCCCTTCATGGCCTGCCCGGACGCAGCGGCCGATGCACCCGCGGGCATTCGCCTGTGCCTTGGCCCGACACCGCTGCCCGACCTGCGCGAGGCCCTGCACCGGCTGCGCCATGTGCTTGATGGCATGGACAATAGTGTCACGTGACACTTTCTTCGTGGCAGGAAAGTGTCACACACCCCTATGCTCGCCACACCATGCAACACATCTGGCGAGGATATTGTCATGACAGCGCAGCCCATCACGGTCATTGCATCACTCCGCGTCCTGCCGGGGCACGAAACGGCGGCGCTTGGGGCCATCCGCCAGTGCGTGGCGCTATCGCGGCAGGAAGCCACCAACCTGTCCTACCAGTGCCACCGCGACATCAACGACCCGGCCATTTTCGTGTTCGTCGAGCGCTGGACCAGCCCTGAAGCGCTGGCCGCCCATGAAGAAACACCGCACTTCCAGGCCATGAAAGCCGCGTTTGCCACGGCACTGGCCGCACCGCTTCAGGTTCACATCACCCGTGAACTCTGAGGCCGCATCGCTGCGCCATCTTGGCCGCCTCGCCATGGCGCTGTTCCTGGCCTACATGGCCGTGGCCCTGCCGCTGGCTGCCATTCCGGTGGCCGTGCTGCACTGGTCGGGTTATGGCAACGGACTGGCGGGGCTTGCTGTGGGCATTGCCTTCTTCTCCACCATTCTCAGCCGCAACCATGCAGGCCAGATGGCGGATACGAAAGGCGGCAGGCCCTGCATGCGCACGGGGCTGATGGTGTATGTGGCCGCCAGCCTGATCTGCGTGCTCGCAGCCCTGCCCGGCCTGGGCGATGGTTCGCGCTACGCCATCCTGATCATGGGCAGGCTCCTGCTGGGCGTGGGCGAAAGCCTGACCATTGTGGGCATGCTGGGCTGGGGCATCGGCCTTGTGGGGCAGGCACGCGCGGGGCGCGTTCTGGCCTGGACGGGGGCGGCCATGTACGGCGCCTTTGCCGTGGGTGGCCCGATCGGGCTGGCGCTATACCAGCAGGCGGGATTGGGCGTGCTCATGGGCGCATCCGCCCTGCTGCCGCTGGTGGGGCTGGCGCTGGTGCAGACCATACCCGCCTCCCCGACGCATGCGGGTGGCAGGCCGCCATTCTGGCACGTTCTGGGCACCATCCGCTGGCAGGGCATGGCGGTCGCGCTTCAGGGCGTGGGCTTTGCCGCACTGGGCGCGTTCCTGCCGCTACGCTTCATCCACGCCCACTGGCCCGGCGCCGGGCTGGGGCTGACCTGTTTCGGCGCAGCCTTCGTGGCCGGGCGCTTTGTGTGCGGGCACCTGCCTGACCGGATTGGCGGGCTACGGGTGGCGCTGCTCTCGCTGGTGGTCGAGGCCGCAGGGCAATACCTGCTGTGGATCGCCCCCTCGCCCGTGCTGGCGCTGGCGGGCGCGTTGCTGACCGGGGCGGGGTGCTCCATGGTGTTCCCCGCCCTTGGGGTCGAGGTGGTGCGGCTGGTGGCACCTGCCATGCGGGCCACGGCGCTGGGCGGCTTCGCGGCGTTTCAGGACCTGGCCTATGGGGCCACCGGCCCGCTGGCGGGGCTGCTGGCCGACCGGTGTGGCTACGCGGTCGTGTTCGGGCTGGGCGGGGCGTGCGCCACGCTGGGCGCGGGCATCGTGCTTGCCTTGCTGGCCCGCCAGCGCGGAGGCATGACATGAATTCAGGCCATGTTTACATTCTGGGCACCTGCGACACCAAGCAGGCCGAACTGAGCTATCTGCGCCAGACCCTGCGCGAAAGCGGGATTGCCGCGCTGATTGTCGATATCGGCACGCGGCATGCGGGGCGCGCGGCCGATATCAGCGCCCGCGCGGTTGCGCGCTGCCACCCCCAGGGCGAGGAGGCCGTTTTCTGTGGTGATCGGGGGCGGGCCATTGCGGCCATGGCCGAGGCGCTGCGCGTGTTTTTGCGCGCGCGCACCGACATGCTCGGCGTGCTGGCCATTGGCGGCTCGGGCGGCACGGCGCTGGTGTCGCCTGCCCTGCAGGCGCTGCCCATTGGCCTGCCAAAGCTGGTGGTCTCGACCGTGGCCTCGGGCAATACCGCGCCCTATGTGGGGGGCGCAGACATTGCCATGCTCTATCCGGTGACGGACATGGAGGGGCTCAACCGCATCTCACGCGTGGTGCTGGGCAATGCGGCCCACGCCATGGCGGGCATGGCGCGCAATCCCTGCCACCCTGCGCCCGACCCGCGCCCCGCCATCGGCCTGACCATGTTTGGCGTGACCACGCCATGCGTGGAGCAGGTGGTGCACCAGCTTTCCAGCCGGTTTGACTGCCTTGTGTTCCACGCCACGGGCACTGGAGGCCGCGCCATGGAGCGGCTGGCCGATGACGGGATAATCAGCGGCTTCATCGACACGACGCTGACCGAGTTCTGTGATTACGTGGCAGGTGGCATCTTTGCGTGCGATGCCGACCGGCTTGGCGCCGTCATCCGTACCGGCCTGCCTTACGTGGGCAGTTGCGGCGGGCTGGACATGGTCAATTTCGGCGCCCGCGCCAGTGTGCCCGCCCACTACGAAAGCCGCGTGTTTGTCGAGCACAACCCCCAGATCACGCTGATGCGCACGAATGAAGCAGAATGCCGGGCGATGGGCCACATGATCGGCCACCAGCTCAACCGCTGCACGGGCGAAGTGCGCTTTCTCTACCCCGAGGGCGGGTTTTCCCTGCTCGACCAGCCCGGCGGCCCGTTTCATGACCCTGAAGCTGATGAAGCATTTTACACCGCCCTGGCCGAGACACTGGAGCAGACCCCGCAGCGCAGGCTGATCCGCCTTCCCCATGCGATCAATGACCCGGCTTTTGCCGCGGCGCTGGCGCATGAATTTTCGCATCTTTATGGAGACCAACCCTGATGCCCCGTATTCCCCGTAGTGAAATCCTCGCCCGCTTCCGCAGCATGATCGCCGCGCGCACGCCCATCGTGGGTGGCGGGGCGGGCACCGGCCTATCCGCCAAATGCGAGGCGGCGGGCGGCATCGACCTGATCGTCATCTACAATTCCGGGCGTTACCGCATGGCGGGCCGTGGCTCGCTGGCGGGCCTGCTGGCCTATGGCAACGCCAACCAGATCGTGATGGACATGGCGCGCGAGGTGCTGCCCGTGGTGCCCACCACCCCCGTGCTGGCCGGGGTGAATGGCACCGACCCGTTCGTTGACTTTGATGTGTTTCTTGATGACGTGAAGCGGGTCGGGTTTTCGGGCATCCAGAACTTCCCCACCGTGGGGCTGATTGACGGCAATTTCCGCAAGAACCTTGAGGAAACCGGCATGAGCTACAGCCTTGAGGTGGATGTGGTGGCCCGCGCCCACAAAAAAGACCTGCTGACCACGCCCTACGTGTTCGACCCTGCCCAGGCGGTGGACATGGCCAAGGCGGGTGCTGACGTGCTGGTGGCCCATATGGGGCTGACCACGGGCGGCGCAATCGGCGCGGAGACGGCGCTGACGCTGGATGACTGCATTACCCAGATCAACGCGATCATTGATGCCGCGCGCAGCGTGCGCCCCGACATCATCACGCTGTGCCATGGCGGCCCGATCGCCATGCCCGCCGATGCCCAGAAAGTGCTCGCCGCCTGCCCGGACTGCCACGGCTTTTATGGCGCATCGAGCATGGAGCGCCTGCCGGTTGAAGTCGCGCTGACCGAACAGACCCGCAACTTCAAGGCCCTTACGCGCTGATGATAAAATAACAAATGTTTTTGGGTGCCGCCTTTTTTAAAAAAGCTTCACCAAAAACTTTTATCCGTTTTCAGGTGGTCCCATGGTCCATGGCTGGTGCTCGATTGCAGGGGGGCTCCTGGCGGGGCCGCACAGGGCATAGGCAAAAGCGTGCCGCACCCGCCCGTGCCGCAGGGGCAGCGCAAGCGTTGCCGGCGTCATGCATGCGCCGGGGTCAAACACATTGCCAGAGACCCAGCGCAGGGCGGTTTTCATCTGCCCGCCCGCAGGCAGCACCTTGACAGGCGCGGGCACGGCCTGCTGCCACGTTACGGCAACGGGGTGGTGATGCACATCCTCGAACGAGGGCGGTCCCATCCCCGCAACCGAGCAGGCGCGCGCGCCGGTGTTCCGCACGACAAGCCATGTGCCGCCATGCATCATGCCATTGAATGCGCCCTGCCCGTCATCAAGGCTGACCACCATCTGCGGCACCTTGCAGTCAGGCACTGGCGTGGCCCGCGCCTGTGGCGGCAGGCTCCATGACATGAGGGCCATCAGCCCCGCTATCTTGCCCTTCATGGCCCGACCTGCGCCGGCCCGGTGAGGCTCACGTCAAAATGCGTCGCATGCCCGGTAGCGGGATCAAGATGGCAGGCCCACGAAAAACCCGCCCACTCAAGGCCATTACCCACCCGCAGGAACTGCCCGCGCCCCGATACCAGCGCGGCACTGGCCACGACCTGGCTGCCCGGCCCCACATCCTGCAGGAAAAAACGGTGCGGCTGGCTGCCCATGCGCACCAGCACCGTGCGCGCGGCGTTCTGGCACAGGAAAGTGGTCATCTGCCACGCCATGTCCTGCCCCTGCACGGCGCGCCGCGTGGCGGGATCGGCAATGCGGCTGATCTGCCGGTCAATGATCCGCTTTTCAGCGGCGGAGGGGCCTGCCGTGACCGTAGCGCCCCAGGCCGGGCGCAGCATGGCCAGCAGGCCCAGCATGGCGCACAGGCCGCGTATCGTGTTCATGTTTCTGGTTTCCCCATGCGGGCCTGCCGCAGCGCCAGGCCAATCATGCCGCCCGCCTGATGCCGCTTGGGCACGGCCACGCGCTGCGACAGGTAGATGCCCGAATGGCCCGAGCACATATAGGCCACGAAACAGCCCGTGGCGAAATAGACGATATCCGCCGTGCCGAACAGTTCCACCCCCATGAGCGTGCAGGCCAGCGGCGTATTGGCCGCACCCGCAAAGACCGCGACAAACCCCACCCCTGCCAGCAGGTCCGCCGGAGCGTGCAGCAGGGGAGCCAGTGCATTGCCCAGCCCCGCCCCGATGAAAAACAGCGGCGTGACCTCGCCGCCCTTGAAGCCCGCGGCCAGCACGACCACCGTAAAGACCAGCTTCCACGCCCATGCCACCGGGTAATGCCCGGCTCCGAAGAAATCGATAATGGACGCTCCGCCCACCTCGGGTGCGACAATGCCCAGCCCCAGATAGTCACGCGAGCCGCACAGCCACACCAGCGCTATGGTCGCAATCCCGCCCAATGCGGGCCGCAGCCCCGCAATCGGGCAGACCTGCCGCAGGCGGGCTGCCAGCCGGTGCACCGATTCTGCAAAAACGATGCTGGCCAGCCCGAAGGCAACCGCCGCCACCATGACCTTGCCCAGAAGCAGCAGGTCGGCATGAAAAAAATGCCCATCCGCCCCCGCATAACCCTGAAAGGCCAGATGATAGGGCACATGCTCCATGCCCCATGCATGGCATGTCCAGTCCGCCACGATGGCGCTTACGGCTACGGGCACCAGGGCATCGTAGTCAATGCGCCCTACGCGGATCACTTCCATGCCGAACACGGCACCCGCCACCGGCGTGCCGAACACGGCGGAAAATCCCGCCGCGATGCCTGACATGAGCAGGACCCTGATTTCGTAAGGGTTGGTCAGGCGCCACACCCGCCCCACCGTGCTGGCAATGCTGCCGCCCATCTGCACCGCCGTGCCCTCACGCCCCACCGATGCCCCGAACAGGTGGCTGACCACCGTGCCGATAAGCACCAGCGGCACCATGCGCAGGGGCACGCCGCCCCCGGGTTCGTGGATCTGGTCCACGATCAGGTTATTGCCGCCCTCGGCAGCGCGCCCCCAGACGGAATAAAGCAGCCCCACGGCAACGCCTGCCACCGGCAGGCCGTAAAGCAGCCACGGGTGCAGCAGGCGTGTCTGCGCTGCCCGGTCGAGCAGCCACAGGAACAGGGCGCACAGCGTGCCCACGCAGGCCGCCATGGGCAGCAGCAGGCTGGCCCATCTGAGCAGCCCCCCCGACTGGCGGGCCACGGCCCGCGCAAGTGCAACAATATTCATGATATTTCGGTCAACCCGGCATTCAGGATGGAACAGCAGGCCAGTCCTGTCTGGCCGTGGATCATGGCTGTACGATACGCTACACGGACTCCTCCCCTAGTTGCCATAAAGGCAGTGGGCAGGAATCATCAGCGCCCTTGCGGGCAGCGGTTCGACCAGCATGGTCCGGCAGAATCCATTGCCGTGTTCGTTTAAAAAAGCCTGTATCGCCGTAAGGGTCAACCAGGCAGATACGTGACACGAGCGCATCCATGCCCGCGCCCATAAACTTTTGTTATTTTCCTGACATTTCCCGCAGGCTTCAGTATCCCCGCCGGGGATCGCACAGCAGGGCAGGCCGCTCGTTGCGTTCCATCTGGCCGATCACCTCCACCACATAGCGCGCCTGCGCCTCCCGCGAGGCCTCGGAGGCGACATGCGGGGTAATGGTCACGCGCTCATGGCGCCATAACGGATCATCGGGCGGCAGGGGTTCGGGCACCACCACATCAAGCACCGCGCCGCCGAGCACGCCCTCATCAAGCGCGCGAAGCAGGTCAGCCTGCACGACATGGTTGCCGCGCCCGACATTGACCAGCCCCGCCCCGCGCGGCAGTTGCGCCAGCAGGGCGTAATCGATCATGCCGCGCGTCTGCTGCGTGCTGGGCAGCAGGTTGACCAGAATATCCACATCGCGCAGAAAATCAGGCAGTCCCTCCGGTCCGGCAAAGGTGCGTATGCCCGGCGCCACCTGCGCCGAACGCCGCCAGCCTGAAACCTCGAAGCCGACCTGAAGCAGCACGCGGCCCACATGCGCGCCAAGATGCCCCATGCCCATTATGCCCACGCGGGTCTGGCTGCTGGTGCGTGTGCTGGTGCGCGGGTTGTGCCAGTGATGCGCATTTTGCTGCACCGCCCATGTCCGTGCCCCACGCAACAGGCCAAGCGTGGCCCACAGCACGTAATCAGCCATCAGCACCGCTGTCTGTTCGCCCCCCATGCGCACAAGGGGCACATGCAGCGGAAAGCCAGGGTTATCAAGCAGATGATTGACCCCTGCCCCCGTGCAGATGATGGCCCGCATGCCACCCATGCGGGCAAGGTCATCTGCCGTAGGGTTCCATACCAGCGCATAGTCATCCGCCGTAGTCTTCAACGCCGGGTCATGCCAGTCGGCAAGAAGCAGATCGGGGGCGACATGCGCAAAGGCCGCGCGCCATGTGGCCATGGCGGCGGGTCCGTCCGCGCTGATGACAAGCCTTGGCATTTCTTCTCCCGTTTTGTGTCCCGTAGCCCTTCAGCCGGTGAGAAGAGACTTACGGCGCAGGGGCATGGTCATGCAATGAATACTGCCCCCCCCCTGCGAGAACTGGTCAAGCGCCGGGTCAAGCACACGCAGGCCCTCGGCACGCAACATCTGGTTGATGCGCGTGCAATGGAGCGGGCTGACCACGCGCTCGCGGCCAAGGGCCAGCACGTTGCAGCCCATGTCGCGCATCGCCTCCTTGTAGCTGACCGGCAGCACGCGGATGCCCTGGGCGCGGAACCAGTCAAGGTCTTCATCGGCAATCACATCCACCACTGCTATGGCGAGGTTCTCGGCCACCATGGTGAAGATCACGTCAAGATGGAGGAAGTGTTCGGGGAAGCGGATCATGCGGCACGTCCACCCTGCCGCCTCGAACCAGCTTATGAACTCGGCCGCACCCGCCTCGTCCGTGCGGCCCCCGCTTACGCCCACCGCCAGCAGGCCGGGGCGGATGATATGAATGTCCCCGCCTTCGATATGGCCTGCGGTGCAGGTTTTCCATATCTCATCGGGGGCATAGAATTCATGGATCGGTGTGATCTCGGCCCTGCGCTCGGGGCGGGCAAGGCGGGTGACAACGGTGCCGAATGGCGTGGTCTGTGAACTGTCGCGGGTATAGACCTCGTAGGGCATGCCCTCATGCGGGGTCAGGTAATGGCAGGCGACCTGCTCGCCTTCCAGCGCTGCCACGAGTTCGCGGAACTGCGCGCCCAACGCGGCCTGGTCGAGACGTGCGCCACGGGCCATGCTGCTGATGGCGATGTCATTGCTCGGTATCCACGCATAATGATCGGGTGGGCAGAGCAGCACGTCAGCCAGTTCGCCTGTTTCGCTATCGATAAACCAGCGATTTGCCACCATAATTCCTGTTATCCTGTAACGTACCGTTCAAACGTTACGATAGCGGATAAATCTGCATCTTCAAGATACCAATAATCCGGAGTTGACTTTAGCCGCAGCCAAACTGTGCCCCGGTGCGCAAGACAGGCCGGCCATAAACGCCTGCCTGCCGGGCCGCTACGGGGCGCTCAGCTATTCGCGCCAAAGGCCGGGCGGGTTGCTTCGAACAGGAACCATGTGCGGCGCTCGGTCTCGTCGATCCAGTTTTCAATCAGGCTGGCGGTTGCCACGTCATTGCCTTCGTCGCACACGGCATGGACGGCGCGCAGGCGCGCGGTCAGGGCCATGTTATCCTCGCGCAGTTCGGCGAGCATGTCCTCGGGTGTCACATAATCGGCATCGTTATCGGCCACTTTGGTCAGGCGCGCGATCTCGCCTACCGAATGCAGGGTATTGCCGCCAATCTTGCGCGCGCGTTCGGCCAACGGATCGGTCATGGCGAAGATCTGGCTGCTCTGCTCATCAAGCAGCAGGTGATAATCACGGAAGTGGCGGCCACTCATGTGCCAGTGGAAATTCTTGGTCTTGATATAAAGCGCAAAAACATCGGCCAGGACCGCCTTCAGTCCTGCCGCGATGTCACGCACCGCCTCATGCGCGAGGTCGGTCGGCGTGCCGAGATAGGTCCGCACATGGGCTGCGCCTGCTGCAACTGCCTTGTCTGTCATCATGCTCTCCGTGGTTTGCAATCGGGCCGGACACGCGCTGCCTTGGCCCGTGCGCCCTCAACGCATGCGGCGTGACAGGGTTCATGCCTGCCGTTTTTGTATTGCAATTGATATTCGTTTGCATTATCGATCGGTTTACTCACGGCGTTATCAGGCAGTTTTCCCAACCGTCGATTTCCCAGCACAGAGCCGTGAAAACTCATGCGGCATCGCCACCACATTCCGGCGATGCCGCCCCTTTTCTTTCCCGCAGGGATCATGCCATGAGCGAGACAACAGGCTGCACGGCCGATTGGCACCTCGAACATTCCGCCCCCGAGCAGTTGCTGCATTATCTTGACCCCCATTACCCTTTTGCCCGGCAGGCCAATATGCTGGCCCGGCGCTTTCAGGATGTGCAGGCCCTGTGCGATGGCGGCGAGGCCACGCCCGCGCTGACCCGGCTGCGCAATGCGCTGGCGTTTCATCTGATCAAGCTATCACGGTGGTGGCGGTTTGATTTCTGTCCGCGCGGGGTGACGGGGGTGAACAACCCGCTGTTCCTCACCTACGTCAAGAACCATGCCGAACGCAGTGTTGATGATGAAACCCTGCTCGACGCCTTTACCGCGCAGCGCTACATGCATGCGGGCGACGGTGGTCACATCGTGATGCTGGGTTATGATCCGCTGACCGACCCCACGATTTCCATTCTCTATGGCGTGGACGGGCAGCGTACATTCCGGTTTGCAACCGGCTCGCATGGGGTCGAGCCGTTATGGAACGGCCAGGGCTATCCTGATTTCGCCTCAGCGTGGCTTGCGGCGCGCGCGGTGCATGCGCTCATATGCGATGACAGCACGGACATGCATGAATTCGAGACCGCGCAGCGCGAGCATATGTGGGCACGCGCCTGGCACCGGCAGCACTTTCACCGCAGCCGCAAGCTGCCGCTCATCCAGCTTTATGCACAGGCACAGGCGCAGCTTTCCAACTGCCAGTCGGCTTTTGGCCGCGCGGAAATGAAAACCGTGACTGACCGCCTGGCCTTTACCCTCGCGCAGACCGCCTTCCAGCGGCGCATGACCGTGGCGGACCTGATTGAAGAGAGCGACATGCTGGCCATCAACCTGCGTGCCGCCAACACCATAAAGCAGCATGCGCGGGCCTATGTGGCAACGTGCATCGACCCCCTGCTACGGCCCGAGATGGATATCCTGCTTGACCGCGTGGTCTCCTACGTGCCCCGGCGGTGCCCCTGAGCCCATGACAAAAAACGCTGCCTTTTTAGAAAAAGGCAGCATCCAGCAGCTTTTATTTTACGCGATAGAGGTTTTACTGCGCGGTATAGCCGCCATCAATGACCAGTTCGCTGCCGGTCATGAACTTTGATTCGTCCGATGCAAGAAACACGATGCCGTAGGCAATGTCATCGGGTTCACCCAGATGGCCAAGCGGGTGCAGGTCAATCAGCTTCTGCCGGGCGGCAAGCTGGTCGGAGGTCGCGGCGGTCAGGCCCTGCACCATGGGGGTCCAGATATAGCCCGGGTGCACGGAGTTAACGCGGATCTTGTAGCCCGACTTGGCGCAGTGCAGCGCGGCTGATTTGGTGAACAGCCGCACGCCGCCCTTGCTGGCATTATAGGCGGCAAGCGTGGGGTCACCCACCAGCCCCTCGATCGAGGACAGGTTGATGATCGACCCGCCGCCATGCGGCTTCATGGCCTCGATGGCGTAGCGCGTGCCCAGAAACACGCCATCGAGATTGACCGACTGCACACGCCGCCACTCTTCAAGGCTGGTCTGCTCGACCGTACCGGTATAGGCAATGCCAGCATTGTTGACCGCAATGTCCAGCCGCCCGAAACGGGCCTGCACGGCGGCCATGGCCTGCTGCCAGCTTGCCTCCTCGGTCACGTTGAGTGTTGTGAACATCGCCTCGCCACCGGCGGCTTCAATCTCGGCCACCACGGCCTCGCCTTCGGTTTCCTTGAGGTCGCCGATGACAACTTTCGCCCCCTCGCGGGCCAGAAGCTGGGCGGTGGCCCGGCCAATGCCGAGTGCGGCCCCACTGACAAGGGCGACTTTTCCCGATACGCGTCCCATGAATACTCTCCTGCTTCCATGAACCTGCGCGCAGGCGGCTCAGACATCGAACCACCCTGCCCGCCAGGTTTTCCTTACCCTGCCGGATCTGCCCTCACGCCTCAATGATACGCATCAGGCTCTTTTTAATATGAACGATGGCCTGAACAGCCAGCCCAAAAGAACACCGCCCTTTTTTTGAAAAAAGGGCGGCATCCGAAACCTCTTGTCCTTTATGATCGCATGCCCGTTCAGGCATTATCCCTCGCCATGGGCAATGGCCATGAGCGCCTGGCCCAGTTCGGTCTTGATCATGCGCCTGGCATAGGCTTCAAGCCCCGCGGCATCAATGAACCCCATGCGGAAGGCCACCTCATGCGGCGAGCCAACGAGCAGCCCCTGCCGGGACTGGATGGTCTGCACGAACTGCCCGGCCTGCATCAGGCTGTCGGGCATGCCGGCATCAAGCCACGCACAGCCGCGGCCAAGGCGCTGCACATGCAGTTCATCCGACTGCAGGTAAAGGCGGTTCAGGTCGGTAATTTCCAGTTCGCCACGCGGCGAGGGCCTGAGGCTGCGCGCATATTCACGCACGCGACCATCATAAAAATACAGCCCCGTTACTGCCCAGTTTGACTTGGGTTCGGTGGGTTTTTCAACAATATCGATTGCATGCCCGTCCTCGCCAAAACTTACCACGCCATAACGCTCGGGGTCACGCACCTGATAGGCAAAAACGGTGGCCCCGCTTGGCCGGGTGGCGGCTGCACGCATCTGCTTGCCCAGATGGTCGGCAAAGATCAGGTTATCACCCAGAATAAGCCCGCACGGCGAATCATCCAGCCAGTCATCGGCAATGACAAAAGCCTGGGCAATACCATCGGGCGCGGGCTGCTCGCGGTAGGTGAAGGTAACACCCATATCCGCCCCATCGCCGAGCAGCCTGCGGAACAGCGGCAGGTCGGCCGGGGTGGAAATGATCATGATATCGCGTATCCCCGCCAGCATGAGCGTGGAAAGCGGGTAGAAGATCATCGGCTTGTCATAGACCGGCAGCAACTGCTTGCTGACTGCCAGTGTCATGGGGTGCAGGCGCGTGCCCGACCCGCCAGCCAGAAGAATGCCCTTGGTCGGCTTTGCGCTACCGTGTTCGCTCATGCTGCTGTTCCCATCTTGTCACCTGCCTGGCCAAGGCGCTTGCCATCGTAGCGGGCGGCGCGGATGCCCTCCCACCAGGCGCGGTTATCGAGGTACCACTGCACCGTGCGGCGGATACCGTGCTCAAAATCATGCTTCGCCCGCCAGTCCAGTGCCTGCTCGGCATGGGTGGGGTCGATCTCGTAACGGAAATCATGGCCCGGACGGTCATGCACATGCCGGATCAGGCGTGCATGCGGGCCAGCGAGATCGGGGCGCAGTTCATCAAGAATGGTGCAGATCGCCTCGACCACCTGCATGTTGGTGCGGGGCTGGCGGGCGCCGATGGCGTAGGTCTCGCCAGGCTGGCCGCGCTCGACCGCACGGACCAGCGCTTCGGCATGGTCCTCGACAAACAGCCAGTCGCGCACGTTCTGCCCGCTGCCATAAACCGGCAGTTCACGCCCTTCGATGGCGTTGATGGTCACCAGCGGGATCAGCTTTTCGGGGAAGTGCCACGGGCCGTAATTATTCGTGGTGTTGGTGACAAAGGTCGGCAGGCCATAAGTATGGTACCATGCCCGCACCAGATGGTCGGATGATGCCTTGGAGGCGGAATACGGGCTGCGCGGGTCATAGGGGGTATGCTCGTTGAAGGGCGGGTCACCCGTCTCGAGCGCGCCAAAGACCTCATCGGTCGAGATATGGTGGAAGCGGAAGGCCTTGCGGCGACCCTCGTCCTGCTGCGCCCACCACTGCCTTGCCGCCTCGAGCAGCGTGTAGGTGCCCACGATGTTCGTGCTGACAAACGTGCCCGGCCCATCAATGGACCGGTCGACATGGCTTTCAGCGGCAAGATGCATGACCGCATCGGGCGCAAACTGCTCGAACACCCGGTCCATGGCCTGCCGGTCGGTAATATTGGCCACCTCCAGCCGGTAACGACCGCTATCGGCGGCATCTTCCGTTGCTTTTATACTTGCGGCATAGGTCAGGGCATCCACGTTGAGGATCTCATGCGTGGTGTGCCGGACCAGATGCCGCACGACTGCCGAACCAATAAATCCGCAGCCTCCCGTTATCAGTATACGCATTGCCTACTCCTTCCCCTTGCCACGAGCGCAGGTACGGATACCGCGCGCGACAGGCCAATTATTTCGCATGGACACACCAGATGGAAATATTGGCAATCATATTAAAAACACCATAACTTAACGCGACAGTTAAAGGCGTTTATATGTCATAAATATGAACAAACTTTATTCACCTGTTCAGATTTTGACCGCACGCCGGATCAGGCCATATGCCGCGTGGCCACCATGGCCTCCCGCGCATCAATCCGCTGCATGATACGCCGCCCGAGGCGCTGCGATGGGCGCTCGACCAGATGGTAGCAGACCATCCCCACCAGCAGGCACAGGGCGAATATGGCCACGACCGCCACAAGCCCTGCGGCAGGATCCAGTTGCCGCAGCCACGGTCCCATGCACCAGGCCAGAATGCCGATGATGAGGTAATGCGTCAGGTAAAACGAAAATGATATGCGCCCCAGCCACACCACCGGCGCCGAGGCCAGCAGCGTATTGACCACGCCGCGCTGGTAGGCCAGGCCAAAGACCAGAACAGTAAACCCGAACACGTCACACACCGGCAGGACCGGAAAGAACAGGGTTGCGGCAATGAACCCAACAGCCCCCAGTGTAAGGCCCGCCGCATAACGCTCCGTGCTGTCAGGTGCAAGATGATAGACGCGGTACAGCACGACCCCGGCGGCAAAACAGAAGAACATGCGCACCGCGCCAAACGTGCCGGTGGGATTGTTATTGGCGTGATGCGCCGCAAACAGGATCACCACCAGTGCGGCCAGGCTTGCCGCGCACAGGGCTGCGGCACTGCGCACCGATGTAATGCGCATCGCCACCATGGCCAGCATGGGGAACAGGATGTAGCCCAGCACTTCCGCACTCAGCGTCCATGATACGATATTCCACTCCCCCAGTTTCAGCACCGTCCAGCTCTGCACCAGCAGCAGCGTCTGCACGAAGCCGGGCCAGGACAGGTTATGCGCCCTGTAGGCAAAAGCGGGGTCGGTATAGGCGCGCTGCATGGCCACGTAACTCGGCGCAAACAGCACCAGCGGCACGATGGCCAGCAGAACGACCGTATTGAGCGGATAGACGCGAAAGAAACGGACAATAAAAAAGTCCCGTATCACGCGCCATGTGGGCACGCGGAACTGCGCCTCATGCACATGCATGAGAATGAAGCCCGACAGCACGAAGAACAGGTCAACGCCCCGAAAACCGTTGAACAGGAAAAGCGAGTGTAGCAGCCACGGCATATGCAGAATATCGGCAGCCAGACCGTAGAAATGGGTGGTGAAAACCCATAGCGCCGCAACACCACGCACTCCTGTCAGGCTGGGGATGGAACGGGCCCTGGGCATGTGATTCCCCCTTCAGAGATTGCCTGAACAGCAACTCATCAACACAAAAACTATAAAAGTTTCCGGGCGCCGCCTTTATTTTAAATCAGGCGGCCTGCCCTGAAGCCGCAAGGCACGGACTTCCCCGGAAACTGAATTATGCTGGCACAATGCTTCCGGGCAGCCCCCGGAAACATCCTGCACCCGCCTAGAAGAAGCGTTCTTCAACCGTCACGACATCACCGGGCAGCAGCACCGTCTCGCGTGAGATGCGGCCCTCATGCGCGGGGGTAGCGAGGTCTTCATGGCGCACGTCGGTCGCGTGCCCCGTCACGGCGCGGTAGGTAAAGCCGCCCGCAAGGGCCACGGCGGTGAGCATGGTCATGCCCGGCTGGTAGGGGTACTGGCCGGGATGATTGACCTCACCCAGGATGTAGATCGGCCTGTACTGCGCAATCTCGACCGAAACGCTGGGCTGATACAGAATGCCCTTGCTGGCCAGGTCGGCGGCGATGCGCTGCGCAAGCGCCCCCGGCGCCGAACCCGCCGCCGGCACGACCCCAAGCAGCGGAAAGTCGATATTGCCGTTGTCACTGACCGTAAAGGTATTGCTCAACTGCGGGTCATTATAGGTAATGACACGCACCTGGTCGCCCGGCCCAAGGTGATAGGCCCGGCCATCCACCGGGGCAAAGGACTGTTCCCGCCCCGATGCGCATGAGCCGAGCGCCAGCAGGGCCGTGGCACCGATTGCGTGCAGTATTCCAGGCCGACACGTTTTCCGTATCATTGCAAACATGGCCACTCCCAAATCATTCAATGCTGTTTTTCCTCTTTCCGGGCGCGGGCCATGCGGCTCCCTTAGCCGGAGATGGAAAAACCCAATAGTACCGTATTGCTCGTAAACGTCGAAAGACGCCCCGGGATGTTCAGGTAATTCACGTTTCCGCCCGATGTGGCGTTATTGACATAGTTATAGGTAAGTGAGGCACGCACATGGCGATCGATGTTCCAGAACACCGTTCCGCCAAAATGAATCTGTTTTTGCAGGCGGCTGCCCTCAAGGCTCGCCACGGTCGAGCCCTCCGTCTGCTGGCCGGACTGTGAACTGCTCTCGCCAAACTCGCCATAGGCGCGCACGAACACATTGTGCCGCAGTTCATGATCCCATTGCAGCCGCACGTCGGTAATGACCTGGTTGCGGGCGAAGGGGGTTTCGGGGTCACTGATATGGCGGGCGGCGGTCAGGGTCACGGTATCGATACGGCGCGGCATCCACGCCACGTTGGCCTCGAACGTAGGCGTGCTGACCGAGGGGCTGTAGCCATTCTTGAAGCTGCGCGTCTCGCCACCCACAAGCAGCCGGTACTGCCACACCTGCCCCCGGCGGAAGTCAACGCCCACAAACCCCGCCCCATCGGCATAGTTATTGGTCGATGCCTGAACCGCCTGATCGAACTGCGCGGCCGATCCGCGCAGGACGGCAACAAGCGCATCCCCGCGCGAGAACTCGTAGCGCGACGTCAGCGATCCGGTCTCGACCTTGTGGCTGATCGAATCATAATCAATCGAAATCGGCCCCGGCGCCGTGCCGAACGAGAAATCCTGATAGTCAAATGCCGGGATCAGGCTGAAGCGCCCGAACACCTTGGTATAGCTCAGCCGCCCGTCATTGACCTGGTAGGGCACGGGATAGACCACCCCGTACACGCCCAGGTTGGTGGCCGAAAGGTGGTACTGATAGTGCGAGAATGCAGCGCTGAGCGTGTCACGGCCCAGGTTGAGCGAGCCGCCAATACTGCCATGCCAGTTGGTGTAGCTGGCAATGGACTGGGTGGGGTAGCGGTGATCATCCATCCCCACCGAGGCCCCGAGCGCATGCCGCCGCCAGCGTGAACTGGCGCTGACATTGGCCGAGGTCTGCACCGCCGGGCTGCCGGAGCCGGGAATGCCCAGCGTATTGGTGTTGTAACCCACGTTTTCTGAAGCACTTGGCCTGAGCAGCCAGCTCCCCATGCCGATCCCGTCGCTCTGCTGGCCCATCATCTGGTGGGTCACGACCGAGCCGGTCAGGTCGGTGGAATAACCCGGCACATCGGAGGGAAAAAGCTGCTGGATCAACTGGGCATGGGCCGCCTGCGCATGCAGCCCCACCCCCAATGCCACCATGCTACCCACCGACCCATACCGCAGGCCACGCCGCACCCCGCCGCGACCACGCAACCGCACTACCTTCATACCCTGCCCTAACCTAACCTGTAATCGTAACACGGGGCTTGCCCCCCGCGCGTGGGACCAACCGGTGCACCATGTCATGCAGCCCCGGGTCCAGCCGGTAGGCGGCAAAAGCCATTGCCAGCCCCACCACCGCCGCGGCTCCAGCCGAGACCAGCAGGGTCATGGGAACAAGCAGACTCACAATCAATGCCCCTGTCATAATCATCATACCTGGCACAAGGCGCCAAGTCTGCCGTGACAGGCAATCCGACAACAGGTAAAGCGCAATTAAATTAATCGTGACCCGCAGGGTCCATGCCGCTGCGGCACCCGGCAGCCCCCACCATTTGATGAACAGCCACAGCACGCAAAAGAATGGCAGGATCTCCACCATAGACACCTTGGCCGTGATATGCGGTCGTCCCTGCCCCTGCAAAAGCCCATAGGGCAGGAAGGCAATGCCGTTGGTCCAGGCGCCAAACATCAGGATCTCGGCCACCGGGCGCGACACATCGGCAAAGTTGCCGCCCACCCACATGTGCAGGAACGCGCCCGAAAACACGATGCCCGGCGCGCAGATCAGCCCGAAGCCATAGGTCAGCGACGACGTGGCCCGGCGCGTCAGGTCCACCGCCTCGCCACGCTCGGCGCGTGACAGGCGCGGGAACAGCGTGCGGGCCAGGGCGGTCGCCACAACCTGCGAGCGCATGGCCAGGTTCATCGGCACGGTATACTGCCCCACCGATGTCACACCCAGCGTCGCACCGATGATAAGCTGGTTGGACGTATCAAGCAGCGGGTTGATCAGGCTCGATATGCTGACCCACGAGCCATAGCCCAGCAGGCGCTTGAGCCATGTCACGTCAAAGTCGAGCGGGCGGATGGGCCATTCCAGCGCCATGACCACGCAGTAGGAGAGCATGATCATGCCCAGCCGTGACAGCACGATGGAAGGCAGCACAACCGTAAGCTGTGGCCCCCATATATGGATGCAGATCAGCGGGATGATCTGCCCGGCCATGGTGGTGGAGGAGTTGAGCATGTTGGACAGCAGGAAGCGCTCGCGCGATTCCATCGCCCCCGTGGCCACGCCATTGATCATGCCCAGCGGCAGCATCACCGCCATCCACGGGTAGGCATGCCTTGTTTCGGCCATCAGGTCGGGCGGTATGCGCACGAAATGCAGCAGCACCATGTCGCCAATGGGATACAGGATCAGCCCACCCAGCGCGCCGAGGCCAAGATTGCTGTAAAACGCGGTCATGAGCACGGGCGAGCGCTGGCGCGAGGTGGCCTGCCCCAGCTGCGCCAGCGCATTGGCCGAAGCGCGTGACAGCCCGAAATCAAGAAACCCCAGATACCCCAGCAGGATCCATGAAATGGCGACAATGCCGTACCGGTCCGTGCCGATCAGGTGCAGGTAGAACGGCACCGTGCCAAGCGAGACGATAATGGGGAAGATGGAGCCAAAGACATTGAACAGGAAATTGGTGGAAAACTTGTTCCTGGCCATCACTCCGCCCCTGCTGCGGCCATGTTGGCTTCGGGCAGCGCGCGCCCGAGCACCTGCTGGTACAGCCGCGCATATTCATGCGCCACGCTGTGCCAGTCATAACGGCTGGCCACATCCATGTTGCGCGCCCGCAGGGCGTCCGCCGTCTCGGGCAGGGCGGCGGCCATGTCCTCGGCCTCGCGCGCCCCGGGGGCGAGGTTGTCGGGGTTTACCATCACCCCCGCAGCACCCTGCTGCATGAGCCGCGCGAAGGGCGTGATGTTGCTCAGGATGGGCACAAGCCCCGCCGACATCGCCTCCACCGCCGCAAGGCCAAAGCCTTCATGCGCGGACAGGCAGCCAAAGAAGCTGGCCTCCCCCATCAGCCCGCGCAGTTCGGCGTCCGACGGGCCGGACACGATGCGCAGGCTGTTCTCGATGCCACAGGCGCGGGCCTGCGCGCGCAGGTCATCTGCCGTGAGGTTGGAATCCTGCCCCGCCACGATGATGTTCCAGCCGGAATTATAGGCCCGCAACAGGGCCACAAGCTGGAACAGGAGCTTGAGGCGCTTGTGCACCGCAAAGCGGCCAAAGGCGAGAATGGTGCGGTTGGGCGTACGCGACGCCGCATCACGGAAGCGGGTCTGGTTGATGCCGTTCTCGATGGTAATCAGGCGGCCCGCCGCCACATGACGGAACAGGTCGGCATCGCTGTAGCTGCACGCCACGATTTTCTTATACGCCCGCACCGAGATGGGGGTGATGGTGCGAAACCAGATTTCCTTGATGCGCCTGAGCGCGCCGGTATGAAAAAAGCCGCCATGGGTCGAGGCGATCATGGTCTTGCGGTGCAGTGGCCATGTCCAGGCCAGAAAGTCGAAAAAGAAGTCGATCGCATGCACATGCAGCAGGTCAAACCCGCCGATATGCCGCAGCACCTGCGGCGCCAGCGGGTATTTGGTCGAACCCCGCCACGCCAGGCGGGTAACGGGTATGCCATCGACCACATCGCGGTGCGGCAGCGTACCGGGGCGGCCGAACACCGTGTCGAGCGTCAGCACCTCGGCGTCGATGCCCAGCCGCTGGCGCTGGCTGCGGGCGAGGTTGAGCAGGGAGTCTTCCAGCCCACCGACCGAAGGGCTGAACTGGCGGCAGATATGCAGGACTTTCAATGTTTCATCCCCCCGTTTTTTACTGTTCATCAAAACGGCTCAGGATCCTGATATCCCTGTTGCCGTAACTGTAGCCCATCACGTCCATCGCATTATCCTCCACCATGGTGGCCACCACGCCGGCGAGGTGCGCGCCACAGGCTTCAAGCCGCTCCAGGCAGGCCATGACGGCACGCTGGGCCGTGCTCTTCCACCGGCACACGAAAATCACCTGATCGGCCATGTTCGCGTGCACCAGCGCATCGCTCAGCCCCAGCAGCGGCGGGCAGTCGATGATGATGAGTTCATAGGAATGCTTGAGTTCGACCAGCATCGCGCGCAGGCGACGGATCTCGACGGGGCTGAAGGCGTGCTCGATGGTCCGCCCCGCCGGGATGTAGTCAAACCCGGCCTCGGGGTCGGTGCGGATGACATCGGCCACCCGCGCGCCACTTGTCACAAGGTCGCTCATGCCCAGCGAGGGGCGGCCCGTGGTGCCATCGGTCAGGTAATGGTCGAGCATGCCGCGCCGGTGATCAGCGTCGATCACCAGTACTTTCTGGCCGCCACGCCTTGCCACGGCGGCCATCCACAGCGCCAGCGTGCTCTTGCCTTCCTCCGGCCCGGCCGAGGTAATGGCAAGGCACAGCGGCTGGCCACCTTCATGCACCCGCATGGAAAGCTGCATGACAAGGCTGCGCACGGCCTCGGTCGCGCGGGAATAGGGGTGGTCGAGCACATGGTGGCGCACGGTCTGCTCGCTGCGCCCGCCCACCTTGGGCACCACGGCCAGCAGCGGCAGCGGAATGGCGGCGCGCAGGCGCTCGATCTCGGTAAAGCCCGCCGTGAAGTAATCACGCAGCAGCACAGCGCCTGCTCCCGCGGCAAGGGCCACGGCAATCAGCCCGATGCCAAGCTTCTTGCGGTTGGGGAAGCTTGGCACATCCGGTGCCGAGGCATGCGACACCATGGCGATGGGCGGTTGCAGCAGGGCGGCGCGGTCCACCACTTCCTTGGCGTGCTCGAGGAAGGTTTCATACACCGTGCGCGCGCTCTGCGCCTCCTGGTCGAGCGTGCGGTATTCCGCCTGCGGGCCGCTCTGCCCGCCTGCCTTCTGGCGCAAAAGGTCCAGGTTTTCGTTCAGGCGGTCCACCTCGGCGCGGGCGGAGATCTGGTCCTCGCGGATGGTGTTGAGCGCGGCCTGCGTCTCGGCGGCAAGACTGGCCTTCGTGGTTGCGATCTGCTGGTCAAGCGCGCGCAGGCGGGGGTGCTGGGGGCCGTAGGTGGCCGCCTCCTCCTGGCGCGTGCTTTCAAGCTGCATGAGCGAATTGGCGGTGGCCACCAGGATCGGCTCCTGCGACAGGGCGACGGCTGCACGCGCATCGCCCCGGGCGGCCGCATCCTTCAGGGCATCGGCGCGGGCCTGGGCTGCGGCAAGGCGACCCTGCGCCTGGCTGAGATTGGAGGCCGTATCGGCAATCTGGCGCTCGATCAGCGGGCTTGAGGTGCTGCCCTCGTTCGTATTGGTCAGGCCGTGGGCATTATCAAAGGCGTTGGCCTTCTGCACCGCATCGAGCCAGCGCTGGCGCAGGGCGGCGGTGCGGCTGTCAAGCCACGCGGCCACGCGGTTGATGTCCGCTGTCTGGCGGGCCAGCGCAATGCGCTGGTAGTTGGTCACCACCGCATCGGCCAGCGCCGCCGCGCGCGCCGGGTCGCCATCGACCACGCTGATGTCAAGGATCTGGGTGCGCGGCTCGGGCGTGATGGTCAGGCTGTTGAGGAAGGCGTCCTCCTCATGCATGCGCTGCACCTGCGGGTCCACCGGTTTTGCCACATGGCACATAAAACCCAGCCCCATGTGGCACAGCCGGTCGCGCAGGCCGACATGGGCAGGCTGGGCGGGGGGCGGAAGTTGCGCCAGCACGGCGGCGGCCACATCGCGCGAGTGGATCATCGCAGCCTCGGTCGAGACCAGTTCATCATCCGGCGGGGCCTGGTTCTGCTGCTGGCCGTTGGGCGCAAGCGGATCCTGCTGCGCGTGGCCCGCCACCACGACCGTGGCCGTGGCCGTGTAGCGCGGCTTGAGCGAGAGCGTGACCGCCCCCCCTACCCCCACCACGCCAAGCACGGTCAGGGCAAACAGCATCCGGTGCCGCAGGAAGGCGCGGCATGTCTGGCGAATGACGAGGCCGACATCCTGTGCGGTCCATGACATTGAAGGGTTCCGTCCCTGTATGGAAACATAATTCATGCTGCTTACCCGGCGAGTTTCCGTGAGAGGGGGGAGGCTGCCCGCAGGCGGAGCCTGCGCTGCAGGTAGACAAGGACATAGAAGCCGAACACCGGCAGCCCCAGCACGTAACGCCGCCACAGCCTGCGCGGCTCGCGCATCAGGCGCACCAGCCATTCCAGCCCCATGTTGGCCACCCATCGCGGCGGCCTGCGCACCCGGCCCGCCGCATGGTCAACCAGCGCGCCCGCCGTAACGAACACGCCGGAGGGCAGGTGGTCGATATTGTCACGCAGCCAGATTTCCTGCCGGGGCATGCCCATGGTCAGCAGAATGATGTCGGGCTTTGTGGCCAGCAGGCGCCCGAGCAGTTGCGTTGATTCGCGCGAGCCGGGGGTGAGGTCAAAAAAACCATGCTGCGTGCCTGCCGTGCGCACGCCGTAGCGTGCCGAGAAGGCATCCGCCGCCTCATCGACCACGCCCGGCCTGCCCCCGATCCAGAACACCGAAGCCTCTGGCCCCAGGCGCTCGAGCACCGGGCCGATCCATTCCGGCGGCGTGGTGCGCGGCAGGCGGCGCCCGGTCAGCACGCGGGCGGCGAGCTGCACGCCCGCGCCATCGCAGAACGCAATATCCGCCCGGCGGAACAGCCCCCGCAGCCACGGGTGTTTTTGGGATTCGACCGCCATGTGGGCATTGGCGTTGACAATGGCCATCTTGCGCCCGCCCTTTACGGCGTCGATCACGCGCGTGACAATTTCCGCGCGCGTGATGTCGTGCAGGGGCAGGCCCATGACATCGACAATGGCATCATCCAGTTTTATTTCCGTATTTGCGTTCATTTTGAATACACCGTTCATCATTATTGCAGTTCAGGAATTCAGAACGCATTCCGTGAGAAAATCTCGCGCTTGATGGTCAGGAAGATGATTTTCATATCCAGCCAGATCGACCAGGCGCGTATGTATTCCAGGTCCAGCACCACGCGGCGGCGCAGGTCCTCGCGCGTGACAAGTTCGCCGCGCGAGCCGTTGATCTGCGCCCAGCCGGTAATGCCGGGCTGCACACGGTGGCGGGCCACATATTCTTCCATTGCCTCGTGCAATAGCTGCCCGCCCGCGCGGGTCTGGGGCGCATGCGGGCGGGGGCCGACGAGCGACATCTCGCCACGCAGCACATTGAAAAGCTGGGGCAGCTCATCAATGCTCAGCCGCCGGATCACGCGGCCCACGCGCGTAACACGGGGGTCGGTGCGCGAAGTCTGGCGCGCGGCACCGCTATCGGCCATGTCGGTATACATGGAGCGGAACTTGAACACGTTGAAATAGCAGTTGTTGAAGCCCTGCCGCGGCTGGCAGAACAATACCGGCCCGCGGGAGTCCAGCTTGATGGCCAGAGCCACGAGCGCAAGGACGGGGGCGATCGCAATCAGGATCAGCACGCTGGCGCTCAGGTCAAACGCACGCTTTTCCAGCATGTCCCACTCGCTCAGGGGCCTGCGCTGCAAGACCGTGAGCGAAAATGGCCCGAAGCGCTCGACGGGCCAGAAGTGGCTGTCCTCCGTCATGAGCGTGGGCACGACATACACATCGGCCAGCACGCCGCGCAGTCGCCACAGCACGTCCATCACATGCTGCTGCCCGCCCTCGGCGGGGGGGAAGCTCATGATGACGGCATCAATGCCATCCTCGCGCCCACGCTGCACGAGTTCATCAATCGTGCCGTCAACATTGCTGCCCTGGTCATCAAATATGCCAACAAGGCGGAACATGCGCTGCATGCGGGTATTGATGCGCGCGGCCATCTGGGCTGCTTCCGCGCCTGAACCGATAATCGCCACCTTGCGCGTCAGGCGATGGGCCATCGCCTGCGTATGCAGCACATAAGTGCCGATGATCCGTTCAGCCGCCAGCGCCACGGCAACAAAGACCAGCCATTCAGCCCCCATCCGCACCGCAACACCGACCGGCCACGACAGCATGACCAGAATGGCGCAGAACACGATCAGACCGAACACAACGGGGGGAGCAAGGTAGCGGAGCTGGAAAGAAAGCCTGGTGATGTCGGGAATGTCGAGCAATGGCACATTCTTGGGGAACAGGAAGAACGCGCCGCCGGCCATGACATTGGCCAGCAGGAGTGCGCCGGACAGTTCGGGCGTATCAAAAATACGCTGCCAGGCGATGCAGGCCACGACGGCAAGGAACACGCACATCGCATCCGACAGCACGACTACCTGCGACACGACGGGGTGGCGATAGGAAAAGCTGCTTTCAGCTGCCCGGTGCATCAGGCGCCACCGCGCAGAGATGCCATCGCCCCCCGTTGATGGCGACAGGTCGGATTCACCATTTTCCAAATGCCTGAGTGCCTCGCTCATTTTGAAACATCTCCTGTCAACGCGGGCCGCAGCCTGCCACCGGATACAGCTTCCCTTGCCATTCCCCGCATTACGCAACACGGGCACCAAACACTCTTCTGCCTTTTATTGTTTTTATGACTTTCGGGACTCCAGTTCCCGTAGCGGCATTATTCTGGGTATTTTAGGGCCAAAATATGTCATTGCCACAGTACGGAAACATGATTTAACCGTCACATCTTATTTATTAAAAAATTAACGAATTAATGAAACCGTTCTTATAACGAAACGAATATTCCCCATCCCTGCCCCAGGCTTCGTGCATGGGGCATTCAGGGGCATCCGCCCATAAATGCCCCATGGCTGCATGTTACTGCCGTCCGTATGTATCCTCGAAGCGGACGATGTCGTCTTCCCCAAGGTATGGCCCGGACTGCACCTCGATAAGCGTCAGGGGAATGCGGCCAGGATTTTCCAGGCGATGCATACAGCCTAACGGCAGATAGACACTTTCGTTTTCCTGTATCAGCAGATTTTCCGCATCACGCGTGACCAGGGCCGTGCCACTGACCACGACCCAGTGCTCGGCACGGTGAAAATGCTTCTGCAACGAAAGTTTCTGCCCCGGATAGACCACGATGCGCTTGACCTGAAACCGCTCGCCCTGAATCAGCCCTTCGTAAAAACCCCAGGGCCGGTAACAGCGATTGTGAATTTCGGCTTCCGTCCGGCTGGCCTTTTTCAACTGGGCCACAAGGGCCGAGACATCCTGCGCGTAATCACGATGGATGGCGAGCACCGCATCCGTCGTGACAACCAGCACGATATCGGTCAGCCCCGCCACCGCCGTCAGCATGCCCTCGCTGCGCACGTAGCAGTTATGGGACTGCTCAAGCACCACGTCGCCCACGACCACGTTGCCGTCTGCATCCTTGTCGCCCAGTTCCCACAGCGCATTCCAGTTCCCTACATCCGACCAGCCAAGATCGGCGGGAATGACCAATGCGCGGTCGGTGCGTTCCATCACGGCATAATCAATGCTGACACTCGGGCAGCGCAGGAAGGCTTCCTCATCAAGCCGGCAGAAGGTCAGGTCATGCTGGCTTTGCTCCAGGGCGATGCGCACGTTTTCAAGCACTTCGGGCTCGTGCCGGGCCAGTTCGGCCAGCATGACCGAGGCAGGCGCCACGAACATGCCCGAGTTCCACAGATACCCTCCTTCACGCAGCATTTCGGTCGCGCGCAGATGGTCCGGTTTTTCAATAAACCGGGTGACATGGTACACGCCCTCATCAGGCCGGTCCGGGTGCGCCGGCGCGCCGGTGCGGATATAGCCATACCCTGTCTCGGCCGCGTCGGGCTTCATGCCGAAGGTGACAATATAGCCTTCCCGCGCCACTTTCTCTGCTTTTTCCAGCACGGCGGGCAGGCGCTCGGGGTAGCGGAAGGCGGCATCGGCAGCCATGATCCACAGCAGGGTTTCGGGGTTGTCCTGTGCGGCCACGAGGGCGGCGGCAGCAATGGCGGCGGCGGTGTTGCGCACGGCGGGCTCAAGGATGATGCGGCCATTCTCGCAGCCGTTCTCGCGCAGTTGTTCGGCCACGAGAAAGCGATGCGCCTGGTTGCATACAACGACGGGCGGGGCAAAGGCCTCGCCCGTGGCGCGCTGCAGGGTCTCACCGATCATGGTCTGGCTCGAGGCCAGCGCCCAGAACTGCTTGGGGTGGCTGGCGCGCGAAACGGGCCACAGCCGCGTGCCCGTGCCACCCGAGAGCACGATGGGCGTAATGGGGGGCAAGGGGGTTTCGGGCCTGGGCACGGTTACATCCGTCGCTGTCATAAACGTCATGGATCGTGTCTCCGTCCTGCGGGTTTCATGTCACGCCAGCCCGCAGGCCCCCGGTTGCGGGTGGCCCTGGCGCTGCGATAAGGCGGACATTCATGTGGTGAACGCACTAAGCCAGAATTTTTTTGTCAAGAATGTGGTGCGCAAACATATTTTTGTCGTGTTCATGCCTTTGTGTGTCACTGGCATGAAATATTCGGTACGATGGAACCGACATGCCTTATTACTTTTTCATTGTTTCAAGCTGATTTGAAAAACGCTACACGCGGGCCTGCAAGTGACAGGCAGGTTCACAGACAGACCAGGGAGGTCCAGGTGCGAATTGCTATGATCGGTGGAGGCTACGTGGGGTTGGTCTCCGGTACATGTTTTGCGGAGTTCGGCACGGATGTTGCCATTGTTGAAACCAACCCCGACCGTCTGACCGCCTTGCGTGAAGGGCGGATCCCGATTTACGAACCCGGCCTCGACCGCCTGGTGGCGGAAAACGTGGAGGCGGGGCGCCTGACATTTGGCGATGACATCGCCGCTGCCGTAAAGGGTGCTGATGCCGTGTTCGTGGCCGTGGGCACGCCCTCGCGCCGGGGCGACGGGCAGGCCGATACGAGTTACGTCTATGCCGCGGTCGAGCAGGTCGCGCGCGTGGCCGAGGGTTATACGCTGATCGTGACCAAATCGACCGTGCCGGTGGGCACCGGGCGCGAGATTGCCAAGATCGTGCACGCGACGCGGCCGGACCTCGATTTCGATGTTGCATCGAATCCCGAGTTCCTGCGCGAGGGCAACGCCATTGTCGATTTCATGAAGCCTGACCGCGTCATCATCGGCACCGACCAGGCAAAGCCGGGTGGCACGCAGCGCGCGCAGGACATCCTGCGCAAGCTCTACCGCCCACTCTACCTGCTTGAGCGCCCCATTGTCTTTACCGGCCTGGAAACGGCGGAACTGATCAAATACGCCGCCAACTCCTTCCTGGCCATGAAGATCACCTTCATCAACGAGATTTCCGACCTGTGCGAGAAGGTGGGCGCTGACGTGAATGATGTCGCCCGCTCCATCGGGCTTGACGGGCGCATTGGCAAGAAGTTCCTCCACCCCAGCCCCGGCTTTGGTGGCTCGTGCTTCCCCAAGGATACGCGCGCGCTGACCGCCATCGGGCGCAATGCCGGTTCGCCCGTGCGGCTGATCGAGACGACGGTTGCCGTGAATGAACTGCGCATGAAGGCCATGGGCGAGCGCGTGATCGCGCTGGCGGGCGGCGATGTGAAGGGCCTGACGATTGGCGTGCTTGGCCTGACCTTCAAGCCAGAGACCGATGACATGCGCGAGGCGGCTTCAATTGTCGTGCTTGACCAGCTTGACAAGGCGGGCGCCCAGATCCGCGCCTTCGACCCCGCAGGCATGGAAACCGCGCGCGCCGTGCTGCCCAAGGCCGTGACCTACTGCAAGGACGCGCTCGATGCAGCCACGGGGGCGGATATTCTTGTGGTGCTGACCGAGTGGAATGAATTCCGCTCCCTCTCGCCCGAGAAACTCAAGACCCGCATGACAGGCCGCAAGGTTGCTGACCTGCGCAATATCTGGGATCCCGAGAGCCTGAAGGAAGCGGGCTTCGATTACATCTCGCTCGGCCGGCCGGACATGGTGCACACCGCCTGAAACACAATCCGGGCCATGCAGGCATCTGCATGGCCCGGAAACCGCGTTCAGTCCTGTTTTGACAAAATCAGCCCAGAAACCATCCCGCAATCATAAGAAGTTTTGATAAAGCTTTTTATTATTTCACGAATGGCAGAGGCGACGCCGCAGGGCCGCGCCAACCTGGCGCATCATGGCAGGCAGGAAGGCCGGGCGGTCCATGGCGCGCCGCATGATCGCCCCCACGGCGCCCGCGCGCAGGGCGACCGATACAAAGTGGGAATCATCAAGCCGCTGCAATCCCTCCGCGCGCTGGCGCAGCAGGTCAACAAGCACGGGGTCGGTGCTGATGCGCGGGTCACGCGCCAGCGCCAGCGCCATATCACGCATGTCACGGTAGGCGATGACGGTGCGCGACATGCCGGAGGCCCGGCCGCTCACGCTGCCCTGGCGCTGGGTGTAGAGATAGGTGGGCTGGTCAATCAGGCACAGCCGCCCCCCCGCCAGCAGGAACGAGACCACCAGCAGGAAGTCCTCACCATGCCGCACCAGCGGATCGTATTGCAGGGCATGGGCGGCAAGAAACGCGCGCCGGAACATCGGCTTGAGCAGGCCCCAGTCAAAACCGGCACCCCCTGCACGGTTATGATGCACGTAATCACGCAGGCTAATGGTCTGGAGTGGCACCTGCCCTGCCCCCATCGCGCGGCCCGTCACCTGGCCTGCCATGGCGTCGTAATAGCCCAGATCATCGGCCACGGCATCGCAGTCATCCTGTGCTGCGCGCGCCATGAGCACTTCAAGCCGGTTGGGCGCAAAGGCGTCATCGCCATCAAGAAAGGCGACCCAGTCCCCCCTTGCCACCGCCAGGCCGGTATTGCGCGCAACCGATGGACCGCCATTGGCAGGCGTGGAGACGACGCGGATGATGTCATGCGCGCGCGCCACCCGGCGCAGCAGGTCGGGCGTGCTGTCGGTGGAGCAGTCATCCACCACCACGATTTCAAGCGGCTTGCGCGTCTGCTCAAGCGCCGAATTGACGGCCCGCATAATGAAATCCTGCGCGTTATACGCCGTGATGATCAGGGTGACGGACATGGGAGCGGTCATGAGGTGCGTCCTGTCATGCTATCATAAATCTTCTCAAGCATGCCTGCCCAGTAGGACAGGTCATGATGCTTCGCCACGAAAGCGGGGCCTGCTTCCGACATGCGCGTGGCCAGCGCATCATCACGCAGCAGCCGGATCAGGTAGGCGCTGAGTGCCGCCACGTCGCCCTCGGCAAAGGCGAAGCCGGTCCTGCCATGCTCGATGCCCTCGGTGGCGCCACCACGGGCGGATGTGACCACCGGCACGCCACAGGCCTGGGCCTCGAGCAGGACAAGGCCCATGCCCTCGGCATCGCCATTGGCCGCCGTGACGCTGGGCAGGCAGAACACCCGCGCCTGCGCCAGAAGCGGCTGCATCTGTGCCGCGGAATAGCGGCCATTGAACGTAATGCCCCCGATATCGGCGGCGAGGCCCGCCAGCATGTCGCGCTCCGGCCCGTCGCCTGCAATGAGCAGACGGGCATCAGGCACCTGCGCGCGCACGCTGCGAAAGGCCTCGATCAGGTAGCGGCACCCTTTTTTCTCGACCAGTCGGCCCGCGAACAGGATGACCGGCCCACGTTCGGCCATGGGCGGCCCGGCGGGGTGAAAGCGGGTCAGGTCGATGCCTATGGGGCAGACATGGATGCGCGCGTCGGGCAGCCCCGCGCGGATCGCCGCCTCGCGGATGCTGTGCGACACCGCGACATAATTGACCTGCTTAAGGCCAGCCAGGTGTTTGAGCCTGCGCGGATAGGCCCGCCAGCGCTGGCCACCGCCGCCGCGCGCGAACCACTCCATGCGGGTGGTAATGTCCGATCCGTGCAGGGTGACCAGCAACGGCACGCCCAGCGCATGCGCAAGGGGCCACGCCTCCACCCCGTCAAAGCCGAAATGGGCATGCACCAGCCGGGGGGCGAAGCCACGGGCAAGGTTCAGCATGCCCGGCACAGGGCGCTCGAGCATGCGGGCCGCCATGCCGGTCAGGCGCTGCACGAATGTGGGCGGCCCGTCATGCAGCGCGCGCACATCCATGCCATCAAGCGGCAACTGGCCTATGGTGCGCTCGCCCAGCAGCACGGGCCGCCAGCGCCGCAGGCCACGCGCCTGGTCGCGCACGAATGTCTCGGACAGGGGCAGGATCTGGGTGCGGTAGATCGCAACCGTGGGCGCGGTTGCATCCGCCATAACCGACCCCGCACCTGTTCCGGCCATACCGTTCATGCCGCCACGGCCTCGCCGGGGGCAGGACAGGCCTGGCCGCGATGGCAGGCGCGGTCCGTGCGGGAGGATTCATGGCCAAAGCGGCGCACGAGCGGGGCGAGCAGCACGCCAAGCACCGCATCCTTCTGCATGGCACGGGGGCCGAAGGTCCAGAATGAACGCTCGCTATAGCCCCCCGCGCGCACCAGCCGCACGAAGGCGGCAATACGGCGCGGCAGGCTGGCGGAACACACCTCGGCGCGCGCGGCGTAAAGTGGCTCAAGCGCCCCCCACGCCCTTGCCGCGGTGCGGGCGCGCATGCGCAGGGTTTCAGGCCATGAGGGGGTCAGGGCCAGATCGGCAAACAGGTTGCTGTCCTGCACCGTCATCCGCGCAAGGTAGCGATAGGTATCGGCCCGGTCTTCCAGCCGGTAGCGCCAGCGGTCAAGAAAAGTGGGCTGCGTGCGCTTGCCCGAGCCCACAGTGTTACCCCCGTGCAGGCGGTATTCGGTCAGTTCCTCATCAATATAGGCAATCGAGCCCACGCCTGACGCCACAAGGAAGTAGAACAGGTCATGCCCCATTTCCTTGCCGGGGTTGTAATGGTCGCGCATGCGCGACCACAGGGCGCCAGCAGGCTTGAGGTCGGCACGGAAGGTCTGCATGTACCCGTAGGAGAAGCTCCACGGCTGCAGGGTCAGCGCCCGGGCCACGGGCGGCATGGGCGGCGTGGCATAGAAGGTGGAGATGGATCTGCGGTCTTCATCGACGAGGCGCGCGTTGTGATAGACCATCATCACATCGGGGTCTTTGACAAAGACATCGCGCACGCGGGCAAGATTGTCGGGCTTCCAGTAATCATCCTGATCGCAGAACGAGATCAGGTCGCCTCCGCTCAGGGTGACCGCATGCATGAAATTGCCCTTGTAGCCCAGCCGCGTGGCATTGCGGTGCACCTGCACGGGAAAAGGCGCATTGCGGGCAAAATCGGCCACGATGTCGAGCGTTGCATCGGTTGAGCCATCATCGGTCACGATCAGTTCGGCAGGCAGGCAGGTCTGTGCTGCCAGGCTGTCGAGCTGTTCGCGGATATGGGCTGCGCCATTATAGGTCGCCATGACAACGGAAATACGGGGACCAGGGTCACCTGCCTCACTCATGTTCTCGCTCTTTCCTGTGCTTGTGCAGGGATCAGCCTGCGCTCAGACATGTGTGTCGGGATATGCTTCGGGTGTAAGGATGCGCTGCACGATCTCGGGCCAGCCGTGGGCCTCGAGTTCGATCACATCCGATGAATGCAGGGCATCATTGATGGCCTGGCCGATCGAATGCGCATCGCCCGGTCGGTAGCCATACCGGCCGGGCGTGTCATTGAGCGCAAAATCGGGGCAGACGGCAGGAATGCCGAACAGCGCGAACTGCCGCAGCTTGAGCGATGTATCGAGCAGGTAGCGCGGCGTGTTGGCATCACGGTAAGGCGCCACGCCAAAAGCCGCGTGCTGGAGATAGGACAGCGTGCGCTCGAACGCCATCTCGGGGTGAATGATGATGTTGGGCGCATCCAGCCCTTCGGTTGCGCGCCCCGCGCCGATGATGTGAAAATCGATATCGGGCCGCAGCCTCGCCGCAATCTGGAAAAATGTTTTATCAAACAGCATCGAGCCGATCGAAACACAGCTTATGCGGCCGGGCGTGTAGGGATCGGGATAGGTTTTATCGGCAATGCTGCGATCAATGCCATGCGGCGCAAACACCGCTGAACGCGCATGGGGCAGGCGCTCAAGCAGATAGCGCGAGGGCATGCGCACGGTGTCGATCATATCGAAATTACGCACGAAATCATTCTTGATGGTATCCGCACAGCCCACGACCTCCAGGTCATCGGACATCAGGTAGATAATGCGCGCGGTGGGATTAAGTTTCCTGACATCGCGGATAAATACTGGCGCCATGCCCGATTCAATAAAAACCGTATCGGCGCGGCGTATCCACCGGCGCGCAATGGCGGGCAACATCTGCCGGTAAAGCCAGAACAGACCGCGCTCAAGGGGTGCAAGCGCCTTTTTGCGCATGTTGAAGGGGTGCCACTTCATGCGCCACAGGTAGCATTCCACGCCATCGACCGTTTCCACCCTGTTGGCGCGGGGGGCAAGGTTGGCGCGCGTATCGCCGCGCCGCAGCGACAGGTCGCTCAACCCGATGGACAGGAAGGCCGTTGGCCCGCGACGCGCCATTTCCGCTGCGATGAAATGAATACTTGCCTTGCGCAGACTACGAAAATCATGAACGGAAATGAACAGCGACCGTGTCATGGAAGGGTGTACTCCTGCCTTGCAACCATTCTTCATGCTCCTGCACGCGCAACGACAGGCAGGCCCGCCGGTTCATTGTGGTGGCGTGAACATATGCGAGAGCACCAGCGGCCCTTTTCACGCAGGCGCCAAATCCACCCGCACATTGCGGCAGGATCATGACATGATCGTGCCTTGAAAAAGGCGTTTGGACAAAGAATTGTGTAGGGATATTTCTTGTGTTTTCTACATTTATAGTCTGATACGCTGTGCCCGCCATAGCAGAATCACTGTATTGCCTTGATCACACCATGCCGCGCATGCACCGGGGGAACCGACAATGTCGTCTGTGACAGAAACTTCGGGAACGGAACGACATTACCTGCACCAACTGACCTCCCTGCGCGGCATTGCGTGCCTGGTGGTGCTGTTTGGCCATGCCATACAGGTCTTCCGTTACCACAGCCCGCAGCGCGCGCCGGTGCAGGGTGGCGTGCATGACCTCATTACCTACGCCTTCAATGCGGAGGCGGCGGTGGTGCTGTTTTTCGTGCTCAGCGGGTGCGTGCTTTCGCTGTCGCTGCGCAAATACGCGCATATGACGCCGCGCATCGTGGGCAGCTTTTACATCAAGCGTATTTTCCGCATCTATCCGCTGCTGTGGTTTTCCATCGGGCTTGCCGTGCTGAGCATGGTGGTGGCGCGCGGGCTGGTGCCTGATGGCGTGTTCGTGGGCTGGCTTTCACGCAACCTGCACACGCCGGTGTCGATGCGCAACACCATCGCCTCGCTTGCAGGGGTGTTCACCCGCTATAACGGCCCGATGTGGTCGCTACGGGTCGAGCTCATGTACTCGGTCGTGTTCCCGCTCCTGTTCGTGCTGATGCGCGGGCGCACGGCGCGGGTGGTGACGCTGCTGGCGCTTGCGGCCATCGCGCTGCTGCCGGTGCCGCACGAGGTGGGCACGGTGTTTGCCCTGTCGTTTGGCCTTGGCGCGCTGATCCCGCTGCTGCCGGGCACGCTGGGCAGACACCACGGATGGTATGCGCTGGCGGCCCTCGTGGTGCTGCTATACGACCGTTACGCGCTGGCGGGCCTGCACCTGCCCGAGCGCATTGCCGACATGATCGAAACCCTGGCCGCCTTTGTCGTGATCCGCGACCTGTATGCATCGGGGCGGCAGTACCGCATCCTGCTCAGCAGGCCGGTCATCGTGGTGGGGGAACTGTCCTATGGCATCTACCTCATGCACCTGCCGGTCATGCTGATCGTGTTCACGCTCGCGGGCCACCGCATGGGCACGGCAACGCTGCTGGCCCACCCGTCGCTGACCCAGTTTACGCTGGGTATCGTGACCGCCGTGCTGACCACGGCGCTGGCCGGGCTGACCTACCGCGTGCTTGAACTGCCGCTGCACAATATCGGGCGCAGGCTGGGCCGCGCCATGCTCGATGTCGCACCCGCCCGCCCCCTCCCCTCCACGCAGGATGCGGATACCCATGCCTCAAGGATCTGATACCTTTTCTTTCCTGCCTGCCAGCGCGCCTGCCTTCCGGGTGGCGCCCCGCGTCAGTGCGCACGCGCCCGCCCTGTCGCGGGCCGATGGCATATCGTGGCTGGTGGTGGCGGGAGCGGTGTTCAACCTGGCGCTATGCTTCATCAACACCCGGCATGTCGTCACCGTGCATAATTCGGAAATCGTGCTGTGCGAGCTGTTCATCATTTTTCTCGCCTTCCTTGAGGTGCGCAACACCATCTCGCCCGCCGTCGTGCGCATAACCGGGGTGATGGTGTGTTTCGAGGTGGGGGCGAAGCTCATCAATCCTGGCCTGGACATGAAGATTTTGCATGATCTGGCCATTGCCTATGTCTTCTACCAGCTTGGCACGCGCTCCACCCCGCGCGCGGGCGAACGGACGATCTGGGTGATGATGGCGATCATTTTGTTCATCGGGTTTTTCGAGCTGATGTTCACCAACCTGTTCGGCATGGTGTTCGATGTCTGGACCTATTACGTGAACAAAGGCGTCATCGCCAGCACCACGGTCAATTACAGCAACACCAACCTCTTCATCAGCGGCAATCGCGGGGCTGCGGCCTCGCGCACGTTCTTCCAGTCCATATTCGGCTCGCATCGCGTATCCTCCATCTTCCTCGAGCCGGATTCACTGGGCAATTTCTCGGCCATCGGGTTTGCGTGGTGCCTGAGCACCCATCTCGGCTCGCGGCTGCGCCATGCGTGCCTGTTCTTCCTGTCGGCCCTGTGCTTCGTGCTGGCGGATTCCCGCTTCGCCTCGGGCTGCACGGTGGCGATGGTGCTGTTGCGGCTGACCCCGCTTTACCGCTCGCGCTTCGTGGTGTTCGCCATGCCGGTGGCGGTGATGCTGGGCCTGATGATCCAGGGCGCCAACCACGAGATGCCGGGCATCCTGCCTTCCATCATCGGCGATAACTTCTCGGGCCGCCTGCTGTTTTCAGGCCGGCTGCTTGATTACTGGAACCTGCCGCAATGGTTCGCGCTGGCCCCCTCGCAGGTCTATACGGCGGATACGGGCTATGCCTACATCATCAACAACCTCGGCCTGCCGCTGACCCTGTTCCTGCTGGCGCTGTTCACCATGCACCCTGCCCGCACCGAAGCCGCCGTGTCGATAAAGGCGATGATCTCGCTCTATTTCTCGACCTCGCTGTGCATCGGGGCCTCGGTCTTCACCATCAAGACAGCAGCGCTGCTGTGGTTCCTTTACGGCACGACCAACAGCGTAGCGCCCGTGGCCGATACGGTACGCCAGGTGCCCGAGCGCCTGAAATCCTTTCGCTTCAACCGCTTCTCCCCTTCAGCGGAGCATGTGACATGATCGCTTTCCCCTCTTCCCTGCGCTGGCCTGCATGGGCCATGGGCTGCATCGCGGGAGCCGGGCTTGCAATGGCCTCCCCTGCGACGGCCCAGACCTATCGGGGCGTGAACCTTGCGGGGGCGGCCTATTCCTCCAACAAGCTGCCGGGACGCTACGGGTATGACTATCTCTACCCCAAACCGGCGGAGGTGGATTACTTCACGCAGGCAGGCATGAACACGTTCCGCCTGTCGGTGCTGTGGGAGCGGCTGCAACCCACGCTGAGCGGCCCGCTTGATGAAAAGGAACTCCAGCGCGTCAGCCAGTTCATTGCCTATGCGCAGGCCCACAATGCCTCAACCGTGCTCGACATCCACAATTACGGGCGCTACCGGGGGCAGGAAGTGGGCGCGCCCGGCGTGCCTGACGCCGCCTTCGCCGATCTGTGGGCGCGGCTGGCGCAGGCTTTTGGCAACAATACGCATGTGCTGTTCGGCCTGATGAACGAGCCGCAGCAGCATGACGCCGATGCCTGGAAAGGCGCCGTGCAGGCCGCGATTGACGCCATACGCAAGGCAGGCGGCCACAACCTGATTCTGGTGCCCGGCATTGGCTGGGATGGCGCGCACAGCTTTACCAAGCTCAACGGTCCCGCCCTGAGCCAGCTCCATGACCCCGATAACAAGCTGATTTATGAAGTGCATGAGTATTTTGATACCGATGCCTCGGGCACGAAGCCGGACTGCATCACCGCTGACAAGGCGGTTGAGCGCCTGCGCGGATTTACCGACTGGCTGCACGCCAACCATGCCCGCGGCTTTCTGGGTGAGTTCGGGGTCAGCCGCCAGCCCGAATGCGTGAAGCTGCTCGCCCCCGTCCTGTCGCACCTGCGCGACAACGCCGATGTATGGGCCGGATGGACCTATTGGGCGGCTGGTCCGCTGTGGGGCAACTATATGTTTACCCTTGAGCCCGACCATGGTGCCGACCGCCCGCAGATGACAGCCATCAGGCCCTTTCTTGCGGACGGCACGCACTGACCATTTATTGCAACGGCCATAACCGGAATTTCAGGAGCCCTTTCATGGATATAAAGACCTTCAACATCGCGGGCATGATGCTGATCACCCCGCCGCGCTTTGGCGATGAGCGCGGTTATTTTTCTGAAACCTTTAATGCGACGCGCATGAAGGAAGCTGGCCTTACCGCTGCTTTCGTTCAGGATAACCACAGCCTGTCGCGCCAGCGCGGGGTGGTGCGCGGGCTGCACTGCCAGTTGCCGCCGCATGCGCAGGGCAAGCTGGTGCGCTGCACGCGTGGCAGCATATGGGATGTGGGGGTGGACATCCGCACCGGCTCGCCCACCTTTGGCCAGTGGGTGGGTGTGACCCTGTCGGAGGAAAATGGCTCACAGCTCTGGATTCCGCCCGGCTTCCTGCACGGCTTCTGCACGCTGAGCGAAAATGCCGAAGTGCAGTACAAATGCACAGACCTGTGGAACCGCGAATGCGAACGCTCCGTGCGGTGGGATGACCCGCTGCTCAACATCGAATGGCCGGTGGCCCCCGGCGCCGCCATCCTGTCTGCCAAGGATGCGGCGGCGGAAGCGTTCTCCAACGTCGATAACTGGTTTCAGGTCTGAACGCCCCTCACCTGCCCTTTTCCTCCCGTAAGAAGAACATGCTCACAATGCAGAAATCGATCCTGGTCACCGGTGGTAGCGGCCAGCTTGCCAGCGCCCTTGCCGCCCAAGGCAATGTAAAACGGACGGGCCGCCCCGGTTTTGATTTTGAACGGCCTGACACGATTGATGCCGCCTTCCGCGCGGCAACCCCCTCCATTGTTGTCAACGCCGCCGCCTGGACCGCCGTTGACGCCGCCGAGACCCATGAGGCGGAAGCCGAACGCGCCAATAATACTGGCCCTGCCCATCTGGCCGCCTTGTGCCATGAACGGGGCATTCCCTTCATCCACATCTCGACCGACTACGTTTTCAGCGGCGACAAGGGCAGCCCCTATCTCGAGACCGACCCGGTCGACCCGCGCTCGGTCTATGGCCGCACCAAGGCGGAAGGCGAGCAGGCCGTGCTCGCGGCCCACCCCGGCAGCATCATCCTGCGCACGGCCTGGGTCTATTCGCCCTATAACCGTAATTTCGTGCGCACCATGGTCAATGCCGCCGCCCAGCGCCCGGTGCTGCGCGTGGTGAGCGACCAGATCGGCAACCCGACCAGCGCCGACCAGCTGGCCGATGTCATTTTCAGGATCATCGCCCGCATTGAGGAAAACGGCTGGAAAGCTGAATATGGCGGTATTTTCCATGCCGTGGGCGAAGGGGCTGCAAGCTGGTACGAACTGGCCCGCACCGCCATTACGGCTGCCGCCCGCCGTGGCAACCCGCTGCCCGAGATCGAGCCGATCACCACGGCGGACTGGCCCACACCGGCCCGCAGGCCACCCGATGCAAGGCTGGACTGCACGCGCCTCAAACAGGTCTTTGGCTGCGCCCCCGGCCCGTGGGCACCGGAGGTGGACCGGGTTGTGGGCGAGATCATGAAGCAGGGATAACAGTTTTGGGGTGCCACCTTTTTCCAGAAAGGTGGCATTCTTCGAAGCTTTTGGAAAAAGCTTCACCAAAAACTTCCTTATGATTTCGGAATTTTTTCTGAGCTAAACTTTCAAACAGTCTCTTATAAAAGATCGCCTTTTTTCAAAAAGACGACACCCGGAAAATTCTTATATATTCAGGAAAAACTACAGGCCACCACGGGCTATATGCAGCCTCTGGGCCGCACGCGTGCAGGCCGCGCGATAAAGCTGCCTGCGTGAAACCATACCGGGAAAGCGCCTGAGTTCGCGCCGCAAATGGCTACCGGGCATGAAATAATGCCGCACGAAATGCGTCTGCCGCAGCAGGCTGGCAACATAGCGCTTCTGGTCCAGAACCGGGTGCAAGAACGTATGCCCGCCCGCAGGCAGCACCAGATCAGCCTCGAGAATGGGCGGGAACCACGTATAGCGCGAGACATCGCCATACCGGCCAAGCGGCACGAAATTAAATCCGGCCTTTTCTATTTCCGATGCCACGAAGGCCTCGCCAAGCGGCCAGAATTTGAGCCCCTCACCCGGCGCCGACATGGCGCGCCGCCGCGCGGCAAGATGCACGAGTGCACGGCGGGAAAAAAAGGAAATACAGTTAAGGGAAGCACGCAACTGCCCATCAGGATAGATCCCGGTATGAAACGCCGTCCAGTACCATGACAGGTCAGCCGTAATCGGGTGGGCCACGAAATCAGCCTCATCGGCAATCATGTCAGCGAGCAGGCGGTTGCCGTTGCCCCCAATGCAGGCGTCGTATTCAACAAACAGATAATACGCATAACCGGGAATGCAGGCCTGGACCTGATAGTGGGTGTAGTCGGCATTCCACCACAACAGGCTGCCTTTTTCAAAACGGTTGGCAAACCCTGCTTCCACCATATCGGCATTGCAGGTGCGCAACACGTTGGGGTGGGGAATATTGCCTGCAAAGCCGTTTGTCTCATCAATGGAAATGAAGATGTCCGTATCGGGAAAAGTGGCCTGCAGGCGCTGCAACTGGCGCTGCACGAAACTGTCCCAAGCATAGGTTTTCAGTACAATAGCGCATGTTCGTGCAGCATTCATGTCGGTCGCGTTCCCTGGTTCATTGGCATTATGACCTAAATTGACCGAAGGATATTTTGGTTTTTCCGTTTTTTATGAATATATCCTATAGGGAAAAACACTGGCCATTTTTTTTCGGTGCATGAATTTTTATTTTCTCTTTCATTTATCGTATACTTACACCGCACATGCGATCACTTAAACGTGTGGTAAACAATATGCCTCTGTGCGCGTTAAAAATGTACATGTTATGTAATTTTACAGGCGCTCTGGGGACAGATGGCATCCGGGCGCTGCAATCAGGGCAATACTTGCGCTACTCACCGAATTCAGTGAATCGGAATGTAAAAAATGACAGAAATGTCGCTCCCGGAAATATCGTTCATCCGTTCCAACATTCCGAAGATCAGCCAGTTATCCGAGAGCGTCATCGCCCTGGAAAACTCGGGCATCTATACCAATTATGGCCCGATCAACCAGAAGTTCGAAAAACGCCTCGTCGAGCAGATGTTCGGTGGCGTGGGCCAGTGCGTGACGGTGTGCAACGCTACCATCGGCCTCATGATGGCGCTCAAATACGCAACACGCCACACCAGCCCTGAGCGACAGCGCTATATCATCATGCCATCCTTCACATTTGCCGCGGCAGCGCATGCCGTGCTGTGGGCGGGCTTCGTGCCGCTTTTGTGTGATATCGACCCTGATGACTGGATGGCATCGCATGATGCGGAACAGGCGCTCCTGCACCAGTACAAAAACCAGATTGCCGCAATATTTCCCTACGCCACCTTCGGTAATGTAACCGACATGGCATACTATACGGACCTTGAAAGGCGCACCGGCATTCCCGTGGTGATTGATGCCGCAGCCTCACTTGGCGCGCGCGACGGGCAAGGCCATGGCTTTGGCCAGGGCTCGCCGCATGCCATTATCTGTTCATTGCACGCAACAAAAACAATGGGCATTGGCGAAGGCGGTTTCATCTACGCCAATAATCCCGAGATGATCGACGCCCTGCGGGCCATGGGCAATTTCGGTTTTGGCCAGGTCCGCCATGCCACCATGCCCGGCCTCAATTCCAAGCTGCCTGAAATCGGTGCGCTGCTGGCCCTGTCGGGGCTGGAGCAGCTTGATGCCGTGGTCGAGAAAAAATGCAGCATAGAACGACTGTATTACGACCTGCTGCCCGAGTTCACGTTCCAGCGCCAGCGCGGCACGCGCACCGCCTATCAGTTCCTGCCCGTGCGCCTGCCCGCGCAGTACGCCCCGCACCGCCGCGCGATACTGGAACGCATGAAGCAAAAGCGCATTGGCACCTCCACCTATTTTTCGCCCCATCTGCATGAGCAGAGCTATTTCGCCGCCAATAGTGTGGCGGGTGACCTGAGTGCGACTGAAGCCCTGGCCTCATCCATCGTGTCGCTGCCGCTATGGCATGAAATGACCCCTGAAATGGTGCATTACGTGTGCCGCGAATTCAGGGCTGCCTGCCATGCCCAGATAGCCTGAGCCCCCGTCGTTCCCTCCAACCACGGATAACGGACCCATGCCTCATGTCCACCCACGCGACAACGCCCATCCTCATTGCTGGCGGCGGCCCCGCGGGCATCGCCATCCTGCTTGCCGCCTCGCGCATCGGCCAGTTGCCCCACCTCCTTGATGCAGGCGTGACCCTGGTTGAACAGGGCAGCACGATCGGCTCCGGCATGCTGGGGCGCTATGTCATCAATTCCGACAGTGCTGCCGAAACCTTTGTCGATGCGATTACAGCCAACCCCGTGCCGGAACTGGCCCGCCTGACCCACCACCCCCTGGTGGAAATGATCCGCAGCCAGGGCAGGCAGCCCCTGCCGCTGCGCATCGTGGCGGATTTTCTTGATGTGGTGGGCCATGTGCTGACCGAACTCATCGCAGCCCATCCCGCCTCCCGCCTGCTCACCGGCTGGCGGCTTGAAACCCTGACCCGCCAGGACGATGGCGGCTGGCTGGCCGATCTTGCCACAACCCGCGGGGCACACAGCCAGCAGGTTGTTGCGGGCAAGGTGGTTCTGGCCCTTGGTGCCTGCCAGCCCCAGGCGCGCCTGTATACCGAGAACGTGGCCGGCCGCCCCCTGCTGCCGCGTTACAAAGGGCGTATCGTGCAATCCGATGCCCTGCTGGCCCCCGAAGGCATGCACACGCTGCGCGCCATGCTGGCGGGATGCGAAAAACCCAGGATCACCATCATTGGCGGCGCCAGCAGCGCCCTGTCATCGGCCAATGTCATCTTGCGCGACATGGGCGAGCGCATCGCCCCGGGGCACCTCACACTTCTGCACCAGTCCCGGCTCAAGCTGTTCTACCGCACGGCGGAGGAAGCAAAAGCCGACGGCTATGCCGATTTCAACGATGGCGACATTTGTCCGGTCAGCCAGTTCGTGCATCGCTTTGGTGGCCTGCGTTATGATTCGCGCACCCTGGCCATGCGCCTGCTCGGCATTGCAGGCGCAGCACCCGAGCCGCGCCTGCACGCACTGCAAATGACACCGGATAATACAGCGCGAATACAGCACATTCTGGATCATTCCGATGCCATCATCGCCTGCCTCGGTTACAGCCCGCGCCGCGTGCGCGTGCACAACACCAGCGGGCAGCCTGTCGCCCTTGCGGTAGATGAACCCCACGGTGCCCTGACCGGGCCGAACTGTGGCGTTCTCGATCAGGCAGGGCACGAAATTCCCGGTCTGTTTGGCATTGGCCTGGCCTCGGGCTTCAGGCCATCGGGGGCCATGGGGGGGGAAGCCAGCTTCCGCGGGCAGGTCAACAGCCTGTGGCTGTGGCAGAACGCCATTGGCGAGCGGATCCTGACGCAAATCCTGCCCTTCTCGGCCCGTGCGCGTTCATCGCCCATTCCTGCACGTCCGTTCGACCTCGCGCGTGGGCATGTGCATCTTTAAAATAAAAGCTTCAAAAGACGTCGCCTTTTTGAAAAAAGGCGACACCAAAAAACTTCTATACTTCAGGTTCAGCGCAACCGGTCGAAAGCACCCGCCTTGAGCGCGGTCTCGATTTCCTCAAGCGAGCGCCCCCGGGTTTCGGGCACGTAACGCCAGATGAACACAAAGGCCAGCACGTTCAGCCCGGCATACATCCAGAACGTGCCCGCAGCACCCAGCGCCTGCACCAAAGAGAGCGTGGTAAGCGAGATCAGCAGGTCCGCCGTCCAGTGGGTCGCGGCCACAAGGCTCATGCCCTTGCTGCGGCATGAAAGCGGATAGACCTCAGCACCCACCAGCCAGATCGCCACCGACAGGCTGCCTACGTTGAAAATGGCGTAACAGACCACCGCCGCCGCCGTGATCCATGTATTGATTCCATGCGTCGCGCCTTGCGCAAACATTGCGCCCAGCACCATGAGCGAGACGGCAGCGCCGGGCACCAGCCGCAGCAGCAGTTTGCGCCGCCCCCACGCATCGACCGCCCAACTGCCGAAAGCCGTGGAAATGACCATGGCCACGCCAATGGCGATCGAGGTCAGCAGCGCCGAACCCTCGCCAAACCCCACGCCTGCAAAAATGGTGGGCGCGTAATACAGCACCGCATTGATGCCGGTAATCTGGCAGAACAGCGCCACACCCACGGATGCCACGACCGCGGGCCGCACCCAGGGTTGCAGCAGGGCCGACCACGGGGCCTGCTCATCATGCATGGCCACGATGGCATCGAGTTCCGCGCGCGCGGCCACCGGGTCACGCCGCAGGCGCTGCAGCACGTCGAACGCGCTTTCCAGCTTGCCCTTCATGGCCAGCCAGCGCGGGCTGCGCGGCAGGAGCGACATGCCGCCGAGCAGGATCACCGCCGGAATGATCCCCAGCCCGAACATGAGCCGCCACGACTGCGCGCGGAACACATAGCCCACGATAAACGAGACCAGAATGCCGGTCACAACGGCAAGCTGGAACAGCACCACCATCTGGCCGCGTTTTTCACGCGGGGCAATTTCCGCGATATAGACCGGCACGATCTGCGAGCACATGCCCACGGCCAGCCCCAGGATGAAGCGCGCTGCAACCAGCACCCCCACGCCTGGCGCAAACGACGCCACCAGCGTGCCGACAATAAAGACAAGGGCTGCGAACATGATCATGTAGCGCCGCCCCAGCCGGTCCGATAGCGGGGCCGCCATCAGGCACCCCGCCAGCGCCCCGGCCACGATGGCCGAGGTCACCACCTGCTGTCCGAGCGTGCCCAAGGCAAAGGCCGGGGTAATCTGCAGCAGGGCGGCTGAAATGATGCCGGTGTCATACCCGAACAGAAGGCCGCCGGTCGCGGCCACGCCTGCAATCAGGTTGACAATGCCGGAGCCGGAAACCGTTTGACTGTGATGCGCCATTATTATGCGTTCTTTCAGCTGCGCCGGGTCAGGGCGGGGCGGCGGCGCGCCCGGGGTTATTGCATCGGTATCTTCACCACCAGCCAGGGGCGCTCTTCCATGTCGTGCCCATCATGGAACACGGGCAGCCGCCCCCACTGGCCCACGGTCAGCCACAGCGCGTTATCCTTGATGGTGAGGCCATCGGGCGCGATCAGGCGCGGGTCATGGGCCACGACCGAAAGCTGCCCGTCAGGCAGGCGGCGCAGTACGGCGTGGCGTTCGATATCGGTCAGGTAGAGGGAATTGTCCGGTCCGGTCGCCATGCCATCCACTACGGCGTCCTCCCCTTCATCGCGCACGGCGTGTTCAAGCTGCGCGGGCTTGGTGGCAGGGTTGGCCAGGAGCGCGGTGGGCGCGCTGTACAGCCTGCGGCTGGACAGGGGCTGCCAGTACAGCGTGCTGGAATCCGTGCTCAGCGTAACACCATCGATCCCGCCCTGCCCCATGGCCGGATGCACCATGTCATAACGCAGCATTTTGCCATCGAGTTCCATGGCAAACCCGGTCTCGGCACGGACGGAGGGCGCGTTTTCAAGCACGCGGCGGGCATGGCCGGTGGCAATATCGACCACGATGATGGCCGGGTGATCCATCTGCGAGGTATCGCTGATGAAGGCGGTGCCCTTCTCGCCATGCGTCAGGTCCACGCGCACGTCGTTGACGTGGCTGTCCGTGCGCGTGGCGCCGGCGTCCGGGCCGAGCGCGATGGTGGCGATGATCTGGCCGCTCCTGGGATCCAGCCCGATCAGCGCCGGGGTGGCGGGCGCTGCCTGCCCGGCCACGGTGCCTTCATCCACGATCCACAGGTGGCCCGCTGTATCCACCGTCATGCCAAGGGGAGAAATGAAACGCGCCTGTGTCGCCTCATCAGGGAAAGCGACGGCCTTGCCCTTGACCAACTGGCCAAGGCGCGGCCCCTTGTGGTCAGCCGCACTGCGGGGGAAGGCAATGACCAGCCGCCCATCGGGCAGGGCTGCAATGCCGGAGGGCTGCATGTCGGCAAACCGGGCCACCACGGTTATGTTGCCACTCGGCGCAGCACCATGGTCCACGCTATCCCTGGCATGGGCGCCAAGGGGTGCGAGAAGGGCCAGCAGCGCAGCCCCGCAGGCATAATGGTGGAAAAGGCGGGAGAACAGGCGTGTTTTCATCAAACTCTATCCATTTCCTTATTCTTGCCCGACATGCCTAACATGATCGCCATACGGTCATAACCATCTTTTTCCACACCCTGCCCCGCCTTTACTTTCAGGCGGGGCATGCGGCCATCGCCCCGCGCAGGGCGGGATAGAGCGCGCGGTAGCGGGCCAGCGGGGCTGCGTAGGCCTGGGCCATGCCCGCATCGGGCACGAGCGTCTCTTCACGCTGCGGCGGCTGGCATACTGCGCTGACCGCCTCATCCGTTACAGCAATTCGGGCCAGACGCGCCGCGCCAAAGGCCCCGCCCTGCGCCCCATGCGCCAGGCGGTGCAGCGCAAGGCCGGTAACATTGGCAAGGATCGAGACCCACAGGCGGCTGTGCGAGCCACCGCCAATCACATCCGCATCGTGCAGCTCGGACCCCGCATCGGCCAGCGCATCGACCACATCGCGAAACGAGAAGGCAACGCCTTCAAGCACGGCCTGCGTCATCTCTGCCCGCGTGGTGGCATCCGACAGCCCGGCAAACCCGCCACGGATCTGCCCGTCATTATGCGGCGTGCGCTCGCCCGACAGATAGGGGAGGAACATGACCGGCGAAGGCCGTGTGATCTCGGGCGGCAGTTCGGCCAGCAGGGCCGTTTCCGTCATGCCGGTAACGCGCGCCCACCACGCCAGCGAGGACGCGGCGGAAAGGGTAACCCCCATCTGGTGCCACGTAGCAGGCACGGCATGGCAGAAGGCATGGATGCCGCCCTGCGGGTGCGGGCGAAACCGGTCGGTCGTCACCCACAGCACGCCCGACGTGCCCAGCGACAGGAAGGACGACCCCGCCTGCACAGCCCCCAACCCCACGGCACCGGCGGCATTGTCGCCTGCGCCGCCTGCCAGCACGGGGCGGTCCTTCATGCCCCAGCGCCGGGCCAGATCGGCATGGAGCAGGCCCGCCCGCGCCGTGCCCTCGACCACTGCGGGCATGGCGTCACGGCCAAGGCCGGTTGCCGCCAGCGCCGCATCCGACCAGCACCGCCCCCCCACATCGAGCCACAGCGAACCGGCGGCATCCGACATGTCATCAATCATCTCGCCGGTCATGCGGTAGCGCAGCCAGGCCTTGGGCAGCAGCACGTGGCGGGTGGCGGCAAACACTTCAGGCTCATGTTCCGCCACCCAGATCAGCTTGAGCGCAGTAAAGCCGGGCATGGCGATATTGCCACACACCTGCCGGCTGTAGGGAAAACGGCGCTCGAATTCAGCGCATTGCGCAACGCTGCGCAGGTCATTCCATAAAATACACGGTCGCAGCACGCCGCCATCAGCGCCCAGCAGCACCGCACCGTGCTGCTGGCCCGACAGGCCAATGCCCACCACCTGCGCCATCTCGCGCGGGTTTGCCGCCGCCAACGCATCCATGGTGAGCAGCAGCGCCTCCCACCAGTCCTGCGGGGCCTGCTCGCTCCAGCCCGGCTGGGGGGATGTGACGCGCAGGGGGTGGGCATGGCTGGCAACAACCTGCTGCCGGTCATCGACCAGCACGGCCTTGAGAGATGATGTACCCAGATCCAGTCCGACAAACATTATTGTTATTCCCGTGCCACAACTGGCAGTGCAGTCGCGGCATTGCTGTTTTCTGCTTGTTCAGGACTTTACTCAAGACATACTGCCTGCCTTGTGGCAAGCACCGGATGGACACCTTATGGTGACCGGAACACGGCAGGACAGAATATTGCTGCTGAAAAGGAACGTGCCCGGACCTGATGGTCCATGAAGCTTTAAAAAAAAAGCTTCACCAAAAAATTTTCAGGATTTGCACCATAAATATGGTTCAGAAAAAGTTCCTGAATAAAGTAAAAGTTTTCGGGCGCCGCCTTTTTTAAAGGCGGCATTCCCGTTGCCCATACAGGCGTTACGCGGTCGCCACCTCATGCCCGATAAAGGCTTCCACAACCTCATTGACTGCCGTCGCACTTTCAAGCTGCGGCATATGCCCGATGGCGGGCAGGATGTGGCGGATCACGCTGCCCGGCAGGCCATCAGCCTGTGCCACCGGCAGGATTTCATCCGCCTGCCCCCAGATCAGGGTCACGGGCATGTCGGCGCTCGCAAGCACGAAACGCAGGTCATCGCCCTGCTTTCCATCCGGAAAACACGCTGCCGCCACCTTGCGCAAGGCAGCCTCCGCCCCGTCCAGCCGCTTGTAGCGCAGCACGTCATCGGCCATGCGCCGCCCGATCAGCGCCTTGTCATGCACCAGGTATTTCAGCACGTCCTGCACGCCGCGCACACAGTCGGCCTCGATGAAGCCGTTGATGAAATCCATGTTGATCTGTGGCCCCAGCCCGGCAGGGGCAATGAGGGTCAGTGACGCCACAAGCGCGGGCTGGGTGCATGCCAGTGTCAGCGCAATGCCGCCGCCCAGCGAATGGCCCATCACATGCACGCGCGAAAGATCGAGATGCGCCAGCAGTTGCGCCGTGACATCGGCAAAGAACGCCAGCGTGCCGGGCCCCACGTCCTTTGACGAGCCGCCATGCCCCGGCAGGTCGAACGCAATGACGCGCCGCCCGTGCGCGAGGGCCGCGTGATTGAGCATCCAGTTCTTGAGGTCGCCACCAAAACCGTGAATGAGCACAAGCGGCGTGCCGTCGCCCGTCCCCCGGTCATGCACGCGCAGGCTGTGCGCGCCCACCTGCATCATTACCGGCTCATCAGCGGCCTCCGCCCCGTCAGCCTGATCGGAAGCGGCGGCAAAATCGGCCTGGAAGCGGGTGATGAACGCATCAATATCCGCATCCGCCACCGCTGCATCGGCCACGATGCCAATCAGCGCGCCCACGGGCAGCATCTCGCCATTGGCGGCCACATGGCGGCGCAGCAGGCCAGCGACCGGGCTTTCGAAGGTGTTGGTGATCTTGCTGGTCTCGATATCGACCAGTTCCTCGCCAGCCGTGACCTGCGTGCCGGGTTCGACCAGCCAGCCCGCAATCTTGCCCTCCGTCATGGCAAGGCCGAATTTGGGCATGGTGATGGGGGTGATGTCGGGGGTCATGTCACACTTTCTCCGTTACGCGGTGGTTCATGGTCGCGGTGACGGCGGCCTCGATCTTTTCAACGCTGGGCAGGTACAGCGTTTCCAGCACGGTGGCGAAGGGCACCGGCGTGTGCGGTGGCACCACGCGGCGGATGGGCGCGCGCAGGCTATCAAACGCCTGCTCCGCCACCAGGGCTGCAATATCGGTGGCCATGTTGCAGCGCGGGCTGGATTCATCAACAATGACCAGCCTGCCGGTATCGGCCACGCAGTCCAGTATGGTCTCGCTGTCCAGCGGCGATGTGGTGCGCGGGTCAATGACCGTGCAGCCTATGCCCTTTTTGGCCAGCCGGTCGGCGGCCTCGTTGGCCATGCCCACCATGCGGCCAAAGGCCACGATGGTCACGTCATCGCCCTCGCGCGTGAGGTTGGCCTCGCCGAAGGGGATGGCGTAGGGCTCATCGGGCACCTCTTCTTCCACGTCATACATCACCTTGTTTTCAAGGAAGATGACCGGATCATCATCGCGTATGGCCGAAATGAGCAGGCCCTTGGCCTCGTAGGGGGAGGACGGGATAACCACCTTCAGCCCCGGAATATGCGTAAACAGCGGATACAGCGCCTGGCTGTGCTGGGCAGCGGCATTGAAGCCCGCGCCGTACATGGCCCGGATGACCAGCGGCGTGCGCGCCTTGCCGCCAAACATGTAACGGAACTTGGCAGCCTGGTTCATGATCTGGTCAAGGCAGCAGCCCACGAAATCGACAAACATCAGTTCCGCCACCGGGCGCAGGCCGGTCACGGCAGCGCCCGCCGCGGCACCGATATAGGAGGCCTCGGTAATGGGGGTGTCGAGCACGCGGGTCTCGCCAAACTCCTCATACAGTCCCTTGGTCACACCCAGCACGCCGCCCCAGGCATCTTGCGTGCCAGCCGAGCCGCCACGGCCGCCGGCCACGTCCTCGCCCATCAGGATGACGGTGGGGTCACGGCGCATTTCCTGGCGCAGGGCCTCATTGATCGCCTGCCGGAAGCTTTTCTTGCTCATTGGTCGTCTCCTTGGTGCCGTGGGGTGGGGTCAGTAACGCACATACACATCGGCCAGCAGGTCGGCTGACTGGGGCAGTGGGGCATCCTTGGCCTGCAGCACGGCGGCCTCGATCTCGTCGGTGACGGCCGCATCGACCTCATCGAGCACGCTGTCCTCGAACAGGCCCGCCTGTGTCACGCGCTCGCGGAACAGCTTGAGGCAGTCATGGTCACGCTTGGCCTCGGCCACTTCATTGGGCGCGCGATAGGTCATGGCATCACCTTCAAAATGGCCATACCAGCGCTGCAGGTGCACATGCAGCATGACCGGCCCCTTGCCCGCGCGGGCATGGGCAATGGCCTCGCCCGCTGCCTCGTGCACGGCAAAGTAATCCGAGCCATCACATTCGATATACGGCATGCCAAAACCCGCCGCCCGCGCCTTCTGGGTGCCCGCACAGGCAAAGGAGGCCGCCGTGGCCTCGCCATAGCCGTTGTCTTCCACCACGAACACGGCGGGAAGCTGCCAGACCGAGGCAAGGTTGAGGCTCTCGAGCGTGGTGCCTTCATTCGAGGCGCCATCGCCATAGAACGCCACCGCAACCCCGCCATCACGCAGGGTCTTGTGCGAGAGGGCGGCCCCGCAGATCAGCGGCGGCCCGCCGCCCACGATGCCGTTTGCGCCCAGCATGCCACAGGCCAGATCGGCAATATGCATGGAGCCACCCTTGCCCCGGCAAACGCCGGTGCTGCGGCCATAGATCTCGGCCATCATGCCCGCCACTTCCACGCCCTTGGCGATGCAGTGGCCGTGGCCGCGATGGGTGCTGGCAATGGTGTCGTTATCGGTCAGGTTGGCGCACACGCCCACGGCGGAGGCTTCCTCGCCGCAATACAGATGCACGAAGCCGGGTATCTCGCCGGTTGCAAATTCGACATGCAGACGCTCTTCAAACATCCGGATGGTCCGCATCGCCCGATACGAGCGCAGCAGCGTTTCACGCGCTATTTGCATGGGTCTTTTCCCTGTTTCTTGCCTGGTCCAGTCGCGCATGCCATGCGGCACGCAACCGGGCTGTGGGCAGCACACACGCAAGGCCACCATATACGCAAGCATGCGGCCCCGGTGCTTCACGCCCATGTGACGGCGGTGGTACGAAGTGTCGCGAAACCGCGCCATGTGGCCGCGTGTTTAGCCGCCACCCCTCCCCACCTGGCAAAGAGACAACATGCCGCATGGTTCCGGTTTTCCGCCCGCCTTCCCTGCCCGGCCTGCCCTTTCCGTAATCGGCACAGGGCTTGAAGCCTCCTGGCGGCGCTGCCAGCATGACTACGCGCTCGACCCCGGCACGCCCGCGCTGCCCGATGTGCTGTCCGGCATGGAGCTGCGCCATGCCTGCCAGCACGCAGGCCGCATGCTGTATTTTGCGGGGCCGGAAATGGAGCGGCTGCACCATGCGCTTGAACCCGTAGGCTACACCGCCCTGCTGGCTGATACGGATGGGGTGGTGCTGGCGCATAACGTGGCGGGCGCGCTGCAACGTGGCTGCCGCCGGTGGAACCTGTGGCCCGGCGCCGTGTGGCACGAGCGCCATGCAGGCACCAACGGCATTGGCACCTGCCTTGCCGAACAGCGCAGCATCAACGTGCACCGCAATGAACACTGGCGCAGTTTCCTGCACGGGCTGACCGGCATTGCAACGCCGGTCTATGACGCGACGGGGCGCATGGCGGGCGCGCTCAATGCCAGTTCCTACCGCCCCTCGCCCGATGGCAGCCTTGGCGCACTCATCGCCTCAAGCCTGTTGCAGGCCGCGCGCCAGATCGAGCAGGCTTTCTTCATGGACCTGTATCGTGGCCATACCATCATGCTGCTCGGGCCGCCGCAGGGGGCATCGGCGTCCGTGCCCATGATGGCGCTCAACCGCGAGCGGCATGTGGTGGGCGCGAGCCACGCCGCGCGCGTGCAGATGGGCCTGCCGCCTGCGGGCGATGTCAGCCTGTGCCTGCTGGAGGAAACCGCGCAGCACTCGCCCCTGCGCGAGGCCCAGGCCATGGCCATCCGCACCACCCTTGCCAGCGCGGGCGGCAAGGTGGCCGTGGCGGCAAGGATGCTGGGCATCAGCCGCTCGACCCTGCACCGCAAGCTGCGCGTCCTTGATGGCACACGGGCGGGCATGCGGCCCTGAGCCGCCCTTCAGGTAATCCGTTCACACACGTTGAAATTCGGCCCACCGGTGGCCTGCCACAGTTCATACCATGGCTCGGCCTCGCGCAGGGTCAGCACCGCGCGCCGCATTTCCAGCGGCATGTAAAAATCATCCTCGGGCCAGGACTGGTGCCATCCGCCCACAATAGCATCGACATTGTCGCGGAACAGGTCGCACCGTTCGGCATAGGCATCGTCATAAGCCCTACCCAATGGGGTAAGGGCCGCGCGCGTGTATTCATGCCGTTGCAGCCCGAGACTTTCGAGCCATGCCGCCACTTTTTCACTGCCATAAAGGCAGACTGCCTCAAGGGGCGGGAAAGACGTGTCGGCCGTGGCATAAAGCGGCTGGCCGGTACAGCCCAGTGCCGTGACTGGCTGCTGTGAGCGCAGCACGTTGTACAACCTCTCATCCTCCACCTCGCTAAAGCCGATGCTGGCATAGCCCATGGGCATGCCCATCTGCACGAGCAACTGGCTGTCGAGCGTCATGACATGCCGCCGCAGCGCCGGAGGGGTATAATCGGGGCGTTCGCCGCGCCAGTATCCGGCAATGTCGCCTTTACCTTCCACACTGAGCGTAAAGCACGGGCGGCGCAGGTTTTCGCCTTCGGCCAGCAGGTCATCAAGTATCATTGGGTTAATGTTCCTATATCAGGCTCGGCGTCAGGGCGATCATCCTGATATCAGGGTCCACAGCCCTATGGTCCTGCACGCCCCATGCGGGCACGGGCTACTGACACGGCCCGCCACACCACCATGGCCATCAGGGCCGCCGCGTAGCTGACGCTGGTGGCGTTATAGGTCTTGAACGCCAGCAAGAAATGCACTGCAACCAGCACGGCCACGCCATAGACCAGCCGGTGCAGCCTGCCCCAGCGCCGCCCCAGCCTGCGAATGGACCAGTTATTTGACGTGAGTGCGAGGGGCAGCAGCAGCATGAAGGCCGCAAACCCCAGCATGAGAAAGGGCCTGCGCGTGATGTCATGCCACAGCACGGCCAGGTTGCCCTGCTGGTCGAGCGCCACGTAAACGCTCACATGCATCAGCGCATACCAGAAGGCCAGCAGCCCCAGCGTGCGCCGGTAGCGCAGCAGGCTGATGCCACTCACCACCCGCAATGGCGTGACCAGCAATGCCGCAAGCAGGAAGCGCACCGCCCACAACCCCAGCCACCGCTCGAACACATTGACCGGGTCCGGCCCCAGCCTGTCATGTGCGCCATACCAGAAATAGAGTGCTGCAGGCAGCAGCCCTACCGCCATCAGCACCATTGTCTCGCCACGCCACGGCAGCAGCGTGCGGGTGCGCCCCGCTCCGGTCAGGCGCGGCATGCTAGTAAAAGCTGCGCAGGTTCATGGTGCCATACAGCCCGGCCACCTGTGCGCCATAGCCGTTGAACATGAGGGTTTTCTTGCGCCCGCCGCCAAAAAATCCGCCCGCGCCGATCACCCGCTCCGAAGCCTGGCTCCAGCGCGGATGGTCCACCTCGGGGTTGACGTTGGCGAAGAAGCCATACTCGGCGGGGTTCATCTGGTTCCATGTCGTGGGCGGCATCTTTTCCACCAGCCGGATGCGGGTAATGGACTTGATGCCCTTGAAGCCATACTTCCACGGCACGACCAGCCTGAGCGGCGCGCCGTTCTGGTTGGGCAAGGTCTCGCCATACAGGCCCACGGCCAGCAGGGTGAGCGGGTTCATGGCTTCATCAAGCCGCAACCCTTCCACATACGGCCAGGCCAGGCTGTCGAGCCCGCCGGTCTGGCCCGGCATCTCGGCGGGGCGCACGACCGATTCAAACGCCACGTAGCGCGCGCTGCCCAGAGGTTCGGCCAAGGCCAGGAGGCTGGCCAGCGGAAAACCATCCCACGGGATGACCATCGACCACGCCTCGACACAGCGCATGCGGTACAGCCGCTCCTCAAGTGGCAGGGCCGCGATCAGCGCATCAATGTCCCACACGCGCGGACGGGCCACCAGCCCTTCGACCGATACGGTCCATGGGCGCGGCCTGAACTGCCCGGAACGGGTTGAAGGATCGGTCTTGTCCAGACCGAATTCATAGAAATTGTTGTAATGGGTCACATCTTCCAGCGGGGTTGGTTTTTCCGCCGCCTGAAAGGGGCCGGGCCGGGTATGCAGGGCCGCGGCAAAGGCGCGCGGCCCCGCGCCGACCGCCATGCCCAGCGTGGCCCCGGCCAGCAGGCTGCGCCGCGACAGCCAGACCCCGCGCGGCGTAATCTCGCTTGATGACGGACGCGGATAAGACCATCGGGCCATGCAGACCTCTCCCCCTGTATGTGTTTGCAACACGTCAAACGCATCGCACCCTGCGCGGTATCCCACCTATCCGCAAGACGGCCTGCAGGACAGGGTCAGCCTGCCGCCTTCAGTCCTGCTCCGGGCACGGACGGGGCGTTACGGGGCCTGCATGTTTTTCAAGGCAGGACGGGCACAGGCAGGTGGCCCCGGCCTGCATGGGCACGGGATGCACCGGCGGTTGCTTTTTGCACCAGCAATCGCCGTGCGGATCGCACCCGAACGGTGCCTGACAGGCAGCGCAGTCAGCCAGCTTCTCCTCCTTCCTGCCCGGTATCCGGCATTTCAGTTTTGTCGTTGAGAAGTGCATATATCAGTCCGGACAGCGCCACCCCTACAAACCAGGACATGGAACTGATCACTGCAGACATATGGAACACCTGTGCACCGTAAAGAAAAAACAGGGTAATCAGCATGGCGGCAACAGCCGACATACGCCACCCGTTCTGGCCATAATAAGGACCGGAAAAAACATACAGCAAGTTCAATTGCAATTTCTGGTGCCGGATAAAATAATAATCGGCCAGCATGATGCCGGTAATGGGCGCAAGCGTGCTCGCTATGATATTCAGGACCATATAAATGTTTTCGGGATGGTCAAACCACAGCCAGGGCACGGCGCCGATCCCCAGGAACAGGACCATCTTGCTGCCACGGTTGAAATCAAACTGACGCGGGAAGATACTCAGCAGATCATAGGCCGCCGGCATGATATTACCCGCTACGTTGACGGAAAGCGCCGCGATAATGATCGTGGCCCCCCCGGCAAGCGTGAGCGCGGGATTGTTGATTTTGATCAGGATATCGACAGGGTTCCATATCGGATATCCGAACTGCACCACCGTGGCTGATGTAATGAGAATGCTCATGGGCGTAAACAGAATGGCCGTGAGCGGCAGGCCGATGGCCTGACCGATCACCTGATCGCGCTGTGAACGGACAAAGCGCGAAAGATCGGGAATATTGACGGCATAAGACGCCCATATCCCGATAATGCTTGTCACGGCCGCCCCGAATTTCAGCCACAATGTCGTACCATGTAACTGTGAGGGCTGGTCAAACAAGGGGCCAACACCATGGCAGACATATATGGCCCACCCCGATGCCACCCCGGCCACAATCAGAACGAGGGGACCGGCATATAACTCAAAATTGCGGATGCGGTGAACGCCATGGGCACCGATTACGCCATGCAAGGCCCACATCATGGCCATTGCCAGCCACATCTGTATGGATTGCCCGGCAATGTGCTGGTCAAGATCGGCCCAGCCCGGCCACAGGGTGGAGAGGATGGCATTGAGGGCCTGTGATGCCGCATAGGCCTGCACGGAAAACCAGAAAATGGCGCATATGGCCCGCAGGCCGATCGGGAGCATGGCCCCTCGTGGCCCGAAGGAAGAACGGATGATGACACAGAAGGGAATGCCATAGCGCGTGCCGGAGCGGGCATTGAACCACATGGCCACACATAGTGCCAAATAGGCCGTGCCAATAATATAAAGGCACTGTAATGCCGAAAAGCCGATGGCCATGAGCCCTGCCGCGGCTTCATAAGCCACGACATTATGCACCATACCCATCCATACGGTCGCCATGTTGAACCAGTTCCAATCCCTGCGGGCGGCGGGCATGGGGGCAAGGTCGGCATTATACAGAAGAGGGTCGTATCTGAAATTATCGTGCTGGTTAGATACTCGTTGTTTCATTTAACTTGCGCCCCGGGATGAATATTCTCTTGTCATGGGTCGGTCGTCCGATAATTCCCTATCGGGCGCGCCCTGCCTGATGGCACTGCCGACTGCAACAGCACGTTATGGCAGACACGGCAGGACAATCCTGACATGCCCGGACAGGCAAAAATAACCGTCAGCATATCCAATATCCATGTTTTATAGCACGCCCATATTGGCTGACATATTACTCATGCGCAACAGGTTCACGGCTCCAATGGCATTACGGAACCAGCCACGGGGGGCGTGGCAGGCATGGAGCCTTTTCTCACCAAAAAACACATCCATGCCGATGGGCACGCAAGAAAGAAGTTCTTCGCCTCTGCCGATCGGCACGAGATGGATCGCGTTCCTGTCAGCAGCAGGGTAATGCCGCCTCCCGGCATACATACAAAAACGCTTTGGCACGCCACTTATGGATGCAGCTGCCCTTCTGGCCGGATATATTAAAACCTAAATAATAATATTAAGTTATTTATTTTTTACCATATTTATGGTCGTATATATTCTTTGCTGCCAGAACGGCTTCCACTATATGATCAGCCCAATATTTTATAGACTTTTCATCACCTATCAAATCCTGTCGTATTTCGAATTCAACGTATGGGATATTACGGCCCTCCGCATGTATTGGAATTGTGTAATCTTTTTCCATGTCAACCTGATACGGGGCATTACCCGCCACCCTTTTTTCTCCCAATACATCACGCAGGCATTCAAGAACAATGGATGAAAACCTGCTATCATCCCCCCATAATATACCAATATCCATATCTCTCTTTACGCCATTATATACTGGCGTAAAACTATGAATTGACAGTATAATAGTCTCCAGGCCCAGCCTGGCACGTGTGTCGAGACAATTTTCAATAATATCATGATAAGGGATCAGGAACGTTTCCTCGCGCAACCGTCGCTCTGCGGAATTCAGGCCATAATTACCCGGAATTTCATAGATTTCACTGACCTCCAGAATGGACTCCGCAGAACCGGGCAGGCGATTGCAATCAATGACAAGGCGCGAGTATGCCTGCGCAATCAATGGGCTTTTCAACCGGTCTGCCACCCGTCTGGCAACGGATAACGCACCGATATCCCACCCCACATGCTGCTTGAGGTGTTCGGGGTCCAGACCGAGGTTATGCAGCGAGGCTGGCACCCTATTGCCTGCATGATCCACGATGATTACAAATTCTCCCATATCAGCCGAATTTATGAATATGGGCGGCGAAGGTTCAGTATCACGAATCATGAATGTTATCCTCTAGTATATATTTAATAGACGCTCATATAACGATCACAGATTTCTTTTTCTGAAAATCCATCTAATGCTTCAATCTCGGATCGTTTGAACATAACATATGCATTTAAAAACGTACTGCCGAACCAGTCATGGGCACACGTATCTTTTTCCAGGCAATCAAGGGCCGCACCCAATGACGTTGGCAGACGTTTGATGCCGGCAGTCTGTAACCGGGCGTCATTACCTTGAGGGTGCTGCAGGAGGGCGCGTTTTTTACGCACGCCTTCAAGGCCTGCATACACAATACAGCCAAGGGCAAGATACGGACTGGCAGTCGCATCAGCAACGCGATATTCAATATTATACTGTTTGGCTATTTCACGGGAATCCTGTGAAAAAGTAGGACATATCCGCAAGGATGCACCCCGGTCCCTGAAACCGACATTCGCCCATGTGGGCGCCCATTTTCCAGGTCTGAGCCGATAATAGGACGCAACGCTGGGCGTTGTGAGCGCTGTCAGGGCAGGCATATGTTCCACCACGCCCGCAAGGAACGATGCGGCAAATGCACTCAGGCCCCAAAAGCCATCTGGATCATATGTCTGCGGGTTGCCGGCCCTGTCTACAAAACTGAAATGAACATGCGTGCCGTTGCCCATGCCCTCAACACTCACAACCGGGCTGAGGCTGGCCCTGTATCCGTTTTTCGCCGCGCAACCACGAATGATTTCGCGTAATATAACGGCCTGATCGGCAACAGCGAGACCATCGTGCGGCTTGACTGTCACTTCAAACTGCCGGTCACCGGCTTCGGGCAGAAAGGAATCAGGCACGATACCGGCTCCTTCCAGGGCCGCGAGAATATCTGCCCCGAGCGGACCAGATCGTCGGTACAGATCGAATGTGTAACTTGCCGAAGCCCCTTCCTCTACACCAGTATAGATGAACTCCTGCTCAAAAGCAGCACGCAGGCAGAGTCCATATTCCGCCTCCAACTGTGCCAATGCCCGTTTCAGGAACGCCCGGGGACAGCACTCCCAGGCAGATCCATCTTCAGTATGACAGATGTCACCCAGCATCAGGGTATTGCTCATCCCGTGCTCGCCGGGAATATGCGCGCGCGTTTGGGGATCGGGAACCAGTTTCAGATCACCCTGTGTACCAAAAGGGGTTTTGTAAATCGGCCCGAAGGGAGAAAGCATGATATTGCTGTATGCATACCCCACACCTGTCACAGACCGCTTGGCAAGATCAGTAGCAGGGAACGCCTTGCCCCGCACCAGGCCTGCGAGATCGCAGGTCGCGGCAAATATCAGTTTGTCAGAATGCATGGCCTACTTTTCATCCCTGCCCATTTTGTCATGACCGGCTGCGTATACAGCCTTCATTTCACGCAGCAGGTCAGCTGTTGTAACCTGACGGGCATAGCCCCGATTATTTTTCAAGGACCAGTCATGCCGGTCCTGTGTATGGGTGGCGCAGGCATCGGTTACGATTGTTACAAGATAGCCCAGGTCACATGCATCCCGGGCAGCAGAATCAATACACTGATCTGTCAGCACACCAGCCAGAATGACGGATTTTATTCCCATATTGTTAAAAATATAATTTATATTAGTTGATATGAACACTGAAGATGAACTTTTCTTGAATACCATTTCATCATCCAGGGGTTCTATCGCATCAATCACCTGGCCATCGCGGGAATTTTTAGGAATATTAAACCCTGAAATCTTATAATCCAGACTGCGGTCACGCCCATCCCTGGTCAGGCTTTCAATCACCGTGAATGTCGTTTCCATGCCTATTTCACGCGCGCATTGCGCCAGTGCAGCCCAATTATTGATAACCTCGCCTTCAAGCCTGCGAAAGAAATAACCATATCTGCGCTCAAACTCCGTGGCATCCAGTCCGGAATATTGCTTTCCTTCACGGGTACAATTATATTTTTGCGCATCAACAAATAAAATTGCCGTTTTGTGAAGCAATATAGGGCATTCGCGTGTTGTTATTTCATTATTGTACATTTTTACCATCCTGAAAATCGACAAACATGGTCATAATTAACAACTCCCGAGAGGGAATCTCTGATGGCGTTATAGAGTGTATCCGCTGCCAGTTCGATCTCGCACTCGCTGATTGTCATGGGGGGCGTAATTTCGAGTACATGCCCGCCCACATAAAACAACACGACACCCAGTTCCCATGCGCGGTACACGACCATCTGCGCCAGTTGGCGATCCGGTTTTCCCTCGCCATCCAGCAGTTCAAGACCAATCGCCAGCCCCTGCCCGCGTATATTGCCTACCCTTTCCATATGCTGCGTAGCCTGACGTAAAGCCTTGATCAGCCTTTCCCCGGCCTGTTTTGAACGTGCTGCCATATCTTCTTCCACCAGCACACGCAGTACCTCGCGCCCAGCGGCAGTACAGATCGGATTGCCAGCCGTTGTCAGCAATGCTGCTGCTGGTGGTCCATCAAGGATTTCGCGCGGGCCTACTGCTGCCGATAGCGGCAATCCCCCACCAAGCACTTTACCGAAAGTGACAATATCCGGCACGATGTGGTCAGCTTCGAAGGCGTGCATCGTGCCGGGACGGCACAAACCAACCTTCACCTCATCACAGGCAAGCATTACCCCGTATCGCCGACATAATGCCTGCAATCCGGCCAGAAAACCGACCGGCGGTATGATCAGGCCACCATCTGACAAAATGGGCTCAACCATAAGGCAGGCAATATCGCCACGCGCAAGTTCGCGTTCCACCTCCAGCAAGGATGCATCCCGTTCAGCCTCGGGTGTCGCATCAGGGCCGGCATGCGGATGAACGACATTGGGATAACGGGCGAGATAAAGATCCGGGTCCGCCTGGACACCTGCATCAATCTGCACGCCCGATACGCGCATCGCGGTGCCAATACCGCCATGATAACCATGCCGGAATGCAAGGATACGCCGTCTACCTGTTGCATGACGGCACGCACGAAGAACGACATCATTTGCATCCGAACCCGCGTGGCCCAGATAGACCCGCCGCTCTCCCGTGCCCGGAGTCAGGGCCAGCAGCTCTTCCGCCAGCCCCACGGAATCACGATGCACGGCTGACAGCCCCCCGGCACCTGCGGGGGCCTGGGCTGCACGACAGATTGCTGCGGTAATGCGCGGATGACCATGTCCCAGCCCTGCCGCAGTCCAGGTTGAGGTCAGATCCAGCAGCTTCCGGCCACCTTCCTCAACCAGCCATACGCCGCTTCCGCTTTGCAGGGCTAATGGAAAGAAACGGAGTTTTTCAATTCCAGCCACAGCCTGCATGTCACGTGCGTATAATAAATCCGAAGCATTCATTTACACAGCCCCTTTTCCTGGCCGAGGGTACCGGACACATAACCATATCCACCCAGTAAAAACCCGACAGAACACCATGCGGCGCCCATCAGGGTGGACAGAAGGCCAGCCTCGCTTTGCAGTAAATTGGTCACAAGCACGACGCATATGATGACCATGCACACGACCGGCACGATCAGTTCAATCCTGGGGCCTTTGACTAGACCCCGTATTAATGCGCGTATGAATGCAATCTGTATCATCTGGTAAGACACCATGATACAGACTGCGGCCGCGGCCCCGAAAAGCCCGTACAATGCTACAGGAGATCGCGGCATATGAGGAACCCACGGAATAATGATCTGGCTGAGGGCAATGAACAGGAACACAACGATGTTGCAGTTCACCCGACGCCCTTCCTCCGCGAATAAAGACGCGGCAATATTGCCTGCGGCTGTCAGCGATGCCATGAGACAGGCAAAAGCCGAACAGATCGCGGCCACGCCAAACCCAATGGCACACCAGACCGAAACATAGGCACCAGCCAACGCGCTGAGGGTATTCTGTGTCTGGGCAAGAAACGGATTTCCACCAAGACGGTCGGCAAAACCGCGCTGTATGATCCATGACACGGCTATGAACAGGATCGATGTAATAAGGATGTTGCCATAAAGTGAAAGTAGCGTCCGCCGTGTTGCGCCTTCCCCGCCTGCATGAACCGACAGGCAACTCTCAAACCCGGCCCATGACAAGAAAGCCACCACAACTCCAGCCACCAGGCCAGAAATATGGTGCGTGTGCATCGCCGTGGCCGTAACTGCTGGCGGCCCGGATGGCCGAACAAAGACAATAGCGCCACACAATACGAACATCAGCATGATCCCGCCGCCTTCTATGGCAAGCAGGACCCAACTGACCCGCCTGCTGCTCAGGCTCACGATCCCACCCGCAAGGCAGACGAGACCAAACCCGAGCAGAGACCTCCATAACGGTTCCTCAAAGACCGGCGCATGGAGCAGATCCTCAAGGAAACCGATGGTTGCAGACGGGGTGGCCAGTGCAAAAAACATATAAGCGCCACAGAGCGAGAACCCCACGCAGCGCCCCCAGTGCCGCCCGAGAGCAACCGTGGTGATGTGATAGGCGCTTGCCCCCGTGCCCAACGCGCCAATAAGCCGGGATATACTATATGCCACCAATGCAATTGAGCCTGCACCGATAAAAAAGACCGACCAGATTGGCCAGTCAGTTACACTGACAATGGCCTGTACGTTTGCGGCAAGCACCAGGGTCGGGCCAACAAGCGCAAGGGAGATGGCAACAAGCTGGACAATGCCAAGTTTTCGTTTCTCGGAAATATTCATTTATGCCACTACCTTACGCTGCCGACATACCCCGGTGCACGGCATCCGGATCGTGACTATGGTTACCAGAGCATGCATGACCATTTTATACTTTATTTTTCGTATAAGTTCCTAAAATGCCCCCCATTATCAGAAATGCGCCTTGACCGTTCCGAAGTATTGACGTGGCGCACCGATAAACAATGTCGGGTAATACCCTGAAACAGGATAGCCCATCATACCCATTCCACCAATATATACTGTATTAAACAAGTTATAGACGCCGAAATTCACTTCCAGATTTTTGGCAAATCCGACCTTCCCGAACTTGTATGTGGCAGACAGATTAGCAAGCCAGTAAGACGGCACATAAAGATCATTGGTATATGATAGCGCACGCCTGGACATATAATTCGCGCTAAACGTAGCACTT
>NZ_BCTP01000004.1 GCF_001571345.1 Komagataeibacter xylinus NBRC 15237 | reverse complement strand
ATAACGAACGCGCCATAACACTGGTGGCCAACAGCCCGGAAGTGCAACTGGTGGTCCTGACCGGCTACTGGTCCGCCCCCTTTGAGGCCGATGCGGGCGATGACGCCTATGTTGACCCCAAACATCCGGTCGATGATGGCGTGGTGGCGGGCATCGCGCGCATGCGCGCGGCCCTGATCCGCACCGAAACCATCCTGACACATGCAGGCAAGAAAGTGATCGTGCTGGGTGATGCGCCGCATTTCCACCTCGACCCCGCGCGTGAGGCGGTTACGGCGTTCATGCCCGTACGCTCATGGGTCGAACACCAGCTTGACCCTGCCCTGGCGCTTACCGGAGGGATCGCGCCCCTGCCCCGGGTCGTAACGCCCGCGCGTTCCATTGAAAATGCCGTGCATGCGGCCGCCACTACGGTTGGCGGCATAACCTATGCCTCGTTATATGAGCGTTTCTGCACGCTCCAGGGGTGCCGGTTCAGCCGCGGGGCCGCCTCGCTTTATGTAGACTCCCAGCACCTGTCAGGCGTGGGAGGCGAATTCGCCCTCAATGGCCTGATCAATGTCGCGCCCTCCACAATGGCGGACAAGTAAACACAACGGTTTGCCCGCGCGCTTTCCTTCACGCCCCCTGCAACCGACAGCCACGCCCGCCGTGGCTGTTCGCGTATGCATCCTCACGACCCCGATGCGGGGACGGTTGCATGAAAACATAAAATATTTCCTTTTTGATAATTGTTTAACATATTGTTTTATATGGTTTTACACTCCGGTTCTAATGACACTTGATGCACATATCACGGTTACGTTACCGTCCTCTCCCTTGCGTGAGAGGGCGCGTCTATATATCAATGAATACAGATGATTCTCCGGCTTTCCACCGGGGCATATCCAGAACTGTCCGGTTTGCAGGAAAGGCATAGACTTATGCTTTACACGACCATGAGAATGAATTTCCGAATATCTGGCATTCTGGGACATCATAAAAAGTAAAAACAAACCAAAAACGAAATATTTTTACTGTATTTTCTGCATGCCGGGCTTTCTGCACTGCGCATAATGCACTTTTGCGCCCCCGGCCTGATGAATACACCATTACCCTGAAGGAAAATCACCGTGTCAGCAGACAGCATCACGGCAGCCCCGCCGTTCAAGTCCCGTTATGGTAACTATATTGGTGGCAAATGGGTTGCCCCCGTCGATGGTCACTACCTGACCAACACCTCCCCCGTTGATGGCCGCGTGCTGTGCGAAGTGCCCGCTTCCACCGCAGCCGACGTGGAGCTGGCACTTGATGCAGCCCACAAGGCAAAGAAAGCCTGGGGCGAGATGGCGCCTGCCGACCGCGCGCTGATCCTGCTCAAGGCAGCCGATGTCATGGAAAAGAACCTCGACCTGCTCGCCCGGGCCGAGACATGGGACAACGGCAAGCCCATCCGTGAAACCCTGACCGCCGACATCCCGCTCGCGATCGACCATTTCCGCTACTTCGCTGGCTGCATCCGCGCCCAGGAAGGCACGCTGAGCGAGATCGACGCAACCACCATCGCCTACCACTTCCATGAGCCGCTCGGCGTCGTGGCGCAGATCATTCCGTGGAACTTCCCGCTGCTCATGGGCTCGTGGAAGCTGGCGCCCGCACTGGTCGCCGGTAACTGCGTGGTCATGAAGCCTGCCGAGAGCACGCCGGCCTCCATGCTGGTGCTGATGGAACTGATCGGTGACCTGTTCCCGGCCGGCACGCTGAACATTGTCAACGGCCTGGGCCGCGACGTGGGCGCCGCCCTGTCCAACAGCGACCGCATTGCCAAGATCGCCTTCACCGGTTCCACCCCTACCGGCAAGATGATCGCGCATGCTGCCGCCGAGCACCTGATCCCGGCAACGCTGGAGCTGGGCGGCAAGTCGCCGAACATCTTCTTCGCCGACATCATGGACAAGGACGACGATTACCTCGACAAGGCGGTCGAAGGCTTCACCATGTTCGCCCTCAACCAGGGCCAGATCTGCTCGTGCCCCAGCCGCGCGCTGGTGCATGAATCGATCTATGAGAAGTTCATGGAACTTGCCCTGCCCCGCATCAAGGCGATCCGCCAGGGCAACCCGCTTGACCCCAACACCATGATGGGCGCGCAGAACTCGCACGGCCACCAGGAAAAGATCCTGTCCTACATCGACATCGGCAAGGGTGAAGGCGCCCAGCTGCTGACCGGTGGCGGCCGCCCCGACCTTGGTGGCGACCTGAACAACGGGTGCTACGTGCAGCCGACCGTGTTCAAGGGCAACAACAAGATGCGCATCTTCCAGGAAGAGATCTTTGGCCCGGTTCTGGCCGTGACCACTTTCAAGACGGAAGAAGAAGCGCTGGCCATCGCCAACGACACCCCCTTCGGCCTCGGCTCGGGTGTGTGGAGCCGCGATGCCAACACCTGCTACCGCATGGGCCGCGGCCTTGAGGCCGGTCGCGTGTGGGTCAACTGCTACCACGTCTATCCGGCGCATGCGGCCTTTGGTGGCTACAAGAAGTCCGGCATCGGGCGCGAGACCCACAAGATGGTGCTCGAGCACTACCAGCAGACCAAGAACATGCTGGTCAGCTACAGCGAAAAGAAGCGCGGCTTCTTTTGATCCGCTGAGGGGGTGAAAACCCAATAGCCCCCAAGGCAGGGCGCGGCGGTCGGGCTGGTTTACCGGGTCGGCCGCCGCACCCCATTGTCCGGGCCATTCGCGTCGGGCCCGCGGCAGGACAGTTTTTGATATTTCAGGATATGCGACAGGGTTTTTCCCACGGGACCGGGACACTGTGCGGCAGAAGTAAAAAAGAGGCATAGGATGGCACAAAAGTTTCGGGTCGTAATCGTAGGCGGTGGCGTGGCGGGTCTGGCGCTGGCAACCCGGCTGGGTGACAAGATCGGCAGATCTGGCCAGGCTGAAATCACGCTGGTCGATAAAAGCTTCGCGCATGTGTGGAAGCCCATGCTGCACTGCTTTGCCGCAGGCACCGCCGCCAACGAGAATGACCGCATCAGCTTCCTGTCGCAGGCGAGCCGCCATCATTTTGAATTCTGGCCCGGTGAGATTTCGGGCATGGACCGCAAGGCCAAGACCATTACGCTTGCCCCGGTTGTCGAGCCCACGGGCGAGGTGATCCTTGATGAACGCAAGCTGGAATATGACGCGCTGGTGCTGTCGATCGGCAGCCGCGCCAATGATTTCGGCACGCCCGGCGTGGCCGAGCACTGCCTGTTCATTGACAACCTTGTCGATGCCAATGGCTTCAACGACCGCTTCCGCATGGAACTGCTCAAGGCGTTCGGCAATAACGAGCAGCTTGACATCGCCATTGTAGGCGGTGGCGCCACCGGCACGCAGCTTGCCGCCGAACTGCACAAGGCGCTTGACCTCGCCTCGCTCTACAGCTTTGGCAAGAAGCCGCCCAAGCTGAACATTACCCTGCTTGAGGCAGGGCCGCGCATCCTGCCCGCCTTCCCCGAGGCAGTATCGGCTGCGGCGCAGAAGGAGCTTGAGGCGATTGGCGTGAAGGTCCAGACCTCGGCCATGGTCAGCGGTGCGGATGAAAAAGGCTTCATGCTCAAGGACGGCACCCGCATTCCCGCCACCCTGCGCGTGTGGGCGGCTGGCGTTAAGGCTCCTGACGTGACACGCAAGTTTGGTGAACTCAAGCTGTCGCGCTCGGGCCAGCTTGAAGTGCGGCCCACGCTGCAACTCGTGGAAGATGACAGCATCTTCGCCATGGGTGACTGCGCCTTCATTGCTGAAAAACCCGTGGCCCCCACCGCACAGGCCGCCCGCCAGCAGGCCCATCACCTGGCCCGCTACATGCCTGCCTGGATTGGCGGCAAGGCGCTGCCGCCTTTCGCCTTCTACAACAAGGGCGCGGTTGTTGCGCTTGGCGACTATAACGGCTGGGGCACCTTCCCCGGCGGGCGCGTGTTTGGCGGCGGCTGGCTGCGTGGCATTACCGCGCGCATGGTGCATCTCATGCTGTATCGCCAGCACCAGTTTGAACTCTATGGCGTGTTCCGGGGCACCATGTCGTGCCTGGTGGACTGGCTGGACGTGTTCGTGCGGCCTTCCGTGCGGCTTGACTGAAGCATACAGGTTTCGGGGGGCCGTCCTTTTTCCCAAAGGCGGCCTTTCCTGAAGCTTTTTGAAAAAAGCTTCACCAAAAACTTTCTTATGATTGCCATGCCAGCAGGGCGGGAGCCATCAGGCCCCGCCCTTTCTTTTATGGTTCAGCCAGAACGGGTGCGACCCAGAGCGAGGACTGCAGCGCGTAGGTGTTCTGTAGCAGCGGCACCAGCGCCGGGCGGCCTTTCAGCCTGATCCACTCATCAAGTGCCGTGCGAAAAATGGCGATGCCACAGCGCGCCATGAGGCGGGCGGCGGTCTTGCGGTTCTTGCGCTCGGCAATGCGCCTCGCCAGACCGTCTGCCAGGCAGTCTTCCCACTTGCCGTATTTCTGCAGGCTTACGGTCTGGAGCGAGGGCGTTTTTTCAATCAGGAATACAAAGGCATAGGTATCCTGCCGGTTGGCCGCGATGCGCGGCACGAGCGAGGTGAAGGCGTGCATCATCGCATCGGCGGGGGGCATGTCGGCCGGGCAGGCCGCGAGGGCCTCGGTCAGGGTCTGGGTCATGCCGCGCGTCCAGGCCAGCACGATGTCGCCCTTGGTCTCGAACATGCGGAACAGGGTGCGGCGCGAGACTTCCGCCGCATCGGCAATCTCGTCCACCGTCGTCTCGTCATATCCCTTGGCGGAGAACAGCCGCATTGCCTCGGCAATCAGCGTATTGCGCGCCCGCGCCTGCTTGCGTTCGCGCAGGCCGGGCTTTGGCTGATCGTCAGGGGCGTCGGGCTTCATGCAATCTCCTTGTGGGCATTCCCATCATGCCGCAGGGTATTACGCATATTCAAGATGCGAGGAAGGGCAAAACGGCTTGCGGTTACGCCACAAGGAACTGGCGGTGATAGGCGTGCATGTCATCAAACAGGCAGAATTCTGGCGGGCCGAGATCGATTTCGGGCAGGCGCGCGGCCATCCGGCCCTGAAACCGCACCATCACATCCGTATATTCACGCGCTTCGCGCGCGGTAAAGCCCTCGATCCTGTAGCCGATGGTGGTGTGAAAAACATACCGGTCCAACCCGGCATCATGCATGCCCAGATGGGAGGCAAGGCTGGCGCGAAAATGGCGGAGCGCGGTAGCGCCCTCACGGTCCACCGCTTCAAGCCGGATGCGGCAGCCCTGCCTGTCGCGCAGCGGGTCCGGCCGCGCGGGGCGCATGCGCAGGGGATTGGGCAGCCTGCCGGGAAAGGCCCGGAGCCTCTCACCAACCCATGCATCGCATTGCGGCATGGGGGTATCGCAGGCCAGGTCGCGCGGCCATGTGCGCTTGCCCCGGCGGGTGTTGTTCAGCCCGTCAAAAACCGTCATGTGATAGCTTGAAGGCGGCAGAAGCGCGATTTTGGCGGCAAAATCGAACTGGCTCATCTGGTCGTGCAGATCGAGCATGGCGTGGAAAAACGCACTATCGCGGAGCAGGTGGCAGATGACCGTATTGCCGGGAAAATATCGGGGCCTGCCATCGGAATGAAATTTATTCTGATTGAACAGCACTGTTTTCTTCTCCTCCGGCGGGTCGCCACCCTTTTTCCGCACCAGTGTCAGGTTTTTACCGGCATTCTGTCGGGAAACTGCATGCTTTTACCGCAGGGGCAGGCATGCCCCGGGCCGGGCAGGCCGCCTTTATTGCCGCCTGCCGCTTTACAGCGCCGTGATGGGCTGGAAATATGAACCCGATAGGGCAAATGCCGCAACAGCTCCCGCAGCCCCCATGAAAGACTGATCCCGACATGACCCTGCCTGCCCGAATCCTTGGCACGCTCATGGCCAGCCTGTGCCTGGCCAGCCCTGCCCTGCACGCCCGCGCGGCTGAAACCCCCGCAAGCCCCGGCACGCCTGTCGGCACGGCCCCGCTGGCCCCGGCCCTGAGCCTGCCCGATGCGGGCCGTGCCCTGCGCATGACCTATCTTTCAACCGATGGCGTAACCGGCAGGGGCACGGTGCCCGTTACGGCGGAAGTCATCCTGCCGCCGGGCAAGCCGCCTGCGGGCGGGTGGCCCATCGTAGCCTGGGCGCATGGCACCGTGGGCATCGGGCAGGGCTGCACGCCCTCGCTGCACCCCTATAGCGCGCGCAACAGCACATATCTGGCCGCGTGGATGAAGCGGGGCTTCGCCGTGGTGGCCACCGACTACCAGGGGCTTGGCACGCCGGGGGTGCATCCTTACCTCGATACACGCGCCGAGGCGTATAACGTGCTTGATGGCGTGCGTGCCGCTGTCGCTGCGGTGCCGGGGCTGCGCAACACGGTCATGATCGTGGGCCAGTCGCAGGGCGGCGGGGCGGCGTTTGCGGCAGCGGCATTTGCCGCCACCTATGCGCCGGATGTGAATATCCGCGGCACGGTGGCCACCGGCGTGCCCTATTTTACGCCTGAACTCGGCGCGCAACTGACCGCCGCCGCCCACGCGGCAGGGCCTGCAAAATATGACCCGCTTGTCGTCTACATGCTCTATCTCGGCGCTTCGCTTGCCGCGCGTGACCCTGCCTTCCACCCCGAGGAAGCCTTCACGCCCCGCGCCATGGCCGCCTACCACGCCGCATCAACCACCTGCGTGGGCGACATGGAGCAGAAGATAAAGGATGAAGGGCTGACCCTGCCCAACGCCCTGCAACCCGACTTCCCCAAGGCGCTGGGCCCGGCATTTGCGGCGATGGCGTATCCCACCCTCAAGCTGGCCCAGCCCCTGTTCGTGGGCACGGGCACCGATGACCATGACGTGCCGCCCATGCTGCAGCTCTCGCTGGTCAGGGCGGCCTGTGCGGCAGGCAGCACGGTTCAGGCACATCTGTACAAAGGGCTGGACCATTCACAGACCGTCAACGCCTCGCTACCGGATTCCGCAGCCTTTACGCAGGCAGTCATGGCGGGCCAGCCGGTTACGCCGCAATGCACGCCGGTGCCGCAGTAAGGTTCTCCCTACCCTGTCACGCGCAGGAATTCCTCGACCACGCGCAGGAATTCCCATGGCTGCTCGGCATGCAGCCAGTGCCCGGCCCCTTTCAGCCGCACCAGCCGGTAATGGGGAAAAAGCTGGCGCATGAGCGGGTAATCACGGGGTTTGACATAGGGTGAAGCCCCACCCGCCACAAACAGCACCGGGCCATCATACTGCATGCCCGGTGGCAGGGTGGGCCAGCCCACCACCTGCGCCATGCCCGCCACGATCTGCCCAAGCCCGATCTGCCAGTGCGGGTTGGCGCCGAGCACGATGTTCTGCTTCATCATGTCGCGCACCGGCTTTTCGGCAATGACGGGAGCAAGCCAGGCATCGGCCTCGCTCAAGGTGAGCGTGGGCGGAAAATGCAGCCCGGCCAGCCCTGAAGCGATCGCGCCGGAATGCGCATGACCACCCTGCGCCGGCGCAATATCGGCCACAAGCAGGGCATGCACGCAGGCAGGAGATTGCAACGCCAGCATCATCGCCACCTTGCCCCCCATGGAATGCCCGATAACCGTTGCGGGCAGCGCGTCATGCGCGGCCAGCGTTTCGCGCACGTCGGCTGCCATGGCGGGGTAATCCATCGGTCCATGCGGGCTGCTGCCATGGTTGCGCAGGTCAAGGGCAAGGATGCGGCGGTTCGCTGCAAGGCGGCGCTGGAAAAACCCGAAATTGCGCGCCCGCCCGAACAGCCCATGCAGAAAGACCACGGGCGGCAGGGTGTTCGTGCCGTCCTTTGGTCCATGTTCAATCACATCAAGCAGCACGCTGGCCTGCTCCCTTATCTTTATGCGTCAGGGCTGCAAGCATAGCCTGCGCGCAGGGGCTGCGTGCTCATAATTCCGTGCCCACGCAGCCCTGCCCTGCCAGGCATCTCCCTTGAAAACCCCTATATCCCGACCGACATGTAAGTCGTTACGCCCGACGAAGACGATCGGAGCGATGTTTTTAATAAAAAACAGGACTGGAACAGACCATGAGCGCTGCTGAAACCCTCCGCAAACTCAGCCCCGAAGACGTGCAGGAAATTGCCAGGCACCTTGAGGGCACGCTGCACCAGCACAAGGCCGACCTGCACAAGCAGATTGCCGAACACCTGGCCAGCCTGAAGGGCGAGGTCACGCTGCATGAGAACAAGATCCCGACCTCGTGCAAGGTTTACGGGATGATGTTCCTGCTTGCCGCCTCGCTGGCCAGCTTCATCTTTGGCCGCAAATCGGCTGAATAAACCCCGTGGGCACGGGCAGCACAGCGTGGCTGCCCGTGTTCAGAAGCGGAAAACCAGATTCGACTGGTAATAGGTGCCGCTCGCGCCACCCGCCTCATTGAGCGCGCGCGATGTCATGAACCGCGAGACATACTGCGTCCATGACAGATGGGTATTGATCTGCCACGCGACTGACACCTGTGGCGCCATGCCCACGAACCGCCCCCGGAAATTGCCCGCGAATTTGTAGTAACCCGATGATTTGTAAACCGGGTCATTCACGCTATCGCGCCAGAACAGCGGATATTTGAACTGGATGCTGACGGACTTGAACGGTGTTATGCGCACGAGTGGCGCAAAGCTGATCAGGTTCGAGCCGGTCATGTAGGTCGTGGTGTCAAGATAATTGGTCTGCGGGTTAAAGGGCGAGAGATAGGTGCCCACCGTGCCCCCGCTTTTCGAGGCATTGCCGCCGGAATATACATCCGTCTGGATACCGGCGAAGGTATGCAGCGACTGGTCGGGCAGGCGATAGCCCACCGTGCTGTTGATGGCATAGGCGCTGACCCCGCGCGGAGCGTTGTTGCTGGCGTTACGAAACACCCCGCCCTGCCATATGCCGCCCACCGAGAATTCGATCGGGCCTGCAATGCCATGCCAGCGCATGCCGAAATTGTTGCGCGTGTCCGACCCGTTGACCGCGCCCTTCGGCCCCACGATGGCGCCAGCCGAGCCATTGAGCTTGTAGCCGATATAAAATGCATCGACAAAGGAGTAGCCCTTCTGGCCCATGAAGGTGAAATCCGGCGGTGCCCATGTGGCATTGAAGCCGTAAAGCCGGCTGGCATAATTCTCGACATCGTGGAACATGCGCCGGTCACTGTCATCGGTCTGCACGAAATCCCATGCATCGATGCGGATGCGCTGCCACACCATATAGGCGCGGAACCCATCCCATGACAGCGGCACGTTGGGCGTCTCGCGTGCATAGAGCATGTACGATGGCGCATCGAGAAACTGCTGGCGGCCGAACATGAAGCCACTTTTGGCGCCCAGCATGTTCCACTTCACCTCGACGAATGCCTGCTGGGCATCGAGCCGCTTGCGGTAGGTCGAGCCATAGCCATAACCGCCCCACCCGCCTGCATCCGCATTGACCAACTGGCCGAAAAACCGCAGGTGCTCGCCAATATGCAGGTCCGCGCCATACAGGTTGCGCACGCCAAAGCGGCCGGAATCATTGGGCTTCTGCGTGCCCAGGGCGGGACGGGTTTCAAACCAGTTGCGCAGCCGCGTCTCGCCCGAAAAGCTGATCCACACATTCCCGCTGCGGGTGAGCGGAATGTATTTCAGCGCATCGAACAGGTCATCATGCTTTTTGGGGTCACGCAGGTTGCTCCAGTCCTCGGCCCAGGGACTGACGCCATACCGCCCCACCGGCCCGAAGCCCGCGGCCTCGCCATTGCCACGGTTGAATACGCCCCAGTCATACTGATGGCCGCTGCGGCGGTTTTCCTGCCCGCCAATACGGATGGGCTGCCCCACCGGGTTGGCATGTGGAAAGGTGAGGATAGGCGGGCGCTGGGTCATGTGCACCACCATGCGCTCCGGCTGCCCCGGCGCGTTGCCGCCGGACACGGCCGGATCAGGCGCCGCCTGGGCTGCATGCGCCGCCAGCACGGATACGCACAGGGCACCCCCGCGCATATACCGGGACCCCAGTCGTGTGGCTGAATGGAGGGTGGACATCATGTTCATGCACCACATGGCATGCCGGAAGGCGGCGGCAGCGGGTTAAATACTGACAATTATCGTATTATGATAAAATAATCCGGTCAATATCGTATTTTATAATCTTGTCCCTCGCGGAGCCGTATGAAACAGCCGGACAACAGAAAGCCAAAATATAACCACTCCATTGAAAAATCATTGTTAAACCGCAAAATACAGGCACCACTCCATTGCACGAAAACGATCGTATGATGCAGGAATGACCCTGAAAAAAATAACGCATCCCTGCCCACCGCATTCACCACCCGCGCAGCCTGCCAGCCCCGTACGCCCATGCCGCCGGGCATTAATAGACATTATATATCGTATTTAATGTTGACGCACGCAGCCTCTTGTCTCTTTATGCCTGTCTGCTCCCGGCATGCCATGCGGCCCATCAGGGGCGTTGTCAAAAAGACCATCACGCCATAGTGGTGCTGCATCGTTGCCCTTCTTGCGATGTACCGATCAGGAATGCCATGAAACAGATTGCCCCCCTCACCCGTCGCGCCCTGCTCAGCCTGACTGGCGGCCTCGCCTGCCTCCCCCTGGCAACACGGGCGCGGGCAGCAGATGGCAAGCTGATCCGCATTGGCATCATGGCGGGCGAGGACGAGGATCTGTGGCGGGTGATTACCGCCAACGCCGCGAAGGAAGGGCTCAATCTCGGCATCGTGACGTTCTCCGATTACAACACACCCAACGAGGCGCTGGCCGAGCACGAGATTGATGCCAACGCCTTTCAGCACGCTCCGTTCCTCGAGGCCCAGAAAGCGGCCCGTGGTTATGATATCGTCAGCGTCTGCCCGACCTATTTCTCCCCCATCGGGCTGTATTCGGCGCGGTGGAAGGCATTGGCCGACCTGCCGGACAAGGCGGTGATCGCCGTGCCGAACGACCCGAGCAATGAAGGCCGCGCCCTGCGCCTGCTCGAAGCACTGGGGCTGATCAAACTTGATTCCGCAGCCGGCCTGCTGCCCACCCCGCTCGACGTGACCGGAAACCCCCATCACTTCTCGTTTCATGAACTCGATGCGGGCATTGTCGGTCGCACCCTGCCGGACGTGGATGCCGCCGTGATCAACACCAACTGGGCGCTGAAGGCGGGCGTGGACATACAGAAGCAGCGGATCGGCGTGGAATCGCTGCAAAACAACCCCTACGTCAACTTCGTGGCCGTCAATGCCGCGGACGTGCATGCCCCGTGGGTCGCAGCACTCGTCCGCGCCGTGCAGCAGCCCGCCACGCGCGAGGCGATTGCCACCATCTTCCACGGCGCGGTTGAACCGGCATGGACGTGAATGTCGTTGACGTACGCCATGTGAGCCGCCGCTTTGGCGGGCATGTGGCGCTTGATGATGTGTCCTTTTCGGTAGCAAAGGGTGAAATCCTTGGCGTGATCGGGCGGTCGGGGGCGGGCAAGAGTTCGCTGCTGCGCTGCCTTGGCGCGCTTGACCGGCCTGATGCGGGGCAGATCCTGATCGAAGGCCAGGACATCACCACCCTGCCGCAGGCCGGGCTTGTGGCGTTGCGGCGGCGCATCGGGTTCGTGTTCCAGCATTTCAACCTGCTCAGTTCGCGCACGGTGGCGGGCAATATCAGCCTGCCGCTTGAAATCGCGGGCGTGCCACGCGCAGACCGCCCGCAGCGCATTGCGGAACTGCTGGCGCTGGTGGGCCTCTCGGCGCATGGCGATAAATGGCCCGCCCAGCTTTCTGGCGGGCAGAAGCAGCGCGTGGGCATTGCGCGCGCGCTGGCCAATGACCCGGCCCTGCTGCTGTGCGATGAAGCCACCTCCGCCCTTGACCCCGAAACCACGACCGCCATTCTCGACCTGCTGGCCGAAATCAACCGCGAACTGGGGCTGACCATCATCCTCATCACGCATGAGATGGATGTAATCCGCCGCATTGCCACCCATCTCGTGGTGCTGGACCAGGGCCACATTGTTGAAAACGCGCCCACGCTGGCCATCATGGGGGCGGCCACGCAATCCGCCGTGACCGAAGCCCTGCTGTCGGAAACGCAGCCGCAGGTGCCCCCCGCCCTGCGCGCGCGACTGGTGGCCGAGCCTGCGCCTGATGGGTGGGCGATCATCCGCATCAGGCTGGCGGGCGAGGCCGCATGGCAACCCATGCTATCGCTGCTCGGCCAGCAATATGGCGTGGAGGCCACCGTGCTGCAGGGTGGCACCACCGAGATCGCGGGCCAGCCCTTTGCCGACCAGATCGTGTCGGTAACCGGCTATTGCGCCGAGATCCATGATTTCCTGACGCAGTTCGACCCCTCACTAAAGGTTCTTGGCCATGTCCCGGCTGATCATTGACCTGATCGCACGCGCAACGTGGGAGACGACCATCATGGTCGCCTGCTCGGGGCTGCTTGCCGTGCTCGGCGGCCTGCCGCTGGCCCTGCTCATGGTGGCGATGCGGCGCGGCGGGCTGATGCCCTGCCCGCCTGCCGCCCGCCTGCTGGGGCTGGTGGTGGACATTCTGCGCGCCATCCCGTTCATCATCCTGCTGGTCATTCTCATTCCCGTAACCCGGATGATCGTGGGCACCTCACTGGGCACGGCGGCAGCGATCGTGCCGCTTTCGCTGGCGGCCATTCCCTATTTCGCCCGTATTGCCGAGGTTTCGCTGCGCGCGGTGGACCCCAATCTGGTCGATGCCGTGCGCACCATGGGCGGCACGCGGTGGATGATCGTGCGCCATGTGCTCATACCCGAGGCCCTGCCCGGCCTGGTGGCAGGACTCACGGTCACCCTCATTACCCTGACCGGGGCCTCGGCCATGGCGGGCGCCGTAGGTGCGGGGGGACTGGGCGATCTTGCCATCCGCTACGGCTACCAGCGCTTCAACACGCAGGTCATGTCGCTTGTTGTGGTGGTGCTGATCGTGTTCGTGGCCATCATTCAAGCGGCGGGCAATGCCCTGTCGAACCACCTGCGCCACGACTGAGCGGGAGCCTGCGCCCGTGGCCCTCAGTCCAGCCGGACGGAGGGGCGCACGAACACGTCAAGCCAGTCGACAAGGCAGGAAATCGTGCCACGCACCGGCCCATACAGTTCGAACTGATGCTGGCGATAGAGCATGAGATGCACCATCCGCGCCGACAGGCCATGCAGCCAGCCGCCACCGAAAACCGTGCCGCCGGGGAACGTGCCCCAGCCATTGTAGTCGCCCAGCGCCACGACCGCCCCCTTGTTGTGGAAGGTGAAGGCAGGCATGGGCTGGCCACTCATCATCCACCCCGGCAGGTGGCGCGCCAGGTGATGGGCCTGCTGGCGGGCGGCCTGGGCGGTGGGGGCGACAGGCTTTTCAGCAATGAAGGCGCAGTCGCCCATGGCAAAAATGTTGTCATCATCAATCACCTGCAACGAGGGCCGGACCTCAAGCTGCCCCGAGCGTGACAGCTTGAGGCCGCCAAATTTGGCGGTCACGTCCGGCGCCTTGACGCCCGCGGCCCACACCCGCAGCGTGGCGGGCACGCGCGTGCCATCCTTGAGCAGGAAGCCGTTTTCATCCGCGCCGCTGACCATAGCGCCTGCGCGCACGCTCACGCCAATCGCTTCAAGCTGCTTGACCGCCGCCGCCGATACCGCCTCGGGGAAGGCTGGCAGGATGCGCGGGCCGGCCTCAAGGAGCGTGATGCGCAGCTTGGGCGGCTTGCGGCCAAAGCTGTAGAGCGAGGCGAGATCGAGCGCCTTGTGCAGTTCGGCGGCGAGCTGCGTGCCGGTGGCGCCACCACCCACGATGGCAATATCGAGTTCATTGTTATTGGCAAACGAGCGCAGCAGCTCCATGCGGAAGCGGTCGTTGAAGCCATTGGCATCGACAAGGTTGTCAATGAACAGGCAGTGCTCGGCAACACCGGGCGTGCCAAAATCATTGGCGCGACTGCCGATTGACAGCACCACCGCGTCGTAATCGAGCGTGCGGGCATCGACCACCACCTCCCCGCTCAGCGGGTCCTTGATGGGGGCGAGCGCAATGGTCTTGGCCGTGCGGTCGAGCGCCGTGATCTCGCCGGGCCAGAACTCGAAATGGTGCCGGCTGGCCTGTGACATGAAGCTGATGCGGTCATTCTCGTTGGCGGCGGTGCCTGCGGCAAAGCAGTGCAGCATCGGCTTCCACACATGCGCGAAGCTTTTATCGACCAGCGTGATTTCCGCACGGCCCGATTTGCCGACCGAATTGCCCAGCCGGGTTGCAAGCGCAAGGCCCGCAACACCACCGCCTACAATAACGATCCGAAACTTTTGTGCCATCTCGATAATGCTCCACACCCGCTCGCACGGCGCGCCGGTTTTTCGCATGGAAAACACCGCCCCGCCACATTCATAACAAACCATGTTTGGGGCGAGTATAGGTGATCCCCCCCGTGCCTGAAACATGCGCAGGCCCGAATTCTGGTGTGCCTGCGCAACGGGTGGCCTCTTTCCCTGCCGCTTGACCCCGCCAGAGCGGGAAAAACGGGCCAATCACTTCCACCTGATCAAAAGAACCCGACCAGCCTGCCCACGCGCCCTGGGCCCTGCAGGCCGGGCAACATCTTGACACCCCCTGCGTTAACCCGCCTGATGCCAGCGACAAGCAGGAGACCCCATGACAGCCACACAAACCGGACGCATTGCAGGCAAGGTCGCCATCATTACAGGTGCTGCAAGCGGCATTGGCCGCGCCACGGCGGAGCGTTTTGCCGCCGAAGGCGCACAGCTTGCCCTGACCGACCTCAACACCGATGCACTCGATGAACTGACCAGCCAGCTTGAAAAAAACGGCGTGGACGTGATCTCGGTGCCTGCCGATGTAACCAGCGAGGCCGACATTGCCCGCGTGGTGCATGAAACCATGAAGCATTTTGGCCGCATCGATATTCTCGTGGCCAATGCAGGGGTCATCCCCGAGGCCGATCTCGCCTCCGCCACGGCGGACCTGTGGGATCACACCATGGCGGTTGATGCACGCGGCATGTTCCTGTGCTGCAAGCATGCCGCAGCCGAGATGGTCCATGCCGGACAGGGCGCGATCGTGTGCCTGTCCTCCATCTCGGCCTTTGCCGGGCAGAAGGGCCAGGCGGTGTATGGCCCGGCCAAATTCGTGGCGTCAGGCATCACCAAGCACCTCGCCATCGACCTTGCCGACAAGGGCGTGCGGGTCAACGCCGTGGCGCCGGGCACCATCGACACGCCTGCGGTGGCGGGCATGGATGCGGAAGGCATTCGCAAGGTGGTCGAGATGCACCCGATGGGCCGCATGGGCAAGCCTGCGGAAATTGCCAGCGCCATCCTGTTCCTGGCCTCGGATGACGCCTCCTTCATCACAGGCGCGGTGCTGCCGGTTGATGGCGGCTATCTGGCGCAGTAAGAGACTGGCTGAAAGTTTTCGGGTGTCGCCTTTTTTCAAAAAGGCGACGTCTTGCGAAGCTTTTTATCTGCAATCAGGCGATATGCAGTTCCACGTCATGAGCACGCAGCATGGCGCAGATCTGCTCGGATGGCTGCCGGTCGGTAAAAAAGCCATGCACATGCGAAAGGTGCCCGAGCCGGCCCATGGGCCGGCGGCCGAATTTGGTCTGGTCGGCCAACAGGTAGACACGCCTTGCATTGCGCATCATGGCCTGGGCCACGCTGATTTCATCGGCATCGAAATCAAGCAGCGTGCCATCATCTTCGATGCCGCTGATGCCAATTACGGCAAAATCGGTGCGATACTGCTCGATGAAGGTGCTGGCGGTGGAGCCGGTAATGCCACCATCATAAAACCGCACCTGCCCCCCCGTCACGATCACCTGAAAATCGGTCTGGGCGGAAAGCGGGGTGGCCACATGCAGATTGTTGGTAATGACCCGCAGCGCCTTGTGCCGCCGCAAGGATTTGGCAAAGGCTTCGGTCGTGGTGCCGATGCTGACAAAAAGCGATGAATTGTCAGGGATCTGGCGGGCCGCAAGGCTGCCAATGGCTTCCTTGGCCCGCCGGTTGAGCACCTGCCGCTCGGAATAGGCGATATTCTCGACCGACGAGGCCAGACCCGCCCCGCCATGATGCCGCGCCACCAACCCGCGACGGGCAAGGAGGTTGACATCACGGCGGATGGTCTGGACCGCAACATTCAGCCTCTGGGCCAGATCCTCGTTGGAGACATAGCCCTGGGTACGCACCAGCGCGGTAATTTCCCGGTGACGTTCTTCTGCTGACACGTTGCCAGATACTCCCCCTTCACATGTGGTTTTTATACCGCGCGCGCCACGCTGCGCCCGGTGGCTCCCAGATCGGCAAATGACTGCTCAAGCCGCGCCACGATGCCCTGCTCACCCACGCGCAGCCATTTGCGCGGGTCATACAGCTTCTTGGTCGGCTTGCCGGTGGAAGGCGCGATCTGGTGGCTGAACGCTTCCGCATGCTCCTGCACGTAGTGGCCGATGCTGCTGGCAAAGGCGAACTGGATGTCGGTGTCGATGTTCATCTTGAACACGCCGTAGGATACCGCCTCGGTAATCTTGGCCTGTTCCGAGCCCGAACCGCCATGGAACACCAGTGCGAGCGGCTTTTCACCAAGGTTGGTGGCCTTGGCCACCGCCGCCTGCGAGTTGCGCAGGATCTCGGGGCGCAGCTTGACATTGCCCGGCGCATACACGCCATGCACGTTGCCAAACGAGGCCGCAATGGTCACGAACCCCAGCGGGGAAAGGGCCTCATAAGCCTTCAGCACATCCTCGGGCTGGGTGTAGAGATGCGCGTTATCGGCGCCATCATCAAGGTCATGGCCAATGCCGTCTTCCTCGCCGCCGGTCACGCCAAGCTCGATTTCAAGCCCGATACCCAGCGGCGCCATGCGGCGCAGGAAGCGGGCGCATTCGGCAATGTTGTCTTCCAGCGGTTCAGCCGAAAGGTCGATCATGTGCGAGGAGAACAGCGGGCGGCCGGTTTCCTTCACCGCCTCCTCGCTGGCATCGATCAGGCCGGAAATCCATGGCAGCAGCTTACGGTCGGCATGGTCGGTATGCAGGATCACGCACACGCCGTAAGCAGCGGCCACGGTATGGACATGACGGGCCGCAGCCACCGCACCGAGCACGCGGGCCTGTTCGGCATCCTTCATGCCTTCGCCCGCATAGAACCGCGCACCACCGTTGGAAAGCTGGATGATGACATCCGCCCGGTTGCGCGCCGCAGCCTCGAGCACCGCGTTGATGCTGTCGGTGCCCACCACGTTGACCGCCGGCAGGGCATAGCCCTCATCGCGGCAGGTCTCGACAAGGCGGCGGTAATCCGCGCCCGTCACAACGCCGGGGCGCAGGCCCAGTCGGCCCGAAGCGGTGTGTGCTGTATTGGTCATGTCGTTCCTCTATTGCCTGTTCTTGTTGTTATGCAATCGATGAAATACTGCTCACCAGGTCTTGGTCTGGTAATCGTGGTGGCCTTCCACAAAGCGGATTGTGCCGGATTTGGAGCGCATGACCAGCGAATGCGTGACCGTGCGGATGCCGTTGCGGCGGATGCCGTGGAGCAACGCCCCGCCCGTCACCCCGGTTGCGGAGAACAGCACGTCACCGCGCGCCATGTCCTCGAGCGCCAGCTTGCGCGAGGGGTCGGCACCGGGGTTCATCTTGCGCGCGCGCGCCACCTGGTCATCATCTTCAAACAGGAGGCGGCCCTGCATCTGCCCATGCACGCAGCGCACGGCGGCGGCGGCCAGCACGCCTTCCGGCGCACCGCCGGAGCCGACATAGATATCAATCTCGCTGTCATCGAGGCAGGCGGCTATGGCGGCGGCCACGTCGCCATCGCTCAGCAGGGTCACGCGCGCACCGGCAGCACGCGCGCGGGCGATCAGTTCCTCATGGCGCTCACGGTCGAGCGTGCAGAGCATGAGGTCGGACACCGCGCATTTCTTGGCCTGCGCCAGTGACTTGAGGTTGGCCTCGATGGTGCTGTCCAGATCCACCACACCTTCAGGCAGGTAGGGGCCAACCACGATCTTGTCCATGTAGATGTCGGGCGCATGCAGGAAGTTGCCGCTTTCAGCCAGCGCGACCACGGTCAGCGCATTGGGCAGGTTCTTGGCGCACAGGTTGGTGCCTTCCAGCGGGTCCACGGCAATATCCATGCCCGGGCCGCCCGAGCCGACCTTCTCGCCAATGAACAGCATCGGCGCTTCGTCCATCTCGCCTTCGCCAATCACCACGGTGCCATCAATGGCCACCGTGTCGAACGCGCGCCGCATGGCTTCCACCGCCGCGCCATCGGCTTCGTTCTTGAGGCCACGACCGGTCCAGGCCGATGCGGCGACCGCGGCCGCCTCGGTTACGCGCACGAGTTCAAGGGCGAGATTGCGATCAGTCACCTGATAGGGATTATGCCGTGTGGTGGTCATGAAACACTCTTTTCCTGTTGGTCAGTAGTCTTGATTACGCAGCAACGGTGGAACTGAGCGTGCGGCGGACTGCCACATGCCATCCGGCTACCATAGTATCGCGCTGCGCCTTGTCCATTGTCGGGCGGAACAGATGCCCGCGTGTCCAGGTGCCTTCCAGTTCGGCAATGCTTTCCCACACCCCTGTGGCCAGCCCCGCGAGGAAGGCAGCCCCGAGTGCGGTGGTCTCGACCTGCCGGGGCCGTTCCACCGGGGTCAGCAGCATATCGGCCAGGAACTGGCAGAACCAGTCATTGACCGACATGCCGCCATCAACACGCAGTGCGTTGAGCTTGCAGCCCCCATCTTCATGCATGGCGTCCATCAGGTCCATGGTCTGGTAGGCTACCGATTCCAGGGCCGCGCGCGCAATGTGCGCCGCCGTGGCATCAAGCGTGAGCCCGCAGATCAGGCCGCGGGCGTCGGGGTCCCAGTGGGGCGCGCCAAGGCCCACGAAGCCGGGCACCATATACACGCCGTGGCTGTGCGGCACGCGGGTGGCCATGTCATCGGTCTGGGAGGCATGGGTGATGAGGTTCAGCCCGTCGCGCAGCCAGCGGATGGCCGCACCTGCCACGAAAATCGAGCCTTCGAGGGCATAGGTCGTCTCCGCCCCGATGCGGTAGGCGATGGTGGTCAGCATCCGGTTTTCGGACATGACGGGCGTGGTGCCGGTGTTGAGCAGCGCGAAGCAGCCCGTGCCGTAAGTGGCCTTGGCGGTGCCGGGGCGGAAGCACGCCTGCCCCACCATGGCGGCGTTCTGGTCGCCTGCCATGCCGGCCACCTTGAGCGGGGCGCCGAACAGCTCGGGCGTTGTCTCGCCAAACACTTCGCTGTTGGTCCTGACTTCAGGCAGGATGGCGCGCGGCACCTTGAACAGGGCCAGCAATTCGTCATCCCACGCGCAGGTATGGATGTTGAACAGGAGCGTGCGCGAGGCATTGGTGGTATCGGTGGCATGCACGCGGCCACCGGTCAGCCGCCACAAAAGGAAGCTGTCGATGGTGCCGCAGGCCAGTTCGCCCTTCTCGGCCTGCGCGCGCGCACCTTCTACATTATCAAGAATCCACGCGATCTTGGTGGCCGAGAAATAGGGGTCGAGCAGCAGGCCGGTGCGCTCGCGCACGAGGGGTTCAAGCCCTTCCTCGTGCATACGCGCGCAGATGGGCGTGGTGCGCCGGTCCTGCCAGACAATGGCGCGATGGATGGGCCTGCCGGTGCTGCGCTCCCACACCACGATGGTTTCGCGCTGGTTGGTAATGCCGATACCCGCGATCACGTCGGGGCCGCCTGCCTTTTCAATGGCCTCGCGCGCGGTGGAGAGAACGTTGGACCAGATTTCCTCCGGGTCATGCTCGACCCGGCCCTGGCTGGGATAATGCTGGGCAAACTCGATGCGGGCGACCGAAATGGCAGTGATATCGCGGTCGAACACGATGCTGCGGGTCGAGGTCGTTCCCTGGTCGATGGCGAGAATTCTGTTCTTCTTGTTCATTATCTTCTCCTGCCCCAACAGGGCGGATGCGCGTTTGGGCCGCAGGCGTATGACACCTGCGGCCTGATTTTTTTATTTATGCGGAAGTAGGCGCCGTGCCCGGCTTGCGGGCCTTGAGGTAGGCCTCAAGGCGGGCCGTGTCCTCATCGGTCACATGCAGGCCAAGGCGGGAGCGACGCCACAGGATGTCCTGCGTGGTCTGCGCCCACTCGTTCGCGATCAGGTATTCCACTTCCCGCACGCTCAGGCCCGCGCCAAACAGTTCGCCCATATCCTCCATGCCATGGGCATCGCCCACGATCTCGGTGGCGCGCGAGCCGTAATTGCGCACGAGCCGCCAGCTCAACTCGTCTCCAAGGAAGGGGGCCTGCGCGCGCAGGCGGGCCAGCGCGCCCTCGAACCCGCCCTCGCCCAGGTCGCCGCCGGGCAGCACCTTGTCCGCCGTCCAGCCCGGTGCCGACAGCACGGGCAGGAAGGGCTGGAGCTTCTCGATAGCATGCTCGGCAAGGCGACGGTAAGTGGTGATCTTGCCACCGAAGATGGACAGCATGGGCGCCTGGTTGCCCTGCGTGTCCACATCGAGCACGTAATCACGCGTTACGGCGGAGGCATTCTTGGCCGCGTCATCATAAAGCGGACGCACGCCGGCGTAGCTCCACACCACATCAGCCGGGGTTACGGGCCTGGTAAAGTAGCGGCTCACGCTCTCGCACAGGTAGCTGATTTCCTCGGGCGAGATCTCGACATCGCCGGGGGCCTGCGTCCACGGCACGTCGGTCGTGCCGATCAGGGTGAATTTCTGCTCGTAGGGAATGGCGAAGACGATGCGCTTGTCCGGGTTCTGCAGGATGTAGGCCTGCGGCCCGTCAAACAGGCGCGGCACCACGATATGGCTGCCCTTGACGAGGCGCACGTTCTTGGTGGACTCCACCTGCGCGCGCTCGCGCAGCACTTCGCTCACCCACGGCCCACCGGCATTGACCAGCACGCGGGCGCGCACGGTAGTCTTGGTGCCATCGAGCATGTTCTCGATATCGGCTTCCCACACGCCACCTACGCGCCGGGCGGCAACCATGCGGGTGCGGGTGCGGATATCGGCCCCACGCGCCCTGGCATCCATGGCGTTGAGCACGACGAGGCGGCTGTCCTGCACCCAGCCATCGGAATAGGCGAAGCCACGGGCGAGCTTGCCATTGAGCGGCTGGCCCGCCGATGACGTGCGGAAGTCGAGCGACTTGCACTTGGGCAGCGTCATGTTGGGGGCGAGGTGATCGTACAGGAACAGGCCAAGGCGCAGCATCCATGCCGGGCGCGCCTGCGGCGTGTAGGGCAGCACGAAGCGCATGGGCCAGATGATGTGGGGCGCGATGCGCAGCAGCTTCTCGCGCTCGATCAGCGCCTCGCGCACCAGACGGAATTCATAATATTCCAGATAGCGCAGGCCGCCATGGATCAGCTTGGTGCTGGCCGATGATGTGTGGCTGGCCAGATCATCCTGCTCGACAAGCAGGACCGATGCGCCGCGCCCGGCGGCATCGCGCGCGATGCCCGTGCCGTTCACACCCCCGCCCACGACCAGCAGGTCGAGCAGGCCACCCGGTGCCGCGGTGGTGCGGAATGTTTCGTCCATGGACGCCATAGTCAATGTTCCTCCTGATACGTATGTTCGTAACCGAACATTCTGATCGATTCAAGAGGGCACGCGCACATTTCTGCATGCCGCACGTCTCAATAATTCTTTCTTTTTCCATGCATGATAGAGCTCGGCATTAGCCATAAATTCGCCATTCCGAGTAATTTATATGCCGGAGCGGTTTTTGTGCATGTGCGAAATCGCGCATCTCGTTCCACAACCCCATCCCTTACCTTCCATCACCACCACAACATCACCTGCCCCCGAATCCGGAATGTTGGAGAAATTTCATGAAATATAATGAAATATATGGAAAAAGGAGACACGCTTACCCCACCGATCGCACAGGCCCCTTTCCCGGCAGGTTATGTTCGTTTAAGAACATTCCCGGGCTGCAAACCGGCCACAAGGCCAACAGCCGTTTCCCATCGAATGATAATAAAAGAATAAAGTGGGTTAAAATGCTGAAAAACAGACAATTCCTGGGTGAGCTCATATCAGAGTGCATCGCGGTCATGATCATCGTGCTGATTGGTGATTCGGTGGCCGCGATGTACGCGCTCTATGACCCCAGCCCATACAAGCAGGCTTATTGGGGCGTGGCCATTGTATGGGGACTTGGGGTTACAATCGCCATCTACATTACCGGCAGCGTGTCGGGCACGCATGCCAACCCGGCCGTGTCACTCGCGCTGGCGCTCTACCGGGGCTTTTCGTGGCGCAAGGTGCCGGGTTACTGCGCAGCACAGGTGCTTGGCGGCGTGATCGGGGCAATGCTGGTCTATACGCTGTACCAGCCCGTGATCGACCACTACAACGCGGCGCATGGCCTCACCCGCGCCGCTGGCGGAGCGGCGGGCGTGTTCTTCACCCATCCGGGCGAAGGCATTACGCCGCTGCATGCCTTTGTTGATGAAATCATCCTGACCGGACTGCTGGTCTTCGGCATCTTCGCCATTACGTGCGAATACAATACCGTCGCACCCCAGGCCAATTCGGGCGCGCTGATCATCGGGCTGCTTGTTGCGAGCATTGGCGCCTCCTCGGGCTACCTCGAGGCCTGGGCCATCAACCCCGCGCGCGACTTCGGGCCGCGACTGTTCTGCCTTGTCATGGGCTGGGGAGACTCCGCCCTGCCCGGACCGGACCATTTCTGGTGGGTGCCCATTGCCGGGCCGCTGATTGGTGGCGTGGTGGGCGCCGGGTGCTACCAGTTCCTCATCCGCCCGTTCATTCCGCGCAGCGCCACGCCGTCCATCCCGCCCGCGCCATAAACCACCGCCCCTGCGACACAGTGCGCATATGATGTGGTAAAAGCTTTTGGGCGCCTTTTTCCAAAGGGGCGCCCTTGCGGCTTTATTAGAAAATGTTTGAACACAGATCATTGATTAAAAAAGATAAAAGTTTTTGGGTGCTGCCTTTTTTCAAAAAACGGCGTTCTTCGAAGCTTTTTGAAAAAAGCTTCGTCAAAAACTTCCTTATGATTCCTGAATGTTTTCCAGGCTAATTTTTCAAACAGTTTCTTATGCTGTGCGGCATTTTTGCAGGCGAATTCATGAACTGGACGGCACGACAGCATCACTTCGAATGGGATGGGGCGCCACGCGCACCATGCCGGGACAGGCTGGAGCATCTTCACCGGTTCAAATGTGTTTATTCAGACTGGATCTGCTCTAGCGCTGCACCACGGTGCGGATGGCGAAATTGCTCTGTATGCGGGCCACGCCGGGCATGCGCGAGAGTTCTTCCTTATGGATGCGCTCATAGTCAGCCGCGTCACGCGCCTCGACGCGCACGAGGTAATCGGCGTCGCCCGTCATCAGGTAGCATTCGCGCACATCGGCGCATTCGCGCACGCGGGCTTCAAAACGGCGCAGGCATTCCTCCGTCTGCCGCTCCAGCGTGATCTGCACGATCACGGTGGTCATGCCATGCACCGAGCGCTCGTCTATCAGGGCGCGATAGCCGCGTATCACCCCCTCTTTTTCCAGCATGCGCACACGGCGCAGGCACGCCGAAGGCGATAGCCCGACCCTTTGGGCCAGATCCGCGTTGCTCATGCGGCCATCATGGCGGAGGTGGCGCAGGATGGCATCTGTCAGCCGGTCGAAGGGCATGGTGAATTTTCCGCTTATTTTCGTATATAATTGCGCGTAACCGCTCATTAATCGCATGATCATGCACAAAACGACAGGACATTTTGTTACCACACGCATACGATCAGTCATGTTCCGCCCGATGGAGTAAGCACCCCATGCCTGACCTGTCCTTCCCCCCGCCCATGGCATCAGGCTGGGCGCTTGCCGGTGCGGGCGCCGCGCTGGAAATCGATCTGGATGCCATAGCCGCCAATTACCGCCTGCTCGATGCCCGCACGGGCGCTGCCACCTGTGCGGCCGTGGTCAAGGCCGATGCCTATGGCCTGGGCGCTGACAGGGTTGCCCCCGTGCTGGAACAGGCCGGGGCGCGGGTTTTCTTTGTCGCCCATCTGGAAGAAGGCATTCGCCTGCGCCCGCATGTTGCGCCCACGGCACGGATCTTTGTGCTGCACGGCCCCATGACGGGCACCGAGGCGCTGTTCACCCGCCACGCGCTGCTGCCCGTGCTCAACAGCATGGAGCAGGTTGCCAACTGGCGCGCCCATGCCACACAGGCGCAAAAGGCGCTGCCCGCCGCCCTGCAGGTTGATACCGGCATGTCGCGCTTTGGCCTGTCGGAGGCGGATGTGGCGACACTGGCCCAAACCCCCGCCGCGCTTGATGGCATCGACACGAAGCTGGTCATGAGCCACCTCGCCTGCGCCGACACGCCCCAAAACCCGGCCAACGCCATGCAGCGAGACCGGCTGCGCGCCATGGCGGCACGCCTGCCCGCGGCCCCGTGGGCGCTTTCGGCCTCATCGGGCATTTTCCTTGGGCCGGACTATCATTTCAACCTCGTGCGCCCCGGCGCGGCGTTGTACGGCCTTGCCCCCAATGCACAGACACCCAACCCGCTGCGCCCCACGGTCAGGCTGCGCGCGCGCATCGTGCAGCGCCGCGCCATTGGCGCGGGCGACGGCGTGGGCTACGGCCTGACCTGGCGCGCCACCGGGCCGCGACGGATTGCAACGCTGGGCATTGGCTATGCCGATGGCTTCCTGCGCAGCGGGGCACAGGGTGGCTGCGCGTGGCTTGGTGACTACCGGCTGCCCATCCTGGGGCGCATTTCCATGGATTCCACCACGGTGGATGTCAATGACGTGCCCGAAAGCGTGCTTGATGCCGCAACCCATGTGGACATGATCGGCCCGCGCCGCAGCGTGGACGACGTGGCGCATGATGCAGGCACAATCGGCTACGAAGTGCTGACCGCACTGGGTTCGCGTTTCCATCGCACATACCGGCAAGCTGTCGCGTGCGATGCTTCTCCCCGCCAGAACAAGGCCTCCGTGTAATGAAAATCATCGTACTGGGTAGTGGTGTCGTTGGCGTGACATCGGCATGGTATCTCGCGCAGGCGGGCCATGAGGTCACGGTTGTTGACCGCCAGCCCGAAGCCGGGCTTGAAACCAGCTTCGCCAATGCCGGGCAGGTCTCGCCGGGTTATTCATCGCCATGGGCGGGGCCGGGCGTGCCGCTCAAATCCATCAAGTGGCTGCTGATGAAGTACCGCCCCTTCGTGTTCTGGCCCATGCCCGACCCGCATCTGTGGAAGTGGCTGGTGCAGATGCTCGAGAACTGCACCACCACCGCCTATGACCGCAACAAGGGCCGCATGGTGCGCATTGCGGAATACAGCCGCGACATGATGATGGACCTGCGCGCCAACACCGCCATTACCTATGATGACCGCCAGCAGGGCACGCTGCAGGTGTTCCGCACGCAAAAGCAGCTTGACGGCATTGCAGGCGATATCCGCGTGCTTGAGCAGTATAACGTGCCCTATCAGGTGCTCACGCGTGAAGGCTGTGTCGAGGCCGAGCCGGGACTGGCCGCATCGGCGCATAAATTCGTGGGCGGCCTGCGCCTGCCGGGTGACGAGACGGGCGATGCCTTCCTGTTCACCCAGCGCCTCGCGGCCAAGGCGGCGGAAGCGGGTGTCACCTTCCATTACGATACCAGCATCCGCACCATGACATCCGATGGCGGCCGCATTACCGGCATCGAGACCAGCCGGGGCCGGATGGTGGCGGATTCCTATGTGGTGTCGCTCGGCAGCTACTCGCCCGCCATGGTGCGCCGCCTGGGTCTTGACCTGCCGATCTATCCGGTCAAGGGCTACTCGCTCACCGCCGATATCGTGAACGAGCAGCGCGCCCCGGTCTCGACCATCATGGATGAAACCTTCAAGATCGGCATCACCCGCCTTGGCAGCCGCATCCGCATTGGCGGCACGGCGGAACTCGCGGGCTTCAGCACCAGACTGCGCGCCCCGCGCCGCGAAACGCTGGAGCATTCGGTGAACGACCTGTTCCCCGGTGGCGGCAATATCCCCGCCGCAAAATTCTGGACCGGCCTGCGCCCCATGACACCCGATGGCACCCCCATCATCGGCCGCACCAGATATGACAACCTGTTCCTCAATACGGGCCACGGCACACTGGGCTGGACCATGGCCTGCGGCTCGGGCAAGGTTTTGGCCGACATCATGTCCGGCCGCATGCCCGACATCCCGCATGAAGACCTGGGCATCGTGCGCTACGGGCAGTAATCCCTCACGGGCCTGACGGAGGGGCAAACCCTTCCGGCAGGCCCTCGCCCCGTTCGCGCACCACCCGATACACCGTATTGCGCAGCCAGCGGTGCACCGGGTCGCCGTCGCGCCTTGGGTGCCATGCCTGAAAGGAATGCACCGTGGGCAGGGCGAAGGGAAATTCGAATTCGGCCAAGTGCATCAGGCGGATGGGCAGGGAATTTATGGCGATGCCCGGCAGCGGCAGGATCATGTCGGTCGTGCGCAGGGTCTCGACCATGGCGTAATAGGTGGGCACCACCATCACCACGCGGCGGCGCAGGCCAAACTGCTCCTTGAGCACCGTATCGATCGGCCCATGCAGCCTGCCCCGGCGCGATACGCTGATATGTTCATACCGCGCGATGGATTGCGGCGTGATCCCTTCGGCCAGAATGGGGTGATCGGCCCGCACGAGGGCGCGGAACGCAGTGGGGAAGATGCTCTGGCGGCGTATCTCGGGCCGCATGTCATCCGATGCGCCGAGATACAGGTCGATATGGCCTTCGCGCAGGTCGTTGCTGGGTTCGTCATCCGTTTCGGGCACGAAAGTCAGGGTGCAGCCGGGGCAGTCATGGCGCAGGGCGGCAAGAATGGCCGCGCCAAAGGCGCCCACGATCAGGTCATTGGCACGCAGCATGAAATGCGGCGACAGGCTGGCAATATCGGGCGTGTCCTGTTCTTCGAGCAATGAATCGGCGCCATCGACAATGGCGCGCAGCCGCTCGCGCAGGCCGAGGGCAAAGGTGGTGACCACCATGCGCCGCCCCGATGCCACCAGAATGGGGTCATTGAACACCACGCGCAGCTTGGCAAGGCTGCGGCTCATGGCGGCCTCGCTCATCTGGAGCCTGCGCGCCGCGTGCGAGACGCCTTCCTCCTCGATCAGGGCCTGAAGGCTGCGGAGCAGGTCGAGATCATAGCGTTTTCTCATGCTCCGTGCGTTTCCCCCTTGCCAGACCGGACCGGATGCGTTGCGATTATCCTAAAAAACCGGATTTGACCAATCCGTAACCTGATCAGAACCAGTGAAAAGTTTTTGGGTGCCGCCTTTTTTCAAAAAGGCGGCGTGCTCTGAAGCGTTTTGAAAAAATTCACCAAACACTTTTGCCAGTTGTCATTCCACTCCGGCTTCCATCGCGCTCAGGCAGGCCGTGGCCGTGCGGGCAATGCCATCAAGGCAGGCCAGTACCTCAAGCAGCCTGCCATTGCCGGGGTCGGCTTTTTCCAGCCGGGCCAGCCGCCTGCGCGCCGCCCGCACCACGGCCACCCCGCGCGGGCTGATGGGCCGGTAGCGCACCAGCGCGCGCAGCAGGGTGGTGATAATGTCGGTTGCGCCGTCGCGTCGCTGCCGCTTGAGTTCGCGCAGCAGCAGGATGTTCAGCCCCACGGAGGAAAACATGAGCATGAGCCGGATGCCGCCACCCGCCGTATGATCGCCCGCCTGTGCCGCATGGCGCACCATGCGCCCGATCCGGTCAACACTCGTGCCAATCCACCATTGGGGCGAGGGCGGCAACGGCACGAGGCACAGCCGCCGCAACTCGCCGCGCATATGCGCGCCAAAGCGCAGCCGTTCGGCCCGTGCCCTGAACGGCAGCACCAGCCGGAACACCAGCACGCTCAACCCGACAGCCAGCACAGTGTGCAACGCGTTGTTGAGGAAGGCGATCTCATCCACCCGGCTCTGGTTGCCGGTCATGAGCAGGTTGGGCATGAGCAGCCCGTAGGCCGCCGCCGCCCCCGCCGTGCCCCGGTTGCACTTGGCAAGCCCGCCCACGAACAGGAAGAGGCCGAGCACGAAGGCCAGTTCCTCGTAATTACTTAGATACGGGATCAGCCACAGGCTGAGGCACCCCGCCGCCACGGCCGACCACACCGCGCCGGACAGGAAGCGCGTCGTGGCCACCACCGGGTTCTCGCGTGTGGCGAACAGCCCGCACACCAGCGTGGTAATGGCAATGAACCCCATGCCGCCGGGCCAGGCCGTGCATTCATACACAAGGGCGGCGAGCATGATGGCCACAGCCCCCCGCAGCCCGTTATGGAATGCGAGGCGGATATCGCGGTGCCCGCCAAGGTGAAAGCGAAAGCGGTCATGCGCTGGCGGGTTGAAAATGGCATGGGCGTGGTCAAGCGCGGTCTGCAGATCCTCCATGGTGGCGGCCAGCACGCCGTGGGTCACGCGGGCCATCTCGTGCGCGCCCCGCGCGGCACGCTGCTCAAACAGGGCGTGCAGATGCGTGACCTGCGCGTACAGATCATCCAGCGCGCCTGACTCAAGGCGGCAGGTGGCCAGCCGGTCGCATAGATGCAGCAATTGCCCGCGCGTATCGGCCAGCGCCGCGTCATCGGCCAGCATGGCCCGCTCCGTGCCGCCAGACAGGCCGACAAGGCGGGTGACAAGGATTGAAACCTCGGCCAGCACCGCGCGGGCATGATCGCCCGCATGCACCTGCCGCCCCATCTCGATGGCCGGGAACTCCAGCCCCTGATGCACCGATACCAGCATGTCGGAAAACTCACCGGCATGAACCAGAGTATCACGCTCATGCAGCACGATCTCGCGCAGCAGGCCACCGAGCCGGTGCAGCACGTCTTCCACCTGCCCCACCATGGTGGCCTGCGCGCGCGTGGCCAGGTTGAAGGTGAACAGCACCCCCATCGCCGCCTCGCACACCACGCCCAGCACGATATAGCTGGCGCGCGACATGGCGATGAAAAACACGTTATCGGGCTCGGATGCCGCCGCCACCGCAATGATGGAGCACGTATAGCCCGACAGCACGAACGCATAGGAACGGAAGTTGAGACAGAACGTGGCCAGAAAGCTGCACAGGCCGATCCACGTCGCAACGGCAGGGAAAAACAGCCATGACTGCTGCGGAAACGCCCCGATGAACACTACGGCAGCCACCGCGCCGACCAGCGTGCCCACGATGCGCCACCGCGCCTTGGACATGCTCTCCCCACGCCGCACCTGGGCGACCGACCACACGGTGGCCACCGCCCATTGCGGGCTGTCGAGTTCCATCCACAACGCAATGGCAAGGGCTATGAGCGAGGCCGCCGTGTTGCGCAGCGCAAAGCCCATGGCCTGTGGCGTGGGGCAGACCAGCCAGCGCAGCCAGTCCACCCCGATGGGCCAGCGCAGGCGGCCGACCGGATTGGGCATGATGAGCCGGGATAGATCCATCTAGGCCGCCCTGCCCCGGTGCGGCTGATCGCAGCCCCTCCCCACGCGGGGCGCTTTGACGCGCCTGCATGGCGCACTCAGAACGCGGCTCCGCATCGGGCTGGAGCGCGTGGCCGGGGCAGTGTCACGGCAGGCATGGCCCTTGGGCAAAACCTGCCCGTGCAATCGCCTGCGCGGCACGGGAACGTCGCGCCAATGCTTTTGACACAACGGCGCTGCAGAACGCCGCATTCGTGAAAAAAGGCGACATAGATGGCCTTTCATCATCTGGCATCAAAACGTTGGCTGCACACACTTCCATCCGGCAATACCGGAATTCAGGCTTTTTCGTACGGGCGATAGCGGGCGATCCACACCGCATCGCGCAGGGCGGTCTCGACATCGTGGCCTGCTGCCTGCGGGGCGACGCCTTCCTTCTGCCCCTGCGCAATCACGGCACGGGCCACGGCTGTCGCCACAAGCCGCAGTTCCGAGACCGGTGGCAGCAGCGGCGCAGTGGTGGGGTCGGCAGCCCCTGCCGCGGGCGAGAGGGCGGCAAGCGCATGGGCCGCGGCCAAAAACATGCCATCGGTCATGCGCGTGATGCCACCGGCCACCACTGCCAGCCCCACGCCGGGAAAGACGTAGGAATTGTTGATCTGGTCAACCGGGCGCAGGCGACCGGCATATTCCACCGGCGCAAACGGGCCGCCCGTGCCGATGATGGCGCGCCCCTGCGTCCAGGCCAGCAGGTCGGCGGGCGTGGCCTCGATATTGGCGGTCGGGTTGGACAGCGCGAAGATGATGGGCCGCGCCGCCTGCTGCGCCATGGGGGCCACGATCTCGCGCGTGAATGCCCCGCCCTGCCCTGATGTGCCGATCAGCATGGTGGGCTGCACATGGGCCATGACCTCGGCAAGGGTAATATGGGCGGCATCATCCACCCGCCAGCCCGATGCCACATCGGCAGGCTGGGCGAAGGGCTGCTGGCCCTCGGTAACGCCCGGCATGCCCTCGCGCACAAGGCCGTTGATATCAACCATGAAGAAGCGGCGGCTGGCCTCCTGCGCCGTCATGCCGCCTGCCACCATCATCTGCGCCAGCAGGTCGGCAATGCCGCACCCCGCGCCACCCGCGCCAAAAATGACGATCTTCTGGGCATCCAGCGGCGCGCCACCGGCCCTGATGGCCGCGAGCAGCGCCCCGGCGGTCACACCCGCCGTGCCCTGGATGTCATCATTATAGGTACACATGCCATCGCGATAGCGGCGCAGGATGCGCAGCGCGTCGGCACCTGAAAGATCCTCCCAATGCAGGGCGATATTGGGCCAGCGCGTATTCACGGCCTGCACGAATTCGGCAATGAAGGCATCATATTCCGCGCCGCGCACGCGGGCATGCCGCCAGCCGATATATTCGGGGTCGGCCAGCAGGGTCTCGTTATCGGTGCCCACATCGAGCAGGACGGGCAGCGCACGGGCGGGGTCGAGGCCGCCACACGCGGTATAGAGCGAGAGCTTGCCAATGGGGATGCCCATGCCGTTGGCCCCCTGGTCGCCAATGCCAAGAATGCTGCCGCCATCGCTCGCCACGATCACCCGCACATCATCAAATTGCGGGTTGGCCAGGATCTCGGCAATGCGGCCACGGTGGTCGGCATAGCTCAGGAACAGGCCGCGCGGGCGGGTCCAGATATGGCTGAACTCACGGCATGCCCAACCGATGGCAGGGGTGTAGATGATAGGCAGCCAAGCTTCGAGCGCCTCGTCGATAATGGCGTAGAAAAGCGTTTCGTTCCGGTCCTGGATTTCGCGTAGCGCAATATGTCGCGCAAAATTGTCCGGTAGGGCGGCGAGGCGGGCGCGGGCCAGATCGGCCTGCTCGGCCAGGGTGGCGACGGAAGCGGGCAGCAGGCCATGCAGTCCGAACAGGTCACGTTCACGCCTGTCGAATGCATTTCCCTTGTTCAGCACAGGGCAATCCAGAAGTTCCCTGCCAGACAAAGCCGTTTTGAGGGAAGAGGAAAGCATGGCCCGCACTGTGTCCGACATAATGACCCGATATTGTGATAACGATTGAAAGAGCCGCAGGATACGGATCTGCACATCTTCGTGTAGGGCATGGGCATGCACGCCAACCGTACGCCAAACGCAATCATGGAGCCGGCAGTTGCCCGACGAGATCAGTGACCTGAGATTTTTCTGCATCCTGGCCGCGGCGGGCAGCATTGCGGGGTGCGCGCGCGCCATGGGCCTCTCGCCCGCCGCCATGAGCCGCAGGCTGAGCACCATGGAGGCCCGGCTGGGCACGCGGCTGGTCACGCGCACCTCGCGCCATTTCGCGCTCACGGCAGAAGGGCAGCGCCTGCACGAGCATGCCGTGCGTATCATGCAGGAAGTGGAGGAAGCGGAAGCCGAACTGACCGCGCGCGCGGGCATTCCGCGCGGGCTGCTGCGCGTGGGCGTGCCATCGGAGATCGGGCGCAAGATGCTGGCGGGCGTGGTGGCCGCCTTCGTGGAGCAGTACCCCGAGGTGACGGTGCAGCTTACCCTGTCCGATGCCGGGCTGGACGTGATTGATGACGGGCTGGACATCGCCATCCGCCCCGGCATGCCGCCCGATCAGGAGGTGATGACCACCAGCCTGATCAACAGCCGCCGCGTGGTCTGTGCCTCACCCGAATACCGTGACCGCAAGGGCCTGCCCGCCACGCCGCACGACCTGCTCAAGCATGACTGCATCTGCCTGATCCGCCGCCAGCGCATCTTTAACGAATGGGTGTATTTTGATGGCAAGACCCGCAAGGAAGTGCATGTCACGCCCCGCCTCGCCACATCAAGCAGCGAGGTGGTGCATGACTGGGCGGTGAGCGGGCGCGGCATTGCGCTCAAGGTGCTGTGGGACATTGCCGATGACCTGAAATGCGGCAGGCTGATCGAATGCCTCAGCACCTACAGGTGGGAGGACGTGACCCTGTGCGCGGTCTACCCCTCGCGCACGCACCTGCCCTCGCGCACGCGGCTGTTCCTTGATTTCGTGCGCAAGGAACTGCGGCAGGCCTATTTCGGCACATAGGCCCGGTCAGCCGTGCTGGGTGAGGGACGCACGATAGACACACATATCCGCTCTCCACCGCCGCAACCGGGCCTGCCGCCTGCACGTGCCATTCGTATCGCAACGCCCGCCGCCAGATGCCGCATACCGGTTCGGTCTGGATCAGGAAGAGTGCTTCCAAATCATCCTGGCCCGGCGGCATAAAAAGTGCCTATCAGATCAGGCAATCAGCGGGGGCAGGCTGGTGGATGCTGACCGAGGCGATATTGGCCACGCTTTCCTGCCTGATCGCCCTTTCCAGTCGCTTTATGCTCATGTCGCGGCATCTTTCATCATGAGTGTCCTGACACGCAAGATAGCGGCTTTAAAAACAGTCAGGATCGATAATTACACGGTATTCGCGCTACCCGGCAGCCACACCGTGCAGCAGGTGCCCTGCCCCGGCGCGCTGGTGATGTCGAGCCGCCCGCCATGGCGGTCAACGATATGGCGCACGATGGCCAGCCCAAGCCCCGTGCCCTGCTCTCCGTTCGCCCCCGGCGTGGGCGAGACACGGTAGAAGCGCTCGGTCAGGCGCGGCAGGTGCTGTGGCGCGATGCCCGGCCCGTTATCGCGCACCGAGAGCAGCAGGCCACCATTATCCTGCCACTGCGCCGCGATTTCGATGCGCGGCTCGACAGGCGGCCGCGGCCTGCCATAACGCAGGGCGTTCTCGCTCAGGTTGACGAGCACCTGCAATATCTGGTCCGCATCGCCGCGCAACGTGCCCGCGGGGGCAGGATGCAGCACCAGGGCCGCGCGATCCGCCTCGGGCTTGCCCTGCACCTCATCATTGAAGCGGGCAAACAGGTCGCTCACCGCAATCATGCCCTGCGGGCGCTGGTGCTCGAGCATCTGCACGCGCGACAGATAAAGCAGCCGGTCGATCAGGCGCTGCATGCGGCTGGCCTGCCGGGCCATGATGGCAAGGAATTTGTGCCGCGCCGTGGCATCATTGGCAGCCGGGCCCTGCAGGGTCTCGATAAAGCCGATCAGGGCGGCAAGCGGGGTGCGCAACTCATGGCTGGCATGGGCCACGAAGTCGCTGCGCGCGCGATCAAGCGCGTCACGCGCCGTGGCATCGAGCAGCACCACAACGCAGGCAGGCTGTCCGTGCCATATCCCGGCCCTGACAAAGGCCTGCACCACGCGGCGCACCGGCACATCGGCCTCGATGGTGACCTCCGTCACCCCGCCGGGGCGCAGTTCGGCCACGGCGCGCTGCAATGCGGGGTGGCGCACGAACATGCCCAGCCCTTCGGCAAATTCCACCTGCGCGCGGGCGCCGGCATGCAAAAGCCGCCCGCCGCGTGCCAGCACCAGCAGCGACACGGGCAGGTCATCGACCGGCACCGTATCTTCATCCGCGCCCACGGGTTCGGCCTGCAGGCGCACCGGGTAGCCCGAAAGCCGCCCCAGCGCGCCATAACGCCACGCGCCATACCCCCCGAGCAGCGCCCCGGCCACGAAACCCATCACCACAAGCACAAGCGCCGACACACCTTTCTCCTCTTCGCGAGCCTGCCCCACGGCACTACAGGCGCGATACCATGAATGGGAGAACAGCGGAAACCAGAATGAGGCACGAAATAAAATTACAATTTGTTCGGCGCAAAATTAACATAGTTATTTTCTGTTTGATAATTTTATAATTTTAGTCTATCTTGCCTGAAGATCGAAGATTGTCTGAAAAAGCCTGCCCACAAAGCGCCCGCAGGCGGCATGGCGGCCGGAGAAAGTTTTTTACGAAAGCGTTGCCACAACACCGCCTTAAAAAAAGACGCGGCCTGAAAACTTTTATTCCTACCGACGGTTTATTTCAGACAATCTTCAAAAAAAACAAGAACAATGGTGCCTCAAATCATGATCCACTCCCGCCCGCGCAACAGCGCGCCTGTCGTTTTTCCCGCCACGTTCGTGGGCCGGTCTCCCGGCTGAGGCCCGCATCCCTTTTTCCCGGCATCCCTGCCCCGTCCCGTGATGGACCGGGCCGCGAGAAAATCGACAGACATGACAAGACATATCTCCCCACACGCCAATGGGCGTGCGTGCGCGCCGTTCCCTCCCGGCTGGGGATGGCTGCTGGCCGTAGGCGCCACCGCGCTGGTCCCGGCCCAGCACGCCCATGCCCAGGCGGCAGTTGACCCCGGCATGAAGCCAGTGCCCTCCATCATGGCGCCCGGCGCGGTCTCGGCCATGCCCTCGACCGGCATGACGCAGGAGGAACAGATCAGCATGCGCCTCGATGCCGAGCGGCTTGGCCCCCAGCCGCAGGCCATCCGCAGGCCGCCCAACACGCCCATCCCGCCCAGCGGCGTGCCGGCCTTTCCGTCCGCGGGCCTTGCCACCATGAGCGTGGCCCCAGTCAGCAGCCCCGGTGACAACAAGGCTTTCCACCAGATCGAACTTGATGCGCTGAGCCACCATGAAGGCCCCTCCGGGCTGCTGCCCGGCTGGATCGACGCCCAACATGACACCGATCTGGAGGACCCGTACTACGTGCCCACCGCAGGCAGCGGCCACCTCGTGCCACTGCTCGACCCGCTGCGCAGGCGCCTGCGCGACCACGGCGTGAGCTTTGCCTTTACCTACAAGGGCGAGGCGATGGGCGTGATTGATGGCGGCGTGCAGCGTGGCATGAGCTACGTGCATGAACTGACCGCGCAGGTGAACTTCGATCTGGAGAAAATGGCCGGAATCAAGGGCTGGTCGGTCCATACGCTGGTGATGGAACGCGCAGGCCGCGCCGTGAGCCATGACCGGGTGGGCGAATATTACGTCAACCTGCAGGAAGTGTATGGCCTGTCGGGCAACGTGGTGGCGCATCTGGTTGATTTCTATGCCGAAAAGAAATTGCTCAACAACCATCTCGACATCAGCTTCGGCCGCATGGCGCTCACCCATGTGTTTGCCACCTCGCCGCTGCTGTGCTCGTTCATGGTCACCTGCTCGGCTCCCGTGGCGCTCAAGCTCGACTCCGGCTTTTCGGTCTATCCCAAGGCCACATGGGGCAGCCGCCTGCGCCTGCGCCCCACACGTGACACGGCCATCCAGTTCGGCGCCTATTCCGTCAATGCGCTGAGCGACAACCCCAGCGGCTGGGCGTGGGGCAGCGAGAAGGCGACGGGCGTGATGCTGCCGGTCGAGTTCACGTGGCAGCCCTTCCTGACCCGCAACCGCCTGCCGGGGCATTACATACTGGGCTATGCGCATGACACCACGCGCTACCCCGACGAGATCGGCATCGGCCTGCCCGCGGCCCTGCGCACGGCGGCAGGCCACCAGCGCTCGGCGCCGATGGACATGTTCTGGTTTGAAGGCGACCAGATGGTCTACCGCCGGGGCGGACGCAACCAGATGGCCGGTGGCTACCTGATGGCGGGCTACATCCACAACACGCCGCATGTCACATCCATCTCGGATGAAGCCTATGGCGGCCTGTCCTTCGCGGGTGTCATTCCATCCCGCGTGACCGACCGGCTGGGCATCATGTATTCATGGTACCATGTCAGCCACCGCAAGGAGGAAGGCCAGATCCTGCGTTACGAGGCCGGTTATTCGCTCGGCGCCACCGTGCGCGCGCCACAGACGGACTCCCACATCATCGAAGCCTATTACGCCATTGACGCCATGCCCGGCATACTGGTGCAGCCGGAATTCGAGTACATGATCCGCCCGGGCGAGACCAGGCACATCCCCAACGCGGCCCTCGTGGGGCTGAAGGTCATCGCGAACCTCTAGCCATGTGGTGGCCCCTGCCCCGCGCCCCGAACGGTGCGGGGTTTTTCATGCACCGTTAATGAGAATGCGAATTTGTTGCAATCATGTGACACAGAATGACAAACCCCGCACGGGTATATTGCGACTAATTATCAGAATTGATATTGCAACCTTCTGCAATTAAGAGGCTGTTGCAATATGACCGAAAAGACCATCCGCCAGAAACTCAGGCCATTCTCCCTGCTCACCGCCTCCATGGCGCTGGCCTGCGCCACCACCAGTGCGCATGCCGCACAGGACACGGTGCCCGCAACCGATACGCAGGCCACCACGCCTTCGGGTGATGCCAAGGCAAACAACACCAAAAAGCAGGATGCCTATAACCATGAGGCGGAGCACGGATTTGACGTAACCCACGTCACGGCCTCGCCCATGAACGTTCTGCATGAATCCATCGGCCTGAGCCGCATGCCGCAGGACGCCATGCACACGCCCCAGAACGTGAACGTGGTGCCGCAGGTGCTCATGCAACAGCAGAATGTCAAATCGCTTGATGAGGCGCTGAAGAACGTGCCCGGCATCACCGCATCGGTGGGTGAAGGCGAAGGCGGCATGGCGGGCGATCAGTTCCTGATCCGTGGTTTCGCGGCCCAGAACGACATTTATGAAAACGGCCTGCGGGATTTTGGCGTCTATGCGCGCGACAGCTTCTATTATGACCATGTCTCGGTCATCAAGGGCCCGTCATCGGAGGTGTTCGGCAATGGCACCACGGGTGGCGCCATCAACATCGTGACCAAGACGCCGCATCTGGGCAACAGCTACCAGGCCAGTTTCTCGGGGGGGAGCGGGTCGTATTACCGTGGCACGCTGGATGTGAACTACCAGATCAACAGCACCACCGCCTTCCGCCTGACCGGCATGGGCAACGAGAACAACGTGGTGGGGCGTGACTATATCTATTCCCATCGCTGGGGCATTGCGCCCTCCATCGCGTTCGGGCTGGGCAAGAAAGTGTCATTCGTTCTGGAATACTTCCACCAGAATGACAACCGCATCCCCGATTACGGCGTGCCGGTTGTCACCCCCACCGGCGGCATCGGCTACCCGGTGACCGAAAGGGGCGTGAAGCGCACCAACTGGTATGGCACCACCTACGATCAGGACAATACCAGTGATGACATGATCACCGGTCGCCTGACTGCCAAGGTCAGCCCCATTCTCACGCTGTATAACGACATGCGCGGCGGCATCTTCCACCGTTATTTCTCGGCTTCGCAGGAGGCGTGCTCCAACTTCAGCAGTGGCGCGACACTCACCAACAACACGTTCAACGGCGTGGCCCCCTCCTCGACCTGCCAGTCGGATTACCTGTCCGGCAACGCGGCGAGCGCGCAGGTGGCACGTAACGGTGGCGTGGGCGGCCCCGAGCCTTACCGGCAGAGCGACTGGTCGATCCAGGATGTGTTCTCAGGTGTGGCGCACCTCAAAACCGGACATATCCGCCACGAAATCATTGGCGGGTTCGACATCGAATACGTGACCGATCACCGCCAGAACTACGCCTATGGCTCGAACCGCGCCAGCACCAGCCTGCTCGATCCCTCGCCCTACGTGCCGGGCCTGACACTGGGCGACTGCAGCCAGTACCCCAACCGGCTGGTCAATATCGGCAACGGCGTGGGCCGCAAGTGCTACAAGGACAGTTCGGCGCTTGATGTAGGCTTCTTCCTGTCCGATCAGGTGTGGCTGACCAAAAACCTGTCGGTCAAGGCGGGCTTTCGGTGGGATCACTGGAACAGCACCTACAGTGCAACCGGCGGCAGCACGGCCACCCCCGATGTGAGCTATGGCCAGAACGAGACCACCATAAACCCGTCGGTCAGCCTCATGTACACCCCGCGCAGCAACCTGATGGTGTATTTCAACTGGTCGGAATCCACCACGCCGCTCAGCCTGTACGTGACCAACAGCTCCGAGCCGATGACCGCCAAGAGCCAGAGCGCCGCCCCCGAGCGCAGCAGGCTGTATGAGGTGGGGGCCAAATACAGCGCCTTCCATGACCGTATCGGCTTTACGGCAGCCCTGTTCCGGCTCGAGAAGAACAACTCCACCCAGACCGACCCCACCACGGGCGATGTGAGTGCAACGAGCGACCAGGAGCGCAACCAGGGGCTTGAACTCAGCGTATCAGGCACGCTGCTGCGCAACTGGATGTTCTATGGCACCTACGCACTGTATGACCCCACCATTACCAAGGCGGGTTCCACCTCATCCAAGCAAGGTGGGCAGATCCAGTACGTGCCCCATAATCAGGCCACTGCCTGGACCAGCTACGAGATCGCGCCGCGCAAGCCGTGGAACATGACCATTGGCGGCGGCATAACCTGGCGGCAGGGCGTTTGGCTCGACCAGCTCAATACCAACCGCGCGCCCGCCACGGTGGAGTTCGACGCCATGGTCGCCCACCACTTCAACAACAACTGGAAAGTGGCCATGAACGCCTATAACCTTGATAACCGGCTCAATTATGGCAGTCTGTTCACCAATCGCGTCACCCCTTCCGTAGGGCGGTCGTTCCTGTTCAACATCTCGGCGCAGTACTGATCCGCTCTCCTCAACCAAGGCCACGCTTATGCTGCTGCACATCCCCGCCCTGCTCAACGCCGATGAACTCGCCCACTGCCGCGCCCGCCTTCGCGATGCGCAATGGATCGATGGCCGCGAAACGGCGGGCGTGCAGTCAGCAAAAACCAAGAACAACCTGCAACTGCCCCGCGATTCCGAGGCGTGCCGCGAGCTTGGCAAGATCGTGCTGCACGCGCTCGGGCGCAATGCCCTCTTCAACAGCGCGGTGCTGCCCTACCGGGTCAGCCCGCCACTGTTCAACCGCTACGAAGGCGGCATGCACTTTGGCGCGCATGTCGATAACGCGATACGCGGCATCCTGGCGGGTGGCATCCACACGCGCATCCGCACCGATGTGTCCTCCACGCTGTTCTTCTCCGACCCCGATGAATATGACGGCGGGGAACTGACCATCCTCGCCAATGGCAACGAGCAGGCCATAAGGCTGCCCGCGGGTGACATGATTCTCTACCCCACCACGGTGCTGCACAGTGTCACGCCGGTCACGCGCGGGTGCAGGCTGGCGGCTTTTTTCTGGTCGCAGTCGATGATTGCGGAGGAGAGCCGCAGGCAGATCATGTTCGACCTCGACATGCAGGTCACATCACTGCGCGAACGGCTGGGGGATGCCGATCCTGCCGTGCTGTCACTGACCAATATCTACCACAACATGATGCGCCAGTGGTGCCTGCTGTGAGCAATTATCCGATGGGGTAAAGGAAATATTTCCGATTTTTTGAATATTTTACGTGCTATTTCCGGATAACCTCTATAGGAAGGTCCTCACGGCTGGACTTTTCAGCTACGGACAAGATTTCAGAGCAGCTACACCAAGCGGCCTTATGGCATCCCCGATAAAACGAAAAGTCTCGATCCCGTGCATGTTCGCGTGGGGTGCCGGTTATTCTAAGGAGGCCAAATTATGGCCGCAGGAACAGTTAAATGGTTCAACGCCCAGAAGGGCTTTGGATTTATCCAGCCTGATGACGGAAGCGCCGATGCTTTCGTGCACATCTCTGCCGTTGAGCAGGCTGGCCAGCAGACCCTGTCCGAAGGGCAGGCCGTGACGTATGACCTCGAGAGGGGCCGTAACGGCAAGTCTTCTGCAGTCAATCTCAAGATTGGCTGATAAACGCGGCAGGAACTTCGGTTTCTGCCGTTTTTATTTCTACCCCTTTTTTCGCCTCATGCGCGCCTTCCGGCTGATTGTGACAGCCCTGCTCTGCCTGCCCGCCCCTGTGGCCCGGGCGCAGATGCCCCAGCCCGGTGGCTGGAACGGGAGCGTGACCCTGCCTGCCGCCCCCATGGCGCCAGCCTACGCCCCACCCTCACTGAACCATTTCGCCCCTTTGCCCCACGCAGGCATGCCGCCTTCGCGCAGCCTCACGACCGGGTCGGATGCCCCTTACGCGGGTGATTCATCACCTTCCCCCCCAGCCCGACCGCTATGAGCAGGACTGGGCGGCGTTCGCGCGATCCGAACGCGCCATTGCCCGGCAGATGGGCCGCAAATAGCACCACCATGCCCTGACGCCAGCCAACCCTCTGGCACAGGCCCGTTATGGATGGTGTTTACTGCATAAAAGCAGCACCCGGAAAACATCCGGAAATCATAAGAAAGTTTTTGGTGAAGCTTTTTTCAAAAAGCTTCAAAGAACGCCGCCTTCTTGAAAAAAAGTGGCACCCAGAAACTTTTATCATTTTGTATCAACGGGTTGTTTTTAAAAAGTGTCTCAGCGCCTGTGCGGGAGGCTTGTCTGTATGCCGCTTCGCTCCTGTAGCGCAGCAACCGGACGCGTGCTGGCCAGAGCGGGCAGTTCAAGCAGGTTGATCGCAGCGCCCTTGGCCTGCATGCCGCGCGCCATGTCGCGTATGCTGTCGTGATGGGTGAACAGCAGCACCTGCGTGGTGCGGGCAAATTCGGCCAGCACGTTCAGCGTGCTATGGCTGCGGGCATCATCAAACTGCACCAGCAGGTCATCGGCGATAAACGGCAGCGGTTCGGTCGTGCGGCAATAGGTCTCCACGCTGGCCAGGCGGAAAGCCAGGAAAAGCTGGTCGCGCGTGCCAGCACTCATCTCGCTCACCGCCACCGTGCTGCCATCGGGGCGCACACCGCGCACCACGGGTTCGTTGCTGGCATCGAGTTCCGTCTGTATGCCGCTGAAAGCACCATCGGTCGCCTGCGCCATGAATGCGCCTGCCTGCCGCACCAGCGGATCCTGCACCTGCGCGCGCACCCGGTCCATGGCCGCTGCAATGAGGTTACGCGCCAGGGTCAGTTCAGCATATTCCTCCACAATGCGGTGCAGGCTGGTTATGGCCGCTTCGCGCCGGGCGGCGGCCTGGGGGGCCTCGGTATTGTGCTCAAAGGCGGCAAGGGCGCTTTCGGCATGCTGCTCCGTGCGTACGGCGTCGTCACGGGCGGCTGCGAGTTGCTCCTGCCGGGCCTGCATCGCCGCGATTTCCGCCTGGAGTTCCGGCCCGTCACGTCCTGCAAGGGCTGCATGAAGCTGGTCGGGAGACTGGCCATCGGTCATGCAGGACAGGGTATGCAGCGCCTGAGCGTGGACCGCTGCCATGCTGTCGCGCTGTTCCAGCCGGGTGGCAAGCTGGCGCAGCGCCTCATTGCCCTGCGCATGGGTGCGGGCCTGAAGCGCCTCGATCACGGCGGTGGCCGCCTGCACGTCCGCTTCGCCCTGGGCTACCATATGGTTGGCCTTGTCACGTTCGGGTTGCAGGGCTTCACGCTGGTGGCGGGCCTTCTCGGCCTCGCGCCAGTGCTGTTCCAGTTCATGGGCGGCCAGTGCCGCGTCAGTGGGCAGGCTTAAGGCAAGATCGGGGCGCAGCCCGTCAAGCCCGCATGCCAGTTCGGCTTCATGTGCTGCGGCCCGCGCCGTGGCTTCATCGAGTTCGGCCAGTTGGGCAATGGCGGCGGGCGCTGCCGCCCATTCATCGGCCAGGTCGCGGCCGGTCACCGGCAGGGCATCGGCGTTCAGGCCAATGGCCTGCATGGCGGGTGCCCAGCGGGCGGCCCATTGCTGCCGTTCGGCTTCAAGCACTGCGGTTTGCTGGCCAAGCTGGACGCGCTGGGGCAGCAGGTCATCATGTTCACGCCGCAGGCGGTCATATTCCTCATATGCGCTGGCATGCAGGCGCAGGGCGCGGGTCACGCCCTCCACGCAGGCGGCGGGCGGCAGGTCAGGGTCCACGCCCATCATGCGGGCCAGATGCGCAAGCCCGTCACGCTGCACGGCCAGCCTGATGCGCTCGTGTTCAAGGGCCGCGCGCTCGGTGGCGACCTGTTCGGCCTCGGCCAGCACGTCGCCGCGCTGCTGCACGAATGCCCCGAGTGCTGCTGGCGTGGCCGCATGGGCCATGATGGCGGAAAACGGCGTAATGAATTCCTGCCACTGCCGGGCAATCTGCTGTGCCGTATCAGTCAGGTTACGCTCGTGGCAGGCAATTTTGTCGGTACACTGGGCCATGTCATGGCGCAGCGCCTCGATGCGGGCAAGCCGGTCAGCCTGTGCGAGCAACTGGCGTGACAGGCTATCCGCCTGCGCTATGGCACGCTCCAGCATCGTGGCATTGTGCTGGCGCGTGGAGGGTGGCGTCGTGGTGTCGGCACCCAGATAGGCGTCGCGGATTTCATGCCAGGCGCTATCGCGCTGCGCGCGGGCGGCGTGCAGCATGTCGGGCGTAATGGTGTTGCCCGCATGTTCGAGCCGCGCAAGGGCCGGGCGCAGGCTGGCCAGCCGTTCGCGCTCGGTGGCAAGGGCCTGGGTAATGCGCTCATTGTGGATGTGCAGCCGCTGCTGCCCCTCGCCTGCCGCGCGCACGGCCTGCGCATCAGGGCACGGCAGGGCCTGCAGGGCTGCCGCCGTGGCCACCCCCAGCGCCCCGAGCCGCGCATCAAGCTTTTCCTCGAATGCGGCAAGGCTGTTCCTGCGCACCTCAAGGCGCTTGATCTCGGCAGGCAGGGCGGCAAAGACGGAGGCATCCGCATCCACGGGCCGGTCGTATCCCTGCGCCCGCAGGGTGTCGAGGCGGGCCGCCTTGCGGGCAAGGGCAAGATCGGTCTGGGCTATCTGCTGCTCGAGCGCCGCAACCGTGTTGCGCCACTGCATCTGGGCATCGGCCATCTGGCGTATTTCTTCAAGCACCACGCGCGCGGGCATGAACTGGCGCAGATCCGCATCCGGCCCCTTATTGAGCCACTGGCGCAGGCTGGCCAGGCTGAGGTTGATCTGCTGGCGTTTGGCGTCGCGTTCGGGCTGGGCCGCGCGATCGCGACGGACCACCTGCCCCAGCGCGATCACATGCGCCACGCGCGCGCCCTGTGCCATGAGCCGGGCCTGCGCGGGGGGCACGTCTGTCTGGCGTTGCAGGCGCTGCGCCTGCGCGCGGGCCGTTTCATGGCGGGCCTGGGCGGCAGCACTGGCCTCAAGGGCTGCGGTAATCTCCGCCCCCATGCCGGTGGGCAATGGGGCGAGGTCGGCCAGGGTTGCGCGTTCGGCCTCCAGCCGGGTCAGGGCATGAAGCTGGGGCAAGGCCTTTGCCAGTTGTTCGAGCCGTGCATGCAGGCGGCGCAGATCAGCCTGTTCACGGTCAAAATCGGCCCGGTGCTGGCGGGATTCGTCACGCTGCTGGCAATGGCTGGTATAGGCCTCATGTGTCAGCGAGGCCTCCCTCAGGCTATCCTGTGCCGCGCGGAAGGCATCGGATGCCTTGTAGAAAGCCCGCTCCGCCGCACGACGGGGCGCAAACAGGGCCGCGCGCCGTTCATCAATCTCGGCCAGGCGTGTCATGAGGGCACGCAGGCCGCCACCTGCCTCCACGATCAGTCGCCCGATATCGCCATTCGCCCTGAGCAGGGCCGCCCCCCCGCTGCGCAGGGTTTCGTCATTGAGGCCGAACAGGGCGGTAAAGCGCTCGCGCGTCATGCCGCCAAGGGCCGGGGCCAGCACGTCATCGCTGACCGGCTGGCCATCGAGGCTGGCCAGCGTGCGGGTGCGGCCCTTGCGGCGGCGCAGGTCGAGCATGGTGCCGTTGGCCAGCATGAGGCTGGCCTCGAGCCGGATCTGGTCATTACCGAACACCGCACCCGCATCGGACTGGTTGGGAATGCCAAACAGAAAATCGGTCATGGCGGAAAGCGTAGTGCTTTTGCCCGCCTCGTTCGGGCCATGAATGACATGCAGGCCGGGGACCGCGCCAAAATCCAGTTCCATATCCGCAATGGCGCCATAGCGGATGATGCGCAGGTTACGAATGTGCATCGCGGCTTTCTTCTGGGTTTTCCACCAATGACAGGGCAAGGTCCACCGCGCGGGCGGGTATGTCGGCGGCAAGGCCCGCGCGCAGGGCATCGGTGCGGGTGTGGGCGGGCATGCGGTCGATCACGGCGGCGAGGATGGCATCGAGTTCCGCACGCAGGGCCTCCGGCGTTGCGCTGGCGCGGATATCGGCGGCAATACGCCCGCCGGTGGACGTATCAAGCACGGGCGCGCGCTGGGGTGCGCGGGTCTGGACCTTGAGGCGTTCGAGCCAGATTTCATCGGAGATGCTGGCCAGAACGGTCTCGACTTCAAGCGTCAGGTCACGGGCATTGCGGATCAGCTCGGCATGCAGCCCGGTTGCCCCCGCCAGTTCCAGCCGCAGGGCGATGGGGCGGCCATCCGCCTCGCGCACCACGCCCTCGACCGCGTGGCGGATCAGGCTGCTCATCGCGCCGCGCGTGGTGGCGGTGGACAGGTCAACCCGCACGCTGGCCCAGCGCACCACGTCGAGCACCTGCGGGGCTACATCCACCACACTACCCGCGCGCACGCTCACCAGCGAGGCCCCCTTCGGCCCGGCCTCGCGCGCGTGGCGGCCCTGCAGGTTGCCCGCATAGACCACATAGGGGTCGCGATGCAGGATCTCGCGGGTATGCACGTGGCCCAGCGCCCAGTACTGGTAGCCATGATTGACCAGTTGCTCGACCGTGCAGGGCGCGTAAGGCTCATGCCCCTCGCGCCCCTGGCAGGCGGTGTGCAGGATGCCGATATTGAACAGGCCGGGCATGGGGGGCGGGTAGTGCCGGGCAATATTGTCGGTCACGTCGCGGCGGCCGAAGCTGCGGCCATGCACGGCAACCCCCAGATCCTGCATCACCTGTGTGTCGGCCTTGCGGGTATCGAACAGGTGTACGTTGTCGGTTACGTGCAGGTGACGGACAAAGCGGTTTTCGGCATCATGATTGCCCAGAATCATGAACACGCGGATGCCCGCCTGCTTCAGCCGCGCCATGCCGTTGACAAAAAACAGCCCGCACTGCGCATCACGCAGGTCGCCATCAAACACGTCGCCCGCCAGCACCACGAAACGGCATTCACTGCTGATGGCACGGTCGATCATGTCCGTAAAGGCCCGGCGCGAGGCATCGGCAATCAGGCGGGCATAGTCATCCGACCGCGCGCCCAGGCCGCGTAGCGGGCTGTCGAGATGCAGGTCGGCGGCATGAAGAAAGCGGAATTCGTTCATGCCGCCATCGTACTCCATTGAAAGCGGATGTAAATGTAATCAGGCGCCGGGATCGGTGATGTCGGTGCAGACGTATTTCATCTCCTGGTATTCATCCATGCCATAGCGCGACCCCTCGCGCCCCATGCCCGACTGCTTGATGCCGCCAAAGGGGGCAACCTCGTTGGAGATCAGGCCGGTGTTATGGCCCACCATGCCGTATTCCAGCTCTTCCGCCACGCGGCAGGCGCGGGCGTGGTCGCGGGTGAAGAAATAGGCGGCAAGGCCATATTCCGTGTCATTGGCCATGGCGATGGCTTCCGCCTCGGTGCCAAAGCGCATGAGCGGGGCCACGGGGCCGAAGATTTCCTCATGGGCAATGCGCATGGCGGGTGTTACCTCGCGCAGCACGGTGGGGCGGTAGAACAGCGCGCCCGCCCTGTCGCGCGTGCCCCCGCACAGCACGCCCGCCCCCTTGGTCACGGCATCACGCACGAGGGTTTCCACCTTGTCGCGCGCGCCAGCACTGATCAGCGGGCCGATGACGGAATTGGGCGCGTTGCCCGGCCCCACATGCAGCCTGTCCACCACGCGGGCGAAGCGGGTGGCGAAATCATCATAGATGCTGTCATGCACCAGAAAGCGGTTGGCGCACACGCAGGTCTGGCCGGCGTTGCGGAATTTGGCGGCGACAGCGCTTTTGATGGCCTGTTCGATATGCGCATCCTCGAACACGATGAAGGGCGCATTGCCGCCCAGTTCAAGCGACAGGCGCTTGAGCGTGGGGGCCGACTGCGCCATGAGAATGCGCCCGACCTGCGTCGAGCCGGTAAAGGACAGCTTGCGGATGGCGGGGCTTGCGCACAGCGCCTTGCCCAGCCGCACGCCATCACCGGGCAGCACCTGCACCAGCCCTGCGGGCACGCCTGCCTGATGGGCGAGTTCGGCCAGCGCCAGGGCGGTGAGCGGGGTCAGTTCCGATGGCTTGATGATCATGGCGCAACCCGCGGCAAGCGCCGGGGCGGCCTTGCGGGTGATCATGGCGGCGGGAAAATTCCACGGCGTGATGGCAGCACACACCCCCACGGGCTGGCGGATTACGCTCAGCCGGGTGGCGGGGTTGGTGGGAGGGATCACATCGCCGTAGCCACGCATGGCCTCGGCTGCAAACCACAGCAGGAAGCTTGCGGCGTAACGGATCTCGCCCGCCGCTTCCGCGCGGGGCTTGCCCTGCTCGGTCACGATCAGCGTGGCGAGGTCATCAAGGTTGTCCATGACCAGATCATGCCAGCGCGCCAGGATCACCTGCCGCTGGGCGCCGGTGCGGTTGCGCCACTGTGCCTGCGCCGCCACGGCTGCCTCGATGGCGCGCGCCACATCATCCGCCCCGCATTCCGCCACTTCCGCCACTTCCGCGCCGGTGGCCGGGTTGTGTACTGCCCGGCGCGCGCCATTGAGGGCGGGGGTCCATTCGCCATGGATGAACGCATCCTTGCGAAAAAGCGATGTATTGGCGAGAGGCACGGTCATGTCAGGCTCCGATCGGGCGCGGTGGCGGGTTAAATAATGCTTATGCCTTCATCAAGGATCATATCCGATATCGTCAATGCCGCATGGGGCCGGAACGAGAAACAGCCTGTGGTTGTGCACCCGTTTCGCCCGCACGGGCGCGGATCGTGGCGACCATGCCGCCATAACAGGCGTGCCATGCACACCACGAATACCCTTTCCGCCAACCACCCGCAGGCCGGTGCACAGGGCGCATGGGCGCGGGCAGTGGTGCGCGACGTTATTGTCAGATAAGGATGAGGCCGTTTTTATCAGGATGGATGTGGCGTGTTTCTGCGGCAGTTGACCTATCTCATAGCGCTTGATCGCTACCGGCATTTCTCCCGCGCCGCGGAAAGCTGCGGCGTGTCGCAGCCTGCGCTCTCCTCGGCCATACGCCAGCTCGAGACCGAACTGGGCATTACCATCATTCGCCGCACCCGCCGCTTCAATGGCCTGACCGATGAGGGGCAGCGCGTGCTCGACTGGGCACGCCAGACACTGGCAGCCCTTGATGGCCTGCGGCAGGAAGCCGCCTTCGCGCAGGCGGTGGCAGGCGGCTCGCTGTCGATTGGCGTCATGCCGCCAGCGCTCCAGGCATCACCCGTGCTGCTGGAAAGCTTCCGCACCGCCATTCCCGGCCTGCACCTGCAGGTGCGCCTTGGTCCCTGTGCCGATACCATCCACCGCCTGCGCCAGCAGCAGCTTGACCTGGGGCTGGTCTATCTTGACCAGATCCCCCCCGATGGCCCCTTTGAAGTCCTGCCGCTCTATACCGAGCAGCATGTGCTGGTAGCCGCCGAGCCGTTCGTGCTGCCCGCGGGCCGGCGCGAATGGCACACGCTGGCCGACCTGCCGCTGTGCCTGCTCAGCACGGAAATGCGCACCCGGCAGATCGTGGATGCGGCCTTTCGCGGGGCGGGCGTGACGCCTGCCATTGTCATGGAAACCAATTCGCTCGAAGTGCTGTATGCCGAGTTGCTGGCCGGGCGGCTGGCCAGCATCCTGCCTGTTGCGGCCCTGCCCACCCATACGGGGCATGGGCGCCTGCAGGTGCGCCCGCTGGGGCCATGCGCAACCCCCGAAGTGGGGCTGGCGCGGCTGACGCAGTCCCTGCCCACCGCACTGACCGTGCGGGTGTGGGAGATCGCGGCAAACATGGACATGCGCGACATCTTCGCTCTTGGGTAAGAGAGTGTTTGAAAACAACCCGTTGATAAAAAATTCTGGGTGCCGCCTTTTTTCAAAGAGACAGCATTCTTCGAAGCTTTTTGAAAAAAGCTTCGCCAAAAACTTCCTTATGAGTGCTGGATGTTTTCTGGGCTAACTTTTCCAGCAGCCTCCAGGGCCGCGGGCGAGGCGCCGCGATAAAGACCCCGGCTTTACGCCACGGCCCGGGCCGTGTTTATCGGCCCCATCCCTGACCGAACTGCTGCATCTGCTGCTGCTGTTGCATCTGCATCTGCTGGCGCTGCTGGCCAAGCTGATCCTCCTGCTGGCGGAACTGCTGGTCCATCTGCTGCCCCTGCTGGTCGCGCTGCTGGCGGATCTGCTCGCGCTGGCGCTCGATCTGCTCACGCCCGCCGGGCTGGTTGCCCATCTGTCGGGCCTGGTGGTCAAGCTGCATGTTCTGCTGGCGGAACTGCTGATCCATCTGCTGGCGCTGCTGGTCACGCTGCATGCGCATCTGCTCGTGCTGCTGGTCAAGCTGCATCTGCTGCTGGCGGAACTGCTGGTCCATCTGCTGGCGCTGCTGGTCGCGCTGCATGTACATCTGCTCGTTCTGCTGCTCACGTTGCATGCGCTGCTGCATGTCGGGCTGGGCATGGGCCATGCCTGCGCCCATCAGGCAGGCTGCGAAAGCAGATGCCGCAAAGCGGTGGGGATATCGGACGGAAAGACGGGCCATGACGGTTTCCTTCTGTTACAAACCCCTTCCTTCCTACAGGATCAGGGCTGGTAATCCAGCCCGATATCCATGACGCGCACGGTATGCGTGAGCCAGCCCAGCGAGATCAGGTCCACCCCGGCCTTTGCCACGGCGGTGACCGTATCGGGCGTAATCCCGCCCGAGGCCTCGGTTATGGCGCGGCCATCCACCAGTTTCACGGCTTCGCGCAGCGTGTCGGGCGGCATGTTGTCGAGCAGGAATACATCCACGCCGCCGGTTTCCAGCCCTTCACGCAACTGGTCCAGCGTGTCCACCTCAAGTTCGATGCGCACCAGATGGCCCGCCGCCGCCCGCGCGCGTTCAACCGCAGGCCTGACGCCACCGGCAAAGGCGAGGTGGTTGTCCTTGATCAGGATCGCATCATCAAGGCCGAAACGGTGGTTGCTGCCGCCCCCTGCCCGCACGGCGTATTTCTGGATGGCGCGCAGGCCGGGCATGGTCTTGCGCGTGCAGGTGATGCGGGCGCGGTAAGGCCGCACAAGATCAACCACCGCAGCCGTGGCGGTGGCGATGCCACTCAGATGCGACAGGAAGTTCAGGCCCACCCGCTCGCCCGACAGGATGCCGCGTGCCGGGCCTTCCACCGTGGCCAGCACGTCACCCGGCGCGACCCTGCCGCCATCGCGCAGCTTTGGGGTAAACGTAATGCGCCGGTCCATCAGGGCAAAGGACAGGCGTGCCATGTCCAGCCCCGCGATCACGCCTTGCTGCCGCGCCACGAAGGCGGCACGGACAATCGTATCACCCTCCCCGATCACGGCATCGGTGGTGAGATCGCCCGCGCGGCCCAGATCCTCGAGCAGGCCCGCGCGCACGAGGGGTTCGAGCATGATGTCGGGCAAGGGATGGAGCATGGGGGCGTTTCTTTCCTTCATGGGGGCGTGGTGGCCACGGGCGTGTCCATCTGCGCGCTCAGGTGGGCAATATCTGCCAGTGTCAGGCGCGAGGCATGGGCCGTGGGCGCTACGTGCGGATAATCGCTGCGAAAATGCCCGCCCCGGCTCTCGGTGCGCAGCAGGGCGGCATGCATGATGGCGGCACAGACCAGCCGGGCATCGCTTTCAGGCTGGGCCAGAACCTGCGCCAGCCCGGCCTCAAGCTCCGCCCCGCTGCGGATGACACCGGCATAACGGCTCATGAGCCGCCGCAGGCCGACCGGGGGCTGCGTCCATTGTAGACCCGGAGCGGCCAGACCGGGCACGGGCCGGACCGGGCGGTCATGGCCATCAAGCGCCTGCCCGATCCATGTGCCGAACGACACGGCCTCAAGCAGTGAATTGCTGGCCAGTCGGTTGGCGCCGTGCAGGCCGGTGCAGGCGACCTCGCCCGAAGCCCACAGGCCCGGCACGCCGGTGCGCCCGGCGGGGTCAACTACCACGCCGCCCATATGGTAGTGGGCTGCGGGCCGCACGGGTATGGGCTGCGTGAGCGGATCAATGCCATGCGCCGCGCACAGCGCCGAAATGGCGGGAAAATGCTGCGTAAAGGCGGCCCCGATGGCCTTGCGGGCATCAAGATAGACCGTGTGGCCCGCCATCATGTGCCGCCACACCGCGCGCGATACGGTATCACGCGTGGCGAGTTCCTCGGTAAAGCGGGCGCCGGTCTCGTCAATCAGCGTGGCGCCTTCGCCCCGCACGGCTTCGCTGACAAGGCACAGGCGCTGGCCATCCGCCCCGGCGGAAAGGGCGGTGGGGTGAAACTGCACGAACTCCATGTTGCCCAGCACGGCGCCCGCGCGCGCGGCAATGGCCAGCCCGCTGCCCGTGGCGCCCGCCGGGTTGGTGGTATCGGCAAACAGGCCGCCCACGCCGCCCGTGGCCAGCACGATGGCGGTGGCGGGCATGGTCACCTGCGTGCCTGCAATGACCGCCCGCAACCCTGCCACCGCGCCATCATGCAGCACAAGGTCACGCGCATGGGCGTGCTCGATGACCGTAATGCGTGGGGTGCGCCGCACGCGGGCGGCGAGCGCGCGCATGATGACCGCCCCCGTGGCGTCCTCGCCCGCATGCACGATGCGGCGGCGCGCATGGGCGGCCTCCAGCCCGCGTTGCAGGCTGCCATCGGGGTTGCGATCCCATGCCACGCCCAGGCCAGCAAGACGCCCGACCACGGCGGGGCCATCATCAGTCACCCGCCTGACGATGTCGGGGTCGCACAGGCCTGCCCCTGCCGCCAGCGTGTCAGCCGCGTGCAGGGCGGGCGTGTCATCCACGCCAACGGCAGCCGCCAGACCGCCCTGCGCCAGCCAGCTTGCGGCATGGGGCGGGCGTATTTCATCCAGCCGGCCCGCGCATAGCAGCACGCATGGCCGCGTGGTGGAGAGCGCGGTCATGACCCCCGCCAGCCCCGCCCCCACGATGAGCGGCTGCCCCACGAGTGACGGCAGGGCCGGGCGGGCGGTCATATCGCCAGCATGCGCTCGACGGCACGGCGGGCACGGCTGGCCATTGCCGGGTCGAGCGTGACCTCATGCGTCATGTTTTCGAGCGACTGGCGGATATTGGCCAGCGTGATGCGCTTCATGTGCGGGCACATGTTGCATGGGCGGATGAACTGGGTCTGCGGATAGCGCACGGCCAGGTTGTCGCTCATGGAGCACTCGGTCACGAGCAGGATGCGGCCGCCCTTATGGTCGCGCACGTAATCATCCATCATGGCGGTGGAGCCGCTGAAATCCGATACCGCCACGACCTCGGGCGGGCATTCGGGGTGGGCGAGCACCACGAGGCCGGGATGGTCGGCGCGCATGCGCTCGATCTCGCCGGGCGTAAAGCGCTCATGCACCTCGCAGTGGCCGGCCCAGGTGATCATCTTGATGCCGGTCTCGGCCTCGATGTTGCGGGCAAGGTATTCATCGGGGATCATGATGACCCGGTCCGTGCCCAGGCTTTCCACCACGCGCTTCGCATTGCCCGAGGTGCAGCAGATATCGCTCTCGGCCTTCACCTCGGCTGAGGTGTTCACGTAGGTCACCACCGGCACGCCGGGGTAGCGCTGGCGCAGCAGGCGCACATCGGCCCCCGTGATGGAATCGGCGAGCGAGCAGCCTGCCTTGAGGTCAGGGATCAGCACGGTGCTGCGCGGGTTGAGCATCTTGGCGGTCTCGGCCATGAAATGCACGCCCGCCATCACGATCACATCGGCATCCGTATTCTGCGCCTCGCGCGCAAGGGCGAGGCTGTCGCCACGGATGTCGGACACGCAATGGAAGATTTCCGGCGTCTGGTAGTTATGCGCCAGAATGACGGCGTTGCGCTCGCGCTTGAGGGTCTCGATCGCGCGGATGTCCTCGACAAAGGTCTCCCATTCCATTTCAGGGACCAGATGACGCACCCGGTCATACAGCCCGTCCGTTTTGCCACGTGGCGCAATCTGGTTCATGCCTGTTCTCCCTTCCCATTCCCGCATGCCATTTATGCTCATATTGAGTATAAGTCAGGCCGCAGGGACCGGCCCCACACTTCCAGAGGGAAACCGCCCGCTTGTCAATCAGGATTTTCGTGAGGTGTGCTTCGCCCGCTCAGGGCTGCACCAGCGGGATCTTGGTGCCAACGAACTGCCGCGCCTGCCGCACTTCCCCACAGAAGCGGAACAGGCGGGCGGGGCGACCGCCGGTATTTTCCTCGATTTCGCCAGTTTCTTCAACCAGTTGCTGCTGCATGATCAGGCGGCGGAAATTCTGCTTGTGCACATGCACGCCCGACAGGCTTTCCATCACGCGCTGGAGATGAAGCAGGGTGAAAGACTCTGGCATCAGTTCAAACACAACCGGGCGATAACGTATTCTTGCACGCAACCGCGCCATGGCCGTTGCCAGAATGCGACGGTGGTCATGGTGCATGGACTGCCCCGGCACGGCGCGATCGGGCGGGCAGCCTGCCTCGGCCACCAGCCCGGCCTCATACAGCAGTTCGTAGCGCTGGAGCACCAGTTCGTCATTCCAGGCCACCATGTCGCCAATGGCGAACAGGCTGACACAGCGCTGCCACTGCCGCACGCGCTCGGCGGGGTGGCCCATGCCCGCCACCCAGTGGCACAGCAGGCGCTCGATCAGGGCCAGGCTGGTCCGGCCCTCATCGCCCTTGCAGTTCTCCCACGGGAAGTAGTCGTACCAGTCGCGCCACCCCGTCTCGCCCGCGTGGCTGCGCGTGAGGGCCAGGTAGGAGATGGCGATCATCCGCCCCTGCGTGGTGGCAAGGATGCGGTCATGATCGGCAAAGGTGTAGAGTTGCTCGACATGCCCGATGGGGTGGCCGGTCTGGCGCTCGACCCACGCCCTGACGCCTGCCTGCAACGAGCGATGCGTGCTTTCCAGCGGGCCGGAGGGCAACTGCCGCCCATGGTCGATGGTCATGACCTGGGGAACATCCCCCCGCACGGCCGTCAGGACAGCGATCAGCTCGATCATCATATGGGTTGTCATGGCGGGCAGGAACCTATCACGCTCCGGCCCGGTTTGGGGAGGGATTTTCCTGGCCTGCCCCCGCGCGCGCGGGCAAATGGCGATGCGGATGGGCCGGGCGCTGATCTCTGCGCGGATGGCGGTCTGGCCATGCGCATCGCCATCGCTCTGCACGGGCAGGCCGGTGGGGGCGGGGATGGCGACGGTGCTGGCCCGCAGTATCGTCACATCCTTGTGGCGGGGCAGCGTGCCACGCAGCAGGGCCAGCCCGTAGCGCAGGGTTGCCCACGGCCCGGCACTGCCAAACAGCACGACGGAGAACGCCTTTTCCGCCTGCATGGAAACAGGTGCGAGCACATGCTGGCCCGCATACAGCGCGCCTTTGGAAATGATGACGGATGAAGCTTCATGCACAACGCCATCCACCTCCACGCGCAGCACGGGGTAGCGGTAGCCCCACAGCGCCCGCAGCACGGACACCACATAGGCCGCGCGCCCCACCGCCTTCTTCAGCCGTGGCGAGACGGTATGGACCACATGGGCGTCAAACCCCACACCCGCCATCTGCACGAAAAGCGACGCGCCCCGCGCCGTATGCAGCACGCCCGGCCACACGGTCGCGCTCGTACCCGCGATGATGCCGCGCGCAAGCAGGCTTTCATCAAACGGCAGATCAAGTTCACGCGCCAGCACGTTGGCCGTGCCAACGGGCAGCACCGCGAGCACGACATCCGACCCCGCAAGCCCGCGTGCCACTTCGGCTACGGTACCATCGCCGCCAATGGCCACGACATGACTGCACCCGCCGTGGCGCACCGCATGACGCGCCAGTTCGGTGGCATGACCCCGGTCGCGCGTATAGGCAGCCTGCACCGCAACACCCGCGCGGCGCAGGGCCACGGCAAGACGGGTGGCGTGGCCTGAACGCCGCCATCCTGCGGTGGGATTGACGATCATGGTAACGGATCGTGACGTATTCATGGCCATAGCGTGTAAAACACCCTGCGCGAACTGGCTACCGGGCTGCTTCAGCGGGCCATGCCCCCGGGGTGACGCTGCACGACCCCCCTGCCGTTGTGCTGCAAAACCAGCGCGTTATGACTTCATGCCCCGACCCCGCTCCCCTTTACAGACGGTGCGGCTTCCTGTCCTAATGGTCGGGATGAAAGTGAAACGATTACAGAGGCACAGGCAGCACCATGGCTGTCTGGCATTGACATGGGCCCGCCCAGGCGGGGCAGGTTTTTCCCCGTGCGCGACCTGCCCGTTTCGTGCATGGCGCGGGCACGATGGCAGGCACCATGACTGAAGTCACGCCGCCCTGCCCCGCCCGGCCTGCCTCCGTGCTCCGGCAGCGCCACATCATCATGATTGCATTGGGGGGTGCCATCGGCGCCGGGCTGTTCGTGGGCAGCAGTGCGGCCATTGCCGCGGTGGGGCCTGCGGTGCTGCTCGGCTTTGTCGCGGTGGGCATACTGGTCATGCTCGTCATGCGCATGCTGGGGGAAATGGTGACCGCAAGCCCCGGCAAGGGATCGTTTGTGGAATATATCCGCACGGCGCATGGCAATGGCGCTGCGTTTACCACCGGGTGGCTGTACTGGTTCTTCTGGCTGGTGGCGCTGGGCAGCGAGGCGATTGCGGGCGCGATATTATTGCATGACTGGATCAGGCTGCCAGTGTGGGTGCTGGCCACGGCGCTGATCGTGGCGCTGAACCTGGTCAACCGCATGGCCGTGCATATTTTTGGCGAATGCGAGTTCTGGCTCTCGCTCATCAAGGTTGCCAGCATCGTGGCCTTTGTGGTGGCGGGTGGCCTGTACGTGGCGCATGTTTTTGGCCCCGGCGTGCCGGTCGTGCATAATGTAACGGGTCATGGCGGAATTTTTCCCCATGGCGGGATGGGGGTGCTGGCCATCATCCCCACCCTTCTGTTCACCATGATCGGCTCGGAAATCGCGACCGTTGCCGCGGGTGAATCCGCCGAACCGGCCAAGAACGTGGCGTATGTAACCCGCAGCCTCGGCACGCGCATCATGCTGTTCTACAGCCTGTCCATCGCGTTGATCCTGATGATCGTGCCGTGGTGGACCATCGAGCCCGGCCATTCGCCCTTTGTTGCAGCCATGCAGGTCATGGGCATTCCGGGGGCTGCGGCGTGCATGCGGGTGGTGGTGCTGACGGCAGTGCTGTCGTGCATGAACTCCAGCCTTTACATCACCTCGCGCATTCTGGCCGAGCTTTCCCGCCATGGCGATGCGCCCGCGCTCCTGCAACGCCGCAACAGCCAGAACACGCCGGTCAATGCCATCATGGCCAATTCACTGGCCGGCGGCGTGGTGGCGTTTTCCTCCATCCTGGCGCCGGACACGGTGTTCTCCTTCCTGCTCAGTTGCAGCGGGGGCGTGATCCTGCTGGTCTATTCGCTCATCGTCACGGCCTATGTGGTCACGCGCCGCGCGGCCACGCCCGCCATGCGGCAGGCATATTTCCGGCTGCCGTTCTTTCCCGTCATCAACATGGCAACGCTGGGGGGCGTGCTGGTCATTTTCGGGGCAATGCTGCTCAACCCGTCGCAGCGCATGACTGCGCTGGCCAGCCTGGGCACCACAGTATTTTTCGTGTTGATCCACGCCCTGCGCCGCAAAAAGCAGGCGTGATTTCACGCTGACGCAGGGCGGGCCTGTGGCAGAATCTCGAACAGAATCTCCTTCGGGCGGCACGGGCGGGCCTGCGTGTCGGTCATGACCACGGGGCGGTTGAGCAGGATGGGGTGGGTGGCGATGGCGTCAAGGATCTGCCCATCGCTCAGCGCGGGATTATCAAGCCCGAGTTCGGCATAGGGCGTGCCGCGTTCGCGCAGCAGGTCGCGCACCGGCACGACCAGCCTGCTGGCCAGCACGTCGAGTTCGGCCCGCTTGGGCGGTGTCCTGAGGTATTCCACCACCACCGGCTCGATCCCGGCGGCCCGGATCAGGGCAAGCACGTTGCGTGACGTGCCACAGGCACGGTTATGGTAAAGGGTTACGGTCATGGCATGCCCCACATGGCGCAAGAGGAACAATATGATGGGCCTTGCGGCCTTCTCTGGTCGTCCCCCATTTCCGCGCGGACGTAAAGGGCCTGCTGTTCAGAAGGGAATTTCATCCGGGTCGATCTGTATTTGCAGTGCAATGCTGCAGGCATCGATGATGGCTGCATCACGCGGGAAGTGAAACTGCCGCAGCGGTGGCGGCACTGAAGCTTCATCTTCCGGCACGTCAACGGGCAGGACAAGACCTGCTTTGAGGTTCTCCCTGACCATGTCAGCCACAAACGGAATTTGCGTGTCATTGATGATATTTGCCGTTGCGATGACATGCAGGCCCTTGAGCACGTAAGCATTATACTGGCTGTCAAAGCTTACGTTCAGACCGGCATCCACGCCGCGCACGGCCTTGCAGGTGGCCGCGCGGACATGCGCCATCTCCTGCGCAAAGCCCACCCATGCTGCCCTGATGGCCTGCATGTAGGTGATGTGGTGGGCAATCAGGGTCCGCATCGGCGCGACATGCGCCCGGACCTCGATGCCGGAAGACGGGAAGATGATGCATCCATCCTTTTCGAACGCAATAAGGGCCCCACCACGCAGGGCCAGCTTCCGGCCCTTGTAAAGGAGGAGGTCAAAATCCTCGGCAGCGCCAGGCGGATAGACCTGATCCACAAACGCGCTGATAGCGGAGAAATCGCTCCCCGAGACCATTTCCAGCAGGAAATGCTCCCAGTCATCACGCCGGTAGAAGATATTCCCTGTCAGATCGTCCGTCATGCTTCCTCATCCTGACGCGGCACGGGGCCGCCTGCCATGCGCCCGCGCACCGTCGCGCGGAGGGTGCATTCAGGCCGGGGTTCGGCTATATCATGGCTTCATGTATCCGCATGCCTGCATGTGGCCGTTTCTAGCACAGGGTTGCCAGTGTGACAGATCCATCCCTTTCTTCCGCATCTTCCGCGCCGCAGGCGGATCTGCCCATCCGTGTCGCGGCGCTTTATCATTTCACCCCGTTTGCGGATGTTGCCGCCGTGCGCGAGCAACTACTTGCCGCCTGCCACGAGCTGGGCATACGCGGCATATTGCTGGTGGCGCATGAAGGGATCAATGGCACCATTGCCGGAACGGATGCGGCGATTGACGCCATGCTGGCCATCATCCGCGCCCTGCCCGGCTGCGCCGGGCTTGAGGTCAAGTTCTCGCGCGCGCCTGCGCTGCCGTTTCACCGCATGAAGGTGCGCATCAAGCGCGAGATCGTGACCATGGGCATCGACAATCTCGACCCACGGCGCGACGTGGGCCACTACGTGCCGCCCGAGGACTGGAACGCTCTGATTGCCGACCCCGACACCATCGTGATCGACACCCGCAATGATTATGAGGTGGCGATTGGCACCTTTCGCGGCGCGATTGACCCGGGCACGAAAACCTTCCGTGAGTTTCCGCAATGGTTCCGCGAACGCAGGGCCGCGCTGGAGCACGAAGGCCGCACGCCCAAAATCGCGATGTTCTGCACCGGCGGCATCCGTTGCGAAAAAGCCACCGCCTTTGTCCGCGCCGAAGGGGTGGAGGACGTGTTTCACCTGCAGGGCGGCATCCTGAAATACCTTGAAACCGTGCCCGAGGCCCAGAGCCTGTGGGAGGGCGAATGCTTTGTGTTTGACCAGCGCGTGAGCGTAGGCCACGGGCTGGCGCCGAGCACGTTCGACATATGCCACGCCTGCCGCACGCCCCTCAGCGCGGCTGACCGCCAGTCGCCCGACTATGAGGAAGGCGTGCGCTGCCCGCATTGCACGACAGAACGCACCAAGGCACAGCGCCAGCGCTATGCCGAACGCGAACGCCAGATCCAGTTGGCCAGAAGCCGCGGCGCGCACCATATCGGCCTGCCCCTGCCGGTTGGCGCAGCGGATGGCGCAGAGGCGCCGAAAGAAGTTGCTCCCCCTGCGCGGGAGCAGAAGGTCGTTTTAAAATAATGCCCCGCCATAAGGCGGCAAGGCACGGGAGGCTTACAACATTTTCAAGAGATTATTTTAAAAACAGGGAAAGTTTCCGGGTGTCGCCTTTTTTTCACGAAGGCGGCGTCTTCTGAAGCTTTGTGAAAAAAGCTTCACCAAAAACTTTTATTATTTAAGGGTATTATTGATCCTGTCTTTCTGGCGAGCAGGTGAGTCAATACATACAGAAAAATAAAAGAGAGATCATGTTTGAATATTTTGATGATAAATTCAAAAAAGATTCCCATTCATGCGGTGAAAAAAATAATGCTTATCCATACCCTGCAGACATGGCGAAAAGTCTATGCCATCTGTTTAAAAATTATGGTGGAGACTCGTTTAATGGTGGCTTGTATAAAACTGTAAAACCGGATGACATCAAGGCATGGTCAGAACGTGTTTGCCAGGCCTTCCCCCGTTACGAAAAAACAATGGTATACTTTGGATATGATTGGCTCGGCAGGGCATTTGCGACCGAAAATCCAGAAAAAGGCGATCATATATTGCTGTTTGAATTGGAAACGGGCGATGTATTCCAGATTGAAGGCGATATTATTTCATTCCACAATAACGAATTGGTCAGATATGGTGATGTTACTCTGGCAGAAGGTTTCTTCACAGAATGGCAGGCAGCAACTGGTTTATCATTGAAATACAATGAATGCGTTTCCTATAAAATACCCCCGTTCCTGAGCGGAAAGGATGAGATCGATAATTTATACGTAGAAGATATTGATGTTTCCTGGAATATTCTCGGGCAAATCCTGAACAAGATACGTGGATAAAAAATACAGACTCTTGAGCATCCGCGCGTAAATTGCATGTCCATGTCCCGCATTGCATAACGTTCACCGGGCTGGTGTTTTGCAAGCCACGCCGCTTTAAAAAAAACAGACGATGTGCGAAAATTTTTTTATCCAATAAGTTGCTTTCAAACAGCTTTTTGTCCGGAGCACAGACTGATTGAACGCTGAGACCGAACCCTCACGCCCGTCTTCCCCTCCGCCCCCGCCGCGCAGGCCGTGGTCCACGCGGCTCAGGCGGCGCTTTGGCGTGTATGCCCATGTGCCGCGCATGTTCCGCCAGATATGGCGGTGCAGCCCGGCGCTGACGGTGGCCAGCATCTGCCTGCGGCTGGTGCAGGCCGTCCAGCCGCCGCTGGCGCTGTATCTGGGCAAGCTCATTGTTGATGAGGTCATCCGCCTTGGCGGCCATGCCATGCCCACAGGCTCACTGGCCGACTGGGCGCTGCATGGCCCGGCCACGCTGCTGGAACTCTGGATCGCGCTGGAATTCGCACTCATCATCCTGTCAGACCTGACATCGCGCGCCATCTCGCTGGTCGATGGGCTGCTCAATGAGCGCTACATCAATGCCGTCAGCCTGGCGCTGATGGAACATTCGGCAACACTCGACCTGCAGCAGTTCGAATCAAGCGCATTGCAGGACCTGCTCGAGCGCGCGCGCCGCCAGGCCTCGGGGCGCAACAACCTGCTGGTGCAACTGTTCAACATCGCCCAGACCACGGTTACGGCGCTGGTGCTGGCAGCGGGTGTCATGACATTCGCGCCGTGGCTGGTGGTGGTGCTGCTCATCGCCCTGCTGCCCGCCGCTGCGGGGGAAGCGCATTTCAATGCCGAGGGCTACCGCCTGATCCGCGCCAAGACCGCCGAGCGCCGCGAGATGGAATACCTGCGCCACGTCGGCTCCAGCGCGGAACATGCCAAGGAACTCAAGCTGTTTGGCCTTGGCGGCTTTCTGGTCGGGCGCTTCAGCGCGGCTGCGGCAACCGTGCTGGAACAGAACCGCAGGCTGGCGCTGCGGCGGTTTGCGTGGAGCGGAGCGTTCGCCGCCATCGGCTCGGTGGCGTATTACAGCGTCTATATCGTGATTGTGTGGGATACGGTGCGCGGGCGTTTCTCGGTGGGGGACCTGACCTTTCTGTCAGGCTCGTTCCTGCGGCTGCACGGGCTGCTGTCAAGCCTGCTGCTGGGCGTGACGCAGACCGCCAGCCAGGCGCAGTATCTCGATGATTTCTTCACCTTTCTCGACCTGCGCCCGGCCATTCTCTCCCCGCCCGTGACAATACCCTTCCCCTCGCCCATCCGCCACGCCGTCCGCTTCGAAAATGTCGGCTTCCGCTACCCCGGCACGGACAGGTGGGCCATTCGCGGCCTCGACCTGCATATCGGCGCAGGCGAGACGGTGGCGCTGGTGGGCGAGAACGGCGCTGGCAAGACCACCATCGTCAAGCTGCTCACCCGGCTTTACGAGCCTGATGAGGGGCGGATTACGGTCGATGGCGTAGACCTGCGCGACATGGACCTTGCTGACCTGCGCGCCCATATCGGCGTGATTTTTCAGGATTTCATCCGCTACAGCCTCACCGCATCGGAAAACATTGCCGTGGGCCGGATCGAGGCGCTTGATGACACCGCGCGCATCACCGCCGCCGCCCATGAGGGGCTGGCCGATGATGTCGTGGCCAAGCTGCCCATGGGCCTTGACCAGCCATTGGGCAAGCGGGTGGCCAAGGGGCGCGAACTTTCGGGCGGTGAGTGGCAGAAAATCGCCATATCACGCGCCTATATGCGCGATGCCGACCTGCTGATCCTTGATGAGCCGACCTCCGCCCTCGATGCCCGGGCCGAGACCGATGTGTTCGAACGCCTGCGCGCCCTGCGCCAAGGCAAGGCGGCGCTGGTCATTTCGCACCGTTTCTCTACCGTGCGCACGGCGGACCGCATCGTGGTGCTCGAACATGGGCGTGTGCTCGAAGCGGGCACGCATGAACAGCTCCTGGCCCATGGCGGGCGCTATGCGGAGCTGTTTGAATTACAGGCGGCGGGGTACCAGTAGGCCCCCGCTGCCCGCGGCCTACTTGGTGGTGTAACCGCCATTGACCAGAATGGTCTGGCCGGTCATCCACCACCCTTCCGATACGATGAAACGGATATAGGGGGCTATATCCTCGATCTCGGTCAGGCCGGTCCGGCTGAAGGGGGAAAGCGCTGCGGCGGACTTGTGGTAGGCCACGGCCTCGGGCGCTTCCTGCCCGTAAAAGAAAGGCGTATCCATCGGGCCTGGCCCGATCGCGTTGACCGAAATGCCACGCGCGCCATATTCCTTCGATGCCGCGCGGGTAAAGTGCTCGACCGCCGCTTTCGAGCCCGCATAGGTGGAATAGAACGGCGTGTACGCCCCGAGCAGCGAGGTCACGAGGGTGAGCAGCTTGCCGTTATCGTTGAGGTGAATGCCCGCTTCCTTGATGAAGAAATACGCAACCCTTGTATTGACCGCGAACATGGCATCGAACTCGGCCTCCGTCGTCTCGGCAATCGGCTTCTTGAGCACCTGGCCCACGGTGTTGATGGCAATGTCGGGGCGGCCGATGGCGGCCACCGTATCGGCAAACAGCTTGGCCACCGCGCCGTTTGCGGTCAGGTCAGCCTGAAAGGCAACGGCGTGCACGCCAGCAGCCTTGAGTGCCGCCAGCGTCCTGTCGGCCTCGGGTTTCGTGGCGGCGCTGTGGTAGTGAATGGCAATGGCCTTTGCGCCATGGGCCGCAAGGTCATGCGCCACGAGCGCGCCAAGGTTCTTGGCCCCACCTGTAATGAGAACCGTCTTACCCTTGATCGTGTGATCTACCATGTCGAGCCTCCGTTCATGCGTGGCAAGCGCGGGTGGCGCTTTTGCTCCGCGCACAGTATCAGCTAGGATCAGACTATAAAGTTCCCATTCCTGACAACACCTGTCAGGATTGACGAACAAACACCCAATGCATTCCGGGGTTGCCGTGGACCGTATCGACCTGTTCCGTATCTTCACCCGCGTGGTGGAGACCACCAGCTTCACCCGTGCTGCCGATACGCTCAACATGCCGCGCTCCTCGGTCTCGGCCGCCATACAGGAACTCGAGAACCGGCTGGGCACAAGGCTGCTCGCCCGCACCACCCGCTCCGTGACCCCAACCCCCGATGGCACCGCGTTCTATGAGCACTGCGTGCGGCTGGTCACGGATGTGGAGGAAGCCGAAACCCTGTTCCGCAAGGACCGCACCGCGCCGCGTGGCCTGCTGCGCGTGAACCTGCCCGGGCGCATCGGGCGGCTGATCGTGGCCCCCGCCCTGCCCGTTTTTTTGCACGACTACCCCGATATCGACATCGAGCTTGGCGTCAGCGACCGCACCGTGAACCTTATCGAGGATGGCATCGACTGCGTGCTGCGTGTCGGCCCGTTGGCGGATTCAGCGCTGATTGCGCGGCAGTTGGGCGAACTGCCGCTGGTCAACGTGGCCAGCCCCGCCTACCTGGCCCGCAGCGGCACGCCCCGCACGCCTGCCGACCTGCCGCACCACGAGGCCGTGCGCTATGCCTCGCCCGCTACTGGCCGGGTGGAGGCATGGGAATGGATGGCGGGCGACACGGTGCACAGTTTGCAGATGCCGGGCCGGGTTACGGTCAACAGCGCCGAAGCCCTCGTGGCCTGCGCCCTGGCCGGGCTGGGGCTGATACAGGTGCCCGCCTATGACGTGCGCCACCATATTGCAGCGGGCGAACTCATTGACGTCATGCCCGACTGGCGGCCCGAACCCATGCCCATGGCGCTGCTCTACCCGCATCGCCGCCATCTGTCGCGCCGGGTGCAGGTGTTTGCCGACTGGCTTGCAACGCTGCTTGCGACGACAATGGAAGGACGCTCCGACGAGGAGAATGGATAAAGTAAAAGTTTTTGGGTGCCGCCTTTTTTCAAAAAGGCGGCGTGCTTTCAAAGCTTTTTGAAAAAGCTTTACCCAAAACTTCTATGGCCTGCCCCCAAACCGCAGCCACAGCCAGCCCGACAGCGCAGCAACAAGGGAGCCTGCAAATATGCCCAGCTTCGCCGCCCCCACCAGGACGGGGTCCGTAAAGGCAAGGCTGGCAATGAACAGGCTGATGGTAAAGCCAATGCCACATAAGAGCGAAAGCCCGAACAGCATGTGCAGCGAGGTTGCCTCCGGCAGGCTTGCCAACCCCACCCTGCCCGCCAGCACGCTCGCGCCAAAAACGCCCACGGGCTTGCCCACCACCAGCCCCAGCATGACCCCAAGCGACACGGGCGCCAGCAACATGCCCATATGCGCCCCCGCAAGCGATACGCCTGCATTGAGGAAACCAAACAGCGGCAGCACCCCCCATGTCACAACCGCGTTCAGGCCCGGTCGCGCCAGCGGGGCGGGCAAGCACGCCCCGATCGCCACGCCTGCCAGCGTTGGCTGCACGCCCGCGCGCACGCACAGGCCCCATAACAGCACGCCACCCAGCCCGTATGCGCCCGCATTGACCACCTTGCAGTACCGGGCGACTACCAACCCTGCCAGTACCATGCCAGCACCCGCCAGCGCGGGCCAGCATGGCGCGGAGCCGTAAAAGATCGCAATCACCCCGATGCCCAGCAGGTCATCAAAAACCGCCAGCGCCATGAGCCACACCCGTGCCGCAGGGGCCACGCGCGCGCCCAGCAGCAGGATGATGGGCAGGGTAAAGGCGGCGTCGGTTGCAATCGGTATGGCCCATCCGCGCGCAGCCTCCGCCGCGCCATGGGTTAAGACAGCGTAAATGAGTGCCGGAACCACCATGCCGCCCAGCGCCCCGATCAGCGGCAGGGCGACCTTGCGGGGTGAGGAAAGATGGCCATCGCTGATTTCGTGCCGGATTTCGAGGATGATGGTCAGGAAAAACAGCGCCATCAGCCCATCGGACACCCAGGCAATCAAGGTGCGCGGCCCCTGTGCACCCAGAACAGCAAGGCTGAGCGGCCAGTGCGCCACCGCCCCGTAAGTTGCGGCCCATGGCGAATTGGCCAGCCCGAAGCCCAGAACGGAGGCCAGCAGCAACGCGCAGGCCCCGCCTGCGGGGGAACATGAGAAAGCCCGCAGGCGCTGTGGCAGGAAAGTGGTCGGAACGGTCATCTGGCTGTCATTGCACCCGAATGCTGCCGCATTGCAATAAGCTGCACAGCGCGCACCTGCTGGCGCAAACCACTCAGAAGTTTTTGGTGAAGCTTTTTTCAAAAAGCTTCGAAAACTGCCGAAGCTGATTGAAACCTGCTCAGATCAGAGCCCCTTCCGCCGTCATCTGCTGCAGGTCGAGTTCATGTTCAAGCTGGTGCAGCACGGCGTCATGGATCTCGCCACTGCGGTGCAGGCGCAGCAATTCGGCGCGGCCTGCCTTTATGGTGGCCAGCAGGGCGCGGTAATGGGCATCCTGCCGCCCCTGCAGCGCCTCCTGCTCATGGCTGAAACGCTCGGCCAGTTCCGCGCGGTAGGCATATTGCTCAAGCAGGCGATCATGCACCAGTTGCCCATCCGCATCATAGGCCAGATGCTGCATGATGCGCTCTTGCACGCGGGCGATCTGCGCACGCGCCTGCGATACCGACAGGTAGTGCCGCTGCCCTGCCACCTGCCCGCGCGCGCCCTCCGTCATGCGGATCAGCCAGCCAATTGTGGTGCCCTGACCCAGCACGGTAGCCAGAATGACCACGAAGGTCGCGATCTGCATGATGTCGCGCTCGGGCATGCCCTCGGGCAGCGCCAGCACGATGGCCAGGCTGACCACGCCACGCATGCCGCACCACCCCATGACCGCAACATAGGTCATGAACCCCCGCACGCCCGGCCGCCGTGATGGCGGCACGCAGGCGATGCGCAGCCCCTCGGTCAAGGCCATCCACACAAAGCGCGAGATCATGACCGCCAGCACAATGCCCATGACGGGAGCAAACACATCCTGCGCCACCCAGCCCGTGCCCCTGTGGCGCAGCACGATGGCGTGCAGCGCCATGCCGATCAGCACGAAAACGAGGGATTCGAGCAGGAACACCAGCACCTCCCACACCGCCGCCCAGCGCAGGCGTTCATCGGCGCTGAACACGTCATGCTGCCGCCACCCCAGCACCAGCCCCGCCACGACCGTGGTAATGACCCCCGACGCCCCAAGCCACTCCCCGCCGATATAGGCCACCCAGGGCAGCAGCAGCGTCATGGTAATGCTCAGGATCCGGTCGCGCACCCGGCGCAGCAGTTTGATCCACAGCCACCCCAGCCCGCCCCCCAGCACCAGCCCGCCCATGGCCAGCCACGCAAAGGTGACGGTGGCATGGACAAGGCTGAACGAGCCGGTCAGCACCGCAACGGTGGCAAAGCGGTAGATGACGAGGCTCGCCGCATCATCCAGCAGGCTTTCGCCTTCCAGCAGCGTCGTGATCCGCTCGGGCAGGACCACGTGCTTGAGCACGGCCTTGGCCGCTACCGCATCGGGCGGGGCGACAATGGCGCCCAGCACGAAACACCCCGCCCACGGCATGGAGGGAATAAGCCAGTGCGCGGCCAGCCCCACGGCAAACGTGGTGAACGCAACGCCCCCCACCGCAAGCTGCAGGATGCCAAACAGGTGCACGCGAAACGCATGCCAGACCGAAAAATATGCCCCCGCCAGCAAAAGCGGCGGCAGGAACACGATCAGCACCAGGTCAGGATCGATTTCAAGCACCGGCAGGCCGGGGGCGAGTGCTATGGCAATGCCGCCCAGCACAAGGGCCGCAGCCGGTGGCAGGCGCATCTTGCGCGCGGCAAGTTCCAGCCCGACGATGAGCACGATCAGCAGCAGAATATACTCAAAGCGCGCTACATTGGACATGAAGGTCATACCTGTCTCAGCCGGGCCTGCCCCTTTAACGCACAGGGCAGGCCATCGGTATCTGACAAAATATTCATACCCATGAACGAAAATAATTCATGTCTTTTTGGTGTCTTGTCCCACCATTCAATCAGTCATGACCGCATGAATGAAATAAAATACCGACACCGCCATGAAACGGTGCCGCATGGTGCCCGTTCATGCCATGCAGGCCGCCCTTGCGCGCGGCACCCCTGCACCACCCTTTACATGTAGCCACCCGCTCCAGACAAAGGAGGACAGCCGATGGATGTACCCCGCACCCGCCTGGCACAAAGCCCGGACAAGCCCGCAGTCAGGCCCCCATCCCTCATACTGGCGCCCACGCGGCCCGATACGCCACCGGCGCAGGCCCGGCCCTGCCTGTCGCACCGTCTTGCCAACCCGGCGCAACAGCCCCCGGCACAACAGCCAAGGAAAAGCCTTTTCCGTAAATGAAAACACACGAGCGCGTGGCGGTTCGACCCCACGCGCTCCGGCTGGAGCATGACATGAACGCCACCACACGCCCCTCTCGACCCGGTGGTGCGTCGCGCTCCTGGCTGGCGCGCCTGCCCCGATGGACCGCCCAGCCGGCATGGCAGGAGGATGCCGCCCCCGTCAGAAGCGAGATTTTTGGCCCCGAACGGCTCGAAGTCCATGCCAGAAGCCTGGCCGCCGCCCAGACCATCACCCCTGACCCACGCGGGTACGGGCAGCCCCTGTCACGCAGGCTGGCGCAGAACGGCGCCTTCCTGCGCGCGGCGGATGCCCGCATTGCCGAGGCCATGCAGGCGGGCAGGCAACTGACCCCCGCCGCCCAGTGGCTGGCCGATAACTATGCCCTGATCGACATGCAGATCCGCGAGACGGACCTTGACCTGCCGCCGGGCTACTACGCGCGCCTGCCCAAGCTGGCGAGCGGACCGTTTGCGGGCCTGCCGCGCGTGTTTGGCGTTACATGGGCGCTCGTGGCGCACACTGACAGCAATATCCAGCCCGCCATGCTCTACGCCTACCTGCTGGCCTACCTGAGTGTCACGCCACTGAACATTGGCGAACTGTGGGCCGTATCCATCACGCTGCGCATCGTGCTGATCGAGAACCTGCGCAGGGTTACGAGCGCCATCATGGCCAACAATGCCAGCAGGCGCGAAGCCGACGCCCTGGCCGACCAGCTTGCCGCCTGCCGCAAGGATACGCCCGCCACCCTGTCCGCCCTGCTTGCCTCGGTGGCGCCACACACGCTTACCCACGCCTTTACCGCCCAGCTTGTCCACCGCTCGCGCGGGCTGGACCCGGAAAAGGATCCCGCCCTGATCTGGCTGGCGCAGCGCCTGGCCGACCGGGGCACCACCATGGACAACGCGGTGCGCGACGACCTGCTTGAACAGGGCGCGTTCAACGCCACCATCCGCAACATCATTACCAGCCTGCGCCTGATCGCGGGGTTTGACTGGACCGAGGCTTTCGAGCGGGTCTGCCTCGTCAACCGGGTGTTCGGGGCCTATGACAGCTTCACCACGGCTGATTTTGCCAGTCGCGACCTGTATCGCAAGGCCATAGAGGAACTCGCGCGCGGCTGCGGACTGAGCGAAATCGCCATAGCCGAACACGCGGTAGCTCTGGCCCGGCAGGCCGAGGCCGCAACCCCCGATGACCCCCGCCGTGCCGACCCCGGCTATTACCTGCTCATGGCGGGGCGGACGCAGCTTGAGAGCGCCATCGGTTTCCGCCCCACTGCAAGGCTCACGCTGGTGCGGGCGTTCTGCGCACGCGGCATCATGGCCTACAGCGCAGTCGTTACCACGCTGACGCTCCTTTTCCTCGCCCTGCCGCTGTGGTTGTGCGATGCCGCCATGGGGGGCGCTTCATGGCTGCTGGCAGCCCTTGCCTTCGTGCCCGCATCCGAGGCGGCGGTCGCGTGCGTGAACCGCCTGGCGCTCGAGGTCATACAGGCCACCGCCCTGCCGGGGCTTGAGTTCAAGGAGGGGATTCCACCCACGCGACGCAGCATGGTGGTGGTGCCCGCCCTGCTCACCACGTCCGCCACCGTAGCCGCCCTGCTGGCCCGCCTTGAGGTGCACTACCTTGCCACGCGTGATGACGAAGTGCATTTCGCCCTCCTGACCGACTGGCCCGACACCCCCGCCCCGGACGCGCCCGATGACCAGCCCCTGCTGGCGGCAGCACTCGCAGGCGTGGCGAAACTCAACCACAAATATGGCCCCGCCCCCGGCGGCACGCGCTTTTTCGTGCTGCACCGCAGGCGGGTCTGGGTGGAGAGCGAACAGGTGTGGATGGGCTGGGAGCGCAAGCGCGGCAAGCTGCACGAACTCAACCGCCTGCTGCGCGGCGCGACCGACACCACCTTCATGCCAGCGGCGCACCCCCTGCCACAGGCCATACAATACGTCATCACGCTTGATGCCGACACGCGCCTGCCGCTTGAAACCGTGCGCCGCCTGATCGGCAAGATCGCCCACCCGCTCAATGCCCCGCGCTTCGACCCCGTATCGGGCCGGGTGCATGAAGGCTATGCCATCCTCCAGCCACGGGTAACACCTGCCCTGCCGGTCGGCCACCACAGCACGCTGTTCCAACGCATCTATGCCAGCGCCAGCGGCATAGACGCCTATTCCGCCGCCGTGTCCGATCTCTACCAGGACATGTTTGGCGAAGGGTCATACGCCGGCAAGGGCATATACGACATCGATGCCTTCGAGGCGGCCCTTGCCCGGCGCGTGCCGGACTCGACACTGCTCAGCCATGACCTGTTCGAGGGCATTTTCGCCCGCGCGGGGCTGGTATCCGACATCGAGGTGGTGGAGGATTTTCCCACCGACTACCTTGTCGCCGCCCAGCGCCTGCATCGCTGGACACGCGGCGACTGGCAGCTTCTGCCATGGGTCATGTCGGGCGCGGGCCGCACGCCACGCAGCCACGTATCAGGCATCGCACGGTGGAAGATGCTCGACAACCTGCGCCGCACGCTCAGCATGCCGCTGGCAACTGCCGCACTGGTGGGGGCATGGTTCCTGCCTTTTCAGGTCGCCCTTGCCTGGACCGCCTTCATGCTGCTGGCCATCGCCCTGCCCGCCTTCCTGCCCGTACTGGCCGATTTCGTGCCCCGGCGGGAATGGATCACCCTGCGCAGCTATTTCAGCGTGCTCGGCGCTGCCAGCGCCGAGGCAGGGGTGATGACCTTCCTCAACATCACCTTCCTTGCCCACCAGGCATGGTTCATGGCCGATGCGATCGGGCGCACGATGGTGCGCGTGTTCATAACTAGGCGGCACATGCTGCAATGGGTGCCGGCCGACCAGTTGACCGACCGCATGCGCCCCGGAATTGCGGGGTATTACGGGCATATGCTGTCCGGGCCGGTTCTGGCAGGTGGCATCACGCTTGCCACCTGCCTGTGGGCGTCGTGGAGCCTGTTCCTGTGCGTGCCGGTGGCGGTGCTGTGGGGGCTTTCGCCCGCCATTGCCATGTGGGCCAGCCGCACGCCGGTCATTGCCGCGCGCTCGCGCCCCTCGCGCACCGATATCCGCGCCCTGCGCATGACCGCGCGGCGCACATGGCGCTTTTTCGAGACCTACGTCACCCCCGCCGACAGCATGCTGCCCCCTGACAATTTTCAGGAAGACCCTGCCCCCCTGCTGGCGCGCCGCACCTCGCCCACCAATATCGGCCTCTACCTGCTGTGCACCATCAGCGCGCGTGATTTTGGCTGGACCGGACTGGCCGATACCGTGGCCCGGCTGGAGGCGACCTTCGCCACCCTGGCCCGCATGCCGCGCTACCGGGGGCATTTTTACAACTGGTACGCAACCGATGACCTGCGCCCGCTTGATCCCGCCTATGTGTCGAGCGTGGATAGCGGCAACATGGCCGGTCATCTCATCGCGCTGGCCAGCGCGTGCCAGCGCTGGGCTGAACGCGGGCCGGAAACCGATCCGTGGCGCGCGGGCATGACCGATGCGCTCAACATCGCCATGGCCGACCTCACCTTCAGCAATGGCGCGCGCCGCAACCATAGCGCCCCCGAGCGGCAGTTGCTGCGCCTGCTCACGGGGCTGAAAAACGCGGTCCTGTCCGACACTACTCCCCGCTCGGCAGCCGAACTCGCCCGCCTGCGCCGCCAGGCGCAGGCCACGGTCGATCACGCCGCCGTGCTGTACAGCAACCTGCCCGACACCGCGCCTGACATCGCAACCGACCCGCTGTTCTGGATCGCGGCCCCCCTGCGCACGCTGGAGAGCCACGCGCGCGACCTTGACCCGAACCTGCACGCAACCCTTGGCCCGCGCCTTACAGCCCTGGCGCAGGCGGCGCGGCACATGGCGCAGGAGATGGATTTCAGGTTCATGTGCGACCCCGCCCGCAAGCTGCTCTCGATCGGCTACCTCGTGGCGGAGAACACGCAGGACGGGAACTGCTACGACCTCCTGGCATCGGAGGCGCGGCTGGCGGTATTTTTCGCCATCGCCAAGGGCGACATGCCTGCCCAGGACTGGTTCCGCCTTGGCCGCTCCATCACCCCGGTGGGCAACGGGGCGGCGCTGGTGTCGTGGTCGGGGTCGATGTTTGAATATCTCATGCCCTCGCTGGTCATGCGCGCACCCATGGGCAGCCTGCTTGCTCGAGCAGACCAATACGCTGATCGTGCAGCGCCAGATCGCCTACGGGCAGGCGCGCGGCCTGCCGTGGGGCATATCGGAATCCGCCTATAACGTGCGCGACCTGGAATATACCTACCAGTATTCCAACTTTGGCGTGCCGGGGCTGGGGCTCAAGCGCGGGCTGGGGCTGGACCGGGTCGTGGCCCCCTACGCCACGGCACTTGCCGCCATGGTCGACCCGCAAAAGGCGGTGGCCAATCTGTACGTGCTGGAAAAAACCGGCGCGCTGGGCCGGTACGGGTTTTATGAATCCCTCGACTACACGCCCGGCCGCGTGCCGGACCGCAGCCCTGTCGCCATCATCCGGGCCTACATGGCGCACCATCAGGGCATGACGATCCTTGCGGTGGCCGATACGCTCATGGGCGGCATCATGCGCACGCGCTTTCATGATGATCCGCTCATGGCCTCGGCCGAACTGCTGCTGCAGGAACGCGCGCCACGCAGGGGGGCCGTAGCCCGCCCCCTGCCACTCGAAGATGACAGCAAGGCCCCCGCCCCACCCGTTACAACGCCCGCGGGCCGTTACCTTGACCGGGCCGACACGGTGCAGCCGGTCACCCACCTGCTTTCCAACGGGCGGTACACGGTCATGCTCACGGCGGCGGGGTCAGGCTACAGCCGCTGGCGCGAGGACATGACATGTGATGAATACGGCCAGTACATCTACCTGCGCGACCGGGGCACGGGCCGGGTATGGTCGGCCACGGCACAGCCCTGCGCCGCACAGCCGGATGAATATGGCGTGGCCTTTCATGAAGATCGCGCCGAGTTCGCCCGCCGCGATGGCAACCTGACCACGACGCTGGAAATACTGGTCTCCGCCGAGGATGACGCCGAGGCCCGCCAGCTTTCGCTCTACAACGCGGGCAGCGAGACGATGGAGATCGAGGTCACCAGCTACAGCGAACTGGCCCTGCTGGGGCAGGATGCGGATCTGGCGCACCCGGCCTTCACCAAATTGTTCGTGCAGACCGAATACCTGCCTGAATCCCGCGCGCTGATCGCCACCCGCCGCAGGCGCGCTCCCGATGAGGCCGGGATATGGGTGGCGCAGATGGCGGTGTGTGACAGCGCGGTTGAGGTGGAAACCGACCGCGCCCGCTTTATCGGCCGCCGCCATGATATGCATGACCCCGCGGCCCTGAATGCGCATGCGCGCCTGTCGGGTGCGACCGGCACGGTGCTCGACCCGGCCTTTGCCATCCGCACCACGCTCTCCATCCGCCCCGGTGCCGTGGCCCGCCTCACGGTGTGGACCATGGCCGCCCCCACCCGCGCCGCCCTGCTGGACATGATCGACACCCATCAGGACACCACGGCCTTCACGCGCGTGCGCACGCTGGCGTGGACGCAGGCACAGGTGCAGTTGCGCCATCTCGACATCAGCCCCGCCACGGCGGACCTGTTCCAGCGCCTCGCGGCCCACATCCTTTACGCAGGGCCGGCCCTGCGGACCGATGCCACGACCATTGCCCGCGGTGCCGGGCCGCAGCCACTGCTCTGGGGGCAGGGCATTTCAGGCGATCTGCCGCTGCTCGTGCTGCGTATCAGGGCCGCCGATGACACGGCCCTGGTGCGCCTCGTGCTTGTGGCGCAGGAATATCTGTGCCTCAAGCAGGTCGCGGTGGATCTTGTCATTCTCAACGAACATCCATCCTCCTACATGCAGGACCTGCAGGTGGCGCTCGACCAGATGGTGCATGCCACCCCGCGCACGGCCAGCACGGCAGGGTCGGTGCGCGTGCTGCGCGCCGATCTCGTCACACCCGTGGTGCTGGACCTGATCCTGTCGGTCGCGCGCGTGGTGCTGGTGGCAGGCCAGGGGCTGGCCGAACAGCTTGACCGCGCCGATGGTCCGCTGGCACGCTCCGGCCTCCCTGCGCGCCCCATGCCACGCCAGCCCGCCACCGCCTTTGCCGTGCCGCCCGTGCCCGCGCTTGAATTCTTCAACGGGCATGGCGGATTTGCACAGGACGGGCGCGAATACGTGATCGTGCTTGGCCCCGGCCAGGCCACGCCCGCGCCGTGGGTCAACATCATCACCAACGAGACATTCGGCTTTCAGGTCACGGCGGAAGGCAGCGGCCATACGTGGTCAGGCAACAGCCGCGAGCACCAGCTCACGCCATGGTCGAACGACCCGGTCAGCGACCATTGCGGCGAGATCATCTACCTGCGCGACGAGAACAGCGGCACGCTGTGGTGCCCGAGTGCCGCGACACGGCGCGACGCGGCGGCAACCTACGTCACCCGCCACGGGCGCGGCTACACACGTCAGGACCGCGTGGCCCACGGCATTGCCAGCACGCTCTTGCAGTACGTGCCGCCTACTGACCCGGTCAAGATCACGCGCATACAGTTGCGCAACCTCTCTGCCCAGCCGCGCACCCTGTCGGTTACGGCCTATGTGGAATGGGTGCTTGGCCCCGCGCGCAGCAAGGCCGCGCCCTTCATCCTGACCGAACGCGATGGCGAGACGGGTGCGCTGTTCGCGCGCAACCGCTGGCAGGCGGAATATGCCGGTCGGGTCGCGTTTGCCGATATGGGCGGCTACCTCAGTGCCAGTTCAGGCGATCGCACGGCATTCATCGGGCGCAACGGCAGCGTGGAAAATCCTGCCGCCTTCACCCGCCCCAACGGCGTGCAGGGTCGCACCGGCGCGGGGCTGGACCCGTGTGGCGTGGTGCAGACCATGGCCACCGTGCCACCGGGAGGCCGTGTGGAGATCGTCTTCCTGCTCGGTGAAGGCGAAAACGAGGCCGATGCCCGCCGCCTCATCACCCACTACCGCACTGCCAACCTTGATGCCGTGCTTGAAGCCGCAACCAGCGAGTGGGAGCAGGTGACCGGCTCCATACAGGTCAGCACGCCCGACCGCGCGCTCGACATCATGCTCAATGGCTGGCTGCTTTACCAGACCCTGGCCAGCCGGGTCTGGGCGCGCGCGGGCTTCTACCAGGCCAGCGGGGCCTATGGCTTTCGCGACCAGTTGCAAGATGGCATGGCGCTGGCGCTATGCCGCCCCGCAGCCGTGCGCGCCCACCTGCTGCGCGCGGCCAGCCGCCAGTTCGTGGAGGGCGACGTGCAGCACTGGTGGCTGCCGCAGACAGGTGCTGGCGTGCGCACCCATATTTCCGATGACCGGGCATGGCTGGCCTATACGGTGGCGCATTATGTCAGCACGACGGGCGACGGCGGGGTGCTTGACGAGATCATCCCCTTCCTCGAGGCGCCGCCCCTGGCGCTGGAGGAACATGACCGCTTCATGGTCCCGACGGTCTCATCGCAAACCGGCACCCTGTTCGAGCACTGTGCCCGCGCGCTCGATCATGCGCTGGCCACCGGCGCGCACGGCCTGCCGCTGATGGGCACGGGTGACTGGAACGATGGCATGAACCGCGTGGGCGAGCATGGCCGGGGCGAGAGCGTGTGGCTGGGCTGGTTCCTGCACGTAGCCCTGGGCACCTTCATTCCGCTGGCGCGCAGCCGGGGTGAGGACACCCGCGCGCAGGCATGGGAGGCACACAGGCAGGCCCTCGCCACGGCACTCGAGGCCACGTGGGATGGTGACTGGTACCTGCGCGCCTATTTTGATGACGGCACGCCACTGGGGTCACATACCAGCGCGGAATGCCAGATTGATGCCATATCGCAGTCATGGTCGGTGCTGTCTGGCGTCGGCGCGCCTGACCGGGTGGCCCACGCCATGCGCTCGGTGCGCGCACGGCTGGTACGCGCCGATGAAGGACTGGTACTGGTGCTTGCCCCGCCGTTTGACACCATTGGCCCGGATCCGGGCTATATCCGTGGCTACCCGCCCGGCATACGCGAAAATGGCGGCCAGTACACCCATGCCGCCCTGTGGACTGTCATGGCCTTCGCTGCCCTGGGCGACGGGGCGCAGGCGCATGCCCTGCTGCACATCATCAACCCCATCAACCACAGCCTGACCCCCGAGGCCGCCGGGCGTTACCGGCTGGAGCCCTATGTTGTCGCAGCCGACGTCTATTCCCGCCCGCCACATGTGGGGCGCGGTGGCTGGTCGTGGTACACCGGATCGGCCGGATGGATGCAGCGCGTGGGCGTGGAAACCCTGCTTGGCCTGCGCGTGCTGGGCACGACGCTGGTCGTTGACCCGTGCATTCCGCCCGGGTGGCCCGAATTCACGGCGCGGCTGCGCTGGCGCACCGCAACCTATGCCATAACGGTCAGCAACCCCGCGCATGTCAGCACGGGCGTGCGCCATGTCGTGCTGGATGGGGTGGACCTGCCCGCCACCGACCCGATCACGATGCTCGATGATGGCGCGACCCATATCGTGGCCGTGACACTCGGGCCACCACCGCAGGCAGCAACGTGACGGAGGGGCCGGTTGCAGGCGCAGCGGCATCACTTATTAATTTACCATCCGCCATGCAAAAGGCCCGAACCATCCCGCCCATGTGCCGTTGACTGACTGACAGCAGGACAAGACGCAGTTGTGACTGCTGCCTTTTTCATTAAAGGACAGGGATCATGTCTTACCTTACGCACCGGCGCGCGCGTGGCGGCGCTGTTCCTTCAAACCCCGTGGATGAAGGCCATGCCGCCCCCAAGGCTGAAGGGCACGGCAAGCCCCGCAAGGGCGAGGACGAGCCGGAATCCAGCCTCGACAATGACGAGCGGGTCGAAGCCACCAGCCACAAGGGCGCGCAGCAGCACTGCGCCGAACACGGTCGCGCCAAAGACCAGCCCGACGCGACACCCGCCAGGAAGCCCTGACGGCGACCGGGTAATACCTGAAGTATTCATGCTCAAATTGGGGTCATGAAAAAGTATTCACACGGCAGGAAGACGCATACTGGAACATTTTACTGGAATCCTGCCTTTAATGCGTGGTTCGCACCCATAATGAAAGAAGACACAACCATGAAAAAGATTCTGCAGTTCACCTTGCTTGCAGGCGTCGTGGCAAGTGTACCCGCCCTTGCCATAGCCCAGTCCGACATGGGCGGCGCGCCGGCACCAACAGCCAATTCAGCGGCTTCGCAGGTGGGGCGCAACCCGCCCTCGGCCACCTCAACAAACGGCCAGCGCGTTGAACCGTCGGACAAGCTGTGGAACAACCCGCGCACCGTGGGCGAACAGCCCGGCACACAGCCACCGGACAATAATGATCCCTCTGGCAGCGCCACCCCGCATGGCCACAGCCATACCCATCCCGGATCGGAAGGGCGCAGCAGCCGCGGTGGCGACAAGACCCCCTCGCCCGCCGATAGCAGCGAACAGTAAGCCATGCAGCCGCACGGAACCTGCGCCCGATACCGCGCGGTTCCGTGCCTTATGTGAGAACAGGCATGTACATCCCCTGTGGTCAGCCCCCCATGCCCCCACCAGGTCCGCCCCTGCCATTGCGTGACCCACCGCCACCAGGGCCAGACGGTCCAGACCCGTTTGATGACCCGCCGCCCCCACCAACGCCACTTCAGCGCAAGGATGCATGATCATGTCCAGCAGCCCCGACCCCAAGGAAGAAAAAAAGCCCACCCCCGCCGAGCAACATGAAGACGAGGGCCGCGACGAAGCGCTTGACGAGAGCTTTCCGGCCAGCGATCCGCCATCGCAGGGGCGCACCACCGGACCACGCTCGCAGCCGCATAATACGAAGTAGGCCATCATGCTTATTCGGGATGACGGGGGCCTTTAACAGGCTGCCAGAACGTAAAATCATTCCTTTAAAATGATAAAAGTTTTTTGGGTGCCGCCTTTTCCCAAAAAGGCGGCGTTCTTTCAAAGCTTTTTTACGGCAGGCCATCGTCCTTTGCGAGCGCAGTTCATGCCCGTGCAGGCCCTGGCCCGCAGCAATATCTTATTTTACAGCACACGGAGAACAGCCATGGCCATCCATGCATCCGGCGCGATGTCAGCCTCATCCACCCACAATCCCGATCCGCAGGCCCCTGCCGCCCACGGCACGCTGGCGGGGCGCCGCATTGCCTTTCTGGCCACCAATGGCGTGGAAGAGGTGGAACTGGGCGAACCGGCGGCCGCCCTGCGCGCAGCAGGCGCCCATACGGTGCTTGTTGCGCCTGAAGCGGGTGAAATCCAGGCCATGAAGGCCGATGTAAACCCCACGCGGCGGCTGCGTGTGGACATGCCGGTCAACGAAGCCAATGCCGATGATTTTGACGGCCTTGTCCTGCCCGGCGGCACGACCAGCCCCGACCACCTGCGCATGGACCCACAGGCCGTAAGCTTTGTGCGGGCATTCGTGCAGGCGGACAAGCCCATTGCCGCCATCTGTCACGGCGCATGGACGCTGATCAACGCCGAGGGCGTGCGCGGGCATACGCTCACCTCATGGCCCTCGCTGCGCGTGGACCTGACCAATGCAGGCGCGCACTGGGTGGACCGCGACGTGGTGCGCGATGGCATGCTGGTCACATCGCGCAACCCGCATGACCTCAAGGTGTTCTGTCCGGCCATCATCGCCCTGTTTGCCAAAGCCCCTCACCGCGCGGCGCAGTAAAGGAAGGGCAGCCCGATGATGAAGAACCCGACTTTTCTGCGCTATTACGCAACCACCATGCTCTGCGCGGGCGCCGCCACGCTGGGGGCCGGTTTTGTGGCCTGGTGGCGCGGGCGCAAGGTTGCAGCCGATGCACCCGTGGCCACGGCGCATGCATCCCCGCCAGCCTCCCACCCCGAACCGCATGAGCGTGCACCCGCCGAGACCGACACGACACGGCAGGTCGCGCGCAAGGTGATCCAGTATTTTGTGATTCCGCTGTGGCTGACAGCGGGCCTGACAGACTGGTGGTGCCACCGCCGCACGGATATCGAGCACACGACCGGACTGAAGGAAACCGGCATCCATCTGCTTATGCTGGGCGAGGCCGCCTTCCCCGTGCTGGCGGGCCTGTTCCTGGAAATTGACGCGCCCGTGCTGTCACTGATGATCGCCTCGTTTTTCGTGCATGAAGCCACGGCGATGTGGGATGTCAGCTACGCCGTAACCCGGCGCGAGGTACAGCCCGTCGAGCAGCACGTGCACAGCTTCCTGGAAATGGTGCCGCTGCTGGCTGTTGCGCTGATAGCCGTGCTGCACTGGCCGCAGCTTCAGGCGCTGCTGGGGCGCAAGGTGATCCGCTCCCACCCCATCCGCCCCAAGCACGTGCCGCTGGGCCTGCGCTACGCTCTGGGCGCACTCGGGGCCATGGCCGTGTTTGAAGTGCTACCCTATTGCGAGGAAGCCCTGCGCGATTGGAAAGCCAATCCCGGTCGCCTCACTCCTCCGGTGGGTCAGTCAGCATAAAATACAATGGGGAATTTTTCTCCATAATGTTTCGCCAGACGCCGCCTTTTTGAAAAAAGGGGGGCACCCAGAAATTTTTATCTTTAATTCGATCGGGGCAACTGCACGGCCCTGTGTACCTGCATGCTGAACAGGTCTGGAACAGAATAATATCGTTTCCGGGGCTTCGCAGGGCGGGATATTATGTGGCATAAGCATACGATGCAAATGCGTCGCATTAATGAACCTGCTCCTCGCACAAGACCCTCTGACCGGCGCGCGCACACCGCACGCCTCAACCGCAACAGGGTGGCCTGCGCCGTAGTCGCCTGCCTGCTGGCCTATGGCGTTGCCCGCCTGCTGGTGGCGGGTATTGCCGCAGGCGCTGGTGGGACCGACCGCGTCCATCTGGGCCAGATGATCGCGCTTTTGGGTCTGCCGGTCATGGTGGTGGTCGGCTTTGGCGCATGGAAACGGCATGCGGGGTTGCTGATGGTGGGGGCCTGTGGCTGCCTTGCCGCGGGCCTGATCCTGTTTGCAGCCTGATGCGCGAAACCCTGCGTACCCGCCTTGGCTGGCTGCACGGCTGGTTTGGCTATGGGGCCGGGCTGGTGCTGACCTGCATCTTCGCCACTGGCAGCGTGGCGGTGTTCAATATGGAAATCACGCGCTGGATGCAGCCAGAACTGCGGCTGACCGCCCCTGTGCAACCCGGTGCTCCGGCGCTGGATGCGGCGGCACATCTGGTCGCAGCCGGGCAGGCCCGTGGCGTATCGGCCTTTATCGCCCTGCCCTCGGCCCGCTCGCCCACGCTGGACGTGCTGCATTACAACGGCCATGAATTTGTTGGCGCGCGGCTCGACCCGGCCACGGGCGCGGTGATACCGGCGCGGATTACAGCGGGGGGCGGGCTGTTCTATAATTTCCACCACACGCTGTTCCTTGGCCCGCAGGTAGGCACGATTATTGTCAATATTGCCGGAATGATCCTTCTGGTTGCCATTATATCCGGTGTTGTCATTCATCTTCACGCGCTGGTGCCTGATATCATCCTGCTGCGCCTGTCCACGGCCCGACTGCGGGCGTGGCTTGATGCGCATCTGCTGATGGGCGTGCTGTTCCTGCCCTTCATGGTCATGATGGCCTATACGGGCGTGCTGGTTAAGGCGGACATGATCGTGCCCGTGACCCCACGCCCCGCAGCGCGGTCTGTGCAGGTGCCTGCGCCGCCCCCTGCCCCGATGCCGGAAATGGCGCGGGTGCAACTAGCCCCCCTGCTGGCCCAGGCGCGCGCCAGCCTGGCGGGGCAGGAACCGGGTTTCATCCTTTTTGCCCCGCAGCGCGTATCCATTTTTGCAGGCGATGCCAGCAGCGCGTTCCTGACCCGTGATCATGCCGATTTCAGCCTGCCCGAAGGCCGTCCCCTCCCGGTTGATACAACCGCCACCCCCATTGCCCGCACCATGCAGTTGATGCACGGGTTGCATTATGCCCGTTTTGCCCCGCCGGGTTTGCGGTGGTTGTATTTCCTGTCCGGCCTGTGTGGCACCGCCGTCATGGCCAGCGGGCTGGTCCTGTTCGTGATGAAGCGCCGCCGCCATGCGGGCCACAGATGGGCCTACCGGCTGGCAGATGGGCTGAACGTAACGGTTATTGCCGGGCTACCCGCCGCCATGCTGGCGTTTTTAGCGGGCAACCGGCTTGTACCCGCCAGCCTGACCGGGCGTGAGGACTGGGAAACGGGGATTTTCTTTACGGTATGGGCGCTATGTGCGTCGCATGCCCTTTTTAATACCCTGCGGGGACAGGCACACCACGCATGGCGGGCACAGCTGGGCCTTGTCGGGCTGCTGGGCACAAGCCTGCCGGTAATTGACCTGCTTTGCTGCCCCGCTGCGTTCCATGCGCTGCCGGGGCTGCACATGGCGGTGGATGGCCTGGGGTCAGGGGCCGCGATCATGGCACTTTACGCCCGCCACAGGCTGGGGCGACGGGGCGCATGACCTTCGTGCTGCTTCTCGCGCTGTGGCTGGCAACCTTCATGTGCCATGCCGCCCTGTGGTCCGCACGCTACGGCCTGCCCACTCCCGGCCCCACAGGCCAGCGCCTTGCCCGCATGATGCGGCTGGGGCTGCCCACCGGGGGGCTGGGGCTGGCCGTGAGCATTCAGGGGCCTGTCATGGGGCTGCTTTCATGGTTTGCCGCCCTGTCATTCGCCGGTCTGCTGGCGGCCAGCCTCCTTGCCGTGGGACGCAGGTTGGCCAACCGCCCTTAAAAAGCGAAAAAACGGCAGACGTTTTGGATACAGCTTTTTTTCAGCAAGCTTCAGCCGGTTTTACCAGCCGCCCCAACCCCAGCCGCCGACATAGCCGCCGTAAGGATAGTAATAGCCGGGATAACCATATCCATACCCGTACCCCTCATACGGATAGGGCGGCGGTCCGTACCAGCCGGGGCCACGATCCCAACCGCCACCGCCCCAGCCGCCGCGATCCCAGCCACCACCGCGTGGACCGCCACCCGGGCCGCCGGGACCGCCATACGGCCCACCGTGAAAACCACCGCCACCGGGGCCACCAAAACCGGGTCCGCCGCCATGGCCGCCACCACCTGGCCCACCGCCGCCGGGGCCGTGCTGGGCATGCGCAATGGAGACCCCCGCTACGGGCGCAAGCGCAAGCGCCATCGCAACAAAGGCCACGGTCCATGATTTTGTATGAGTCATCATCCTTACTCCTTATGTTGCCATCGTGCTGGCCCGACACGACAAAACAATGGCGGATTGTCACAGTCCTGTATCAGTACTCCGCCAAGGGCCGGGTGCAGGCATGCCGCACCTGCATGCCCCCCCCCGCCGTGTTACGCCGCACGACCATCTGCCACGCTTACCCTCGCACACTCCCCCCTCAACACAAAGGCAGGCGGGGAGCCGAAGCTTTCCGCTGACCCTGGCCGGTAAGCGCGCGCCCCATTTACGGCCTTGCTACATAATTAACGATTTCAATAGTAAAATTGTTCCATCTTCTGATCCATGCTCATGGCCACCATGGAAAGCTGATTCAAAAACGAAACAAGCGAACGCAATCACCTCTTGCCCGTTAAGAAGGATACAGGCTGAGGCGGTATAGGGCGCCATCATGGCCACACAGCCATCATGCACCTTTACAATACATTTTATGGCTGGTGATGATCCGGGCCGCCGTGTCATCCCGCCTCGTTTTCTGGCTGCCGGGCTTTTTTATTGCAGCAATCTGGCGCGGGCGCAGGGCGCCATGGTTGCCGGGGCGGGTGTGTCTATTATGCACAACAGGCATCATAAATAACGTAACGACACGGCAAAAACATATTTGCCCGTTGACCAGGTTATTTTTCATGAATTATACACACATCAATGTTGTGGAATTAATATAGCACGACAGGGAACAGGACTCTGCATCAGGCCCGCAATCGGGCTTCAGTCTAGGAAAGACGCAGGATGAACACGCACACCAGGCCGGCACGGCTCTCGAAAATTGTCCTTCTGACGGGTGTGGTATCCGTGTCCTGCTCCCCTGTCTGGGCCTGGGCCGATCCGGCGGTCGAACGCATCACCACCACCAAGGATGTGGGCGATGTCTCGCCCGCCTTCCGCACCTCCACCCCGCGCCACAGCACCACGCGGGTGGCGATTGTGACGGGGGCCGACCTGCTCAAGACCGGGCAGACAAACGTGATCGCGGCACTCCAGCAGTCCTCGCCCGAGATCAACGCCCCACCGGGCGGCGGCGGCGGCGGCTATTCCACCACCCCTACCCAGACCGTCATCCTGCGCAACCTCAACGCGGATGAAACGCTCGTGCTCGTCAATGGCGTGCGCCGCCATGCCAGCGCGATTGGCAACTGGAACTATGGCCCCGCCCAGGGCACGGAACCGGCTGACCTGAGCCTGATCCCGCTCAGCGCGATCGACCACGTGGAAATCGTGACCGAGGGCGCCACCGCGCTTTATGGGCAGGATGCCATTGGCGGCGCGATCAACATCGTGCTCAAGGCGGGCAACCGCAATGGCGGCACCGCCAACATCCAGAACAGCGGCTATTACAAGGGCGATGGCCAGGACATTACCGCCTATGGCGACCTTGAGCGCCAGCTTGGCAGCAAGGGTGGCGGCATGGACCTGGCCTGGCAGGTGCAGAACCAGCTCCCGACCCACCGCGATGGCATCAACCCCACGCTTGGCGATGTCAACCGCATCGAGGGCTTGAGCCGCTCGCTGGCCGAGCTGTTCAGCTTCAACGCTCACATGCCCATCAGCCGCTCGGTCGAGGCCTATGGCACCGCCACCCTCGCCCATCGCAGCACCGACCGCATCGGCTTCATTCGCGGGGCGACCAACATCAACAACGTACCATCGCTCCACCCCAACGGGTTCGAGCCGATCGAAACGTTCGATGAAATGGATTTTCAGGTCAATGGCGGCCTGCGCGGTACCATGCCCGCGGGCGTTGCGTGGAACACCTATGCCTCGTTCGGGCGCGAGCAGGTCAATGAGGGCGTGTATGACGACAACAACCCCACCTTTGGCGCGCTGAGCCAGACCAGTTTCAACCAGGGCAAGATCGTCAATGCCGAACTGATTGGGGGCGCCAAGTTCTCCAAGCGCTTTTCAAGCCGCGCGCTGCCAAAGCCCGCCGTGCTCGACTGGGGGCTGGAATACCGGCACGATACCTACCAGATCGGCGCGGGCGACTATCAGTCATGGGCCACGGGGCCGGATTATACCGGCAGCAACTCGCCAGGCGCGACCGGGTATAACGGCTTTCAGCCCAGCAATGCGGGCAACTGGTCGCGTGACATTTTCGATGGCCATGTGGGGCTGGACATATTCGTCACCCCAAAATGGGAATGGACGATCGGCGGCCATGTGGTGAACTATTCCGACACCACCACGGCCCCCACCGGCTCGATCGGCACGCGCTACAACTTTACCAAGAACTTCTCGATCCATGCCAACGTCAATACCGGCTACCGCCCGCCCACGCTGGGCGCGATCCATTACGATGCCACGAGTTCGGGGCCGGGCTACACTACCGTCAACCTGTCACAGACCAACGATGTCGCGCGCCTGCTCGGCTCGCACAACCCCAAGGGCGAATACTCGCGCAGCTACAGCATCGGGCTGGATTGGAAGCCGGTACGCGACCTTCAGCTTTCGGTTGATGGCTACCGCATCGACATCAATGACCGAATCGAGAGCACCAGCGCCTTTTCCGGCACGGTCATGGCCAACTACCTCTCGGCCCATGGCGTGGGCGACAACATCACCTATGCCAGCTACATGACCAATATCGGCAACACCACCACCAATGGCTTCACGGCCAAGATCAGCTACAAATTCCCCATCAAGCCCTCATACGGCGTGCTGATCGGCTCCGTGCAGGCCAATGCGGCCGATACGGAAATGACCCATTACGCCTCCACGCCGGGCATCCTGACCACGCTGGGGCAGACCTACTTCTCCAAGGCGGCCGAGACGGAACTGCTGCGCTCATCGCCCAAGAACAAGGAATCCTTCTCGCTCAACTGGAGCAAGGGCCGCTACAGCGTGTTTGTGCAGGAGCAGCGCTATGCCGGGGTGGCGTGGCTGGTTTACCAGAGCGATCCGGGCGCCTACTGGACCCATGTGCGCCCGCAGGTGATAACGAACCTTGAAGCCTCGGCGCGGGTGGGCCATGGTTTTGTCATCACGCTGGGGGCCAACAACCTGTTCAACAAATACCCGACCCGCACCAACAAGCAGGCGCTCAAGGAAAGCAGTGGCGTGTTCGCCTACCCCATGACCGCGCCCGGCGGGTATGAAGGCGGTTATTACTACGCCCGCCTTGGATACACGTTCTGACCGGCCCGCACCGCATGCTTCATCCGTTCCGTGCCGTCCTGTCCTCATCGCGGCCGGTGCTTGCGCTGGCCGCGTGCATGGCTTTTCATGCCCCTGCCCCCGCGCGGGCAACCGATGCCGCCAGCCCCGGCGGCACGCTGCTCTACTTGGAAAAGCAGCCGCATAAAAACCTCTACCCCCCCGCTGGCGGCTTCTACCCCAATGGTGGCATCCTGGCCCAGATCACGGACCGGCTGACATGGCAGAACACCGACACGCTTAAAATCGAGCCGTGGATCGCAACCGGATGGAGCGTGAATGCAGACAGCACCGTCTTTACCTTCACGCTGCGCCCCGGCGTTACCTTCTCCGATGGCACGCCGGTTGATGCGGCGGCCGTAGCCCTCAATTACGATACCTTCGGCAAGGGCAACCGGGCGCTGCACCTGCCGCCCTCCGAGGTCATCAACAATTACGAGCGCAGCGAGGTCATCGATCCGCTGACAGTGCGCTTTTACTTCAGCAAACCCTCGCCCGGGTTCCTGCAGGGCACGTCGGTCATTGGCTCGGGGCTGGTCTCGCCCGCAAGCCTGCGCCGCCCGCTTGATGAATGGGGCGACGCGCGGCATGTCATCGGCTCCGGCCCGTTCGTGGTGCGCGACGAGGTGCCGGGCAAGTCGGTCGATCTGGTCACGCGCCCCGATTACGCCTGGGGGCCTGAGCAGCTTGCCCCGCAGGGGCCGAGCCGGCTGGCGGGCGTGCGCATCATCGTGGTGCCCGAGGACAGCATCCGCATCGGCGCCTTCATTGCAGGCCAGGCCGATTTCGCCCGTGCGGTCGAGGCCTATGATGAAGAGCAGATCATCCGCCATGGCGATACGATCTACGCCGCCTCCACCCGTGGGGTGAACAACAGCGTGGTCTTCCGCCCCGACAACCCGCTGGTGGCCGACCCGCGCGTGCGCCTGGCCCTGCTGCACGCCACCGACCGGCCCGACATCCTGCGCACGCTGTATTCCCCCAACTACCCGCTGGCGCGCTCCGTCATCGCCGCCGATGCGCAGGGTTTTGTCGACCATGCTGCCGACCTGACCTATGATCCCGCCCTTGCCGGCCGCCTGCTTGATGAGGCCGGATGGACGATGGCCCCCGATGGCTGGCGGCGGCGCAATGGCGTGGCCCTTGCGCTGGCCGTGCATGAAGCCCTGCCCCAGCCGCAGAGCCGGAGCATGCTGGTGCTGCTGGCCCAGCAATGGCGCAGGGTGGGCGTGCGACTGACCATCCTGTCAGGCAGCCCGGCCATGACGGTGCTCGACAACCTCAACCCTGCCGTAACCCCGCTGTTCCATGCCGAGGTGGGCCGCGCGGACCCCGATGTGATCAAGAGCGCGTTCTACCCCACCAACCGCAACGTGCTGCTGCAAAAAGGCGGGCAGAGCCGCCATGTGGAGCACTTTGTCGACCCCGAACTCAACGGGTTGCTTGACCAGGTCGCCTCCGACACCGATCCCGCCACCCGCCTTGCGGACCTTGCCCGCGTGCAGGCCGATATTCTGGCCAAGGGCTACAGCATTCCCATATTCGAGGAGCCGCAGGTCTATGCGGGATCGGCGCGCGTGCATGACATGCGTTTCGAGGCCGTGGGGCGGCCTGTTTTCTACCGCACCTGGCTGGCAAGGCCGTAGGATGAGGCGCCACCCATGACACGTTATATTCTCTCCCGCGCGGCCCAGGCGCTGCTGGTGCTGTGGGGGGCGTTCACGCTCTCGTTCGTGCTATTGCAGGTCATGCCGGGCGATGCCGTGCTGATCAAGTTCCAGGACCCCGAACTCGGCCTCAGCCCGCAGCAGATCAGCGATATCCGCGCAAGCTATGGCGCTGATGAATCCGCCTTCGTGCAATATGCCCATGTGCTGGGCCGCACGCTGGCGGGCCAGCTTGGCTATTCCATCGAGACCGGGGTGCCGGTCAGCCGCATGCTGCACGCCGCCTACCCCACCACGCTGCGTCTTGCGGTGGTGAGCTTTGGCGGCGCGATCATGCTGGCAGCCAGTTTTGCCACCGCCGCCCTGCTGGCCCCCCTGCGCCCGCTACGCGCGGCCCTGCGGCTGGTGCCGGGACTGGCGAGCGGCATTCCCGTCTTCTGGCTCGAGATCGTGGCAATCCAGCTTGTCTCGTTTCACTGGAAGCTGGTGCCCGTGGTTGGCGTTTCAGGCTGGGCGGCAGCGGTGTTGCCGGGGCTGGCGCTGGCCATTCCCATCTCGGCGCCGCTGACGCAGGTGTTCCTGAGCGCGGCGGAACGGGTCATGGCCCAACCTTTTATTGACGTGCTGCGCGCGCGTGGCGCCTCTCCGCTGCGCATTCTCTACGCCCATGTGCTGCCCAACGCCCTGCCGCCCACGCTCACCATAAGCGGGCTGGTGTTTGGCGAGATCCTGGCCGGCGCCGTGGTGACCGAAACCGTGTTCGGCCTTGACGGGCTGGGGCAACTGGCCCAGCAGGCCGTGGCCAATCAGGATGTGGCGGTGCTGCAGGCCATCATCCTCATTTCGGTGGCGGGGTTCGTGGTCATCAACTTCACCGTTGATGCACTCCATCCGCTGATCGACCCGCGCATCCGCCGCACGCAGGCAGGAGGGGCGGCATGAACACGGCCCTGGCACAATGGCGTCAGCGCCATGACGTGACCCTGCCGCGCCTGCTTGGCGTGCTGCCCGTGCTTGTGCTGGTGCTCGTGGCGCTTTGCCCCGGCCTGTTCACCCCGCTTGACCCGCTGGCGGGCCAGACGGATGAGCGGCTCATGGCCCCATCCGCCACGCACTGGTTTGGCACCGACCAGTTCGGGCGCGATGTGTTCTCGCGCATCATGCATGGCAGTTTCTCCACCCTTTCCGCCGCCATGCTGGCCGTGGCGATCAGCCTGCTGGTGGCCATCCCGCTCGGGCTTGCGGCGGGGCTGGGCGGGCGCAGGCTGTCGGGCGCCATCCTTGCGGGAGCGGACATGGTGCTGGCCATTCCCGAGCTTTTCCTCTCGCTCAGCATCATCACCCTGATCGGGCCGGGGGCCACGCATGTGGCCTTTGCCGTGGGCATAAGCCAGGTGGCGGGCTTTACGCGCATGATCCGCACGGAAGTGGTGCGCGTGCGCGCGACCGAATATGTGGAGGCGGCCTTTGGCATTGGCTCCACCTTCTGGCAGGTGGTGTGGCGCCATATCGTGCCCAACAGCCTTGCGCCTGCGCTGTCGCTGGCAACATTGCGGCTGGGCACGGCCATCCTGGCCATATCGACCATCTGCTTTCTGGGCTACGGGCCCTCACCCCCCACGCCGGAATGGGGCCTGATGATTACCGAAGGCCGCAACTACCTTGCAACCGCCTGGTGGCTGACCACCTTCCCCGGCCTTGCCATCATCTTCTCCGCGTGGGCGGCAACGCTGCTTTCACGCGCCATAAGGATGGACCCATGAACGCTGCCTCCCCCCAACTCAACATCCGTGACCTTGATGTGGTGTATGAAAGCCGGGGCAGCGCGCACCATGCGCTCAAGGGTGTGTCGCTGGAGGTCCGCGCGGGCGAGATGCTGGCGCTGGTGGGGGAGTCCGGATCGGGCAAGTCAACGCTGGGCCGCGCCATACTGGGCCTGCTGCCTGAAAGCGCGCGCATACAGCGCGGCTCGATCACGGTGGATGGCACCGAAATTGTGGGGCTGCCCGAGCGCGCGCTGCGCCGCATCCGTGGCGCGCGGGTGGCGCTCATTCCGCAGGACCCGGCCCATTCGCTCGACCCCGTACGCACCATCGGCGCCCAGCTTGTCGAGGCGGTGCACCTGCATGAACCCCACAGCAATACCGCCACAACGCGGCGCATGCTGGTGGGCCTGCTCGACCGCGTAGGCATAAAGGAGCCGGAGCGGCGGCTGCGCCAGTACCCGCACGAACTCTCGGGTGGCATGCGCCAGCGCGTGCTGATTGCCGCCGCCATTGCCCAACGCCCCGCCCTGATCGTGGCTGATGAGCCCACCAGCGCGCTCGATGTATCGGTGCAGGTGCAGATCATGGCGCTGCTGGCCGAACTGCGCCACGAGATGGGCACCGCCATGCTGTTCATCACCCACGACCTGGGCCTGGCCAGCGAGCAGGCCGACCGCGTGGCCGTGCTGCAACATGGCACGCTGTGCGAAACCGGCGAAACAAAAGCCCTGTTCGCCAACCCGCGCACACCCTATACCCGCCGCCTGCTGGCCGACCTGCCCCTGTTCCATGAAGCCCGCGCCCCCCGCCGCGCGGAAGGCCCGCGTGAGGATGCGATTGTCGTCTCGCACCTGACCTATGCCTACAAGGGTGCTGGCGGCAGGCCGGGGCACAAGGCTGTACGCGATATTTCCTTTAACGTGATGGCCGGGCAGACCCATGGCATCGTAGGTGAGTCCGGCTCGGGCAAGACCACGCTGCTGCGCTGCCTGCTGGGCCTGATTACGCCTGATTCCGGGTCGGTGCATATTCTGGGTGAGAACCCGGCCCAGGTCGAAGGCACCGCCCAACGCGCGCTACGCCGGGCCGTGCAGTTTGTCTACCAGAACCCGCATGTCTCGTTCGACCCCCGCTGCCGTGCTGCGGATATTCTGGCCGAGCCCCTGATCAATGCGGGCCTGCATGACCGCGGCGCGCGCACAGAACGGATCCGGGCCATGCTGGAGCGGGTGCAGCTACCGCCTGCCGTGCTGGAGCGCAGGGCGGCCAACATGTCTGGCGGGCAGAGCCAGAGGCTGGCCATAGCGCGCGCGCTCCTGTGCGACCCCAAAATCCTTATTCTGGATGAAGTGGTCTCCGCGCTTGACGTATCGGTGCAGGCCGAAATCCTGACCCTGCTTGAAACACTGCAACGCCAGCTTGACCTGACCTATGTGTTCGTATCGCACGATCTAGCGGTGGTGCGGCGCATTGCCGATACCGTCTCGATCATCCGCGCGGGCACGCAGGTCGAACATGGCCCGACCGAGACCGTATTCTCCACCCCGCATGATGACTACACAAAGCACCTGCTCGCCGCGATACCCGGCCGCGACCTGATGCGCCCGGCCGTGCTGGCCTGAAAGAAGGCAGATAAACGTTTTTGGCGAAGCTTTTTTCAAAAAGCTTCGAAGAACGCCGCCTTTTTGAAAAAAGGCGGCACCCAAAAACCTTTATCATTTTTTATCAATGCGTTGTTTTCAAACAGTGTCTTATCAGGCGTCCTCAACAGGCTCCGTGCCGTAAAGCGCGCTTTCAATCAGGTCCGCACTTTCGTGGCTGTAGCGCCTGAGGTCTGGCATGAGGGCGCGGGCGGCATCCTCCACCGCGCGCGACAGGGCCTCGAGCGCGGGTGATGGGGTCAGGCCTGCCGGTGTCACCACGCCAAAAAAGAAGGGCAGGTTTACATCCAGCGGGCGTATGGCCAGATCAGGCTGGTGGAACGCGCCTGCCGTTACGGGGTCGACAATGCCAACACCCAGCCCGGCGCGTGCCAGCCCCATCAGCACCACAGCCATGTTGGAATCCATGATGGTGGCGGGCGTCCAGCCCATCTGCGCAAAGGCGCGTTCGATCGTGTTGCGTATCCTGAACGGGTTGGCCAGTGTCAGCAGCCTGCTTTCGGCCAGGTCATGCAGGCTGACACACTCATTGGCAGCCAGCCTGTCATCCGCCCGCATGACCGCGACACAGGGCGCCATGCCGATCCATTGCAGGGTCACGCCGGGGTGGTTGAATGGAAAACTGACCAGCCCGAATGCCGCATCCCGGCGGCCTACGGCACGCACCACCTCATCCGCCGGGACGCTGCGCACATGCACCTCACGCGGGAGGGTGCCCTGCTTCAGGCTGCCCAGCGCCAGGGGCAGCAGGCCCGCCGCAAGTGCCGGGATGGCGCAGATATGCAGGGAATTTTCCACATCATGGGCAATGGCATGCACATTCTCGCGCAGGCGCTGCACGCCGCCGAGCAGGGCCAGCGCCTCGGGCTGGAAACGCAGCGCCTGCTCGGTGGGGGTAATGCGCGGCCCGTTGCGGTGGAACAGCGTAAACCCCAGCCCGGCCTCAAGGTCCTGCATCATGCGCGTGACCATGGATTGCGACCTGCCCACAAGGCGCGCGCCCCCCGTCATGCTGCCCGTGGCCATGACGGCGCAGAAGGCCTCAAGCTGTCTCAGATCGGGAAGGGCTGCATCCATGTCACCCATGCTAGTCACCAACGGTCATGCCAGCAAACGCAAACGCGGCAGGCCTCCCCTCATCCTATCGCAGGGAGCGGAGTGTCACGCCATTCATCGCCCCTGAGTTCGGGCGTGTCGAACGCCACGAGGTTGGCGTAATGGGTTTCGCGGTCCTCAACGAACAGGGCGCGGGTGATGTGGCGGGCAAGGCGCTCGGCCCCATCGCTTATGGCGGGAATATCGCCGCTGACCTTGCCGTGTGACAGCGTGGCGGGGAAGCAGAAGCAGTGCACGTATTTCAGCCACGGGCACGAGCCGGGCACTTTTTCCAAAAACTCGAACCCCGGCCCGAGGTCGGGCGAGGTTGCCAGTTCCGCGCTGACATGGCCCGATGGCATGTCCTGCGCCGCAGGCGTGAAGCGGTCTTTCCACAACCGGATATGCGGTGCCATGGCCGCAAGTTCAGGCCGGCGGGACATATCCGCACAAAAGCCGGTGGCGGCGATGATGAAATCGGTTTCCATCACCCCGCGCGGGGTATGAAGGCGCACGGCATTGCCTGCCATTTCAAGCCGGTCAATGGGGCAGGACAGATGGAAGAAGGCATTGGGGTGGCTGGACACCCGCAGCACGCTTGGCCGTGGCGGCGGGGTCTGGGCATCGAGCACCGTATCCATGAAGCGCCATTTCCACCCGTCAGGCAGGCCGACAAAGCCCTGCACCACGCCCATGCTGCCAATGCCGGTGAATTTGTTCACGGCAGGCAGGGTTGCACGCCGTATGACCATGTCCACCCGCGCAGCCCCCGCCTCGAGCGCCGTGGCGGCGTTATCCATGGCGGAAGCGCCCGCGCCCACCACCACCACGCGGCGGTTCTTCAGGGCTGCAAAATCAATGGGGTCGGCTGAATGGCGCCAGTAATCACGCGGCAGGCCGGCAATGACCGGCGGCACGTAGCTGCCGCCCAGCCCGTCGCGCCCCGTGGCCAGCACCAGATGGCGGCATAGAAGGGTCTCGGTTACGCCATCCTGCACCACTGTCAACGCCAGCACGCCATCAGCCGCGCGGGCCACATTGGTCAGGGTAACGCCATTGCGCACCGGCAGGTCGAGCACATGGCGCAGCCACTCCAGGTAGACCATCCATGTCTGGCGGGGGATCTTGTCCAGCCCATCCCACGCGACCGTGCCGAAACGCGCTTCGTACCAGGCGCGGAAGGTCAGGCCCGGCAGCCCCATGCACGGGCCGGACAGTGTCTTGGGCGAGCGCAGCGTGGTCATGCGCGCATAGGTGACCCATGGCCCTTCCTGCCCTGCGGGCGCCTGGTCAAGCACGACATGATTGAGCAGCCCGTAGCGCCTGAGATAACCCGATGCCGTCAGCCCCGCCATGCCGCCACCGACCACGACCACGTCGAGCACATGCCGCCCGTCCATGCTCCGTTCGGGCACCCACGAGCAGGTGGGCAGGTCCAGCCATGCCAGATCCTGCCGCACGCGGCTTTCCAGCCCTGCAAGACCGCCGGGAATTTCGGGTGGCTGAGAAAACGTCATTGATCGTGATTCCTAAAACGCTACGCTGGCCGGGCCGGGCGTCAGGCCATGGCGGAGAGGGCCAATGATGCTGGTGGCAAACCTAAAAATTCCTTCCGTACAGATCAAGACAAATTATGCGTTTTTTGCGTTTAACAATGCCTTCATTGCATAAAGTGCATCATAGGCACCAGCCATGTCGCCCGACAGGCACGAACGGGACAGACCGGCACCACCGCTGGCCCTCAAGGCTTTCCGGTGCATCAGGAACCGCCACTTTTCTGGAAACACGCACCTTGATCCAGCCCTGCATCAGGTCGGGGAGATACGATTGGCCTGCCTGCGGCTGATCACAACGGCACCGCCCCACAGGGCCAGAAAAACCAGTACGATACCCGCACCCACCCCGGCCAGATGGTCGCCAGCCGCCATCAGGCTCCGCATGAGCAGGTTGCCCTGCGCCGCATTGCCCGGCAGCTTCTGCCCCAGTTCGATCGCGCCAATGCCTGCCGCCGCGACAAGGGAGACAAGGCTGATGCCCAGGTCATAAGCCACGCGCCTGCGGCCCGAGCGCATGCCCCAGCCGTAGGCCCGGCACATGAGCAGGGTATCAAGCGTATCAACCAGCGCCATGCCCGTCGTAAAAAGCAGCGGGAACGTCATGACCCCCGCAAGACCCAGCCCATGATGGGCCTGAACCGCCGCCATGCCCAGCAGGCCGATTTCACTTGCGGTATCAAAACCCAGCCCGAACAGGAAACCGAGCGGGTACATCTGCCAGCTCCGGCCAATCCACCGCCCTGCCCACCCAAACACAAAGCCTGCGGGAGGCGGAGGCAACCGGGCAGGCTGGCGCAACGCCCGCCACTGGCCCAGGGCCATGCGGGCATTGGCCATGACGGCCGCAAGCATGAACACCGCCGAGACCAGCGTGCCGAAGCCACCACCCACCAGATGCCACTGCTCCAGCCAGCCCTGCACGGGTAGTGCAACCAGCGCAAGGGTAGCGAGAACGACCACGGTGGAATGCCCGAGCGAGAAGAACAGCCCCACCAGCGAAGGCGCGCGTCCCGCCTGCATGAGCCTGCGCGTCACCACGTCGATCGCTACGATATGATCGGCGTCAAGCCCGTGTCGCAGGCCAAATGTCCATGCCAGCCCGGCTGCGCCCAGCAGGACGGGCGCGCACCCCAGCGTAGTCATGGCCCACGCCCATGCCACAAGGTTGGCCAGCAGCAGGGCGCATGCAATGGCGTATGGTCCATGCCGGGCAGCCATGAACATATCGATCCCTTTCCGCCTGCTGGTCAGATGGTGATGTAGGCGCGCACATCCTCCGCCACGAGGTCGCGGGCCTGGCCTGCCAGCACCACCTTGCCCCGGTCGAGCACTGCAATCGTGTCGGCCAGTTCATAGGCAAAATCGAAATACTGCTCCACGAGCACGATGGCCATGTCGCCCCGGTCGCGCAGCATGCCGATGATGGTGCCGATATCCTTGATGATGCTGGGCTGGATGCCCTCGGTCGGTTCATCAAGCACCAGCAGGCGCGGACGGATGACGAGCGCGCGCGCAGTGGCAAGCTGCTGCTGCTGGCCGCCCGACAGGTCGCCGCCGCGCCGGTCGCGCATTCTGGCCAGCACGGGAAACAGGTCGAATATTTCATCAGGCACCCGGCGCTGGCCGCGTGGCAGCAGGCCGAAGCCGGTCTCAAGGTTTTCGCGCACGCTGAGCAGCGGAAAGATGTCGCGCCCCTGCGGCACGGTAGCGATGCCGCGCCGGGCGCGGTCATAGGCTGCGAGTCTGGTAATATCCTCGCCCTCCCACATGATCGTTCCAGCACTTGTGGCATGCATGCCGGTAATGGCGCGGATCAGGCTGGTCTTGCCCACGCCATTGCGGCCCAGCACGCAGGTCACGGCCCCTGCCCTTGCTGCAAGCGAGACCCCACGCAGGGCAATCGCCGCGCCATAATGCAGGTGCACGTCGTTAATCTCGAGCATGCGCGTAGTCTCCCTTTACGCCAGTGCGGCGCCCCTCAGCGCCCAAGATAAACCTCGATCACGCGCGGGTCGGCGCTGACCGCATCCAGCGTGCCTTCAGCCAGCACGCTGCCTTCGTGCAGCACCGTCACATCCACGCCGAGAGCGCGCACGAAATCCATGTCATGCTCCACCACCACCACGCTACGGGTGCGGTTGATCTCGCGCAGCAGGTCGGCGGTGGCCATGGTCTCGGCATCGGTCATGCCCGCCACGGGTTCATCCACCAAAAGCAGTTCAGGCTCCTGGCCCATGAGCATGCCGATCTCGAGCCACTGCTTCTGCCCGTGGCTCATGCCGCCCGCGGGCTGGTCGGCCACGGCTTCCAGCCGGGTCAGGTGCAGGAGGCGGTCGATCCGTTCGCGCTCGCCCGCGCTGCGGCGCGCCATGAGCACGGCAAAGGGCGCGCGCACGCCCTTGAGCGACAGCAGCAGGTTCTCGGTCACGCTCAGCGCCTCGAACACGGTGGGCTTCTGGAACTTGCGGCCAATGCCCAGCCGGGCGATGGCGGGTTCATCAAGCCGGGTCAGGTCGCGGCCCTGAAAGCGCACGGTGCCGGTATCAGGCCGGGTCTTGCCGGTGATGATGTCCATCATCGTCGTCTTGCCCGCGCCATTGGGGCCGACGATGGCGCGCATCTCGCCCGGGCGCAGCGCAAGGCTGAGATTGTTGATGGCGCGAAAACCGTCAAACGTCACGCTCACATCGCGCATGTCGAGCAGCAGGTCATCGGTCATGCCTCGTCTCCCTGCGTGTCCGCCACTTCGGGGGTGACTTCCTCCGGCGGCGGTTTACGGACATGCCGCCACAGCCCCATGAGTCCGTTGGGCAGGAACAAAGTGGTGCAGATGAACAGCAGCCCCAGCCCATACAGCCAGAACTCCGGCAGCCACGCCGTGAACAGCGTCTTGCCCAGATTGACCAGTATGGCCCCCAGCACCGCCCCGCACAGTGTGCCACGACCGCCCACCGCCACCCAGATCACGGATTCAATGGAATTGGCGGGCGCGAACTCACCGGGGTTGATGATGCCAACCTGCGTGACATAAAGCGCACCACCCAAGCCTGCGATCATGGCCGAGAACACCCACACCAGCAGCTTGGCCTGCTCGGGGCGGTAACCCAGGAAGCGGGTGCGGCTTTCGGCATCGCGCACGGCCACCAGCAGGCTGCCAAAACGGCTGCCCACCACAAAACGCGCGGCCAGCAGGCTTGTGGCCAGCAGCACACCGGTCGCCACCAGCAGCACGGCGCGGGTCAGGGGCGCATGCAGGTCGGCACCAAGGATGTCCTTGAAGTCGGTCAGGCCGTTATTGCCGCCAAAGCCCAGCCCGTTCTGGAAAAACGCCAGCATGAGCGCGTAGGTCAGCGCCTGCGTGATGATGGACAGATACACCCCGGATACGCGCGAACGGAAGGCAAGCCAGCCAAACACGCTAGCCAGCAGCCCCGGCACCGCCACCACCAGCACGGCGGCCCACGCAAAATGCTCTGAACCCCACCAGTACCACGGCAGGCTCTTCCATGAGAGGAAGATCATGAAATCCGGCAGGCTGGCGTTGCCATAAACGCCCCGCGCCCCGATCTCGCGCATGAGGTACATGCCCATGGCATACCCCCCCAGCGCGAAGAACGCGGCATGCCCCAGCGTAAGGATGCCAGCAAAGCCCCACACCAGATCCACCGCCAGCGCCAGCATGGCATAGGACAGGTATTTCCCCGCCAGCGACACCACGAAGACGGAGGCATGCAGCGGATTGCCCTCGGGCAGCAGGCTGGCTGCGGCAAGCCCGCCTGCCGCCGCCACCACGGCCGCCGCCATCCAGATCACGCCGCGCAGGGAGCGCGGGGCACGGGTTGAAAACGGGTTCATGATTCAACTCCCCGCCCGCGCACGGGAAACATGCCGCGCGGATGGCGCTGGATGTAAAGGATGACCAGCACGAGAATGGCGATCTTGGCCGAGACCGCGCCAATGGTCGGCTCCAGCACCTTGCCGCCCATGCCCAGCGCCAGGGCCGCCGCCAGCGTGCCCCACAGGTTGCCGACCCCGCCAAACACCACCACCATGAAGCTGTCGATGATGTAGGACTGCCCGAGGTTGGGGCTGACATTGTCAATCTGGCTGACCGCAACGCCCGCAAGCCCCGCAAGGCCAGCGCCAAGCCCGAAGGCCAGCGCATCGACCCGTGGCGTGCGGATGCCCATCAGCGCCGCCATGCGGCGGTTCTGGGTGACCGCGCGCATCTGCAGCCCAAGCGGCGTGCGGCGCAGCACCAGCATCAGCCCGCCCAGCACCAGGCCTGCAAAGACAAGAATGGCCAGCCGGTTGAGCGTGATGTCCATGCCGCCCACCGCAACCGAACCAGAAAGCCAGCCCGGTGTCTGCACCGCGATGTTGGTCGGCCCGAAAATGGAACGCACCGCCTGCTGCAAGATGAGCGACAGCCCCCATGTGGCCAGAAGCGTTTCGAGCGGGCGGCCATAGAGGAAGCGGATCAGCCCACGCTCGATCACGATGCCAAGCGCCCCGCACACCACGAACGCCACTGGAATGGCCACAAGGATGGCCACCGGCTCCAGCGCAGGCACGGTTGCGCGGATGGCCTGCTGCACCATCCACGTCACATAGGCGCCGATCATCATCATCTCGCCATGGGCCATGTTGATCACGCCCATCACGCCAAAGGTGATGGCCAGCCCCGTGGCCGCAAGCAGCAGCACCGAGCCGTAGCTCAGGCCATAAAAGGCATTCTGCGCCACGCCCCAGGCGCGCAGGTGCCAGTCGATGCGCGATACGGCGGCCTGCGCCTCACGGCGCAGCGCCGGCGCTTCCGCATCCGACCCGGCCACACCGGCGAGGATGCCACGCGCCTGCGCGCCACCAACCGCGCCAAGCGTGCGCACGGCCTCAAGCCGGGAGGCAAGCGCATCGGGGGCGGGCGGCTGGCCGAGAATGGTCGCGGCCCGCACCTCGGTCAGCCGGGTGCGCACGGCGGCATCCTTTTCCACCGCAAGGGCATGCTCCACCACCGGCAGCATGGCCGGGTCGTGGCGGGCGTAAAGCGCATCGGCGGCCCTGAGCCGCGTTGCGGGCTGGGGCGCCAGCAGGTCCCTGCCCGCCTGCACGCCCGCAAGCGCCGTGCGGATGCGGTTGTTCAGGCGGATCGGCTTCAGCCCCTCCGGCACGGTAGCCGGGGGCTGGCCCGTGCGGGCCTCCACGTAGCTTTCGCCGTGGCGGATATACACGCTGCCATCGGGGGCGGCGAACAGGCTGCGCTCGCCCAGCGCCTGCAACGCGGCTTCTGCCTGCGGGTCAGGCGATGCGGCAAGGGTTGAAATCGCCGCCGTGACCGCCCCGAGCTGCGGGCTGGCCAGATCAGCAAAGGCATCCGCCCGCGCGCCGTGGCCCGGCAGCACCATGGCCCCGAGCCATAGCGCCGCCAGCAGGCAGGTGGTGCGGACCCTACGCATGCCTGTGCCCAAGGCAGGTCTTGGTGGCGGTGTTGTAGTTGCCACACGCAATGGGCTTGCTCCAGTCGCCAATCAGATTTTTCGTTTCCGGCACCCAAGGCGACCAGGCCTGCCCGGGCACGAGCGCCGGGGTCTTCCACACGACCGAGAACTGCCCGTCATCCTGTATCTCGCCAATATAGACCGGCTTGGTCAGGTGGTGGTCGGGCAGCATCTCGGCCACGCCGCCGGTCAGGTTGGGCTGGCGGATGCCGATCATGGCATCAATCACCCTGTCATGATCGGTGGTGCCCGCCTTGGTAACCGCCTGCACCCACATGTTGAAGCCGATGTAATGCGCCTCCATCGGGTCGTTGGTGGTGCGCTTGGGATTCTTGGTGAATTCGTGCCACTGCCTGATGAAGGCGGTATTGGCCGGGGTGTCGATGCTCTCGAAGTAGTTCCATGCGGCAAGCTGGCCCACCAGCGGGGCGGTATCCATGCCGGCCAGTTCCTCTTCGCCCACGCTGAAGGCCATAACCGGGATGTCGGTGGCGGAGATGCCCTGATTGCCCAGTTCCTTGTAGAACGGCACGTTGGCGTCGCCATTGATGGTCGAGACCACGGCAGTTTTCCTGCCCGCCGAGCCGAAGGCCTTGATCTGCGAGACGATGGTCTGCCAGTCCGACTGCCCGAACGGCGTGTAGTTGACCATGATGTCGGCTTCCGCGATGCCCTTGGCCTTGAGGTAATTGACCAGTATCTGGTTGGTCGTGCGCGGATAGACGTAATCCGTGCCCACCAGCGCGAAACGCTTCGCCCCCCCGCCATCCTCGCTCAGCAGGTAGTCCACCGCCGGGATGGCCTGCTGGTTGGGGGCCGCACCCGTGTAGAAGATGTTGCGGCTGCACTCCTGGCCTTCATACTGCACGGGATAGAACAGGATGCCGTTGAGTTCCTCGAACACCGGCAGCACCGACTTGCGCGAGACGCTGGTCCAGCAGCCAAACACCGCCGATGCCTTGTCCACCGACAGGAGCTGGCGCGCCTTCTCGGCAAAGAGCGGCCAGTTCGAGGCAGGGTCCACCACCACGGCTTCAAGCGGGCGGCCAAGCAGCCCGCCCTTGCGGTTCTGCTCGGCAATGAGCATCAGCATGGCATCCTTGAGCGTGGTCTCGCTGATGGCCATCGTGCCGGACAGCGAATGCAGGATGCCAACCCGGATCGGCTCGCCAGTCGGCGCCGCCGCCCGCGCTGGCGCCGCGCGCCACATGCCCCCCACAGCAGCCGCCGATGAGGCAAGGGCAAGACGTCCGAACGCGCGACGGGAAAGGTGAGGCAGTGTGACGGGCATGATGAATGGTCCTTTTGCTGCTGCCTGCATTGTCGGCGCACATAAAAGCGCTTCCCATACGCATTCCTGCGTATGTCCCCCATGGGCATTCCGTTACGATCATGCACGCTGCCACCCATAACGCCCGAAAGCCGTGATCTTGCCGCACCCGACCAGCCGCCTGCGCATCGTGCGCCCCCGCCGGGCCTACAGCCGCTGGGCCGCCGACCAGACATTCGAGGATTACGCGCTGCGCTTTACCGCGCGCAGCGCGCGCATGGCCACGCCCATGCGGGCGGCACGCACGGCGCTGGGCTCCATCTCGTTCCTGGCCCTCGAGGCCATGGGCGGCACGCTCACGCTGGCCTTCGGCTTTGCCAACACGGCAGCCGCCATAGCCCTTGTCACGGCGGTCATCTTCGCCATCACCCTGCCGCTATGCGCCACGGCCGCGCGCGCGGGGCTCGATATCGACCTGCTTACGCGCGGCACCGGCTTTGGCTATATCGGCTCGACCATCACCTCGCTGCTCTACGCCATTTTCACCTTCATCTTCTTCGGGCTCGAGGCGGCGATCCTGGCGGGCACGCTGCACGGGCTGCTGGGCATGAAGCTGTGGCTGGCGTACCTGCTGTGCGCGGCGCTCATCATTCCGCTGGTGACATGGGGCATCACGTTCATCGCCCGTTTCCAGATCGCGACACAGCCGGTGTGGCTGGCGCTCAATCTCGTCCCCCTCGTGGTGCTGGCGGGCCTGCACCCCGAACTGCTGGGGCAGTGGACCCATTTCAGTGCGCCCTACGGGCCACCGGGGCATATCGACCCCCTTGCCGTAGGCACCGGCGCATCGCTCATGATCGTGCTGGTGTGCCAGAGTGCCGAGCAGATCGACTTCCTGCGCTTCCTGCCTGACCCCACGCGTTGCAACCGGCGGCAATGGTGGGCAGCGCTGGTGCTGGGCGGCCCTGGCTGGATCGTGCTTGATGCCTTCAAGCTGCTGGCAGGCTCGTTTCTGGCATGGTTGGTGCTGCGGGCGGGCTTTTCACCGCTGCAGGCGGTGCAGCCCGGCGTAATGTACCGTTTTGCCTGGGGCAGTTTCACCCCCGCCCCGGTCGCGACCGTGCTGACGGTGGCGCTGGTGGCGCTGGCGCAGGTCAAGGTCAACATCACCAATGCCTATGCCGGCTCACTGGCATGGTCGAACTTCTTCTCGCGCCTGACCCACACCCATCCGGGGCGGGTGTTCTATGTTATCTTCAATGTCATGATCGCACTCCTGCTGATGGAGGCAGGCCTGGTCAGCACCATCCAGACCGGCATCACGCTGTATGGCGTGCTGGCCTGTGCGTGGATCGGCGCGATACTGGGGGATGTGGCGCTGTGCAAGCCGCTTGGCCTCAGCCCGGCCCTGGTCGAGTTCAAGCGCGCGCTGCTACCGGACTTCAACATCGTGGGACTGGGGGCATGGGGCATTGCCGCCGCCACGGGCGTTACGGCCTTTGCGGGCTATCTCGGCCCGATAGCCGCGGCCTATGCGCCTTTCCTGACGCTGGGGGTAGCCTTTGCCACGGCACCGGTTCTGGCGTGGCTGACCGGGGGGCGCACCTATCTGGCCCGCCCCCAGCCCGCTGGCTGGAACGACCGGCCCGCCATGACCTGCGTCATCTGTGAACACACCTTCGAGGCGCGGGACATGGCGCCCTGCCCGGCCTATGGCGGCACGATCTGCTCACTGTGCTGCTCGCTTGATGGCCGCTGCCGCGACCGCTGCAAGCCGGTCTCGACCCGCATGGGCAGCCAGCTTGCCGCCCCGCTCCGCACCCTGCCACCCCGCCTGCGCCGCTGGCTCGTAGCGCCTGCGGGACGCTTTACGCTCATGCTGGCGGGCATGATGCTGGGCATGGGGCTGCTGGCATGGACAACGGGCCATGCGTGGAGTGGCATCATGGTGCCGGTCTTCCTGGCGGGCACGGTGGGGGCGTGGCTGCTGGTCATGGCGCAGCAGGGGCGGCGCACCGCCACGCGCGAGACCCTGCACCAGACCCGCCAGCTCATGAACGAGATCCGTGCCCGCCGCCGCACCGACCACGCGCTGAAGCTGGCACGCGAAAAGGCGGAGGCGGCAAGCCTGGCCAAGACCCGCTACATCAGCGGCATCAGCCACGAGATCCGCTCGCCGCTCAACGCCATCATGGGCTATATCCAGCTCCTGCAACACGATACGCGCCTGCCGCCCGAGCGCCACCAGGCGCTGGGCATCATGCGCGAAAGTGGCGAGCACATAACCAGCATCCTGTCCGGCCTGCTTGACATCTCGCGCATCGAGGCGGGGCGGATCGAACTGCATGCCGATACCATCGCCCTGCCCGCCTTTGTGGAATCCGTGGCCCAGATGATCCGCCCGCAGGCACAGGCGCGCGGGCTGGAGCTGGTATGGCGGCCGGGCTACCTGCCCGCCGTGGTCACGTGCGATGAGCACCGCCTGCGCCAGATCCTGCTCAACCTGCTGTCAAACGCGGTCAAGTTCACCCGGCAGGGCACGGTCACGTTCTCGGCACGCTGGCAGGGGCAGATTGCCGAATTCATCATAGAAGATACCGGCCCCGGCATTGCGGCGGAAGATCATGCCCGCATTTTCGAACCCTTTGAGCGCGGGAGTGCCAGCACGGGCGTGCCGGGCACCGGGCTGGGGCTGACCATCACCCGGCTGCTGACCGAGATCCTGGGCGGTGAACTGACCTTCACCAGCACGCCGGGCAAGGGATCGCGCTTCAGGGTGCGGCTTTTGCTGTCTGACCGGCAGGTGGAACTTCCCCCGCGCCTGCCCGCCTTCCCCACCGGGTATGAAGGGCCACGCCGCACGGTGCTGGTGGTGGATGACAATGCCGAGCACCGCCTCATCATGCGCGAAATCCTTGAACGCTGCGGCTTTGCCTTTGAAGGGGCGGAAAGCGGGGCGGAATGCCTCGACCGCCTGGCGCTGGTGCAGCCTGACCTGCTGCTGCTCGACCTGTCCATGCCGGGCATGGATGGGCGTGACCTCGCCCTGCGCATCCGCCAGTCCCCTTATGCCCGCGTGCCGATCATGTTCCTGACCGGCAACCTCGTTGAAAGTGCCAACCGCCATGTCCCCTCGCTTGAGGACTGCCCCGTGCTGGGCAAGCCGGTGAACCTGTCGGTCCTGATCACCAAAATGGGCCAGATGCTTGGCCTTGAATGGGTCTTTCCCGCCCCCGAGGCTGACAGCACGCCACCTGCCCCGCCCGACACACCCGCCACCGTGCCCGAGGCGGAACGCGTGGCCCTGCTTGCCCTGCTTGATGGCGGCAACCTGCGCAACCTGCGCGCCCACCTGACCACCCTGCGCGCGCAGCATCCGGCCCTGGGCGATGCGATCGAACCGCTGCTGGCCCTTGCCGCGTCCTACCAGCTTGAAGCCCTGCGCCACCACCTGGAGCGACCCACGCCATGACCGTGCCCGATCCCTCCCGCAAATCCGTTCTTGTCATTGATGATGACCCGGCCGTTCTGGGCCTGATGGACGAGAAACTGACTGATGGCGGCTATACGGTGCTGCTGGCGCAGTCCGGCATGGCAGCACTTGCGGTCACGGCGCGCACCGTGCCCGACCTGATCATGGTCGATGCCCTCATGCCCGGCATGAACGGATGGGAAGTCTGCGCGGCCCTGCATGATGACCCGCGCCTGAGCCTTGTGCCCATCATCTTCATGACCGGCCTGACCGAGACCGAGCATGTAATCCGCGCCTTTGAGGCGGGTGCCGCCGATTACGTAACCAAGCCCCTGCGGCTGGAGGAAGTCATGGCCCGCATTGGCGTACGCATGGAATCCGCCGCACGCATCCGCGCGGCCCATGGGGCGCTTGATCATGCGGGCCGCTTCCTGCTGGCCACCAGCCATGCGGGCGATGTGCTGTGGGCCACGCCGCAGGCGGGACTTGTACTGCGCGAACTTTCAGGCGCGAATGACGCGGGTGCGATCCTGCCCCTGCCCGCGCCCCTGCCCGCGCCCCTGCCCGCGCCCGGCGGCGTGCTCATGCGCCATAATGTCGGTGAAAACGAACTTGTGCTGAGCCTTGTGGGCGTGAGCGGCCCGGATGAACTGCTGCTGCGCATCAGCCGGCAGCCACTTGTTCCCCAGCGCATATTGCAAGACAGGCTGGGCCTGAGCGCGCGCGAGGCGGAGGTGCTGCTGTGGATATCACGCGGCAAGACCAGCCGCGACATTGCCGATATCCTGCAGGTCAGCCCGCGCACGATCGACAAGCATATCGAGCAGATCTACAACAAGACCGGGCTGAGCACGCGGGCCGCCGCGGCGGCTACCGCATCGCGCCTGCTGCAGGAGCGCTAGGCGCGAAAGGTGCCGCTTTTTTCAAAAAGGCGATGTTTTCTGAAGCTTTTTGAAAAAAGCTTCACCAAAAACTTTTATATTTTAGGGCACGGCCCTTGCCGCCTCATCCGAAAGGCGGTCCTGCTGCATGTCCGGCGCGCCGATTTCAGGGCACATCCTGCGCTGCTCATGGCCACGTATGACCGCCAGTTTCTGGCGTACCTGGTCAAGGCTGCGCTCGGTGGCATCCTCCTTGATCGGGTGGCCCGCAGGCGTCAGCGTCGCCCCTTTCATGATGCCAAAACCCGGCACGGGATCGAATTTGACAAAAAAGCCCTTCTCCGCCGGGGCCTTGTCCTGCGCCTCGGCCCGGGCTTCGCTGTGGCTTAGGGTGGCGAGCCGGTCCGACAGGCGCACATCCTCGGCCAGCAGGTGGCGGCAATCCATTTTTTCAGGCGCGGGGGCGGCCTGTGCCAGGCCCGCGCCCATGATCCCTGCCAGCAGGGCGAAGCCATACGTGGCGTTTCGCTTGAGGGTCAGCATTCCGATCTCTCCTGGCGGTGGGTCAGCCCTGCCGCCTGATAAAATGACATGAACAGGCCAGCCGTTTTCAGTACTGGAACTGCATGCCCAGCAAAAAAGCCCCCACCGCGCGCGTGCCCATGGGCTTGTAGCGCACGTAATCGAACGTAAAGCGCAGGTTGTGGCCATCCATTACATAATTGCCGCCCAGATCAAGCTGGGTGGTCTTGGGGTGGCCGGGGCCGTACATGTCCTTCCTGAAGCGGAACTGCTGGTAACGCACCAGCGGCTGGAGCCGCCCCCAGCCCAGCCGGTAGGGAATGAGATACGCCGTGCTGGCCAGGAAGGCCGTGCCATCATTCACGCCACCTACATTGCCATAATCAGCCGAGCGCTGCCCGTAACCTGCCGCGATGTCCTTCACGCCACCGGTATAATACTGGTAATACGCGCCTTCGAGCGTATAGACGCCGTATTTCGCGCCCTCGCCGATGCGCTTTTCAAACAGGCCATCAACATTCCACGCCTTGTAGTCACCCTTGTCCTGCGCCGTGCCCACGCCATCGGTTTCGTACTGGCCCGCAAGGCCAATGGCCAGGATGTCGGCCTTGCCGTAATAGGTGCTGGCCGTGTAGTAGGCGGGCGACGGCTCGGGATCGAGGAAGTTGTATTCCATGCGCGCGGCAAAGAGCGGGTGCTCGCCATAATTGGAGCCGCCACGCACCCAGTTATGCCCCCGATAGACACCCGCCACGTAGCGGAAGCGATCCTTGAACAGCCTGCCCCACACCGAGATGCCATCATCACGGCCCGACCAGGCACCCGGATACTGTGACACCATCGGAAAGGCATAGGTGCTGAGGAAGTAAGGCCCATCAAGGTTCGAGCGGTCACTTGGCGTGAGCATGCGCCCGCCCCAGATATTGAACGCCTTCCACCGCTCGACCTGCAGCACGCCATCAAGCACGTTCCAGTTGCCATCACGCAGGCGCTCGAGGTTGAGCGTTGACTTGACGTATTTATGGAACTGCGCGCCCATGTAGATACGCAGGTCGCTGGCGCTTGCCGCATCCTTGTTGCCGGGCATGGTGGTGTCATGGCTCAGATACTGCGCGCGCACGCCCAGGCCGAGCGTAAAGAACTGGTCCTTGCCAAAATTGACCGTGGTGGCCGCGCGGGCATGGGGCATGCTGGCGCCAAGCGCCACGCAGGCCGACAGGATACTGCCGCAACGCAGCAGCTTCTTCTTCCGGCTCATCCTGAACCGGGACACAAGCGCAATCATGAACATCCCCTTGTGGCTGCGGTCACCGACCGGCGACAGGGAAACATTACGCAATTGCACCATCAGGGCGGGATGCGTGAAATTACTTATAATGGTCGTTTATGTGCTTATTCATGCCACCACGGGAGGCCCGGGCGCACGCACCCGATGGGTGTTCCAGGCACATGGATATAAAAAAGCCGCCTTTTTGAAAAAAGGCGGCACCCGGAAACTTTTATTATTTCAAAGCAATAGTTGTTACAGGCCGCCCTGTTCGATAATGAAGCGGGCAATGTCCTCCACCCCATCGCCCGCACGGATATTGGCGAACACAAAGGGCCGCTGCCCGCGCATGCGCCTGCTGTCACGCTCCATCACCCCAAGATCAGCGCCCACATGCGGGGCAAGGTCGATCTTGTTGATGACCAGCAGGTCGCTGCGCGTAATGCCGGGGCCGCCCTTGCGGGGGATCTTGTCACCTGCCGAGACATCAATGACATAGATGGTCAGGTCAGCCAGTTCGGGGCTGAAGGTGGCGGCAAGGTTGTCGCCCCCGCTTTCCACCAGCACAAGGTCCAGCCCGGCAAAGCGCTCCGTCAGTTCCGCAATGCCCGCAAGGTTGATGCTGGCATCCTCGCGTATGGCGGTGTGCGGGCAGCCACCGGTCTCGATGCCCATGATGCGCTCGGGCGGGAGCGAACCCGCGCGGGTCAGGAACTCCGCATCCTCACGCGTATAGATGTCATTGGTGATGGCGGCGATATTGTAATCATTGCGAAAGCGGCGGCACAGCGCATCCATCAATGCTGTCTTGCCCGTGCCCACCGGGCCGCCAATGCCCACACGCAGCGGGCCGTGCTTGGCTTTTGTCATGTTCTGAACAACCTCGTTTCCTGGGTTTCGTGATGCATGGCGGCGAGGTCGGCGGCAAAACAGGCCCCGCCCACATCATCCAGCGTCTGGCGCGCAGCCTGCGTTGCGGCCTGCGCCAGCACGGATTCAAGCCGGGCCAGCGCGCGCAGCCCGTCTGTCTGGCCCAGCGGCACCAGCCGCACGGCAGCCGATACAAGGGCCGCCACCGCCGCATACCCGCCCGACAGCACAGCCTGCGGGGCAGCCACGCCCCCACGGCGGAACACCAGCCCCTGCACTACCGGCAGCGGCCAGCGCGTGCCCGCCAGCATGGCCTTGGGCGGCACGACGTGCCACACCGCCGCCGCCCGCAAAAAGGCCTCGCCCTGATATACCGTCTCCTCATACCGCTCGCGCGAGGAAGCGGATGCACAGGCGAAGCGGGCAATCTCGCGCAGGCGGCCATCATCCTCCCCCGCCTGCCATGCCGCATGCATGATGATGAGGTCATTGCCAAGACTGCCATGGCGCAGCAACGCGCCAACCCACGCGCACAGGGTTTCCACATCACGCACGTCACCGCGCTCGACCGCCCATTCAAGCCCGTGGCTGTAGGCATATCCCCCCGTGGGGAAAGCGGGCGACACCCATGAGAGCAGCCGCAGGAAGTCCTGCCCGGCCATGCCTGCGGGTTCAGTCATGCGAATGGGCATGACCGCCATGATCATGCGGGTGGGCATGGTCGTGGTGGTGCTCATGGGCATGCCCGGCCCCACGCCCGGCATAGGCCCCGCTTTCGGGGTCGAAGGCTGCCCTGACATGGCGCACATGCCCGCCAAGGCCCGTTATCATATCGGCAATCACATGGTCATGCCGCACAAGGATGCGCTGCGCCGTAATGGCGGCGGGCAGGTGCCGGTTGCCCAGGTGCCACGCCAGCCGCAGCAGGTGCAGCGGGTAATGGGCGGTGACTTCCATCAGGTCTTCCGGCAGGGCTTCAACCCGAACGATGCGGCCATCGTCAAGCACCAGCCCATCGCCATCGGCCAGCAGGCGGGCGTGTTCAAGTTCAAGCAGCACGCGCGCGCCCGAGCGCAGGGCCAGCATCATGCGCCTGCGGTGGCGGCCTTCATAATCGGCGGCGAACACATCCACAGCCTCGGCCACGGGCCAGCTTCCCGCTGGCAGGATTTTGGTGATACGGGTCATCAGAACAGGAAATACCTCTGGGCCATGGGCAGGATATCGGCAGGCTCGCAGGTCAGCAGCACGCCATCGGCCCGCACCTCATAGGTTTCGGGATCGACCTCGATATGCGGCATGGCATCGTTATGGATCATGCTGCGCTTGCCAATGCCGCCACGCGTGTCCGACACGGCGGAAAGGCCCTTCTGCAGGCCCAGCCTGCGCCCGATATCATCCTCCAGCGCCGCCTTTGACACGAAGGTCAGGCTGGTATGGGTCCGCGCGCCACCGTAGCCGCCAAACATCATGCGGCCATGCACCGGCTGCGGCGTGGGAATGGAGGCATTGGGGTCGCCCATCATGGCATAGGCGATCGCGCCCCCCTTGATGACCAGATCGGGCTTGACGCCAAAGAACGCAGGCTCCCACAGCACCAGATCGGCCAGCTTGCCCACCGCGATGGAGCCTACCTCATGCGACAGGCCGTGGGCGATGGCGGGGTTGATGGTGTATTTGGCGATGTAGCGTTTGACGCGGTTGTTGTCGGCCGCTCCATCACCAGGCAGCGGGCCGCGCTGCTGCTTCATCTTGTGGGCGGTCTGCCATGTGCGCAGCGGCACCTCGCCCACCCGGCCCATGGCCTGGCTGTCGGATGACATCATCGACAGCACGCCCATGTCGTGAAAGATGTCCTCAGCCGCAATGGTCTCGCGCCTGATGCGGCTCTCGGCAAAGGCAATGTCCTCGGGCACCCTGGGGTCGAGATGATGGCAGACCATGAGCATGTCCAGATGCTCGTCAAGCGTGTTGCGCGTATAGGGCCGCGTGGGGTTGGTGGAGGACGGCAGCACGTTGGGCAGCCCCGCCACCCGGATGATGTCGGGCGCATGCCCGCCGCCCGCGCCCTCGGTATGGAAGGCATGGATGGTGCGGCCTTCAAAGGCTGCGATCGTGTCCTCCACGAAGCCGCTTTCGTTGAGCGTGTCGGTATGGATCATGACCTGAACGTCCATCCGGTCGGCAACACCGAGGCAGCAGTCGATGGCGGCGGGGGTCGAGCCCCAGTCCTCATGCAGTTTCAGGCAGCTTGCGCCTGCGCGCACCATTTCCTCCAGCGCCTTGGGGCGCGAGGCATTGCCCTTGCCCGCAAAAGCCAGGTTGACCGGAAAGGCATCGGCGGCCTGCAGCATGCGCGCCAGATGCCATGGCCCCGGCGTGCAGGTGGTGGCCGCCGTGCCCGTGGCAGGCCCCGTGCCGCCGCCAAGCATGGTGGTGATACCCGAGGCCAGCGCCTCCTCGATCTGCTGGGGGCAGATGAAATGGATGTGGCTGTCAATGCCGCCCGCGGTCAGGATTTTGCCCTCGCCCGCGATGATTTCCGTGCCCGGCCCGATGATGATGTCCACCCCGGGCTGGATATCGGGGTTGCCCGCCTTGCCAATGGCGGCGATCCGGCCATCACGCAGCGCCACGTCTGCCTTCACGATGCCCCAGTGGTCGATGATCAGCGCATTGGTGATGACGGTATCCGCTGCCCCCTGCGCGCGCGTGGCCTGTGACTGGCCCATGCCATCGCGGATGGTCTTGCCGCCACCAAAGCGCACTTCCTCGCCATAGATGGTGAAATCCTTTTCCACCGCCACGAGCAGGTTCGTATCGGCCAGCCGCACGCGGTCGCCGGTGGTGGGGCCGAACTGGCCTGCGTAATCATGCCGGGTCAGGCGCGTCATTGATCCACACTCCCCATTACATTGCCCCGAAAGCCGATCACGCGGCGCAGGCCCCGCAGCGGCACCAGTGTCACGTCACGCTCCTGCCCCGGCTCGAAGCGCACGGCCCCGCCCGATGGCACGTTAAGCCGCCAGCCCAGCGCCTGCGCGCGCTCAAAGCACAGGGCCGGATTGACCTCGGCAAAATGATAATGGCTGCCGACCTGCACGGGGCGGTCACCGGTATTGGTCACGCGCAGGGTGCGCCGGGGCTGGCCTTCATTGAGGGTGATCTCGCCCCCATCGGTCAGGATCTCGCCGGGTATGGCGCCTTCGGGCAGGGGGTCAGCGTATCGGGTCATGGACTGTCACCAGTTTCGTGCCATCGGGGAAAGTCGCCTCGACCTGAACATCATGGATCATATCGGCCACGCCGGGCATGACCTGCGCGCGGGTCAGCACATGGCCGCCACTGGCCATCAGCTCGGCAACACTCAGCCCGTCGCGCGCGCCTTCAACCACATGGTCGGTAATCAGGGCCACGGCCTCGGGGTAGTTCAGCCGCACGCCGCGCTCCAGCCTGCGGCGGGCCACGATGGCCGCCATGGCAATGAGCAGCTTGTCCTTTTCCCTTGGTGTCAGCTTCATGTCGTGCTCCGCCTCCTTGCCTGCCTGTGCTGTATCATGACCGCCATGTAGAGGGCATGGGCCGCCCTGCCCGCAATACCGGCAGGATATGACGCAGCGCCCCCTCAAGCGCCCAGCCCCCCTTGCCCACGCCGCGCACCACCAGCATGCCGTTCCACGCGGATGCGGCAAAGCCCGCGCATTGGGGCGCTGCCAGCCGTTCGCGCACCGGGGCCAGCAGGTCCATCGCCTGCGGGCTGGCCAGCACCAGTGTGGCCACCGCGCCCTGCCCCGCGGCCACGACGGGCTGGGCCAGCAGGGCGGTTACATCGGTGCTTTCCAGCCGCAGCATGTCTTCGAGCAGCAGTTCGCCCTCGCGCCTTATGGTCAGCCGGTCGCGCACATGCAGGCTGGCAAGCTGCTCGCCTGCGCCAAGGCGGCCGAATATCCGGCTCTCGAGAAAGAGGAAGGTGGCGGATTGCGCCATGTCCACCACCATATGGCGGCGCAGGCGGCTGCCATCGAAAAAGATCGTGCCATGCGGCAGCCATTCCAGCCGTGCTCCAGCGCTGACATGGCAGGAAACCGTCATGTCCGCCGGGCCATCTTCAGGGCGGGCGCGGTAGATCCGCTCGGCGGCCTGCGATGTAACCAGCAGGTCCGTGCCGGGGCCGCAGGCCAGCCGCCCGTTGATACGGTCACCCGCCGCAATACCGCCCGATATATTGACCGTGGCGGCTTCCAGCCCATTGCCCTGCACGCGGGGAAACAGCAGGCGGCAGCAACCTGCCTGCACCAGATCCGCCATGCGGGTACGGGCACCATCAGCCCTGACTTCCAGCCCGAACTGCCCCCTTGCGCGCTGGAGTGGGATTATGCCCGCGTTCATTTTAGTCCTGACAGCATCGGGGCTATCGTAGCAGCCGGGCAAGATACGTCCATTGCGTAGAATTACGTAATCGCCGCCACACGACCACGGGCCTGTGTTTGCCAACAAGGCCGCGTTTTTCGAAGCTTTTCCATATACGGGGTCAATCGGGCTGCGTGGCCTGAACCAGTTGGCAAAGCGCGTCATGTCCACATTTCCGCCTGATATCAGCACGCCAATGCGCCTGCCCTGCCACCGGGGCGCGGCGGCAAGGGCGGCCGCCACGCCAAGGCAGCCGGTCGGCTCGACAATAATTTTCATCCGCTCGGCGACAAGGCGCATCGTGGTGACAAGGGCCGCGTCATCCACCGTGACGATATCGCGCAGATACTGTCGCATGATGGCAAAGGTCAGGGACGAGATGGCGGTTGTCTGCGCGCCATCGGCAATTGTATGGGGCACCGGAATATGCACGATATGGCCTGCCGCGAGCGACTGGCGCGCATCATCGCCTGCTGCCGGTTCCACGCCAATCACCGCGCAGTCCGGTGCCACCGTATTGGCCACGAGCGCGCAACCCGAGGCCAGACCGCCGCCGCCCACGGGCACGAACAGCGCATCAAGCGGGCCGGTTTCCTCAAACAGTTCAAGGGCTGCGGTGCCCTGACCGGCTATGATGTCGGGATGGTCGAAGGGGGGCAGAACGGTGGCCCCACGCTCGTTGGCAATGGCAGTGGCAATTGCCTGGCGGTCCTGCGTGTAGCGGTCATAGAGCACCACTTCCGCGCCGTAACCCTGCGTTGCGGCCCGTTTCATGGCCGGGGCATCGTGGGGCATGACGATGGTGGCAGGGATGCCCGCATCCTGCGCGGCACTGGCCACGGCCTGGGCATGATTGCCCGATGAAAACGCCACCACCCCGCGCTGCCTTACGGCCTGCGGCAGGGCGGCAATGGCATTTGCAGCGCCCCTGAACTTGAAGGCCCCCACGCGCTGGAAATTCTCGGCCTTGAAGAACAGCGTCGTGCCGCTTGCGCTGTTAAAATACCGTGATGTCAGGACCGGCGTGCGGTGCGCCCGCCCTTTGATCCGTGCTGCCGCCGCCACCACATCTGCAAATACCGGTAATGCCTGCATCGCCCCCTCCCCCAACATGGCAAGGCCATCAGCATGGCCCGGTTCTGTCGCGGCGGCTAGGGGGGATGTCAGGGTGAGCGCTCCCATCGCATGATGGGAGCGATCGGTGCCTGATGGCTCAGGGCGTGTGAACGAGCTTACGGTTCAGGAATTCCTCAATGCCGAATTCCGAAAGTTCACGGCCATAGCCGGAGTTCTTGATGCCGCCAAACGGCAGGTCAGGTGCCGAGCCGGTGGCGCTGTTGATGAAGACCATGCCCGTATCGATCCGGGCGGCCATGCGGCGGCCACGTTCCACGTTGCTGGTCTGGATGGAGCCGCCAAGACCGTATGGCGAATCATTGGCCAGTGCTACGGCTTCATCCTCGCTGCCCACGGAATGAATGATGGCGACGGGACCAAAGATTTCCTGATAGAAAATGGGATTGTCCTTGGTCAGGTTGGTCAGGATCGCGGCCTTCATGAAGAAGCCCTCGCGCTCGATGCGCTTGCCGCCCACAACGAGGCTGGCCCCGTGCGCCACGGCCTTTTCCACCTGGGCTACGGCATGTTCCATCGCCACCTGGCTGCTCATAGGGCCGTGGGTCACGCCCTGCTCGAGCGGATCGCCGTATTTGAAGTCATTGATCGCAACCTTCAAGCGCGACGTGAATTCCTCAACGAGCGACTTGTGCACGATCATGCGCTTGGCCGCCGTGCAGACCTGGCCGTTATTGGACATGCGCGCCTGCACCGCAAGCGGCACGACCGTGTCGAGATCGGCATCATCAAGCACGATGAATGCATCGGAACCGCCGAGTTCCATCGTGCTTTTCTTGAGCGCGCGGCCTGCCTGGCCAGCCACGGCGCTGCCTGCGCGTTCGCTGCCGGTCAGGGCGACGCCACGGATTTCGGGGCGCTCGATCAGCTTTTCCGACTGGTCATTGGTGATGAACAGGTTGGTGTAGGCCCCTGCGGGCGCGCCTGCCTCACGGAACAGCGCCTCGAACGCTACGGCGCATTGCGGCACGCCCGGCGCGTGCTTGACCATGACCACATTGCCCGCCATCAGGTTGGGGGCCGCCACGCGGGCAAGCTGGTAGTAGGGGAAGTTCCACGGCTCCACGCAGTAGATGATGCCCAGCGGCTCGCTGGTCACGCTGGCATGGCCCTGCGACACCGGCAGCTCGCGCGGGGCGAGGAAGGTCTCGGCCTTCTCGGCGTAATAGGCCAGGATGTCGGCCGAGAGCGAGATTTCGGCAATGGCTTCGGGCAGGATCTTGCCCATTTCGATGGAAATCAGGCGCGCGTGCTTTTCCTTGTCGCGGCGCAGGATCTCGGCAGCCTTGAGCATGATGTCACGGCGCTGGGCAATGGTACGGCGGCGCCAGTCACCCTCCCAGAACTGGTGGGCGGTTTCAAGCCGGGCCAGCATTTCCTTGTCATCATGCAGGTCAAAGACCTTTTCCGTCTTGCCGGTGGCGGGATTAATGGTGCGATAGGGACTCATGTCATCATATCCTTACAGGGTGCGGGCATGGATGGCCTTATAGTCGGGCAAGGGTTGGTGTTGTGTGAACGCGCCAACGAATTGCCACTCTTTGGTTGCAGATTGCGCCATGCCCTGCGTGTTGATGCAATGCTCCCTGTATCGTGACTATATACAGCCGTAGCGTGTCAATGTCCGCCGCTGACAGGGCAGCCCTGCGCTCATGCCGGTGTGGGCAGGCGGGAATGGCGGGTTTCAGGGGTCCGGGCGGACGCCTGCAGGGCGCATGGTGCGGGGTGGCATCACAAGAGTTTGAAGATGAAAGCAAGACCAGCGCGTTCCACCTGCCCTGCACGATTCATAGATAATACGAACGGCTGCCAGCCCGCTTCAAGCGGCTGGCCCCAGACTGTTCCCTACAGGCAATGGCTGGGTTTATTATTCGTCGTAAAGTTCATCCATCAGATGAGCGTAATCGCCGTCTTTCATAACAGGACGCCACCCGGATGATGGATAAAACATGTTCAGATCCAATATCTGATACATATCATCTGAAATATGCACGATCGATATTTTTCCGTTTGCATAGTGGAGATATTGCCCTCCCATGCGAGCCGGAACCCTTTCGTCAATCACTCTTATATCCCATTCGAATACAATGCCAGTCGATGGCTGTAGAGTAATCTTGAATTCTATTTCAAAATTATTTTATATTTTACATGATCATAAAATAAACTTCTACTCAATAATAATTCCGATATGCATTTTTCAGGGAACGATATTTTTAATTTTAATGTAAATATATGATTTTGTCTCTTCATCCCCCTGATAACAGGAACATCATCAGGGGGCATGTCGGGCGGCAAAAATGGTCAGGGCGCAGGATTACAATGCACCTGATGGATCGCGTTGATCCTGGCCTCGAGTTCCGGCGTAATGACCAGATCAACCGAACCGAGAATGGTCCTGAGTTGCGCGATACTCGTGGCGCCAATAATGTTCGAGGTCACGAACGGTCGCGACGTAACAAAGGCAATGGCCATCTGCACCGGGTCGATGCCTTCCGCTTTTGCCAGGGCGATATAGGCGCTCACCGCTTCCTCCACGCCCGGCTTCTCGTAGCGCTGGCCACGATTGAACAGCGTGGTGCGCGCGCCAGCAGGCCGTGCGCCGCCCAGGTATTTACCAGTCAGGTAGCCCTGTGCCAGCGGAGAATAGGCCAGCAGGCCCACTTTTTCGCGCAGGGCCATCTCGGCCAGGCCGATCTCGAAGGTGCGGTTGATGAGGTTATAGGCATTCTGGATCGACACCACGCGCGGCGCGCCGTGGCGGGATTCGGCCAGGTATTGCGAAACGCCCCACGCCGTCTCGTTAGAGAGGCCGACATGGCGGATCTTGCCCTCGCGCACCAGGTCACCCAGCACGCCCAGCGTCTCGGCAATGGGTACCTCGTCGGCTTCGGGCAGGCTGGTAAACGTATTGCCCCCTGCGCCAAACAGCCCCACCTTGCGGTCTGGCCAGTGCAGTTGGTACAGATCGATGTAATCCGTGCCAAGGCGGCGCAGCGAGCCATCAAGCGCGTAACGGATCTGCTTTGGCGTCAGGCGGGTTTCCTCACCGCCGGGGCGGAACCATGGCGATGTGCCCCGCCCCACCACCTTGCTTGCAATGATCAGCCGATCACGCCCACCCCGCGCCTTGAGCCAGCTCCCGATGATGGTTTCCGTCGCACCATAGGTCTCGGCACGGGGCGGAATGGAATAAAGCTCGGCGGTATCAATGAAGTTGATGCCGTGATCGAGCGCCAGATCAAGCTGGGCATGGCCTTCGGCTTCCGTATTCTGCTGGCCAAAGGTCATGGTGCCAAGACAGATCTCACTGACCTTGATGCCAGTGCGACCGAGTTCACGTTGCTGCATGTAAAAAACCTTGCCTGGTTGGGTGTGGCGCGGGCCGTCTGTCAGGGCAAGTGTTGCAAAAGACAGACGGCAGCGCAATCACGCACGGCCAGGCAGGGGTCAGGCGGTCGCTTCAGTCAAAAGTACCACCGCGCGGGCGGATGATGGGCAGGATGCTGCCGGTTACGGAGTAATAGACGCGCTCGGAAATATTGGTGGCATGGTCGCCAATGCGTTCAAGGTTCTTGGCAATGAACAGCAGATGGGTGCACGGGCCGATATTGCGCGGGTCTTCCATCATGTAGGTCACGAGTTCGCGGAACAGCGACACATAGAGTTCATCCACCGCCGTATCGGACTGCCAGACAATGCGCGCGAGTTCGGGGTCGCGCTGGTCCATCGCATCAATGGTGCGGCGCAGGTTTTCCTGCACAAGCCGGCCCATGCTGTGCAGCCCCGTGAGTGATATGGGGCATGACAGCAGTTCGTTGCGCATGGCCCGGCGTGCAATCGAGGCCGCGCAATCGCCGATCCGCTCCAGGTCGCCCGACATCTTCAGCGCCGCCACCACCTCGCGCAGGTCGCCTGCCATGGGCGCGCGCAGGGCCAGCAGGCGGATGACCAGCGCCTCGGTCTGGCGTTCGAGTTCATCAACATGGGGGTCCATTTCCGGCGCATCGAGGGCTGCAACCTCATCATGCTCGACCACCGCCGTAATGGCCTGCGCCACCTGGCGCTCGACCATGCCGCCCATCTTGTTGATGAGCGAACGAAGCTGTTCAAGTTCCTGTTCGTAACTCTGAACAGTGTGCATCGATTCCTGGGGCATCATCACGTCTTTCGTCATCAACCGAAGCGGCCGGTAATGTAATCCTGGGTGCGCTTTTCATGTGGCGCGGTGAACATCTTGTCCGCCGTGTCCACTTCAACGAGTTCGCCCATGTAGAAAAAGGCCACGCGATCCGCACAGCGGGCCGCCTGCTGGAGGTTGTGGGTGACGATGGCAATCGAGAATTCCTGCTTGAGTTCATCAAGCAGTTCCTCGATCCGCGCGGTCGAGATCGGGTCGAGCGCGCTGGTCGGTTCATCCAGCAGGATGATTTCAGGCCGGGTTGCAATCGTGCGCGCAATGCACAGGCGCTGCTGCTGCCCGCCAGACAGGGCTGCGGCGGAGGCATTCAGCCGGTCCTTGACCTCGCCCCACAGGGCCACGCGGCGCAGCACGTTTTCCACGCGCTGGTCCATCTCGGCGCGTGAGAGACGCTCATGCAGCCGCACGCCAAAGGCGATGTTGTCATAGATCGACATGGGGAAAGGCGTTGGCTTCTGGAACACCATGCCAATGCGCGAGCGCAGCACGTTCACGTCAATGCCGGGCGAGAGGATGTTGCGGCCATCAAACAGCACCTCGCCCATGGCGCGCTGGCCGGGATAGAGGTCATACATCCGGTTGAGAATGCGCAGCAGCGTTGACTTGCCACACCCCGAAGGCCCGATCATGCCGGTCACCTGCCGGGTGGGAAAATCGAGCGAGATGCCGCGCAGCGCGTGGTTCTCGCCATACCAGAAATCAAGGTTGCGAATGGCGATGGCCGGGGCCGACTGCGCCTGGGCGGGCCTGTTACCCATAAGGACGGTATTCATGATGATGCAGTTCCATTACGCGAGAGCCACCAGCGGGCGAAGATGTTGGTTGCCAGCACCGCAACCGTAATCAGCAGCGCGCCGGTCCAGGCCATCTGCACCCAGTCATCATAGGCCGAACCGGCATATTGATAGATGATGACAGGCAGGCTCGCCATTGGCGCGTTGAGGTTGGTGGACCAGTTCAGGTTGCCAAGAGAGGTAAAGAGCAGCGGCGCCGTCTCACCCGAGATGCGGGCCAGGGCCAGCAGGATGCCGGTCATGATGCCGCCACGCGCCGCGCGCAGGCAGATGCTTACAATCACCCGCCAGCCCGGCGCGCCCAGTGCATAGGCGGCTTCACGCATGGCGCGGGGCACGAGGTGCAGCATGTCTTCGGTCGTGCGCACCACGATGGGAATGAACAGGATGGCCAGCGCCAGCGTGCCCGCCATGCCCGAGAAATGCCCCGCAGGCTCCACCACCATCAGGTAGACGAACAGCCCGACAAGGATGGAAGGCACGGACAGCATCATGTCCGACACGAAGCGCACGAACGAGACAATTTTCCCGTCATGGCTGAATTCCGACAGGTAGACGCCGGTCAGCATGCCAATGGGCGTGCCGAGCAGGGCGGCAAGCAGGGTCTGTTCGCAACTGCCCACAATGGCGTTGGCAAGCCCCCCGCCACTGCCGGGCGCTGCCGTGCTGTGCAGGAAGGTTGAAAGCGACAGCCCTGCCGCGCCGCGCGTGACCAGTGTCCATAAAATCGAAAACAGCAGGAACAGGACAACCACGGTGGCGATACAGCACAGCACGCTAACCAGTCGCTCGACAATCCTGCGCCGCACGGCCTGTGCGCCACCGCGCTGCCACCCGTCCGTGGCCCCGGCCTGTACTTTCTGGGCTGACATGTAAGGCTACTTCCCTAGTTCTTTATGCCGCGCTGGAGGAACATGCGCGAGCAGGCCAAGGTAATGAATGAAATGACCATCAGGATCGCACCCAGCGCCAGCAGCGCCGAGAGCTTGAGGCTGCCGGCCGAACTTTCGGGGAATTCCAGCGCGATCAGCGAGGCGATGGTGTTGCCCGGCGCGAACAGAGACCAGCCCAGCCGGTTGCTGTTGCCGATCACGAAGGTCACGGCCATCGTCTCGCCCAGGGCGCGGCCCGTGCCAAGCATGATGCCACCCATCACCGCCTGCCGCGACCACGGCAGCACCACCTTGCGCATCACCTCCCACCGGGTTTCCCCCAGGCCAAAGGCGCTTTCCTTCAGCACGGCGGGGATGGACACGAACACATCGGCCATGACCGAACAGATGAAGGGCGTGACCATGATGGCCAGGATGAGGCCGCCGGTCAGCAGGCCCGTACCATAGGGCGCGCCACGGAACAGCAGCCCGATGCCCGGCACATGGCCCAGATAGCGCGTGGCCACGGGCTCGACATAATGCGCCATGAACGGCACCACGATGAAGAACCCCCACATGCCAAATATGATGGAGGGCACGGCGGCCAGAAGCTGCACGGCCATCTCGATGACGCGCGCGAGTGCCGGGGGCGCCATTTCAACCAGCCAGAAGGCCACGCCAAAGGCGAAGGGCACGGCAAACACAAGGGCCACGGCCGTGGTGACCAGCGTGCCGAAAATCGATGTCGCCGCGCCAAAATTATGCGTGATGGGGTTCCACGCCTTGCTGGTGATGAACCCTGGCCCGAAGGTGGAAAAAGCCTGCCACCCACCGCTGACCAGCACGATGATGATGCCCGCCATGACCAGCAGGATGGACCACCCGGCCAGCCGTGCCAGCACGCCAAAGGCAGCATCACCGGCATTGCCCCCTGCGTTGCGCCCGGAGGCAGCCGCCTCCTGGCCTGCGGTGGTGGATGACACTACCATCATGGAGTTCCTGATATGCATGACATGAATGCAGCACTAAGCGAATTGACTGACTCGTGACAATAATAACATGCGGCTTTTTTCATGAAGTTTTTATGACACCTGCCATTACATGCATGTATGCCTGATATCTACTTGCGGCACGTCATATAAAGTTCACATATTTCAGGTTGAAGCCACCCGGAAAAATGCGGCATAGCACCCGCAACGGGCAGGCCGGCAAGGACGGCCCCGCCCCCTAAAAGGACAGGCAGGAACGAGCCTCATGTTTGAATCCAGCGTTATTGAAATTGATGGCGTGTTCATTGGCATCGTGTTTCAGGATGGCCCCGATGAACCCTATACCTTCCGCGCCATGCACGAACGCGTGACCCAGATGGATGGTGACATCCTGCCTTCTTACGAAGATGCCGTGGCCCGCGCGCGCACCCGCTTCCGCCTCGGGCGCTGCAAGCCAGTCCGCAGCCTCGACACCGCCCGACGCTATGCCTGAAAGCGGCATTCCGTATTCATAAATATGAATATTATATTAAATAAGAATAAGTATTATTTATTTTAAGAAACTTTTTATTTACATTGGCATGACAATAACTTCTGGTGTGTTGTTTCATGCTTCATTTTGCACCCTATTCAACTTTTTCCATCCTGGCGCTGATCATATGCTTCGCGCTGGTGTGCGTATTCGAGTTCGTCAACGGCTTTCATGATACGGCCAACGCGGTCGCCACCGTCATCTATACCAAATCGCTCAAGCCGCGCACCGCCGTGATCTGGTCGGGGCTGATGAACTTCGTGGGCGTGGTGCTTGGTGGCATCAGTGTCGCCTACGGGCTGGTGGAACTGCTGCCTGCCGATGTGCTCTCGCCCCCCAATGGCGACCCGGCGGTGCCCATGCTCATTGCCCTGTTTGGCACGGCGCTGGCATGGAACCTGTTTACCTGGTGGTTCGGCATCCCCAATTCCAGTTCGCATTGCGTCATTGGCGCGCTGATCGGCATTGCCATTGGCGATGCGCTACTGCACACCCGCGCCATTGGCAACAGCGTTGACTGGTCACAGATCTGGAAGATCCTGCGCGCGCTCGCCATCTCGCCCCTGCTGGGGCTGATTGGCGCAGGTGGGCTGTATTTCATCATCAAACACCTGGTGCATGACCCCGAACTGTATCAGCCGCCGCAGGGCGACAAGCCCACACGCGGCTGGGTGCGCGGCCTGCTGATCCTGACCTGCACCGGCGTCAGCTTCTCGCACGGCAGCAATGACGGGCAGAAAAGTATCGGCCTGATCATGCTGACCATCATCGGCATCCTGCCCGCAACCTTTGCCCTCGCCCCCAACAGCAAGCCCCAGATCAGCCATATTGCCCAATATGCCACCGACGCGGTCCCGCTGATCACGCAATACGACCATGACGGCCTGCGCGAGGAAGCCATTGCCTCGGTCAACCGCCTGGCCCAGACCACGCCCGATGCGGTCGTGCCCTCGCAGTTGCGCGCCGACCTGTATGAGGTCGTGGCCGGGCTGAAGGCCGTTTCGCTCAACACGCAGGCCTCGGCGCATGACCGCGCCAGCGCCAAGACCCTGAGCAACCAGATGCGCCCGGTCGTGGAATACGCACCGTGGTGGGTGCGCCTGCTCAGCGCGCTGTGCCTGGGCATTGGCACCATGATTGGCTACAAGCGCATCGTGCACACGCTGGGCGAGAAGATCGGCAACACGCACCTTACCCCCGCGCAGGGCGCCTCGGCCGAGCTGGTGGGCGCGGGCCTGATCGCAACAGCGGGCTATACCGGGCTGCCGGTCAGCACCACGCACATCATCACTGCCGGTATTGCGGGCACCATGCTCGGCTCGGGCTCGGGCATCAACCGGGGCATGCTGGTCAAGATCGCGCTGGCATGGGTCTTTACCCTGCCTGTCACCATCACCATCGCCGCCAGCCTGTTCTACGTGCTGAGCTGGTAAGGCGCACTGCAAATGGAAACGACCCCTGACATGAACGACACCCGCAACGCCCCCAAAGCCCCGACAGACCGCGACCGCCTGCGTGAGGAGGTGCTTGATGACATTGACGAGGAGATTGAACTCGAACTCGATGATGCCCGCCTCGGTTCGGAAAACGGGGCGGAAGACACCGGTTTCAGAAAAAACTATTTCCGCGAGCTGCTGCGCCTGCAGGGCGAACTGGTCACGCTGCAGGACTGGGTCAAGGAAACCGGACACCGTCTTGTCGTGATCTGTGAAGGGCGTGACGCGGCGGGCAAGGGCGGGGTGATCAAGCGCATTACCCAGCGCCTCAACCCGCGCATCTGCCGCGTGGCCGCCCTGCCCGCCCCCAATGACCGCGAGCGCACGCAGTGGTATTTCCAGCGTTACGTGGCCCACCTGCCGGCCGCAGGCGAGATCGTGCTGTTTGACCGGAGCTGGTACAACCGCGCGGGCGTCGAGCGCGTGATGAATTTCTGCACCGATGAGGAATATGACGAGTTCTTCCGCTCCGTGCCGGAATTCGAGCGCATGCTGGTGCGCAGCGGCATCCAGATTGTCAAATACTGGTTTTCTATTTCCGATGACGAGCAGGAACTGCGCTTTTGCGCCCGCATGGAAGACCCGCTGAAGCAGTGGAAGCTCAGCCCGATGGACCTTGAAAGCCGCCGCCGCTGGGAATCCTATACCCTGGCCAAGGAAATCATGCTCGAGCGCTCGAACATTGATGAAGCCCCCTGGTGGATCGTGCGCGCGGACAACAAGAAGAAAGCCCGCCTCAACTGCATCAGCCACCTGCTCTCGCAGGTGCCATACCATGAGGTCCACAAGCCTGAAGTGCGGCTGCCCGAGCGGGTCTACAGTCCGGACTATATTCGCCAGCCCGTGCCCGAGACCATGTTCGTGCCGGAGAAATACTGAAAGTTTTTGGGTGCCGCCTTTTTTCAAAAAGGCGGCGTTCTTCGAAGCTTTCTGCAAAAAGCTTCACCAGAAACTTCTTTATGATTCCTGTATGTTTTCGGGGCCAACTTTTTAAATAGTCTATAAAAGATGCAGCCTTTTAATAAAAAAGGCTGCTTTTTTATTACGCTGGCTTTACAGGATACCGCCTGCAATTGGCAGGTTGACGCCGGTCATGTAGCTGGAATCATCACCAAGCAGGAATTCCACCACGCCGGGAATTTCCTTGATATCGCCATAACGGCGCATCGGCACGGAATTGATCATCTGCTCGGCCACCACCTTGGGGTCGGTCGAGAAATACTGGCTGCCCACCCTGGCCTGCAGTTCCACCTGCCGGTCCCACATGAAGCCGGGGCCCATGAAGGCGGGGCTGATGGCATTGACGCGTATATTGTAAGGCGCCAGGTCTTTCGATGCTGTCTGGGTCAGGCCGATAATGGCGAATTTCGAGGCCCCATAAGCCGCCATGTTCGGCGGGCCGCCCACGCCCGCCATGCTGGCCGTGTTGACGATACGGCCGAATTTGCGCGCCACCATATGGCGCGAGACCGCGCGCAGCACATGAAACGCGCCACACACATTAATGGTCATGACGCGGGCGAAGTCCTCCACCGGGTAATCCTGCACCGGCGCGAAGGCACCCTGATAGCCCGCATTGTTGAACAGAAAATCGATCTGGCCAAAATCAGCCGCCACCCGGTCCACCACCGCCTGCACGCCTGCTGCATCCGTTACGTCGCAGCCATAGCCGCGCGCCGTAACCCCGGCAGCGGCCACCGTGCGCACGGCCTCGTCAAGCTTGTCGCCCGCAAGGTCAAGCAGGGCGATGGCCGAGCCTGATGCCGCCAGGCGCTGCGCCGTGGCCAGGCCAATATTGCCTGCCCCCCCCGTTACCAGCGTGACCTTGCCGCCAAACCGTTTGCTGTCTGTCATGTGCCGTGCTTCCTCCGTTCATGCATCTGGCGGCACGGCATGGCGCAGGCCCTGCGTGCCGCCTCATGGCTCCCATCATATCGCGTTGGCTCCGCGCGGGTTCAACAGCTTTTTCAATGCTGACCTGCCGGGCTGGCAACAGGCGGGTTTACGAAGGCATCACGTTTTTTACAGATCGGCGCTGATCGAGAACTTGAAGGTCTCCGGATCACCCATGACCAGATCGCTCTGGTAAACCGAGGCCCAGTAGCGCTGGTTGCCGATGTTATCGACCTCGAAACGCGCGGTCAGCGGCTTCTTCGCCGCAAGGAAGGTATAGCGCGCACCAAGGTCGAAGCGTGACCATGCCGGCAGGTGCGTCGTGTTCATGCTGTTGAACTGCTGCTTGCCGGTGCTGATGACGCGGCCCACCAGCGTCAGCCCCTTCACGAACGGCACGTCGTATTCAAGGTTGCCGTTGATGGTATAGTTCGGCACGCCGATCACGGTCTTGCCGTCATACGCGCCGCCCGCGGTATGCATCTGTTTGGCGTCGATCAGTGTCAGCCCACCATTGAAGCGCAGGCCGCGCAGGATCTCGCCATTGAAGGTCAGTTCCATGCCCCGGTTCCGCTGCCTGCCGTCCTGCGTGTAAATCTCCTGTCCGGTATTTCCGTAGGCTTCGGTCATGCCTTGTGGCATGGCGGTCTGGAAAAATGCGACACCGGCCGCGAAACGGCCCACGTCGTACTTGGCGCCGACTTCGTACTGGGTGCTCTGGTACGGGGCGAAGACCTGCCCGGCATTGACGTAAGTGGCTCCCACCGTCTGCCCCGCCGACAGGCCCTGGATACGGTTGAAATACAGGGCGGCATGTTTGACCGGATGGATGACAAGCCCGATGACGGGGGAGAACGCCGCCGCATCGTAATGCGTCGTCAGTTTTGACGTATTGTAGTCGTATGAATCCGACAGGATATCCTGGTACCGGAAGCCCCCCGTCAGCGCGATGCGGTCGTGCCAGAACGTCATGGTATCGGACAGGAACAGGCTGTACAGCTTGTTCCACGCCACCCGGCCGGGATTGTTCAGGATGCCACCGCTATAGGTTTCCTGCGGGGTAAACTGCGTGGGGTGATAGATGTTGCCCGCCTGTGACGTCAGACTCATGGAATAGGCGGCGTCTGATTCTTCCCATATCGCGGACCCGCCCGCATTGATCTCGTGCTTGATGGGGCCGGTGGTGACATGCGCATGAATGCCGGCCTGCGTAGCCTCGTTCATGACGTTGTACGCATCCGCCATGGCCCCCACCCCACCGGCGCCGGTGCGGGAGTTGGTCAGCGTGGTGGTGGCGTAATTGCCCATTTCATTGCCGCCCTGCGCGCCGAATTTGCCGTAAGCGGTAATGTGGCTGCCAAAATCATGTTCGATGTTCAGCGTGCCGAACAGGTAGCTCAGATCGGTATAGGCCCAGCGCTGCCCCCAGTTTTCCGACGGCGCGGTCGCCTTTGGCGCGGGCATGCCATCCGCCAGGCTGGAGACGATGATCGCGCTGCGTCCGCCATAAACCTGCTGTTTCTGGTAATTCATGTTCATGTCGATGCGCGTATCGTCGTTATGCCAGTCTAAGGCCGCGCCAAGGGCTACGTCATCACGTCGCTCGCCCTTGATCGGGGTTTCCCCATCCATGCCGGCGGCGTTGAAACGGAAACCAAAGGCATGGTCCTTGCCAAACCGGCGGCTTATGTCAAACGCGCCACCGCCCTGTCCACTACTGGTGTAATCGCCGGTGATGCGTGTGATATCCGTTGCCGCCGCCCGTTTGGGGATCAGGTTGACATTGCCGCCAACGGCCGAGCCACCAGGGGCTGCGCCATTGAGGAATGCGCTGGCACCATTGAGCACCTGCACTGAATCATAAAGCTGGGGCGAGACAAGCTGCCGCGGGGTGACGCCATACAGGCCATCAATCGCAACATCATCGCCGTACAGCGTAAAACCACGGATCTGGAAGAGCTGGGCATAGTTGCCGTAGCCCATGGTGGTACGCACGGTAGGGTCATTGAGCAGCACATCGCCCAGCGTCTGTGACTGCTGGTTAAGGATCAGGCTGGAATTGTAGCTGCGGATGTTGAAGGGCACATCCAGCCCCTTCTTGTTGCCCAGCGCGCCAAGGTCGCCCCCGCTGCTGACATACATGCGGTTACGGCGCGCGGCGGTCACGACCATATCCTCATGCCGTGGTGTTTCAGCATCCGCATCGGGCGTGGGGCGCGGCGTTGCCGCGCCATTCTTTTCGTGCGTCCGGGCCGATGCGGCACCGGTTCTGCCCGCATCATCCGCCACGACGCCGGGCTGGTCCGCCGCCCGCGCCGCGGCCATGAAAACCGCCGGGCCATAGCCCGCCGCCAGCAGCGGGGAGGCACAGATCGTGGTTAGGCACAGGGTGCGAAGACTCATTTCAAAGCTCACAAGGTCACGTTTCATACCCGCCTTATCGGGTTAATGATAATGAATTGCAATATGAAATGTACATGAATTGCATTCTCATTTCGTGCATCAAAAGCGCAGTCCTGCCTGCCAGGGCGTCACGCCTCGCACGCCCCGCCTTTCACAATCCTGGCATCGGGAAAACGAATGGAAATGAGAAAGCCCCGCTCCCGTTGCGGCAGCGGAGAGACAATATGCAGTTCGGCATCCATCTGTCCGGCAATGTTACTGGCAATGGCAAGACCGAGCCCACTGCCCTGCGTCGTGGTTGAACCACGCACGAACGGGCGGGTCAGCCGCACCAGGACAGGCCCCGGCAAAGGCGGGCAATCATTGGCAATGTCCACCGTGCCGTCATCACGCAGGCTGATGCGTACGCAATCCGCCCCCGTGCCATGCACAAGGGCGTTTTCAATCAGGTTCCGCAGCAGGATGCCGGTGGCATCCATGTCGCCATGGACAAAGATGCTTTGAGTATCGCCCACATCGATTGCCACGTGATGCGGGCCTTTTGAGGCATTGTCCATGTCATCAAGCAGAATATAAAGCACGGGCAGCAGGTCAAAACGCTCACGCCGGAACGCCACGCCGGACATGGCCCTTGAAAACTGCAACAGCTTTTCCACCGTCCGCCCCAGTTGCCGGGTGCGCCCGCCAATGACCTGCACGCGCGCCGTCATGGCCGAACCCGGCGCCAGGCTGGCTTCAAGCATCTGTATCTGTGCCTGAAGCCCTGCAATGGGGTTGCGCAGTTCGTGCGCGGCACTTGCCGCGAAGGCGCGCTCGGTGGCCAGCGCCTTTTCCAGGCGGCACAGCAGGGTGTTGAGCGATGTCTGGATGGAAATGAGTTCCACCGGCAGGTCAAGCGGGGGCACCGGGCGCAGGTTGCCGCTGCCGCGTGACTGCATCTCGACATTGAGCCGGTCGAGCGGCTGCAACGCGCGGCGCACCGTCAGGCGCACCAGCAGCCAGATCACCGGTATGAAGATGGGAATGGGCAGGAGATGGATGATCATGGCCCGCAGGATAGCGCCATGGCGGTGGCGCAGCGGCTCGCCAATCATCACCCGGCAGGATGTGGCGTCCGGCCCCGTCACATAAACACGAAAGTGCTGCGTATCCGCAAATCCCGCCTGCGCAGGCCACACGAAAGGCCCCACCGGCGCATTTTGCGAGCGCAGCACCACATGGCCCTCATGGTCCACGATCTGGTAGGCCAGCGCCCATGCCCCCGCCCCCGGCACCACCGCAACCGTGCCGGTGGGTACAGCATGAAGCTGGGTCACGATCGCGGTCTGCAACCGCTCGGACACCTCCTGCAGCGAGTTGTCCAGCCGCTCGATCATTTCATGGTGGGTAAAAAAACCGATGGCAACGCCAAGTGCAAGCAGGCTGATGATGACAACAGCCAGCACGCTGCTGATGATACGGTTGGCAAGGCTCCAGCTTTTCATGCCGGCATTCCCACAGCCAGGCAGTATCCACGCCCCCGCACGGTGCGGATCACCGCGTTGCCCACCTTCTTGCGCAGGCGGCTGATGAACACCTCGATCGTATTGCTCTCCACGTCATCGCCAAACGCGTACAGGGCCGTCTCGATCTGACTGCGCGAATGGATCATGCCCGGCCTGCGCGACAGCAGTTCCATGATGGCCCATTCCCGCGCGGTCAGTTCAAGCGGCGCGCCATGGCGCCGCACCACGCGGTTCTGCCGGTCAATCGCAACATCTCCCACGCGCACGGGCACTGCATGCCGACGCGGCGCGAAACGCCGGGCGACGGCGGTGATACGGGCCACAAGTTCATCAAGGTCGTAGGGTTTGACGATATAGTCATCCGCCCCGTCCGACAGCCCCGCGATGCGGTCGCTGATCTGGTCCTCGGCGGTGGTGATGAGCACGGCAATGTCAAGGCCGCGCGCCCTGACCTTACGCAGCAGGTCGCGCCCGTTCCCATCAGGCAGGCCAAGATCAAGCAGCATGAAGTCATAGGCCACCGTTGCCAGGGCGGCGCGGGCCTCCTCGATGGTGGTAAACCAGTCCACCGCATGGCCTGCCTGCCGCACGCGCTCGAGCACCGCAGCCCCCAGATCGGCCTCGTCTTCCACAATGAGGATACGCATCAGCCCGGCTCCCTCTCGCGCATGACCCGCGCGTATAGTGATGGCAGCACCAGCAGGGTGAGCAACGTGGATGAGACCAGCCCGCCAATGACCACGCTGGCCAGGGGGCGCTCCACCTCCGCGCCCGCACTTTGGGAGAACGCCATGGGAAAGAACCCGAGGCTTGCCACAAGCGCCGTAGCCATGACAGGGCGAAAGCGCGACTGCGCGGCGGCAAAGGCGGCGGTGGCAACAGCCATGCCCTGCTGGCGCAGCGCGCCGATGGTGCTGACCAGCACCACGCCGTTCAGGATCGCCACCCCGAACAGCGCGATGAAGCCGATCCCGGCCGAGATGCTGAAGGGCAGCCCGCGCACCGTCAGCGCCACGATGCCGCCGGTTGCGGCCACCGGCAGGTTGGCAAACACCAGCAGGGCAGGCCTTACCGCGCCAAACGCCACCACCAGCAGGGCAAAGATCAGGCCGAGGGCGACCGGCAGCACGACTTCAAGCCGCTGCACCGCCGATTGCAGGTTACGGAACTGGCCATCCCACTGCATGGTGTAGCCTGCGGGCAGCCTGACATCACGGGCCACGCGGGCCTGCGCTTCGACTACGAAGGAGGACAGGTCGCGCCCGCGCACATTGGCCTGCACCACCATGCGCCGGCGCACCCGGTCGCGGCTGATGCGCGGCGGCCCGTCAACAGGGTGCAGATGGGCCACCTGCCCCAGCAGCACGCTGCCCTGCCCGTCATGGCGCGGTACCCGCAAGGCCGCGATGGTGGCTGGTGAGGCGACCTGCCGCGGGTCAAGGCGCACCTCGGTGCTGATCATCGCATTCCCGACCATGACCGCGCGGCCGATATGCCCGCCCACGGCTTCAACCGTGTCGAGAATATCCTGCATGGCCACGTTGCGGCCCGCAGCCTGCGCGCGGTCAATGTCGATCACGAGCAGCGGCACGGTGCCATCGCCCGCAGGCGCCACATCCGCCGCCCCCCTGACCGATGACATGACCGCCGCCACCCGGTCGCCCAGAGCGGAAAGCCGGCCCAGGTCATCACCATAGATCGAGACGGCAATCTGGGTGCGCACGCCCGAGAGCAGGTCGTCCATGCGCATCTGCACGGGCTGGCTCCATGAATACAGGGCATCGGGCAATTCATGGCGCAGGGTATCATCCATCGCGGCGACAAGCCCTGCCTGCGTGCGGGCGGTTTTCCATGTAGCGGGGTCATTGAGAAAAATGAAGCTGTCCGTCTCGTTCACGCCCATCGGGTCGGTGGGGATGGCGGATGTGCCGGTATTGCTGATCACCGCCCTGACTTCGGGGAAGCGGCGCAGGATCTGCTCCTGTTTTGTTACCGAGGCCAGCACGGTATCGAGCGAGGCCGAGGGCAGCCGCGTGGTGGTGACTGTCAGAGCCCCTTCATCGAGTTGCGGAATGAACTCGCCCCCCAGCCGGGTTGCCAGCAGCACCGATAGCGCGAAAACCGCCAGCGTGCCGCCAAACAGGATGCGCGGATGCCCCTCGCCCCACCCCACCATGGTCCCGTATGGCGTGCGCAGCCACGCGATCAGCCATGTATCCCCCCGTGGCCGGACCGGCCCGAGGGCCAGGACGGCAAGCACCGGCACGCAGGTAAAGCCGTAAACCAGCGAGGCCAGCAGCGCCATGATGACGGTCTGCGCCATGGGGCGGAACATGTGGCCCTCGATGCCCTGCAGCGTCAGCACCGGCAGGTAGACCATGATGATGACAAGGATCGCGAAGCTGACCGGCCGCATGACCTCGCGCACGGCACCAGCCACAAGGGTTGCAAAATCCGCTTCGGGTTCGCTTTCGCGTCGCGCAAGGATATGCTCGACCACGACCAGGGAGCCATCGACAATCATGCCGAAATCGATCGCGCCCAGACTGAGCAGGTTGGCCGAGATGCCAAACTGCCGCATGCCCGCCATGGCGCAGACAAGGGCCAGCGGAATGACCGAGGCAATGACGAGGGCCGCCCGCCAACTCCCGATCACCACCACCAGCACGCCCACCACCAGCACGGCGCCGAGCAGCAGGTTGTCGCGCACGGTCGCGATGGTCCGCCCCGTCAGCGTGGCGCGCGTGTAATAAGGCTCGAGCGTGACCCCGGCAGGCAATGCCCGGCGGATGGCAGGCAGCGCGCGGTCGATGGCGGCAAGGGTGGCGTTGGAACTCGCCCCGCTTTCCATCATGACCACGCCGATCACGATCTCGCCCTGCCCATCACGGGTCACGGCCCCCAGCCGGGTGCGCGCACCCAGGCCCACACGCCCAAGGTCGCGCAGCCGCAGCACCGAGCCATCGGCATTGCTGCGCACGGGAATGGCGCCGAAATCCTCCACGCTGCGCACAAGCCCCCGCCCGACCACGATCTGCTGCTCGGCATGGCGAGGGATCCATCCGCCGCCTGCCGCGCCGTTATTCGTATCCACCGCGCGATAGACTTCCCCTACCGACAGGTTGGCCGCGATCAGGCGCGCCTCATCCAGCGTGACCGCATAGGTCTCTTCCGCCCCGCCATTGACATTGACATCCACCACGCCGGGCACGAGGCGCATCTGCGGCACCACGGTCCAGTTCATGATTCGGTTCAGGTCCATCAGCGTATGGCCCTTGCCCTTTATCTGGAACTGCATGATCTCGCCCATGCCCGTGGTCAGTGGCCCCATCCCCAGGCTCACGCCGGGCACCGAAATGGCGCCACGGGCCTGTTGCAGGCATTCATTCACGCGGATGCGGTCCAGGTTGATGTCCGTTTCATCAGCGAACTGAACATACACCACCGACACCCCGCTGCGCGAGACGGAACGCAGGTCGGTCATGCCGGGAATGCCGGTGAGGCTGGCCTCGACGGGGAAGGTGATGAGCTTTTCCACCTCCTCGGTGGCAAGGCCGGGGGCCACGACCGAGACCAGAACCTGCCGGGGCGAAATGTCGGGCACGGCCTCCACCGGCAGGCCCATCACCGCAAGGCACCCCGCTGCCAGCACAAGGCCGAGCACCCCCAACACGATCATCCGCGCGCGCAGCAGCGCTTCAAGCAACCGGGCGCCCATCAGTCGGCATCCATCCCGGCAAGGCCAATGACGGATCTGAGCGCGAAACTCCCCTGCCCCACAATGGCCTCGCCGCCTTTCAGCCCGCCCTGGACGACGGCCTGCCCGCCTTCCTCCAGCGCCACCGTGACCACGACCGGCGCGTAGCTTGCGCCGTCAATGCGCCTGAAGATAACGCTCTGGCCATTGATCTCCTGCACGGCAGTTGCTGGCACCACGATGCCGCTCACGTCCTCGCGCGTCTGCAATGTCGCATCGAGCACGGTGCCGGGCATGAGCCGCCGCGCGGGGTCCGGCACGGCACTGATGACACGCACCAGCCCGGTCAGGGGGCTGGCCATGCCATCGACCGTATCGATCCGCGAGGTCACGGCGCCCTGCGCGGTCCCTGTCACCTGCGTGCCGCCGGGCCGCACCCGCACCGCCTGTTCCGGCGGCAGGTCGGACACCAGCCAGACGCGCGAGAGATCGGCAAGCGTGGCCACATCCATGGCAGGTGCAAGGTCACCGGCCACCGATGTATCGAGCGTGATGACCGTGCCATCGAACGGGGCGATGAGGGTGGAGGTCTCGTCAGTGCCGTCATGTTCGGAGGAGGAATTGAATTCCTCGGCAAAGCGGTGGCCCAGCGTGTCCACATCCGCCTGCCGGGCGCGCACGGTGGCCTGGGCCTGCGCCAGCGCATCCTGCCGGCGGCGCAGTTCGGCCATTGATACGGTCTGCCCGGCCAGCAGTTGCCCGCGCGCGCAGGCGCCCGCGGCATCATCACGCGCGGCGATGGCAGCGGCAAGGGCCGCGCGCAACTGTATGGCCTGCAGGCGGGCGACATGCAGGGCATGGTCCTGATAGCGCAGCAGCCCGTCGCCGCGCCGCACCACCTGACCCGGCTGCACGAGCACCTGCACGACCTTGCCCGTGCCTGCGGGGTGGATATGCACGACCCGCGCCGCATCGGGCATGACCCGCGTCATGACCGGCAGGCTGGCCACGAGGTGGCCGGGCTGGGCAACCGTGATGACAAGGCCCTCGTTCACCGCTGCCTTTTCATCGAGATGAACGACCGGCGGCAGGGCGGGCGGCCCGTCTTCCGCCCGGGCCGGAAGGGGAGCCAGCATGAGAAGCATGGCGCAGGCAGGGGCCAGCCTCATGGCACGACGCCCGTGGCAATCAGCACCCGGATGCTGGCCACATGCCATTCCACCTCGGCGCGCAGGCTGGCCAGACGCGTGTTGCATGCGGCCTGCCTTGCCTGCAACGCGGTATCAAGGCTGGCCTCGCCCACGCGCCAGGCGTGTTCCTGCGCCACGGCGCGCTGCTCCATGCTGGCTGCCGCCGCCGCACCGGCCTGACGGGTGGTGGCGGCGGTAATCAGCCGCTCGCGCACGCGCATCATTTCCAGATGGACCATGCGGCGCGCCTGCACCTGCTGGCTGGTGGCGGCGGCCAGGCGGTTACGGGCCTCGGCCATGAGGGGGGTATTGCGCACCTCGCTGGGCAGGGGAATGCTGAAGTTCAGGCCCACGCGGTCATCCCACGGGCTGCCGAACTGTTTTTCATGAATGGCGTCGACCCCGATTTCCGGGTTGGGCATGAAGGAGCGGCGCGCCAGCTTCATATTGGCCTCGGCGGCTTCGACCACATGCTGCGCGGCGCGGACGCGGGGGTCGTTATCCTCGATATCGCGCGGCGCGGTAAAACGCGCGCGGCTGACATCGCTCCCGCCATATTGCGTGATATCGGGCATGGCAGGCTGGCCAAGCAGCACTTCCAGCCCCGCGCGGGCATTCTCCTCCTCCTCCTGTGCAAGGGCCAGTTCGTTGCGGGCGTTTTCGGTGCCTGCATCGGCCAGTTGCCGGTCGGCGGCGGAGAGTTCGCCCGCGCGGCTGGCCCGGTCAACGCTGCTGCCCATGCGGCTCATGGCCCCGTACAGGTCGCGGGCGGTGGCGAGGCGGGCCGTGGCCATGCTTTCGCCTGCCGCCGCATCCAGCACGCGGATGGCAAGCGCCATATGCGCCACATTGAGTTGCTCGGCCAGCGTGGCCGCTTCCATGCTGGCCACCTTGCGCGTCGCACTCCCCTGCCCCGGCAGCCATAACGGCACCGACACCCCGCCCTGATAGGTGGTGTAGCCCAGATTGCTGCCCAGGGCATGATCATCCATGTATTCACCCGAGAGGGTCGGGCCGCCTGCAAACCACGACCCTGCCGCGCTGGCCCGTTGCGCGGCCCCGTGCTGGCCCACCTGCAGTTCGGTCCGGGTCGGGTCAATGGCCCACGCCATGCTCACGGCAGCATGAAAGGACAGGGACCGGGCAGGCTGGGCCACCGCCTGCCTATTCGCGGCAATCGCCATCACGGCGGCCAGGCACGCAAGCACGGCCGGACGCATGCGGGGCCAGCCTTCATGGAACAACGGGGCCTCCTGCCTTCATCCGGGCAGCCAGATCATCCCACATGCGCTGGGTGGCGAGGTTGATGTCGTTTGAAACCACAAAGGGCGACTGGCTGCGCGACAGGACGGACAGGCCCATCCGCTCACCGATCACGAACTGCCCGCGCGAGAACAGCATGACCGAAATCGACCCCTGCTGCCCCTGCCCGATGGGGCGGATCACCGATACCCGCAGGTGCGGGGCAGGCTGCGCGATCTTGAGAAAGGCCGCATTTACATCTGGCCCCGTAGGGCAGGCCACGCTGCGCAGCACCGCCTGGCGCAGGACGGAATGGGGATAACCGCCATACAATCCATCGACATGCAGCCTGATGCCCGCCGCGTGGCCTGCGCAGATCAGGTCCGTCTTCGCTGCTGCAGGCGCTGTCCATGCCCACGCCGTGAAAAAAGCCAGCAGAACCGGGAGATAACGTAGCTTTACGCGCATGATGGCCTGTCAGGCTCCCCCTGTCGATCAATGGTGCCAGGCACCGGTGAGGACAGGTTTAGGGCGCGAAGCTGACGTGAACCTGAACGCGGGCCGACAGAAGGCACAATGTGACGCCTGGGCCGCCCTGCGCGGGCATCAGCAAACCGGCCTTTGATCGTGACGGGCAGCTTGCGGCAGGTTACAGCCCCAGAGCGGAAAGCCCCGGATGGTCATCAGGGCGGCGACCATGTGGCCAGTGAAACAGCCGGTCGGGTACTGTAATCGGCAGGTCGTTGATTGACGCGAAGCGGGTGCGCATCAGACCGTCCGCACCGAATTCCCACAACTCGTTGCCATAGGAGCGAAACCACGCGCCCGTGGCGTCATGCCACTCATAGGCAAAGCGGACAGCCATGCGATTATTGCGAAACCCCCAGAGTTCCTTGATCAGGCGGTAATCATGTTCCCGGCTCCATTTGCGGGTCAGGAACGCGATGATGTCATCACGCCCATGAATGAATTCCGTGCGGTTGCGCCACTGGCTGTCTGGCGTATAGGCGTGGGCCACCTGCGTGGGGTTCTGGGTGTTCCAGGCATCTTCAGCAAGGCGGACCTTGAGGGGGGCGGTCTGTGCATCAAACGGTGGCAGGGGAGGACGTGACATGCGGAAACTCCTGTATTCAATATAAAATCAAGTGCGTGAGATGAATGTGGTTCCTGAACCGCATTGACGAAATGACAATGATCCCTCATTTCAGGCCATGACCCGTTCCATCGGCTTTGTGCTCTATCCCGATTTCCAGTTGCTCGACGCTGCCGGGCCTGCCACCGCGTTCGAGCTTGCCGGGCGTATCAGCGGGCAGGACTACGCGCTCAGAATGCTGTCGCGCCATGGCGGGCTGGTGCAGTCCTCTTCCGCAATAGCCGTGCAGACGCTGCCGCTCGATGCGGCAGAGGTATTTGACACCCTTATCACCGTTGGCGGCGAAGGCCACGGCACGGCCATGCACTGCGCTGACCTGCGCGCCTTCATGCAACGCCAGAGCCGCCGCACGCGCCGCATGTGCAGTGTGTGCTCCGGCGCATTCGTGCTGGCCGCAGCAGGGCTGCTGCAGGGGCGGCGCGTGACCACGCATTGGCAGCAGGCGCAGAAATTCAGCCATATGTTTGCCGATATAACGCTCGAGCCTGACGCCATCTTCATCCATGACGGGCCTGTCTGGACCTCGGCTGGCATCAGTGCGGGCATTGACCTTGCCCTGGCACTGATAACACAGGACCACGGGGAAGATGTTGCCCGCCAGACGGCACGGCAGATGGTTGTGTTTTATCGCCGCCCCGGCGGCCAATCACAGTTTTCAGCCCTGCTGGACATGGAAGGGGGCGGCGCGCGGTTTGATGCCCTACTGGGCTGGATACGCGCCCACCTGTCGCAACGCCTGACCATAGAGGTGCTGGCTGAGCGGATGGCCATGAGCCCGCGCCATTTTTCCCGCGCCTTTCAGGCCGCCGTCGGCACCAGTCCGGCAAAGGCGGTTGAACGGCTGCGCGTAGAGGCGGCGCATGAACGGATCGTGCATTCCACCACACCAATCGAGGCTATCGCCATCACCACGGGATTTCATGACCCCGAGCGCATGCGGCGGGCATTCGTGCGGGTGTTCGGGTTGCCGCCACAGGCAATCCGTCGTGCGGCACGATGACCGGGTTCATGCACGCACCGTGCCGATTACCGGCCACTGTCATACCTGAAGCAACCTTGCGCATGACTCTCCTGCCTGCGCCAGTCATGGCATGATGACCCACCCAGAGCCTCCGGGAAACCTGATGCGGCACGCCCCTCGACTCATGATCGCGATGCTCACATGCCTTGCCCTTCCGACAGCCGTGGCGCGTGCGCATGACCGCCCCCGTCAGGCCACGGCAGCCCCCGGCACGGACACGGGCCGCACCGAACGGATTTTCAACCTGCCACAACAGGATGGGGCGTCGGTACGGGTGCTGTTTGCCACCCCGGGCAAGCCACGGGGCATGATCATCATGCTACCCGGCGGGGCAGGTGATCTCGGCCTTGAACCCGATGGCCGCATCCGGCACGGCGACAATTTTGTCGTCCGCACGCGTGGGTTATGGAACCAGCGGGGTTACGCCGTTATCATTCCCGATACGCGCGAGCATGCCAGCCTCCGGGGCCAGTGCGGTTCTTCCGCCTATGCCCGCGTCGTCACGGATCTTATCGCTTTTGCACATAAGCAGGGGCCTCAGGCCGTTTTTGTGCTTGGCACGAGCCAGGGCAGCATTGCGGCCGTCAATGGCGCGGCCCATGCGCCCGCGGGCAGTCTTGCCGGTGTGGTGCTGACGGAATCCGTGTCCGTCATGGGCGGCAGCAGGGAAACGGTTTTCAGCGCTGGCCCGCAAAACATACAGGCACCTGTTCTTGTCGTTGCCAACCGTGATGACCGGTGCAACGTGGCGCCACCCCAGGCCGCCAGGCAGATTGCACTTGCCATGACGGCCAGCCGGGACGTGCATGTGCTGATGGTGGCGGGTGGTACCACCCGATCAAGGCAGGCCTGCGGTTCACGCACCCCGCATGGCTATTTCGGTATTGAAGAACAGGTGATCGACGCCATCAGCGCATGGCTCGATACCCATGCCTGACGGGCCATGCTGACACTATAATAAGGACGGCTTTGGAACGGCGTGAAAATCATCAGGCCATTCTGGGTTAGGCCTTGATTTCAGGGCGAAATCCACTACCCGAAAAAATGAAGCGCGTCATATGAAATCAGGTGCAGAAAATGCATGACTGGATTTACCGACAAGCGCTGGTCTTTCCCTTCCTGAATCCATATCTGCGCCTGAATAATTTTTTCGTGAGCAATGCGGATGAAGAATACCGGTCTTTCGGCGGGCATGATGCTGGCGTTTGCGGCATACGCTTCGTTTTCGATCAGTGATGCCTATTCCAAGCTGCTGGCAGGCCGGATCGACCCGTTTGAGGTCGCGTTTTTCGGCGGTGTTTTCGGCCTGCTGCTCATCCCCTTCATCAGGGGGAAAAACGAATCCTACCGTGACCTGTTCGTGGTCCGGCAGCCGGTCATGTGGCTGGTACGGGCGGCCGCCACCTTTGCCGCCACGGCGGCGAGTGTCGAGGCCTTTATGCTCCTGCCCATGCCGGAGGCCTTTTCGCTCATTTTCCTCATGCCGCTTTTCGTGACCGTGCTTTCGGTCGTGCTGCTGCGCGAGAAAGTGTCCACGCTGGGGTGGCTTTCGGTCATCGTGGGTTTTATTGGCGTGCTGATCGTGCTGCGGCCCGGCCTGCGCGCGTTGCAGTTCGGGCATCTGTGCGCCCTGATCGCGGCTGTGGCCAATGCCGTGGGCGTCATTGCCTACCGCCTGTCGGGCCGCAATACGCCGCGCCTGTCCATGTTCAGTTCCAGCCTGTGCGGCCCGCTGCTGGGCAATGGCGCGCTGATGATGGCCCATGCAAGCTGGCCGCAGGGCGCTACGGTCTGGATGTTCCTGTTCGGCTACGGCTTCCTGGCCGCGCTAGGGCAGTTGCTGATGATGATATCCGCCACCCGTGCCACAGCCAGCGCAATCGCCCTGCCGCAATACAGCCAGATGCTGTGGGCGGTGGCCTTCAGTTTCTATGTCTTTCATGAGCCGCTTGATAGCTGGACCTTTGTGGGCATTGCGGTCATTATCGCGTCGGGCCTGTTCAAATGGGCCTATCCGCGCCTGGCGGGGCGGATGGTGCCCCTGCGGCGCCAGCAAGCGGCGTAAGTCATTAAAAACTGTTTGAAAACAAATCATTGATAAAAAATGACAAAAGTTTTTGGGTGCCGCCTTTTTTCAAAAAGGCGGCGTTCTTCGAAGCTTTTTGAAAAAAGCTTCACCAAAAACTTTCCTATGATTTCTGAATGTTTTCCGGGCTGACTTTTCAAACAGTCTTGCTCTTATGCATTTGGGGTCGCTGCATGCGGCAAAATCAGGAAGGGGACGGGTCAGACCGTGATGGGTCGGCTTGCGAGCATGATCGCCCCTTCTTTTCCTTGTGCCCTGAACGGATACCCGAGGTTCGGCCATCGGATGACAAGTATGGGACATGGAAAAAACGACGCATCCGGCCACGGCTTCCACGCCCGAACCACAGCCCGCGTCGATCACGATCGGGATCGACATCTCCATGAATCATCTCGACGCGGCCCATCACCCCGGCGGTGATACCATCCGCGTCAACACCCGCAAGGGCCAGACCGCGCTCCTGCGCTGGATCGGCGATATCAAGGCCATCGCGCGGGTGGTGTTCAAACTGACCGGCCCGTCCTGCTCCACGCAGATTGGCTCAGGACGGCAAAAGCCGTTTGACCACAACGAATACTCCTGGTTTTTGAGAGCCGATTGCCCAGGACTAAAAAGCGGCCTTTAAAACATGCTGTTCCGCTCAAAAAAAAACCGCCCCTGAAAGGCGGCATACAGCAGCTTCTATTTCCTAATTCATCTTACAAACGCCATCCGGCAAATGGCCTGATCTGCCGGGCCAACGCACAGGGCAGGGATCATGCGACCCCTGCCCCGTCATGTATCAGATGCTTTTTGTGTTCCGACGCGTTGGCTCAGAAATCAAGCGACGTCTTGACATAATACATGCCGCCATTGAACCCGTAGGAGGAATAGGACGCGTATTTGGCAAGGCCCTGCTGCGTGTTGGCAATGGATGAGGAAACACGGGTCGGGTATTTGTTGCCCAGGTTGTTCGCACCGATGCCGATGGTCCACCGCGGCACGGGCTTGTAGTCAACTTCCATGTTGGTAATGAAAGCCGGGTTCTGCTCGAACGGTACGGAACCCGCACCCGTGGGCGATGCCATGTAGATCATGGAGCCATAGCGCATTTCCTGCACGAAGACCGACCACTTCTTGTACTTCCAGTTCACGCTGATCTGCTCGCGGTTTTTGGGTGCCGCGTGCAGCACCATTTCCTTGGTGTACTCGTTGACCAGGTTGTTCTTGCTCGAACGGATTTCGTTATCCGAGAAGTTGATGCCCATGGCAAAGCGGAACTTGCCGTAACGGTGGGTATTGAGGGTGTAGTCAGCGGTCAGGTCGCCACCGAATGTCTGGGTATTATACAGGTTGGCATAGTAGCTGAGTGAAGTCACGTTACCCAGATTGGCCGCCTTGATGAGCGGATTGTTCGGGTCGACGGTAAAGCTCTCGGTGCTACCCAGCCGGTCATTGATGGCGATGTAGTACAGGTTGCCTGCCACGTGGAAACCATCCACGGGGTTCGCATCAATACCAATGGTATAGCTGCGTGAATACTCGCCCTTCATGGTGCCCGCGCCAAGCGACTTGGCGATGGCACTGTTGGAGGGAACCTGATCCACGACATAACCGGGATAGGGTGCCGAATAGAAATACGACAGTTCGCCAAGCGTTGGCGGACGGTAGCCGGAATTGATATTGGCACGGATGGCCCAGCGCTTGTTGAAGTTATAGCGCGTGCCGACCGAACCGGTCTCGACGGTTGCCATGTTGCTATAGTTGGCAACGCGGCCGCCCAGGGTCCATTCCCACTTCTTCGTTATATAGAAATCAAGGTTGGCAAAACCTTCGTACACGTCACGGTTCGTGTTCGATACGGCCAGCGGCGGGTTGCCGGGATGGTCGGTTGCACCCTGCCCACTCCACGAAGCGGTCTCGCCTTCGGTCATCTGGAAGGTATCGTGGCGGTATTCCGCACCGAATTTCAGGTTGATGTCCTTGGGCAGCAGGTCGGTATGGAACGAACGTGACCCCCTCAGCCCGGTTGTAAGCTCGGTCGAGATCGACTTGCCATCATAAAAGGATGTCTGGGTCGGATCGTATGCATACCCTCCGCCAGTCGCCAGCGAGGCGTTTTCAGAATCCTTGGTGCCGTATGCCTGCTGGTCACGCCCGAAAGTTACGTACGCATCCCATGCAAAGCCGAATTTGCGTGTACGGATGCCGTCATCGGTCTCGAAATCATACTGGTCCATGGTGATGTAGGGCTGGTCACCATTGGGGTAGAGCGACGGGTTAACCCAGTAATCCGCACTCGTGTTGGCACGGTAGGTTTCAGGCACGTTGGCACGGCGGTGCGAGAAGGTGGACGTGCTGTAAAAATTGAACCCATGCCCCAGGGGCACGGACATGTTTTCGCTCAGGGTCTCGAGCGTGCTCTTGGGCAGGCCCAGGCCACGCTGCACATCACGGTTTGCCGTATCGTTACGCGCGCCATCGAACAGGGTGCCATAGAAATCACCACCACGGCTGGTGGGCAACTGGTGGGTCACCTGTGCCGCAAGGTCGAGGTAACCGCCCTTGTTGCCCAGCGCCATGGCATAGCTGGCCGAGCCATCAAGCGCCTGGCCATCGCCCGCGTAATAGCCGCTGTTCTTGAAGTTGACGGTGCCACCATGCGTATCGCGCTTGAGCACGATGTTGACCGCGCCCGCAATGGCATCCTGCCCGTAAAGCGCGGAAGCCCCTTCGGTCACCACTTCGATATGATCGATCGCGGTAATGGGGATCAGCGAAATATCCGCCGGCTCACTACCCCAGTTGGTGCCCGCGTTGGCGTTGAAGTTGGCGCCAATGTGGCGGCGATGGCCGTTGACCAGGATCAGCGTATCATCGGGCGACTGGCCGCGCAGCTGCATGGTCTGGACAAAAGAGCTGGCGCCACCACCGGGCAGGGCTGCGGTGGTGATGGCCGGATTGGCCTGCGCCAGCGCGGACAGCACATTGCTCTGGCCGGTCTTGAGCAGTTCAGCGCCTGTTACGACCGTCACCTGCGTGGTGCTGTGCCGCGGCGTGCCGGGGGAGAAGACGGAATTGGTCTGGTGGCCGCCAACATGGATCTCTTCGGGGTTGCTCGATGCCCGCAGGGCCGCGGGCATGGCCTGCCGGGGGGCGGGCGCCTTTTTATCGGCGGCGATCCGGTAATGTTTTTGCGCTGGCGAAACGGTAGCGGTCGCGGCTTCACCCGCGACCGGCATGAATGTGCCAAATGCCACCCCGGCCACCAGATATAACTTGCGCTTTGACAGGCCTGACATATGCCTCTCCCCCCCTGAAACTCGACCGAAACGTTCCGTATGAATATGTGTAATGTTATGATGCGCGTTCGTTATGATTTGGCGTCATATGAATTATTGATATGTTCCGAACCCGGATTGGTTCTTACTTACACATGACAAATTATATAATTGAAAACGCTCTGATTTTTGTAGGCGTGTTGCTTTTTTGCATAATAGTTTCAAGTATCAGCAGGCCTGCCGCATGCATGTCCGGGCGCGCCTGCAAAGCACAGTTGCAGCAACCGTACCGCGCGACCTTCAATATGCTCCGCGGATGGCACAATATGTTGACAGTTAAAGAAAAGTCCCTAATGTCAAGGTTATAAATTCATAGCCCATAACATTTACGGAGCGCCCGTTGGATATACGCCGACTACAGGCTTTTATTAAGATTATCGATCTTGGCAGCATTTCTCGCGCGGCTGACCTGCTCAATATTGCCCAGCCTGCTTTGAGCCAGCAGCTCGCCACACTTGAGAATGCTTTCAAGCAGAAGCTTGTCATCCGCAGCAAAAGCGGCGTAACCCCCACCACCGCCGGGGCGGAACTGTACAGGCACGCACAGACCCTGACCAAACAGTTCGACCGGGCAATGGTTGAAATCACTCAGGGTTCAGGCCCGCTGGTGGGCAAGGTCTCGGTCGGACTGTCTCCCTACAGCGCGGGGTCCACGCTTTCGGTCAAGCTGCTGCAGCTCGTGCGCGAGCGCCTGCCCAACATTACCCTGCACCTGACCGAAAGCTTCGATGACATATACAGCGAACTGATCATGACCGGGCGGCTGGACATGGCCGTAATTCATGGTGCCGGCCCCATCAAGGGCGTTATTTTCACACCGCTGATGAAGGAAGAATTCTTCCTGCTCGCACCGCACGACCTGGAATTTCCCCAGAATGAAAAGGGGGCCGTGCAACTCGCTGACATAGCCGACATTCCCCTGCTGCTGCCGCCCAAACATAATTTTGTCCGCAAGAGCGTGGACATGGCCTTCATACGCAAGCAGCTTGAACCCCGTATCGTCGCCGAAATCGAAGCGCTGATCACCCTGCAGGGCGCCATAGAACAGGGTATTGGCAGCACCATCCTGCCCTGGTCCGTTGCCAGCCGCATTGTCGTGCCGGGCAAGTCGCGCATCTTTCCGCTGCATAACCCCGTCATTCAGGAAGACGTTTCACTCTGCATTCCCGAGATCATTCCAGAAACCGAGGCGTCGGTGGCCGTGCGTGATCTGCTTATCGACCTCGCCAAGACCATGGCCGCCTCGCATAACTGGCCCGGTGCCCAGCCTTTCGGCTAAGGCACTGTTTAAAAACAACCGATTGATAAAAGTTTTAGGTGCAGCCTTTTTTCAAAAAAACTGCGTTTGTCGAAGCTTCCTGAAAAAAAGCTTCACCAAGAACTTCCTTATGATTTCAGGATGTTTTACGGGCTGACTTTTCAAACAGTCCTTAATGGTTCAGACCGGCACGCACCCGATATTGGGGCGGGTCAGCGCAGCGGGCTGCAACAGGGTCGCAAGCTGCTCGGGGGAAAGCAGTCGCTCCTCCACGATCAGGTCCGTCACCTTGCGGTCTTCCGCCAGCGCGCGCTTGGCAACGGTTGAACAGATATCGTATCCCAGCACCGGCACCAGCACGGTAATGATGCCGATATTAAGGTCAAACAAAGACTGGCACCGTGCCCGATCAGCACAAACGCCGCTGATGCAGCGCGTGGTCAGGGTTTCGATGGCCGCGCGTAATGTCTTGATGGATGTAAACAGGCAATAGCCGATCATCGGTTCAAACGGATTAAGCTGCAACTGCCCGCCATCGGCGCACATGGTAATGGTCAGGTCGTGGCCCGCGACCAGATAGGCCACCTGATTGACCGCCTCGGGTATGACGGGATTGACCTTGCCCGGCATGATGGAAGACCCGGCCTGCACCGCAGGCAGCACGATCTCACCCAGGCCCGTGCGCGGCCCGCTTGAAAGCAGGCGCAGGTCGCTGGACATTTTTGACAGTTTGAGCGCAAGGCGCTTGAGCGCGCCTGAAAACAGCACGAAAGCCCCCACGTCCGATGTCGCCTCGATCAGGTCGGGCGAACTGCTCATGGGCCGCCCGGTCAGGCTGCGCAGTTCCGCCATGACCATGGGCGCATAACGCGGGTCGGTATTCAGCCCCGTGCCAATGGCGGTTCCGCCAAGATTGACCTGCTCAAAAGCCGCCGCATGGGCCTTTATGCTCCTGATTTCACCCGCAACCGCCGTGCGGAACGCCCCGAATTCCTGCCCCAGCGTCATGGGCACGGCATCGCGCAACTGCGTGCGGCCAACCTTCAGAATCTCATCAAACGCTCCTGCCTTTTCATCCAGCGCCGCATGCAGTCCCTCAAGGGCCACCAGCAGCGGATCAACCGCAAGCAGCAGGCCGATGCGGAGCGCCGTGGGGTAAACATCATTGGTGGACTGCGCCATGTTGACATGGTCATTGGGGTGCAGCACGCCGTAGGCGCCCGGTTTTTCGCCCAGCAGTTCCAGGGCGACATTGGCAATGACCTCATTGGCATTCATGTTTGTCGAGGTACCCGCCCCGCCCTGCATGGCATCCACCACAAACTGCGCGTTATAGGCGGGGTCGTGCCCGATGCGCTGGCAGGCTGCGTCAATGGCATTGGCACGCGTGGGGTCGAGATAGCCCAGCGCACGATTGGCCCGCGCCGCTGCCTGCTTGACCACAACCAGCCCCTGCACCAGTTCGGCAAAACTGCCGATTGTGGTGCCACTTATGGGAAAGTTGTCCAGAGCGCGCCTGGTATGCACGCCCCACAACACGCCGGGAGGCAGCGTGACCTCGCCCAGCAGGTCGCGCTCGACGCGGGAGCCGGACTGCCCACTCTGCGCTGCCATAGGGCTGCCCGGGTCCGTCAGGTTACCGGTCGCGCCATCTCGTGCTGGAGCAGGCATATTAATCATTTCGGTCTATCCACGTTAAGAATAATGCCATGCGTGGGGCGGAACGATTTCCGAATCACGCCTGTATGCACCTGTAATGACACGATAACAGCCCGGAAAAATGCAAGGGAATGGCGAGCAGAAGCGCTACAATACCCCGCCTGGACGCATCAGTCCGGCTGGATCTGCATGATCACGGTACCATATCCGACCAACGCGCCAGCCTGCCCCGTCACCTCGACAACCGTGCCTGCAACGGGCGCTGGAACGGGCAATTGCATCCTGTCCAGCGTAAGGAGCGCTACAGTATCACCCTGTGCCACCTTCGCGCCCACCGGAGCAAAAGCGCTTTCGCGCTGCGGATGGGTCAGGCACAGATGACCAAAATACGGCGTTTTCACTGCCACCCATCCAGCCGTCACATCGGACTGCGCTGCGGGCGGGGCATGGGGGCAGGTTGCCGCAGGGGCCGCCCGCTCCACGCGGATGCGCAGTTTCAGCCCCGCCGCCTCATTGCACAGTTCCAGGCTTTCCAGCCCTGCCTGCGCAAGCCATGTCGCCATCTGGCCAATCTGTTCGGGCTCTGGCAGCCGATCAAAATGGGGCACCAGCGGTTCGGACCGGTTGCTCATGAGGCCGTCCTTTTTGCAAGCCAGCGTTCAAGGTAATGAATATCCACCCCGCCACGCGCAAATGCGGGGTCGGCCAACAGGTCCTGATGCAGGGCGATGTTGGTTGACACCCCTTCCACCTTCATTTCCGCCAGCGCCACGCGCATGCGCGCAATCGCCTGCTCACGGGTGGCGCCGTAACTGATGATCTTGCCGATCAGCGAGTCATAATAAGGCTGCACCGTGTAACCCGCCACGACATGCGTATCGACCCGGATACCCGGGCCACCGGGCAGATCCCAGCGCGTGATGGTGCCGGGCGAGGGCATGAAGGTGAACGGATCCTCGGCATTGAGGCGGCATTCAATGGCATGGCCCCGCAGCCCGATATCCGCCTGCACGATGCCGAGCTTCGCGCCTTGGGCAATGCGCAACTGCTCGGCCACGATGTCGATGCCCGTTGTCTCTTCCGTAATCGGGTGCTCGACCTGCACGCGGGTGTTCATCTCGATAAAGGCGAACACGCCGTCTTCATACAGGAACTCGAACGTGCCCGCGCCACGGTAGCCGATACGCCTGCACGCTTCGGCACAGCGCTCGCCAATTTCGGCAATGGTCTCGGGGGCTATGCCGGGGGCGGATGCTTCCTCCAGCACTTTCTGGTGGCGGCGCTGCAGCGAGCAGTCACGCGCGCCCAGCCATAGTGCCGTGCCATGCGTATCACACAGAACCTGAATTTCGATATGGCGCGGCTTCTGCATGAAGCGCTCAAGATACAGCGTCGGGTTGCCAAAGGCCTGCTCGGCTTCCTTGGCGGTCAGCGTTACGGCCCGTGCGAGGTCTTCCACGCGCTCGACCACGCGCATGCCACGCCCGCCGCCCCCGCCTGATGCCTTGACGATAACCGGAAAGCCCACCTCCAGCGCAATGGCCTTCACGGCATCCATATCGGCAGGCAGCGGCCCGTCCGAGCCGGGCACGCAGGGCACGCCCGCCTCGCGCATGGCGCGCTTGGCGGTAATCTTGTCGCCCATCATGCGGATGGACGCACCCGTAGGCCCGATGAAGGTCAGGCCCGCATCTTCCACCGCATCGGCAAAATCAGCATTTTCCGACAGGAAGCCGTAGCCGGGATGAATGGCCTGCGCCCCGGTCAGCCGGGCGGCGAGCAGCAGCCCGGCGGGGTCGAGATAGCTGCGGGCCGCGGCGGCAGGGCCAATGCACAGGGCCACATCGGCCTCGTGCACGTGGCGACTGTCGGCATCGGCTTCGGAATACACGGCCACCGTCTCCAGCCCGAGCTGGCGACAGGCGCGCTGGATGCGCAGTGCAATCTCGCCGCGATTGGCGATCAGCACCCGGTTGAAAGGGAGGGTCTCACTCATGCCAGCCGGAACAGGGGGGTGCCTGCCTCCACTTCGGTGCCGTCTTCCACCAGCACGGCGGCAATCTTGCCAGCCTGTGTGGCACGCACGGCGTTGAACACCTTCATTGCCTCGACCAGCCCCACTTCCTGCCCGGCCTGCACGTCCTGCCCCACCGTAACAAACGGCGGCGCCCCCGGCGCGGGCGAGAGATGAAACACGCCATAGGACGGGGCGGCGATGAGCGCCTCCTCCGCCACGGGTGCTGCGGTCGGCGCTGGCGGCGGCACGGCCGCTACGGGCGCGTGAGCCACCACGGCGGGCGGGGCGGATGGCGCACCATCAGGCTGCGCGCCGCCGCCACGGGTGATGCGGATACGGCAGCCGCCTTCCTCCACCTCCAGCTCCGCAACCGGAGCCGTGGCCAGCAGGTCGATCAGCCGCCTGACATGCGTGAGATCCACTGTCCTTACGCCGCGCCGGATGTCTTTTTGGCGAAGTTCAGCCCGCCCACGACCTGCATGGTCGGCAGCACTTCCATGAAGCTGACATTCATGCGCTGCGGCGACATGACGGCGAAGGCGACGGAGTTGGCGATATCCTCGGGCAGAAGGGATTCATATTCATCAAAGAAACGCTTCTTCGCCTCTTCCATGTTGCCGATCAGGCGGCCGAACACCTCGGTTTCGCAACGCGCGGGCGAGACTTCGGTCACGCGGATGCGGTGGCCGAACAGGTCGCAGCGCAACTGCTGCGAGAGCGAATGCACGCCCGCCTTGGTGGCATGATAGACCGTGTTGCCACCAGCAAAGGCATAATGCCCGGCAATGGAGGTGATGTTGACGATATGCCCGCGATCACGCTCGATCATGCCGGCCACCACCAGGCGGGTCAGTTGCAGCACCGCGCGCAGGTTCACATCCACCAGCGCATCGATATCCTCGGGCGTGGTGTTGGTGATGTTGCCCGTGCGCGACTGCCCGGCATTGTTGACCAGGATGTCGATCTCGAGCGTCTTGACCAGCGCCTCGATCCCGGCCTGGTCGGACACGCTGACGGCATGCACGACGCAGCCGGTTTCCTTCGACAACTGCTCCAGCCGGGCCGCGTCACGCGCCAGGGCATGAACCTCGATCCCTTCCTGCGCCAGGCGGCGCACGATCTGCGCGCCAATGCCAGAAGAGGCGCCAGTGACGAGGGCGGTACGGTACGGCTGGTTGCTCATGGTAAAAAAACCCGATCCTGGACAGAGAAACTAACACCACCCGGCCCCACAACGGATACCGGATGCTCAGCTATTGATTTTTATGCTAACGACCACGGGCAACAAGTGCCAAGAGCACTTCGTTCTCACGCCATAACATAATATGATGGCCCGGCTATCATGCTGAGCCATAAGATTATTCAATAGCCTCACAACCACAATTGCACTGGCCATCGTTACGTAAACGGTCATACTCTTGCGTTCGGCACTTCATGCCACGAAACCTATATTGTTACGGTTCAGGCTCAATAACCGGCGCCGTTGCAGGGACTGTGTATTTTGAACACGGATATAAAGAACGATGTGGCGCGCGATACGGCTGCGGCGCCTGCCATAAGCATGATCGGCACGCGCGCCATGCTGTTCGAGGCGCCCGGTGATTTCACCATGACCCACCAGCGCCGGGTCTGGGCGTTGATGGATGCAGCTCAGGCGCGGCCCGACGTGCTCGAACTCATTCCCGGCGTGACCAACCTCATGCTGATCTTTTCCGCCCCGCCCGAGCGCCCGCAGGCCGTGGCGGAGTGGCTGTGCCATGCCTGGAACACGCTGCCCGAGCGGCATATCGAGGGGCATCTGTTCGAGATCGGCGTGCGCTATGGCGGCGCGCTGGGCGAGGATCTTGAGGCGGTCTGCGCCCATTCGGGCCTGTCTGCGCAGGAGGTCATTTCCATCCATCACGGGAGCGAATATACGGTCTGCGCCATTGGCAGCGCGCCGGGCTTTGGCTACCTGCATGGACTTGACCCCCGCATCGCAACGCCGCGCAAGACCGTGCCATCGCTGAACATGCAGGCCGGGACCGTCATCATTGGCGGCATGCAGGCGGGCATTTCCGCGCTGACGGGGCCGAACGGGTGGAACTCCATCGGCTTTACCGACCTGCGCGTGTTCGATCCCGCCAAGCAGCCCCCTGCCCTGTTTGCCGTTGGCGATCGCATCCGCTTTTACCCCGAAAGCATAGAGCTGTGATTACGATCCTTGAAACATCCGCCCTGAACACGGTGCAGGATCTCGGCCGCCCCGGCTATCGTAACCTGGGCGTGGGTACCTCGGGCGCGATGGACACGCTCGCCCTTCAGGTCGGCAATATCCTGCTGGGCAACCAGATGGATGATGCCTGCATCGAACTGCAGACCTATCCCTTCGTGCTGCGCTTTGACACACCCGCCACGTTTGCGGTGACAGGCATCGATGCCCTGATCGAACTCGACGGGCGCACGGTCCTGCCCTGGATGGTCGAGACGGCGGCTGCGGGGCAGGTACTGCGCATCGGGCCGCCCAAGGCAGGCGCGCGCGGCTATATCTGCCTTGCAGGCGGCATTGAGGTGCCGGTCGTTCTGGGCTCGCGCAGCACTCAGCTACGTGGCAGCTTTGGCGGACTGGACGGCCGCCCGCTGGAGGCAGGCGACACGCTCGGGACCACGGGTACTGCGCTGGATGTAGCGGGCTACGGTGCCCTGCCCCCGGCCGCGGTGCTCGATACCATGGCGGGCGACAAGGATGCGAAGGTCATCAACCTGCGCGCGATGCCCGCAACCGACTACGCCCTGTTCACGCCCGAAGCCCAGAAGCGGCTATGGGAGACCCCATGGCGCATCACGCCGCAGAGCAATCGCGTGGGCTACCGCCTGTCGGGCGCCCCGCTTGAACTGCGCCACCGGGTTGAACTGCGCTCCTATGGCGTGATTGCGGGCATCGTGCAGGTTCCACCCGCGGGCGAGCCGATCGTGCAACTGGCTGACGCCAATACCGTGGGCGGCTACCCGCGCATCGCCACCGTGATCGAGGCCGATCTGTGGCGGCTGGCGCAGGCGCGCATCGGCATGCGTATCCGCCTGCATGAATGCAGCTTTGCCGAAGGTGTTGCCGCCATGCAGCCGGTCAACGCCTATCTTGACGACCTGCGCACGCTGGTTGCCCGTTACCGCTCATCCACCCGCTGCCGCGCTGGCATGAAATCTGGAGCCAAGGCATGAAGATCGACCTCAATTCCGACATGGGCGAAGGTTTTGGCCGCTGGCGCATCGCTGATGATGACGGGCTGATGGACACCGTCTCGTCAGCCAATATCGCCTGCGGCTTCCATGCCGGTGACTACGCCATCATGGACCGCACCGTGCGGCTGGCGAAGGAAAAGGGCGTGGGCATTGGCGCCCATCCCGGCCTGCCCGACCTGATGGGCTTTGGCCGCCGCAACATGGCCGTATCCGACGCGGATATGGAATCCATGATGTGCTACCAGATCGGCGCGCTGCAGGGCATTGCCGCCCGCCATGGCCACCGGGTCACGCATGTCAGCTACCATGCCGCCTTTGGCAACATGGCCAATGCGGATGAGGGCCTCGCCCTGCGCCTGACCCGTGCCATCGCAGCCCTTGACCGAAACCTGAGCGTGTTCTGCATGCCCGGCCAGGCGACCGAGCGCGCCGCCGAGAAGGCCGGCCTGCGGGCGCAGACCCTGTTCCTGGCCGATCGTGCCTATACAACCGCAGGCACGCTGGTGCCGCGTGGGCAGCCGGGCGCGGTCATTCATGATCTGGCGGGCGTGCGCGCACGTGTGAAGCAGTTCCTGGATGACGGATCGGTCACGACCATTGACGGCGCGCGCCTGCCGGTCAGCGCACAGTCCATTCTGGTGCACAGCGACACGCCCGGATCGCTGGAACTCGCCCGTGCCATCCGCGCGGAAATCGAGGCGAGCGGCGGCGTGCTGACCCCCGCCTGCCAGCTTTAGGGATCGGGGCCTCCCGCCTACCCATAAGAATTTTCTATCGCACCGCAACGAACGCCTATGACCCGGAATCCGCCCCCTGCGTTACGGTGTCGTAACATGAAGCGCGTGGGGGCATCTGGCAGCATTGATTGATGAAGCGCGCCGCCATCCCTGTCGTGCATTGAGGTACGGATAAAATGAAGCATGACCTGAAACGTGGTGCCCTTCTTCTGGCATCGGCAACATTTTTTACCGCTGCCCTCAATGCCCTGCAGAAACTGACCGGCTCCACGCTTCCTGCGCTCGAGATCATTTTCTTCCGGAACCTTTTTTCGCTGCCCTTCGTGCTGCTGATTGCCTCACGCTCCGGCATTGTCCTGAAAACACATCATTTTGGCGGTCATGTCCTGCGCTCGGTCGTGGGGCTGATCAGCATGATCATGGTCGTGATCACCGTGACCCGCCTGCCACTGGCCGAACAGCAGGTCCTGTCCTACACGCAGCCGTTGTTCCTGGTCCTGCTCTCGATCCCGCTGCTGCACGAGCGGCCCTCGCTCCAGCGCTGGGTTGCGGTCTCGATCGGGTTTTCGGGCGTGATCGTGGTGGCCCTTGGCAAGGGGCTGCTGCATGGCCACGGCGCAACGGGCGCTGCCGTGCCGAACTGGGCGTATTTCGTGGCCCTGGCGCAGGGGGCGGTCGGTGCGCTGACCACCATGCAGATCCGCCAGCTTTCGGCTACGGAATCCAGCACCACCATCGCCCTGTGGCAGGCCATTCTCATGACGGTCATGACCGCGCTGCCGCTGCCCTTCATCTGGACCACGCCCGGCCTGACTGAAGCGGGCTGCCTTGTTGCCGTGGGCGCCTTCGCCGGTATCGCGCAGGTGCTCCAGACCGAGGCCTTCGCCTCGGCGCAGGTCTCCGCCATTGGCCCGTTTGCCTATTCCGGGCTGCTCTGGGCCGCGCTGATCGGGTGGTTCGGGTTTGGCGAGATACCCGGCATCGCCATGGCCATTGGCGGGCTGCTGATCATTGGCTCCGGCGTGTGGATGCTGCGCAGTGACCGCCCCGCCAGGCAGAAAGTGGTGGCGGAAGGCACGATGGATGCGGCCACCGGCACCCCGCCCTGATCGCAGCACGTCCCCTCCCCTCTCTCGTAATTCATGGCACACCAGGAGTCCTACAGCGTGACAACAGGTGAAATGACCACCCACGCCCGAAGCAGGCGCGCAATTCCTGCCCGCTACGTGTTCTTCTTTCTTGTCTTCCTGATGTACGCCATCAGCTATGGCGACCGCGCGGCGCTCTCCATCGCCCTGCCCACGATGGGCAGGGAGTTTTCGCTGACACCGGTGCAGATGGGCTGGGTTTCGTCGAGTTTCCTGTGGTCGTATTTCCTGCTCAACCTGCCCTCGACCATCGTGCTCGACATGGTCGGCGCGCGCACTATTGGCAGCCTTGCCGTGGGCGTATGGTCATTTGCCATGCTGCTTGGCGGCATGGCGCAGAACATTACCCAGTTCCTGATGACCCGCGTGCTGCTTGGCGTGGGTGAGGCACCGACCTTTGGCGTGGGGGCCACGGTGGTGCGCAACTGGGCGCAGCCGCGCGAACGCGGATCGGTCATGACCATGCTGCTCACGGGCATGCAGCTTGGCCTGGCGGGCGGCACGATTGCGGGGGCGTATCTGATCACATTCTTCGGGTGGCGGTGCGAGTTCATGGCGCTTGGGGCCATAGGCATCGGCTGGGCGCTGGTGTGGTGGCTGGTGTACCGTAATCCGAAGGAAAAACCCGATGCCGCCCCGCGCAGGCCCATTACGGTGCGCGAGATCAGGAACCTGTTCCGCTCATCCTCCTTCCTGGGGATACTGGCGGTGCAGTGCACCCAGAACTACCTGAACTTTCTGGTCATGTCATGGATGCCGCTTTACCTGATCCATGAACTGCACATCAACACGACCGGCACGGGCAACAGCACCGCCCTGTGTTATCTGGCCGCGGCCATTGGCGCGGTGGTTATCGGGCGCGTTCTCGAACATCTGGTCTTTCGCAGGGGCATTCATCCGCCCAACCGGCGTTTTGTTGTTGCAACCTGCCTGCTCGGTGCCGCCACGATCGGGCTGCTGCCGTATTTTCACACCATGATGCCGATCCTGCTCGTGCTGTCTGGCGCGCTGGCCTGCCTGATGGCGGCCAATGGCGCCAGTACCGCGCTGCTGACCGACATGGTGGAAGACGGCGGCAAAATGGGCGCCGTAACGGGTGTGACCCTGACATGCAGCAACTCGCTGGGGCTGCTCTCGCCCATCCTGACCGGATATATCGTGTCATGGACCGGCAGCTTTGACATGGCATGGTATATATGCGCTGCCGCCCTGCTCGTAGCAGGCGGCCTGTCGCTTGCCATGGTGCGCGACCCGATCCGGATGGACGGGTAAGGAAAACACGCGGGCCTTCATAGGATTGTTGTATGGGGCCAGACGGTTTTCACCGCTATCTAACCTGTAGCGAAACGATCTACGATCGCTATGAACATCTAATATGCTGTTGCATTGAGTGAAATTGGAGAACGTGTCTGATGCCCGGGTTTGCTGATCGACTGAATGGAATTGGGATTTCGGCTTCGGCCGCGATGACCGACAAGGCATCGGCACTGAAGGCTGAAGGGTTGAAGATCATCAGCCTGTCATCGGGCGAGCCGGATTTTCCCACGCCCGCGCATGTGGTGGATGCAGCCTTTGCCGCAGCCCGAGCGGGTGATACCAAATACCCGCCGCAGGACGGCAAGCCCGCGCTGAAAAAGGCGGTCCAGACCAAGTTCCAGCGTGAAAACAACCTTGATTACGCCCTGAACGAAATTCTGGTGGCCAACGGCGCCAAGCAGATCATCTATGATGCCATGATGGCGACGATCAACCCCGGTGACGAGGTGGTCCTGCCCACGCCAAGCTGGATCAGCTACGCTGATATTGCCCGCCTTGCCGGGGCCTCCATCGTGTCCGTGCCCTGCCCGGCCGCAGGCGGCTTCCGCCTCTCGGCCGCGGCCCTTGAGGCTGCCATTACACCCAAAACCAAGTGGCTGGTGCTCAACTTCCCCGGTAACCCGACTGGCGCGTGCTGCCCGCGCGCGGACATGGAAGCCATTGCCGCCGTGCTGATGAAGCATCCGCAGGTCTGGATCATGACCGATGACATCTATGAGCACCTGATCTATGACGGCTTCACCTTCTGCACGATTGCCGAGGTCGAGCCGCGCCTGAAGGACCGGGTGCTGACCGTCAATGGCGTGTCAAAGGCCTATGCCATGACGGGCTGGCGCGTTGGCTATTGCGGTGGCCCGCGCGCGCTGATCGCTGCCATGAACAACATGCAGGGCCAGTCTACGAGCGGCATCAACACGCTGGCGCAGGCGGCTGCGGTCGCGGCGCTGAACGGCCCGCAGGACTTCCTCAAGGACCGCGCTGTCGAATATCAGGCCCGGCGCGACCTGGTGGTTTCCCTGCTCAACGCCATTCCCGGCGTGCAGTGCCATACGCCGCAGGGCGCGTTCTATGTCTATCCCGACATCAGTGGCTGCATGGGCAGGACTTCGGCCGGCGGACGCCTGATTGCAACCGATGCCGATTTTGTCATGACCCTGCTTGAAGAACAGCAGGTTGCCTCCGTGCAGGGCGCAGCCTACGGCATGAGCCCGTTCTTCCGCATTTCCTACGCCACCGACACCGATACCCTGCGCGAAGGCTGCCGCCGGATCGCAGCCTTTGTGGACGGGTTGAAGTAAGATCTGGTCCAGACCAGATAAAAACCGCATGAGCATGTGCAGTTTCGTATCGGTCACCTGATGTAATCAGAAGACCGATACCGTGCTCCATGCCATTCAATATTCCCGGCGTCAGTCTGCACGACCTGCCACACCCCGCCAGGTCTGCGTTCGCGCGGGCACATTGTCATTCCCGCATTCTGTCGCCAAAAGACTTGTTCAGGGTGTTGGCACTGTAATTCAAAACGGGTTCTTGTACAGACCGGAGGCACGCCACCATAAAGCTGTGGCGTGCCTCTTCCTGTCAGGCCGTATGGTTATTTCTTTTCAGCCTGAGCGGATGCTGGCTGTTCTCCGCACGCTTTGCGCATTGCGGGCATGATCTTGCGGGGCTGCCTGAACCATGTTTCCAGATCCTTTGGCGCCATGGGTTTGGCGAACAGATAGCCCTGCATGACATCACAATGCAGGCTTTCCAGAAGCGCGTATTGTGCCTCCGTCTCCACCCCTTCGGTCACGACGGTCATGCCCAGGCGGTTGCCGATGCCGATCACCGCCGTTGTCACCGCCTGCGCATTGGCGTCATGCTCAAGGTTCATGATGAAACTGCGGTCAATCTTGATTTCAGTCAGCGGCAGGCGGGTCAGACGCGACAGCGATGAGTAACCCGTGCCGAAATCATCCATGGACAGGCCAACATCCAGGGCACGAATGGCGTGCAATACGTCCATCGTATCCTTGTTTTCATCCATCATCACGCTTTCGGTAATTTCCACCGTAAGGCGCGCCGGGGCAATGCCGAAGCGGGTCAGCAGGTTCGAGATCATTTCGGGCAACTGACGCTTGCGGAAATGACCGGCTGACAGGTTGACCGATACCGCCGGGATCATGACCCCATCGCGGTCCCATGTCACGATCTGGCGGCAGGCTTCTTCCAGGCACCAGGCGCCGATCGCCTCGATCTGCCCGGTATCCTCGGCCACCGCAATGAACCGGGAGGGGAAAATATTGCCCAGATGCGGATGATGCCAGCGCGACAGGGCCTCCACGCCATAGAGCGCGCCCGTCTTGGCCTCGATCTGCGGCTGGTAATGCAGGTTGAGCAATCCCTTCGCCAGGGAATCACGCAGGGCGGAGCCAAGGACAAGGCGGTCCTGTGCCGCGGTATGGTCTTCTGGCGTCGCGACGCGGAATGTGCCGCGGGCATCTTTCTTGGCAAGGCGCATCGCGGCTTCGGCATGGCCGATCAGGGATTCACTGTCCGGCCCGTTTTCAGGGAACATGCTGATGCCCGCACTGATCGATGCCGTGATGAAGTTGCCACCGATTTCGATGGGTTCTTCCATGCCCTTGATCAGCCGCCCGGCAAATGCCGTAGCCGGGACTGCCTGTGTATCGGGCAATATGATGACAAACTCATCCCCGCCTGCGCGGCTGAGGATATAATGGCTCCGGCACAGGCTCTTGATCCGTGCCGCCACGGCCTTGAGAAAGTCATCGCCATTGGTGTGCCCGAGCGCATCGTTGATATCGCGAAAGCGGTCGAGGTTGAGCATCAGCACGGCGAAATGATTGTCACCCGGTTTGCCGACAAGGTTCCTGAGAATTTTATGGATGGCGGTCCGGTTCAGGAAGCCGGTCAGCGGGTCGTAATTGGCCAGTTGGGAAATATGGTGACGCGCTTCATACTGCTCGATCAGCACACTGCAGAAGGGAACGCAGCCCGCCACGATTTTCTGTGGCCAGTCGCTGATTGTGCTGGTGTTGCGTGAAAACAGCGCGAATATGCCCGATATCTTGCCATTGCTGGCCTTGATTGCGGAGGCCCAGCAATCATGCAGCCCCAGCGACACGCCGAGCGAGCGATAACTTTCCCATACAACGGTGGCCGCCTCGTCAAGGTCATTGGACAGGGCCATGATGTCCGCATCGGAAAGTGTTACGTTTTCGAGTGCTGCGGCATAGCGCCGTGGCAGGCCCGGGCCTGACAGGACATGAAGCCGGTGGTCCTCATCGATCAGGACAAGGATGGCGACCGTATTGGGAATGAAATTTTCCACCTCCCGACACACAAGGTCAGCCACATCCTGGATCTGCATTTCGGTTGAGAGGGACTGGAACACCGTATTCTGCAGGTCCAGCAGTTTCTTGCGATGGTTTTCTTCCGTTACCGCCTTGATGGAGGCAAGATAGTATCTGCTGCCTTTCGGGCCGACCCTGCTTGAAGAGAGCGTCAGTTCCCCGGTGATGTAGTCACCGTGCCTGTTCTCGAAGATGATTTCGCGCGATGTGCCGACCGTGGCGTCGAGACCGGTCGCGCGGTGGCTGGCGGCGGGGGCATCGTGTTCATGGCAGGCAAAATCGGGGATCAGCATCCGCACGTTCTGGCCACGCACTTCATCCTGCGCGTAACCCCAGAGTTTTTCCGCCCCTTTATTGAAAAAGAGGACGTCATTGCGGTCGTCAGTCACAATGATCGCTTCGGTCGCGTCAGTCAGCAGGGTCAGGGCGGCATCACCCGTTAATACGGGCTTTGGGGAGGACGAGGTAAGGAGCAACTTGTTCATGATGATAGGCCACAGTTCAGAATTTGACAGGCAGGCTGCGTGCCTGCACGGAATTGAAAAGGCATGCGGGGGCGCTGTGGCATCAGGCCGGCTGCAGCCCCAGTGCTTGCGGGCAGGCGGGGCGACCGATCAGGAACCCCTGCCCCGCCACGCAGCCCTCGCCACGGAGCACTTCAAGCTGCCGGGGCGTTTCGATCCCTTCCGCCAGCACGGCAATGTTCATGGTGCGGCCGAGGACCAGCACCGAACGGACAATGGCTGCCGCATCGGAATTGGTTTCGATCCCCTGCATGAAGCTGCCATCAAGCTTGATGCGGTCGAACGGGAAGGAGCGCAGCGTATCAATGGACGAATAACCCGTGCCGAAGTCATCCAGTGCAATGCCAACGCCGAGTTCCTTGATCCGGCGCACGATTTCAAGCGCGCGCTGCTTGTCCTCGATGATGGATGTTTCCGTTAATTCCAGTTCGAGGCGGTCGGGAGACAGGCCGGTGTCTTCAAGCGTTTCCTTGACCAGACGATACAGATCAGGATGAAAGAACTGCACCGGAGACAGGTTGACCGCCAGCTTGCACGCAACATCCCACTTTGCCGCCTGTGCGCAGGCCGTCTGCAATACCCATTCACCGAGCGGGATGATGAGACCGTTCTCCTCGGCGACGGGAATGAACAGGGCTGGCGGCACGTCTCCACGTTCGGGGCTGTTCCAGCGCAGCAGGGCCTCGTAGCCAAAGACCTCACCCGTCGCAATGGCGGTCTGCACCTGGTAGTGCAGGCTCAGTTCGCCTTTTTCCATTGCCGTTTTCAGGTCCGCCGCCAGCGCGCGCGCTTCGCGGACCGTTTCATCCATGACAGGCTCGTAATAGGCCACGGTGCGCAACGGGTCCGCCTTGGCGCGATACATGGCGAGGTCAGCGCGGGTTACAAGCGTTTCCTTGTCGGTGGCATCCTTGGGGAACAGGGCCAGCCCCACGCTGCCACCGGTCGTGACTTCGTAGTCCTCGATCGGGATGGGCAGGTTGATGGCTTCCTCGATGCGGGCGACAAAGGCATTGAGTTCATCGGGGTCGCTCGTCAGGTGGACTGCTGCGAATTCATCCCCGCCCAGACGGGCCACGAACTCGCCCTCGCCCAGCATCTCGGTAAAACGGTTGGCAATGGTGATCAGCACGACATCGCCCGCGGCATGCCCGCGCACATCGTTGATTTCCTTGAACTTGTTAAGATCAATCCCGATCAGTGCAAACTGCGTGCCCTGGGCTTTCGCATCCTCGATCACCTGATCGAGGTGATCACCGAAGCTGACGCGGTTGGGGAGCGATGTCAGGGCATCATGCAACGCCATCTGCCGCATGCGCTCATAGGATTCCGCGCGCGTTGCATCATCAATTGAAAAACTGTTGCCGCCCGTAGCCACGAGCAAAAGGGTCGTAATGGCCAGCGCAACACCCAGCACGACAGGCGCATTGCCAGTTGCCATAAGCTCGGCGGACATCATGTGCGTGCGCATGGCGGACACGCCGACAAAATGCAGCCCCGCGATTGCCGCAACGAACAGCACCGTGGCCAGGATTTCACGATGCCGGTTCCCGCTACGCAGCAGGCATTGCAGGGACAGCGTGCCAAAAACGGTGCCCAGAAACAGGGAGAGCGCGATTGTTGGCAGGCTCCAGGCCATATGCTCGCCAAATTCCACGGCATACATGCCGGAATAATGCATGGCCGCAATAGCCAGGCCGAGCACGGCGCCGCCAAGTGCTGGCCCCATCCGGCTCCTGCTGGTGGTGGCGATGACGGTTGCCGACAGCACGCCCGCGGCGGCAACGATAAACGAAAACAGCGTAAGCGGAATATTCAGCAGGCCCGCAACGCCCGGCATATATGCCAGCAGTGCCAGAAAGTGGGTGCACCATATGGTTGTGGCCCCTGCGGCCGCGCATTGCAGGTACCATGAATGATTCTGCCGCCCTGGGGTCGCGGCAATACGCGCCATGATGCGGACAGTGATCCACGAACCCGCGATACACACGATGAGGGCAGAAATAAGGAGGGGCATGTTGGAATCCATCATTATTTTAAACAATTGCAACACGGCATTATTCCATCGGGGAGCACATGGTTAAGTATAGATACCGCCTGCGTGGCGGCATAAATCCTCGTCACATCAGATGGTATTTATTTGCTTAGTTGATATATTATTGATTATTTTTATTAGTTTATATTTATATAGCTGGTCTTTTTTATCATTTATATCACATATCCTTAGATATAAATAAATTGTTGTACGTGATCTGCCTCTTTCCGATCGCCGATCAGGACCATTCCATACAAATCAACAAAAAGTGATATGTTATTTATTCGGTAAGGTATAATTAGTTTAATTGATTTTAGATTGCGTGTTTTTTATTGTTACATAATCAGGCAACTATCCGGATTTCCTTTGTTTTCCGGTATATTTCCCACACCTTTCCCGCCCTGCCAAAAGGGCATGGCAGCATGCTGCCGCCAAAACTGACTGACATCATCAACAGTTTTTTTAATATGCTTTTTGGGGGCAGATGGGCCTGCATACCCCCAGGGTCATACCGATTCACGATATTCCTGAGCGACATGACGTGCCTGATTCGTACCATCCAGGCAGAATATGACTGCCTGCATGCCATCACGGCAAAACCTATGATCAGGGCTACCCTACAAAAAGCGACATGACAACAAAAATATGTCCGCAATTCATGTTTTTTCAGGTATTATTTCCTATCTGGAAAATGCGCCCTGATCTTCTGCCTGATAATCCATGAAGGAAATTTCTGGATTGCAGCCACCGCCGCGACTGCGGCCGCCCTACTCCTGCCCCGTCCTGTTTCCCATAGCGGCCTGGCGCACCATCAGCCCAACGACCAGCAGGAACGCAAGGAACATGAAGCTGCTGCTCACGCTCAGGCTGGCGCTGATGGCACCTTTATAGGCCTGCGTTACCTCTCCATGCGTTGCGGGGGAGAGTGTCTGGATCGCGGCCATGCCTTTTTCCAGGAATGCGGGCACGTCAATTTTTTCTGGCAGCACCTTCAGGCGGTTCTGCAGGGTCAGCGCCATCACGCCGCCCGAGAGGGCCACGCCAAGCGAGCCGCCGAGCGAGCGGATGAAAGACATCATGGCCGTGGCGATACCGAGTGAACCCGTTGGCACGGCATTCTGGATCATGACTGTTGCATTGGGCATGCCAATTCCCATGCCCACGCCGAGACATCCGAGGCTGAGCAGGAAGAACAGGGCAGGCGCGCCATGATGGGCACAGAGCGCGATCAGGGTAAGCGCCGTGAATTCGATGCCCACACCGATGGAAAGCAGAAGCGTGTAGCGTTGCGTGCGGGACGAAACATAGCCACCCAGCACCGAACTGATCATCATCGTGCCGACCTGCGGCAACATCATCAGGCCAGATGCCGCCGGTGTCTCACCAAGCACAAGCTGGTAATAAAGGGGCAGGAAGATCATCGACCCCATCATGGCAAAAGACATGATGCCGGTTGCGGCGACACATATGGAAAAGGTCGGGATACGCAGCAGGTCAAGACTGATGAGCGGCTCAGGCGCCCGTCGCTCCTGCCAGATGAACGCCACGAACACGAGCGTCGCGCCCCCGAGCAGCAGAAATGTGAGCGGCGATGTCCATGCCAGGGTCGTGCCGAGGGCATTGAACAACAGCAGGAAGCCAGCCGTGGCAATGCTCAGGAGGGCCGCGCCGGGATAGTCGATGCGCGGCCTCGCCTCGACCCGGCCAGCAGGCAGGCTCAGCATGATCAGCCCGAATGCGAGAAGCCCGATCGGCAGATTGACCCAAAAGACCCATCGCCAGGACAGCGCACCTGTCAGCACACCGCCCAGAAATGGCCCCGCGACACTGCTGACCGCAAAGGCTCCGGTAAACAGCCCCTGATAGCGGCCCCGTTGCCGGGGCGATACCATATCGCCGATCACCGTCTGCGATAGTGTCATCAGGCCACCTGCGCCCACGCCCTGAAGGCCACGGAACACGATAAGCTGCCCCATGCCCTGCGCAATGCCGCATAGCAGCGAGGCACCGAGAAACGAGCCGATGCTGAACGCCAGCAACGGCCGCCTGCCGAACATGTCGGACAATTTGCCATACATTGGCGTGGCGATTGTGGAGGTGAGCATGAACGCCGTAACGACCCAGGACATATGCGCCAGGCCGCCAAGGTCGCTGACAATCGTGGGCAGTGCGGTCGAGACGATGCTCTGGTCGAGCGCGCCCATGATCATGGTCAGGATAAGGCCGATGAAAACAAGCCGGCGTGTCGAAGGGCTATAGGCAGAGGCCGTCTCTGCCACGGAAGATGACTGCACGAAAAAATCCCGTAATGAGAAAAATGAGTCCGGAAACGATCAGGATATAAATAAAGTTGCACAGAGTCCGATACAATTTATAACTCCATCAGGAGCGATAATTCTGCATCAGGCTACCAGAAGCCTGTAGGGGTGCTCCTTGCAGACCATGAAGCCCCTCCCGACACTTAAAGCGCATTATTGCCCAATAATGCCAGCGCAGGCTTCCATCAGTTCGAACCCGTTCTGCACGGCGGCTCCATATGTGGTGTTGTCATAGATCGTCCAGACCTCGGTGCCGCGTGTGGCAAGGGCTGCAACGACTTTTGCGTGGGCCTCAATGGCTTCGTGCGTATAACGTGACTTATAGATGTCAGGCGTGCCATGCAGCCGGAAATAGGCCAGCCCGCTCCAGCCCCCCGGTTGTGCCGCAGGCGCCGGACGGGCCGGGTCCGCCGCAACGCGTGATATCTGTAGTTCCGTCAGCATATGGTCTATCGCTGGCCGGAACCAGCTTTCATGTCTGGGTTCTACCACGATGGCCCCGGCCAGCCTTGCCCGCAGATCGTGAAAGAAACGCACGGCCAGATCACCGGGATAGGCAAGACTGGGGGGAAACTGAACCAGGACAGGGCCGCGTTTTTCGCCAAGGCCATCCGTTTCCTCGGCAAACCGGTCGATCAGCGCCTGGCAGTCAACCAGACGGCGTTCATGCGTCATGGTTCGGGGCAATTTTACCGAGAAGCGGAACGCAGGCGGCACGCTGGCAGCCCAGCGCATGTAAGTCGTGCGCCGATGGGGGCGATAGAAGCTGGAATTGATTTCAACTGTTGAAAAATAAGCGGCATACCGTTCAAGTTGCGTGCCGGTAACGGGTAACTGCAACACTTTAGCCATCGCGGAAAAAGCCGACCAGCCCGCGATACCGACACGAATGGACATGATCACTTCCTTCGCCATAAAGGCAATAACGGGCTAACATAACCCACTACCCGTTGCGTGCCGGCATGTAACGGGCGTGATGCACCCTGCGCACGGATCAGGACATTTCTGCGCCTGAAACATGCGAGGGATCACGCGACAATCCACTAACGTGGCAGCATCCCGGGCTTCGGGCAACCTGACAGCAACATGCGTATTACAGCAGCCGACGCACATTTTTCACTACGTCATGGCGGACGCGCTCGGCAAGGGAAGACGGCAGCAGATCGAAGCCATGCACCGCGTTTGCATAGACGACGAGGTCCGTCGGCACGGCCGCCTGCCACAGGCGATGGGCAAAGGCCACATCTTCATCACGAAACAGGTCCAGCGCGCCGGTGACAATAAATGTTGCAGGCAAACCGGACAGACCACGCATGAAGGCGGGCGACAGATAGCCAAATCGCGGGTCATCAGCCGCCAGGTCGCCCCGCACGGCAGACCATGCATGCTGGTTCTGGGCGCGCGTCCATACAAATTCCCCTGTCATCGGGTCATCAGCAGGCGCATCCGCCCCACCTGTGCGCAGGTCCAGCATCGGGTAGATCAGGACCTGTGCGCGCAATCTGATTTTGCCACGATCGCGGGCCAGAAGGGCCGTGGCAGCCGCCAGGCATCCCCCTCCACTATCGCCCATGACCGTGATGCGGTCAGGGTCGACACCCAGCATGGCGGCCTGCTCCTGCAACCACACAAGGGCGGCATAGACATCTTCCAGTCCACCGGGAAAAGGTGTCTCGGGTGCAAGCCGGTAATCGACCGAGATGATCAGGGCATCCGTTTGCGATGCCAGCCGGTCGAGCATACCGGCCTGCATGTCGGGTGTGCCAGCAATCATGCCGCCACCATGAACATAGAGAATGACAGGCAGCGCGCCCTGGACAGTCGGAGGGCGGAACATGATGACACGAACATCAGGCGCGCCGTCCGGCCCCGGGATCGATCGGGCCTCATAATCGACCGATCCGGACTTCAGGAGCGCCGTTGTCCCCTCGACCAGATCGCGGCGGAATGCCCTCAGATCGCCCTGCCCGGGGCCAAACGATGGAAACAGAGCCACCCTGTCACGCTGCTCCATATCGACCAAACCAAGGGTAGTCATAGGGAAAATGCTCCATTTCTCTTACCAGTCAAGGCGATCATAAAGAGCCATTGCCCGGAACGACAGTGACCCTTACAACAAATTGAATTGTCCGGATTTTTGTAAATTTACATCCTGATTTGAAATACAGGAACGCCGCTCTATCAGGCGGCACTTAATATCGCGTTCCAATTCCATTCTCGCACCCGCCCTGGCCTGCGTGCTTTATATTTGGGGCAACCATATGATCCGGCACACACCCAAAAGAACGGGACGCACCATTATTGCCATATTTTGCCAATAGCCCTTGAACCCAGCGCACAGATAAACATCACCATCACACCCAGCGGAACCAGCCACGTAAAGGCGATCGTCGCACCATAAGGGTGCCACAACATCATGAGGCCACAGACGGTCACGACGGTCACGACGGTCACGACAAAAGCAGGCAGAACCTCCCGCGTGAGCGCGTGCCTGCTGAACATGGCAAACACAAAGGCCCCCAGCATCGCCCCGTACGAACACGACGCAACCGACAGCCCGAACACAACCGCAGGCCCATGACACCGGGCAAATGCCAGCGCGGCACATACCAGCACCACAGCCCATAGCAGGGTCACCACGCGGGCGAATGCCAGCGCCGACAGGCCCATACACCGCGCCAGTGCCCGGCAGGGTGCCGCAAAATCCAGCACTGTCGCGCTGGTCATGGCATTGAGCGTGGCGGACAGGGAGCCCATGGTCGCACTCAGCAGCCCTGCAATCAGCAACCCGGCAAGCCCCGGCGGCAGGTCATGCACGATAAAGGCAGGGAACAGCGCATCCGATGTCTGAAGCCCCATTGCAGCCAGCGGTTTTTCATCATTGCGCGCCCAGAGCAGCATGCCCACGAGCGACAGCATGGCAAACAGGCATCCAACCATGACGCCACTGCCAACCAGCGCCTTTCTGGCATCATACAGGTTGCGGGCGGCCAGAACGCGCTGGACCAGAAGCTGATCCGTGCCATGCGATGCCATGGCCATGATCGCCCCTCCGATCATGGCCGCGCAGGGGGTATAAGGATCAAGGAAAAATTGGGCCGATTTGTGAAACAGGTGGAACCTGTTGGAGTGGCGCAGCGCATGAATCTGCATGTCTGTCGCCTGATGGTACAGCAGCCCCATGCAGGCCGCCGTTCCCACGGCATAGACAGCAAGCTGTATGGCATCGGACCACACCACGGCCCGCAGCCCGCCAAACATCGTGTAAAACAGCGTAAGGCCGGTAATGAGCAGCATGATCGCCCATTGTGGCAGGGGCAGGTGCATGGATGCCAGAATGGCTGCGACCGGCAACATGCCCGCAAACAGCCTGATGCCCTCCGCCAGCACGCGCATGACCAGAAACGTGGCGGATACGGTACGCTCCATCGCTGGCCCGAACCGCTGGCCCAGATATTGATAGACGCTGCTGACCTGCCCGGAAAAATAACGCGGCAGAAACAGCCATGCGACCAGTGCGCGGCCAATGACATACCCCACCGCCAGCCCCACAAACACCATGCCGCTGCCATAAGCGATGCCGGGTATGCTGATGATGGTAAGGGTCGAGGTTTCCGTTGCGACAAGTGACAGGCAGATAACCCACCACGGCAGGTTATGGCCGCCACCTATATAGGTGGAAACACTGTCCTGCCGCCCCGACAGGGCGAATGCGATGAATGGCAGGGTCAGGCAATAGATGCAGATAATCGCGATATCGATTGCGGACATACCGGTTCCATCGGGTCAGAAAGGCCAATCATATGACTGGATGAATACCATATGAAAGCCAGAAATACCCGGCCCGGGGCCAGGGCCTGACCGGCAGCGCCCGCCGCCACGCCCGGCTGCATCAAGGCGGGTCGTTGTCATGGTGGGGGAAGATGGTATTGTTCGTGCATCAGGCATCTGGCATGCCGTCTTTTAACGGACCCTTTGCTCATGCATGTTTTCCCGGCCGCTCCCTGGCTGAAGCGCCGCCATATCCTGATGCTGGCCGGTGGCGCAACCGTTACGGCATGCGCGCCCCATGCACGCGGCGCCCACAACGCCACCCCGGACATGAGCGGCGTGGACCGCAGGCTGCAACAGGCCGTGGCCGCGGGCGAAGCACCGGGCGTTGTCTGCGCCATCGGCCACGGGCAGCAGATCGTGCATCGGGCCGTATATGGCAGGCGCGCCCTCACTCCCGCGGCCGAACCCATGACGTGGGATACGGTATTCGACATGGCATCCCTGACCAAGGCGGTCATAACCGCGCCCTGCGTCATGCAGTTGTGGGAACAGGGGCGCTTCGGGCTTGATGACCCTGTCTCGCGCTACCTGCCGCAATTCGCGGCGACCGGTAAATCCACCATTACCATCCGGCACCTGCTGACCCATTATTCCGGCCTGCCGCCCGATCTGGACCTCGAGCACCCATGGCAGGGGCGCGAGGCCGCCTTCCGTCTGGCCATGGGGGTCGCGCCGTCACAGCCACCGGGCCGGGGCTTCATCTATAGCGACATCAATTTCATCACGCTTGGGTTTGTGGTGGAAAAACTCTCGGGCATGACGCTCGATGCCTATGCCACGCGCTTCATCCTCACCCCGCTGGGCATGCGGCAGTCGCGTTTCCTGCCACCCCAAACATGGCAGCCACGCATTGCCCCCACCCAGCCGGATGAAAACGGTCATATGCTGCGCGGGCAGGTGCATGACCCATCTGCCCGCCGCATGGGGGGCGTGGCCGGGCATGCGGGCCTGTTTTCCAACGCGGATGACATGTGCCTGTATGCACAGGCCCTGCTCGACCGGCGTGCGGGCAGGCCATCGGCCTACCCGCTGCAATCCAAGACCCTCATGCTCATGACAACCGCACAGCAGCCAGGAGGAAAATCCGACCTGCGCGGACTGGGATGGGATATTTCCACGCATTATTCCTCCGTCCGTGGAGACAGTTTTCCCGTAGGTTCCTTCGGGCATACCGGCTTTACCGGCACATCGCTCTGGCTTGACCCCGGCAGTGACAGCTATGTGCTGATCCTGACCAGCCGCCTGCACCCCGCGGGCCGTGGCAATGTCGTGCGCCTGCGGCACGATGTGGCCACCGCCGCAGCCCTTGCCCTCCTCCCGCCGCAGGGCTGACCCCTTCCCTATCCCCCCGGAGTTTACGGTACATGACCCCGAACAGCAGCGCCCCCGTGTTGCCCATCGCCACAGAAGGACAGGACCCACGTTACGCTGATGTAGATGTGTGGCCCGTTGTGTCCGTGCTGGAGGCGCTGGTGGAATCACAGATGAGCGCCATTGCCGCCGTGCGGGCCGCGACGCCGGAACTCGAACGCGCCATCAACGCAGCCCTGCCGCGCCTGCTGGCGGGGGGGCGGCTGTTCTATGTCGGCGCGGGCACATCGGGGCGGATCGGCATGCAGGATGGGGTGGAACTACTCCCCACCTTCGGCTGGGCGCCCGAACGGCTCGTGCTGCTTCTGGCCGGTGGGAATGATGCCCTCCATCAGGCAGCGGAAGGGGCAGAAGACCGCGAAGACGTGGCGCGGACAGACATCCTTGCCCATAACCCCGGTCCCGATGACGTGGTGCTGGGCATCGCGGCAAGCGGCTCCACCCCCTATACCTGCGCTGCGGTTGCGGCCGCGCGCGCGGCGGGCAGCCTGAGCATTGGCATTGCCTGCAATCAGGGCAGCAGGCTCACGGATGTTGCGGAACTGGGCATTACGGTGGTGACGGGGCCGGAAGTCATTTCCGGCTCCACCCGGCTCAAGGCGGGCACGGCGCAGAAAGCAGCTCTCAATCTGATTTCCACCACGCTCATGGTTCGTATGGGCCATGCCTATCGGGGGCAGATGGTGGATATGCGGGTGGTCAACGCCAAGCTGCGCCAGCGGGCCTGCCGCATGGTGCGCAACCTGAGCGGCAGCACCGAGCAGCAGGCCCTGGGCGCGCTCGAGGCCACGCGGTTCAATGTCAAACGTGCTGTCATGCTCTGTGCCGGCATTCCCGCCAGCCAGATCGAACCCCTACTTGTGGCGCATGATGGCAACCTGCGTGCGATCCTTGGGCAGGCTCCTGTGCCAGGGCAAAGGTAGCCTGACACCAAAAATAGCTTTTACCGCGATTCTGCCTCCCATGGCGCAAACTGGCGGGGCGGGCATATCTGATCGGGCCGGACCATTGAAAGACGCGCCTTCGTGCCCGATGGCCGGAACCGGGCGCTACATTCTTATTCTACCGTGCCGACCTTTATGATGTCATGGCGGCACTCAGGACTGCGACAAGGACAGGAATGAATCGCATGCTCACGGTTATCGGCCTGATGAGCGGCACATCACTCGATGGGGTGGATGCCGCAGTCATCCGCACGGATGGCGAACGGATTGAGGGATTCGGGCCGGATCTGAGCCTGCCCTACCCGGCTGCACTGCGCCATCGTGCCCGGAAAATTCTGGACGAAGCCCCTGCCCTTTCCCCACGGGACCCGGAACTGAAGGCCGTAGAGCACGAGATAACCCGGCACCATGTTGACGCGGTGCGGCAGTTGCAGGTTCTTGTGCCAGATGTCGACCTGATCGGGTTTCATGGCCAGACCATCCTGCATGACCCCGCGCACCGTCGTACATGGCAGATCGGGGATGCGCAGCTTCTATCACGCGCAACGGGGCTGGCTGTCATCCACGATTTCCGCAGTGCTGACGTCGCGGCCGGTGGCGAAGGCGCGCCGCTGGTCCCCTGGTTTCACGCGGCCCTGTTGCAGGGTGCGCCCGGACCGGTCGCCGTGCTGAATATCGGAGGGGTCGCGAATATCACCCTGATTGAGGCGGACGGCACGATCCATGCCTGTGATACGGGGCCGGGCAATGCCCTGCTTGATGACTGGGCCTTGCGCCATACCGGCACGGCATGTGACGTGGATGGAAAACTGGCGGCGATGGGCACGGTCAACCAGACAGTTTTGGAAGACCTGCTGGCCGACCCCTATTTCGCCCGCCCTGCCCCGAAATCGCTGGACCGCCAGACCTTCGCCGCAGCACTCGACCGGGTCGCGGGCTGCACGCCGGCGGATGGAGCGGCCACGCTTGCCGCTTTTAGCGTTGAAGCCATTCGGCGCACGCCCCTGCCCTCTCAGCCGACGCACTGGTATGTCTGTGGTGGGGGGCGGCATAATCCTGTTCTGATGCACGCAATGCAGGCAGCGCTCGGCGCTGCGGTCGAACCGGTGGATAGCCTTGGCTGGAACGGAGACGCGCTGGAGGCGCAATGTTTCGGTTTTCTTGCCGCACGCAGCGTGCGCGGCCTGCCGCTGTCGGCGCCAACCATTACAGGCGGCCCTGACAACCTGCCCGGCGGCCGCCTGACCTGCGCGGGCCTTATGCCCGTACCCTCATGGATATGTAAAACCGGAGACGCTGAGGGAGCTTGAGCGAGGCATGGCTAGGCGGAGCAGCCAGTCAGCCATCTGCCCGGCCCGGTTGACGGCCTTTTCCTGTTCGAGAGCATTGACTAGGTCGACCGTTGATCAGAAGCGCGCAGCATTCTGTACATGTCATCCAGAAACATTAAATATATACTAAATTAACAACAATTGTGCGATTAAATATCTATTCAAACCAAAATTATACATAAACGAAATAAAATTACCCTGGAAAAGATATATTTTTATAACATGTATGATGAAATATATGAATTTCATAATACTGTAATATTAATGTCATGTAATTATCACGAGACACCCAAAAACCCAAAACATAGGGTATGCGGCGTCGTCCATTCGCCACACAAACGGGGTGTATCATGAGGAATTATTCCACATGAAAAAAAATAAGATTCTCCTTCTTACAACTTGTATAAGTTCCTTGTTTTTTCAGCATGCCCATGCTGCCAGTGCCCAGCAGAAAAATCCTGCGGCTGGACATGTCGACCAGCATGCCAAACCCTCCACATCGACATCCACGGCAAATGACAGCAAGGATTCCATAGCGGCAACAAAGGCGGAATCAATCATCGTCATGGGCGCGGGCGCAGCCCGTGAAACACAGTCGCTGTCTCACCTCGCCCTGCAGGAAGTCGCCCCCGGCACGAGCCCCCTCAAAACACTGTCCAAGCTGCCTGGCGTCATGTTTACTTCATCCGATCCGCTGGGGTCGTATGAATGGTCGCAGCAGATCATCATCCGTGGATTTGACCAGAGCCGCCTTGGCTTCACCATGGATGGCATCCCGCTTGGCAATCTGGCTTATGGTAACGACAACGGCCTTTCCATCGGTCGTGCGCTGCAGACCGAAAACAACGGACCTGCCAGCCTGGCGCAGGGTGCGGGTTCGGTTGGCGTGGCGGCATCCAATGACCTTGGTGGTGCACTGGAATTCACATCCATTGACCCGAGCAAAAAATTCGGTGCCGATGTGGCGGGCACCGTGGGGTCATATGGCACATGGCGTACTTTCGGGCGCATCAATTCCGGCACCCTGCCCGGTGGTGGACGGCTTTATGTCTCCTACGACTATCAGGATGCCAACAAGTGGAAGGGTGATGGTATCCAGCAACAGCAGCAGGCAAACGCCAAATTCATCCAGCCGCTGGGTGATAAGGTCAAGCTGACCCTTTTTGGTGACTATAGCCAGCGCGCGGAAAACGATTATCAGGATCTCTCGCTACAGATGATCCAGACAAAAGGCTATAACGTCGATAATATTACAAACAACTATGCCCTGGCCAAGCAGATCGCCACGGCGTACCAGAACGGCAAGCCCTTCCCCGCGGGCATAGCCAACCAGGACCAGTCCTATTACAACTCTGCCGGGCTGCGCCAGGACGTGCTGGGTTATGGCAAATTCGATTTCAATATTACCGACCACCTGAAGGGTTTTGCCACCGTATACGGCCATACCAATACGGGTGAAGGCATTTACGCCACGCCATATACGCCAACACCTGCCTCCCTCGGTGGCTCCCCGCTTTCCGTCCGCACCACGGAATATGACATTCACCGTGAAGGGTTTATCGGCAGCCTGTCCTACCAGAT